>NZ_ANBB01000021.1 GCF_000341105.1 Nocardiopsis potens DSM 45234
CCTGCACGGGCCGGAAGAACGCCGGTCCCCGGCCCGGATCCCGTTCGCCTTGCCGCCGGGCCCTCCCCTTGCCCCTGTGCCGGACCGGTGCACCGCCGCCGGTGCCGCGCCGGGCGCGCGGCGGGACCGCCCGCGGCGGAGGTGCTCGCATGCGGTCCGGGGCGGAGCGGAGGGGCCGCGCGCGGCGGGCGGAGCGGGGCGAACTACCCTGGCCGGGTGCGGGTGCGCAATCGTTGGGTGATCCTCTCTGTGAGCATGGCCGCCCAGGTGGCCGGCGTCACCGCGATGTACGGGGTGCCCTTCGTCCTGCCGCAGCTCCGGGACGCCTACGGGATGACCACCGCGCAGGCCGGGATGCTCGCCGGGCTGCCGGCGTTCGGGCTGCTGCTGACCCTGCTCGCCTGGGGCGTGGTGATCGACCGGTTCGGCGAGCGGGCCACCATGGCGCTGAGCCTGGCCCTGACCGCCGGGGCGCTGGGGCTGCTCGCCGCCGTGCGCGGCCCGCTGGGGGTCGGCGGCGTGCTGCTGCTGGCGGGGGCGGCCGGCGGCCCGGTGAACGCGGCGAGCGGGCGGCTGATCCTGTCCTGGTTCTCCGCCCGGGAGCGCGGGCTGGCGATGGGGATCCGGCAGTCGGCGCTGCCGCTGGGCATGGGGCTGGCCGCGCTGGCCCTGCCCGCGGCCGCGGAGCGGTGGGGGTTCCTCGGCGCGATGATGCTCCCGGCCGCCGCGGCGGCCGCCTCGGTGCCGCTGGTGCTGCTGCTGTCCGCGCCGCCGTCCCGCGCGGCCGGGGCGGACGCGGACGGGCGGGCCGCCGGTGCCTCCGGCGCCGCCGCCCCCGGCCGCCGGAGCTCCCCGTACCGGGAGCGGGCGCTGTGGCGGGTGCACGGGGTGAGCATGCTGCTGGGCGTCCCGCAGATCGCGCTGATGACCTACGCCCTGGTCTACCTGGTGGAGGAGCACGGCTGGGCCGCGCCCGCCGCGGGCGCGGTGGTGGCCGCCGCCCAGGTCCCCGGGGCGCTGGGCCGGCTGCTGCTGGGGGTCCTCTCGGACCGGACCGGGGAGCGGATGCGCCCGGTGCGGGCGCTGTCCGCGGTGTCCTGCGCGGCGCTGCTGCTGCTCGCCGCCGCACCGGCCGCGCTGCCGTGGACCGCGGTCCCGCTGCTGCTCGGCTGCCTGGTGCTGTCGATGTGCCACAACGGGCTGACCTTCACCTCGGTCGCCGAGATCGCCGGGACCTCCTGGGCCGGCCGGGCCCTGGCCGTGCAGAACTGGCTCCAGGCGGTCAGCACGACGCTGACGCCGGTGCTGATGGCGGCGGTCATCACCGGGGCCGGGCTGCCCGCCGTGTTCGCGGTGAGCGCGCTGTTCGCCGCCGCCGCGGTGGCGGCGGCGCCGGTCACTTCAGGGAGATCGTGACGGTCTCGCCGTCGTCCGGGTCCTCCCCGGAGCGGTCGGCCTCCGCGCCCCGGGCGACGGTGATCCCGGTGGGGTCGGCGACCTGCCGGACCGGTTCGTCCTCGGGGACGTTCACCATGCTGTGCGCGGCGTAGACCATGTACTCCCACAGCCGCGCCTCCAGCGCCTCGGGGAGTTCGAGGGAGCCGACGGCGGTGCGCATGTGCGCCAGCCAGCGGTCCCGCTCGGCGGCGCCGATCCGGAACGGCACGTGCCGCATGCGCAGCCGGGGGTGGCCGCGGAGCTCGTTGTAGGTGCGCGGGCCGCCCCAGTACTGGATGAGGAAGAGCCGCAGCCGCTCCTCAGCCGGGCCCAGGTCCTCCTCCGGGTACATCGGCCGGAGCACCGGATCGTCGGCGACGCCCTCGTAGAACCGGCGGACGAGGCGGGTGAAGGCCTCCTCGCCGCCGACGGCGTCATAGAACGTCACTTGGTCATCGCGCGCGGAAGTCATAGTCGCCGCCCAGCTTATGCGGTGGGGGCGGCCGCCGCGCAACCCCCGGCCCGGCGCCCCGTGCGGAGGGCGCCGGACCGGGGCCGCGACGGCCGGTCCGGATCAGTCCCGGGTGAGCTTGCGGTGGGTGACCGCGTGCGGGCGGGCCGCCTCCGGGCCGAGCCGCTCGATCTTGTTCTTCTCGTAGGACTCGAAGTTGCCCTCGAACCAGAACCAGTCCGAGCCGCCCTCCCAGGCCAGGATGTGGGTGGCGACACGGTCCAGGAACCACCGGTCGTGCGAGGTGATCACGGCGCAGCCGGGGAAGTCCAGCAGCGCGTTCTCCAGCGAGCCCAGCGTCTCCACGTCGAGGTCGTTGGTGGGCTCGTCCAGCAGGAGCAGGTTGCCGCCCTGCTTCAGGGTGAGCGCCAGGTTGACCCGGTTGCGCTCGCCGCCGGACAGCACCCCGGCCGGCTTCTGCTGGTCGGAGCCCTTGAACCCGAACGCCGCGGCATAGGCCCGGCTGGGGATCTCCACGTTGCCGACCTGGATGAAGCTCTCCCCGTCGGAGATCGCCTCCCAGACGTTCTTGTCGTCGGCGATGCCGGCCCGGTACTGGTCGACGTAGGAGACCTTCACCGTGTCGCCGACGGTGACCGAGCCGGAGTCCGGCTGCTCCTCGCCGACGAGCATCTTGAACAGGGTGGTCTTGCCGACGCCGTTGGGGCCGATGACACCGACGATGCCGTTGGGCGGCAGGGAGAAGCTCAGGCCGTCGATGAGGACGCGGTCCCCGTAGCCCTTGGTGAGGTTCTTGACCTCGACGACGGTGCCGCCCAGCCGCGGGCCCGGCGGGATCTGGATCTCCTCGAAGTCCAGCTTGCGGGTCTTGGCGGCCTCGGCGGCCATCTCCTCGTACCGCTGCAGCCGGGCCTTGCTCTTGGTCTGGCGGGCCTTGGCGTTGGAGCGGACCCACTCCAGCTCCTCGGAGATCCGCCGGGCCTGCTTGGCGTCCTTCTGGCCCTCGACCTTGAGGCGGGCGGCCTTGTTGTCGAGGTAGGTCGTGTAGTTGCCCTCGTAGGGGTAGAAACGGCCGCGGTCCAGCTCCAAGATCCAGGTGGCCACGTGGTCCAGGAAGTAGCGGTCGTGGGTGATGGCGACGATGGTGCCGGGGTACTTCGCCAGGTGCTGCTCCAGCCACTGCACGCTCTCCGCGTCCAGGTGGTTGGTGGGCTCGTCGAGCAGCAGCAGGTCGGGCTGCTCCAGCAGCAGGCGGCAGAGGGCGACCCGGCGCTTCTCACCGCCGGAGAGGCTGGTGACCGCGGCGTCCCCGGGCGGGCAGCGCAGCGCGTCCATCGCCTGCGCGAGCTGGCTGTCCAGGTCCCAGGCGTTGCGGTGGTCGAGCTGCTCCTGGAGCCTGCCCATCTCCTCGAGGAGCTCGTCGGAGTAGTCGGTCGCCATCTTCTCGGCGATCTCGTTGAAGCGGCTGAGCATCGCCTTGGTCTCGGCGACGCCCTCCTCGACGTTCTCCAGCACGGTCTTGTCCGGGTCGAGCTGGGGCTCCTGCGCCAGCATGCCCGCGGTGAACCCCGGCATCAGGCGCGCCTCGCCGTTGGAGGGCTGCTCAACGCCGGCCATCACCTTCAGCAGGGTGGACTTGCCCGCGCCGTTCGGCCCCACGACACCGATCTTCGCCCCGGGCAGGAAGGAGCCCGACACGTTGTCCAGGACGACTTTGTCGCCGTGCGCCTTGCGCACGTTCTGCATGGTGTAGATGTACTCCGGCATGCCTCCAAGCCTAGGGGCATCGCCCAGGTGCCCGGGCCCGTACCGGCGGTCCGGGGGAGGCCGGCCGGGCCCGCGCCGCACCGGCCATTCGGCGCCGGGCGGGCGCCAGCCGCCCGGCGGCACGCCGGCCTCCAGGGCGCGGCGGATGAGCGCCGCCATGGAGTAGCCCGGGGCGGCCCCGGCCACCCGGTCCAGTGCCGCGTCGGCCAGGGCCAGGTCGCCGCGGAGCCAGGCGGCGAAGGCCAGCAGCGACCCGGGGGCCGCGGTGTAGCCGGGGTCGGCCAGGCGCAGCACCCGGCGCCACAGGTCGGCGTGGACCCCGGCCTCGGCCGGGTCGATCCGGAGCCAGGCCTCGTCGCGCACCTCGACCGAGACGAGCAGCAGGGCGAGCCAGGCGACGGCGGCCGGGTCCTCCGGCGGGCGGCCGGCCCGGGCGCCGTCCACCGCGGCGCGGACCGCGCGCTTCCCCTCGGCCCGGAACGCGGTGCGGAAGGGGGCGTGGCCGCCGGGCTCGCGGCGGCTCCACAACCGGGCGCAGCGCGCCTCGGCCGCGACCGTGGCCCGGTCCATCCGGGCCCGCTGCTCCCCGGTGGCCGGGGAGATCGAGTCCAGCAGCGCCGCCCGGTCCGGCCAGGCGCTGAACCCGCGGGCGACCGCCTCCGCGACCGCCGCGGAGCCGGCGGGGTCGACCGGGCTGCCCTCCGGCGGGCAGCACGACGGCGAGGTGCACAGGTAGGACCAGTAGCGGCCGCCGGTGACCCGCAGCGCGTCGCGGAGCTCGACGCCGTGCGCGCGGGCCGCCGCGGCGAACGCGTCCACCTGCGGGGTGATCCGCTCGGCCGGGCCGTAGCCGATCAGCAGGGCGCTCTCACAGCCGTGGTCGCGCAGCGCCCGCAGCGAGCGCCGGGCCACGTCCTCCGGGGCGGGCAGGGGCGGGCGGGAGCACATCATGAACCGGATCCGGCCGGTCGCGCCGTGCACCCCGACCACGACGACGGCGTCGCTCGGGTGGTATCCGACGAGGTAGGGGACGACTCCGACGACGTCGCCGGGGCGGCGGACGGAGATCCAGGGAGTGGCTGTTTCCATGCGCTCACGGTGCGCCACCGCGGCGGGCCGCGGCAACGGCGTGCTCCCGGCCTGTGGACGGCGCCCTGTGGACGGCCGCCGGGGCGCCGATCTCGGCGCCGCCGTCTCGACCGGCGCGGAGAGAGCAGCGGCGCCGGGATCAGCGCCGGAGGGGCGCCGGAGCGCCGGAGGCTCCCGCGCACCGGCGGCCCGTCAGGCCTCCAGCACCCGGGGCTCCCCGGTGACCGCGGGGTCGGCCGGGCGGCGCTCCGGGACCGCGTCCTCGCCGCGCTTCTGCCCCGGGATCGCGGCGGGCCCCGCGGCGACCGGGAGGCGGACCCGGTCCCGCCCCTCGTCCTTGGCCCGGTACAGCGCGAGGTCGGCGATGGTGAGCAGGTCGACCAGGGTCTCCCCGTGCAGCGGCAGCAGCGCGATGCCGACGGAGACGGTGATGGTGATCTCGCCCTGCCCGGTGGGCGGGCGGAGCAGCCCCACCCGGTAGCGCAGCCGCTCCGCGACGCGGCACGCCTCGGCCATGTCCGCGTCGCTCAGCAGCACCACGAACTCCTCGCCGCCGAACCGGCCGATCAGGTCCCCGGTGCGCAGCTGGCCGCCGAGGGTGTCGGCGACGGCCTGCAGGATCTGGTCGCCGACCAGGTGCCCGTAGGTGTCGTTGACCCGCTTGAAGTGGTCGATGTCGACGATGAGCACCGCCGCGGGGCTGTTCTCCCGCCGGGCCCGCTGCAGGCCGAGCTCGGCCTCCTTCTCCCAGGTGGTGGCGTTGAGCAGCCCGGTCTTGGGGTCGTTGCGCGCGGCGGCCTGCAGCTCCTCGAAGAGCAGGCTGCGCTGGAGCATCAGCACCGGCGGCAGCGCGAGCACGAGCAGCGGCGTGGAGAGCCCGGCCAGCACCGCCGCGGTGAGGCCGACGCAGATCTCGACCCCGCCGACGGTCACCGCCTCCCGGCCGCACAGCATCCGCAGCGGCGCCCCGCCGCCGCTGAGCCGGACCGCGGTGGCGATGATGCCGGTGTTGACCACGGAGAACAGGACGCAGGCCGCCACCCCGGCCAGCACTCCCTCCGGAGTGGCCAGCAGCTCCGCGGCCCCCACCGGCCCCCCGGCGGTGGCGGCGGCGTCCGCGGCCGCGAGATGGAACACCCAGGAGGCCGCGGCGCCGGCGAGGCCGACCGAGGCGGCGTTGAAGGTCCGCCGGTGCGCGGCGATCCGCCGGATCCGGTACTGCAGCAGCAGGTAGACCGGGACCGGGACGAGCATCGCGTAGGCCGGCGGGAGGAGCAGGAGGGTGGGGAACCACCAGGCGCCGAACAGGTCGCGGGTGACGCCCTGCGGCGAGCCGAGCCTGCGCATCCCCTCGACGCACAGCGCCGCGCAGAGCACCAGGCCCCCGAAGAGCAGCAGGTCGTCGGCGCGGACGGGCGGGAGTGCGAGCAGCGCCGGCACCGCGGCCGCCAGGGCGCAGACGAACACGGCCCCCATGAAGACCAGCAGGGGGCGGGGCAGGTCCTTCGGATGTCGGGTCGGGGATCGCGCAGGATTCGTACCGCGCCGATCCATCGCCACCTCGTTCTCCCCCCGTTCCCAGGGTCGACGGCCGGGGGCGCCGGCGCAGCCGGGCGGCGCCCCCGAGCCGTGAATCACGGTCGGTGACAGCCTAATCGCCGATTGTGCAAGGAGGGAGGGAAACCGCCATATTGCCGAGGCCGCGCAGGCAGCGGCGGCCCCGTACCGGCCCTGGTTCCGGACCCGGCCGCCCGCCCGGCCCCGACCGCGCCGTTCGCGATACTCCGAACCGATCTGCCCCGTTCCTCCCGCCGTCCGCCGCACCTCCCCGGCGATTCGGAGCCCGGACACCGGCACACGAACGCCCCGGAACCACCGGAGAAAGACCGCGGCACCGACGGCGCCGCCCCGCGGAACGCCCCCGGCACGGAGAGCGGCCGCCCGGTCCGCGTCCCGGCCGGGCGATCGGCGGTTCAGGCCCGCAGGCGGCCCGTTCCCCGGAGGTTCTCCCATCCGGCCCCGCCGCCGGGCGCCCTCCGGGCGCGGGCCCTCCGAGAGGCCGGCCGCTCGGATGCGCGTCGGGCGGATCGCATCCGACGGCACCGCCCCCACCAGGAGCCGTGTCAGTGGAGGCGTACGGACGCCTCGACCCCGTCGATACGGCGGAGAGCGCCCGCTCTGCGGCCTTCCGCCCTTCGGGGCCGACCGTGGCCGCGGCGGCGCGGACGGGGAGAAGGGATCCGCGCGACGCCGGGCGGGGCGTTCAAAAGGCCTGCCCGCGACGGCCTCGCGGCCGCGCCCGCCGGGACCGCGCGGGCGGGGCGGGGTGTTCCGGCGGGGTGCGCCCGGCCGGCCCCGGAGGTCCGGGACCGGCCGGGGTCAGGCCTCGCCGCGCGCTTCGGCCAGGGCCGCCTCGAAGGAGCGGTAGCGGGCCAGCTCCCGCTCGACCGGGGTGATGACGTGCTCCTCGGCCACCGCCTCGACCCGTTCGGCGCAGGCCGCCTCGGTCGCCTCGCGCTCCCTGGCGGCGGCGTCGGAGACCAGGTTCCGGCAGCCGATCGAGGTGAGCCAGCCGGCCAGGAGCGCCGCGGCCGCGACGGCCGCCGCCAGCCCCAGGAAGAGCGGCGAGTCCAGGAACGCGAGGCCGGTGAGGCCGCCGGCGAGCCAGCTGACCAGCACCACCGCGAACCAGGCCAGCCCCGCCCCCGCGGCCGCCACCAGGGTGTACTGCAGCGCGCGCACCGCCCCCCACCAGGAGGGCTCGGCGACGTCCGAGGGCAGCACCGCCGCCACCTCGGAGCCGAGCACCTCGGGCAGGCCCCCGGTGCCGGAGCGCGCGGCCGCGCGGAGGCGCTTGGGCCACGGCGCGGGCAGGCCGCCGGCGACCGCGTCCGCGGTGGTCACCGCGGCCTTCTCCACCTCGGCCTGCTGCGGCGCGACCGGGCTCGCCGCCGCGTCCGAGGAGTCGCGCAGGAAGTCCATGCCCGCGGCGCGCACCGGGTCGCGGCGGAACCGGTCCGCCCAGCGGGTGACCGGCCAGCCGACCCGCCGGGTGCCGCGCCGCGCGTGGCGGGTCTCCACCGCGTCGGCCAGGGCGTCGGTGCCGCAGGCCTCCAGCAGCCGCGCGGCCAGCCGCCGCCGGTCCGGCTCGGGCACCTCCTCCGGGGCGCTCCCCTTCCCGGCCCGGTACGGCTCGAACTCCTCGACCACGCCTTCCAGATCGGCGACCAGCCGGTCGACCGCGGCGCGCCGCCCGGCGACCGTCTCGGTGAGCAGTTCGCGCAGCTCGCGGATGCCGTGCCCGGTGAGCGCGGAGGTGGTGAGCACCCGGGGGTGCACCCCCGACTCGGTCTCCAGCAGCCGGCGCAGGTCGGTGAGGAGCTCCTCCAGCTCCTCGGGTTCGACCCGGTCCACCTGGTTCAGCACCGCGACGGTCACCGCCCCGTAGCCCGACATCTCGGCCAGGTAGCGGTGGTGCACCGCGGCGTCGGCGTACTTCTGCGGGTCGAGCACCCAGATCAGCAGGTCGGCGGCGCCGATCAGCCGGTCCGCCTCGGCGGTGTGCACGGCGCGCACCGAGTCGTGGTCGGGCAGGTCGAGCAGGATCAGCCCGGACAGCTCGGAGTCGTCCCGGTCCAGTTCGCTGGTGCGCGAGTGGCGGTGCCGGGGCGGCACCCCGACCCAGTCCAGCAGCTCGTCGGCGCCCTCGGTGCCCCACACGCAGGCGTGCGCGGCGGAGGTGGTGGGGCGGGTGATCCCCACCCGGGAGAACTCCAGCCCGCACACCGCGTTGAACAGCGAGGACTTCCCGCTGCCGGTGCCGCCGGCCAGCGCCACCACGGTGTGGTCGGCGGAGAGCCGCAGCCGCGCGCCGGCGTGGTTGAGCATGTGCCGGGCGGCGGCGGCCCGCTCCGGGGCGATGTCCTCGCCGCCGATCTCCACTGCAGTGGCCAGCCCGTCCAGCCGGGCGACCAGCTCGGCGCGGGAGATCTCCGGGTGCGGCTGCCAGTGCTCCCGGGTGTCCGGGCGGTACTCGTCGTCATCGGCGCCGGCCACGACGAACCCGGGGTCCGGCACCCAGGGCGCGGGGCCGTCCTCGTCCCGCTCGGCCCCGGTGCCGCCGTCCTCCTCGGCGCCGTCCTCTGCGGCGCCGGCCTCCGGCGCCTCCGCGGCGGAGGGCTCGGCCTCGGCGGGCTCCGCACCGAAGGGCTCAGCACCGGAAGGCTCCGCGCCGGAGGGCTCTGCGGCGGTGGGCCCGGTGCCGGACGGCTCGGGGCGCTCCGGCTCCGCCGCGGCGTCCTCGGCGTCCGCACCGGCCCCGGTACCGCTCCCGGCGTCCCCGGCGGCGGGTTCGGGCTGCGGCCGCACGATGGGGATCTCTCCGGTGCGGCGGCCCGCGATGCGGGTGTCGGCGTCGACGGCCTCGGTGAGGCTGCCGACCCAGCCCGCGAGGTCCTCCGGGTCGTCCATGTCCCCGGCGGCCGCGCCCTGCCCCGGGTCGGCAGCGGGGGCGCCGGCGTCCTCGGCCGCCGGCCGCTCCGGTCCGTCCGGGGAGGCCGGGCCGCCGTCCTGCCGCTCCTGCGCCCCCTCGGTGCGGGGCGCCTCGGCCGGGCCGGGGTCCTGCTCGGCGCGGCGGGGCGCGGCGTGCCGGCCCCGGCGCGCCGGTGCGGAGGGCTCCGCACCGGCGGCACCGGCGTCCGCGGCACGCGGCTCGGCGGCGGCCGGCCGCTCGGGGCCGTCCTCCGCGGCGGGCCAGGGCCCCTGCTCCGCCTCTTCGCCGCCGCCGTCGTCGTCGGTCCGCTCGTCGACGGCCCGGCGCAGCTCGGGGTAGGACCGGTCCGGCCTGCTCCGGGCGGACGGGAGCGGCCCGCCGCCCTCACGGGGCAGCCAGCCGGCGTCGGCGCCGGCGGTGGGCACGATGTACCCGCTCCACCCGTCGGAGGCGGCCCGGGGGGCCTCCTCCCGCTGCCCGGCGCCCTCGGGGGCGTCCGGTTCCTCGCCGGTGTGGGCCGGGTTCCGCTGACTCGTCATCGCGCAATCTCAAGGTTGTACGTGGCCTGGTAGAGCTGGACGGCGTCGTCCTCGTCCGGCAGCCCCGCGGCCGCCAGCGCGTCGGTGAAACGGCGCTTCTCCCCGCTCAGCAGCGTGCCGATCCGCCCGCGCAGGTCGTCGCGCGCCGCCACCCCTATGCTACGCAGCGCCTCCGCACCGAAGAGGCCCTTGAGCAGGCGCTGCGGCGAGGGGCCGGCGCCGCGGCCCCCGGCGTCCACGGCCGGGTAGCCGAGGAGCTCGACGATGAGGATCAGGGTGAACGCCTCCTTGTCGAAGGTGACGAACTTGGCCACCGACCGCTTGGTCGCGCCGTCCGCGGTGAGCATCTCGGCGACCCGGTCCTGCCAGCCGGAGAGGGCCTCGCGGATCCGGCGGGAGAACGCCTCCGGCGGTTCGTCCTGGTAGGCCCGGGCGAGCACGCCCCCGCCGGGGACCCGGTCCCACTCCTCGCCCACCCGGTCGGCGGCCCGCTCCGCGGCGGAGTCCACCAGCGCCTCCAGCGCGTCCAGCACCGCGCCGCGCAGCGCCTCGATCCGGGGTGCGGCGGCCTCCACCGCCTTGGCCTTGCGCTTCCCGCGCAACCGCAGGGTGCGCACCAGCTCGCCGCTGGCGGCGATGTCCTGCCAGCGGGCCAGTACGTTGCCGCGGACCAGGGAGCCGTCCTCCAGGGCGTCGGAGACCTCCTCGGCGGCGTCGCCGTAGGCGTCGCGGACCGTCGCCGCGAGCCGCTGCCTCACCTCCACCTGCACCTCGACCTGGCGGGCGAGCTCGGGCACCCGGGTGCGGAAGCTGTCCACCACGCCGATGAACGTCCGCCGGGTCACCCGGTCGCGGCGGGCCAGGTCGCCCGCGACGTCGGCCAGGTAGGAGCGGATCGGGTCGGCGGTGTTGGCGGTGAACCGGCCGCCGGCGATCTGGTCGGTCTCGGGGATGGAGAACCGGGTCGCCCCGCCCAGCCCGTTGGCCTGCAGCATCGCGGAGAAGTGGTCGAGCAGCTGGTCCCGGCCGCGCTCGGGGACCCGGGAGAGCACCACCGCCAGCGAGGTGTCCCGGTCCCGGGCGACCTGGAGGAACTCCCAGACCCGGGCGTCGGCGTAGCGGCGGCTGGTGGTGACGAACACCCACAGGTCGGCGGCGTCCAGGAACTTCGCGGCGAACTCGTGGTGCGCCGCCACCGCGGAGTCGACGTCCGGGGTGTCCAGCAGGGCGACCCCTTCGGGCATCGACTCGCTGGCGGCCAGCACCAGCATGCCGTCCTTGCCCGGCATCGCCAGGCCCTGCTGGCGCACCCGGGGCAGGGTGGGCAGGAACGAGGCCTCGCTGAACCAGTCGACGTCGGCCGGGTTGCACGCCAGGACCGGGCTGTTGGTGGTGGGGCGGCGCACGCCGGTGGTGGTGACCTGCTCGCCGACCAGGCTGTTCACCAGGGTCGACTTGCCCGCGCCGGTGGAGCCGGCGACCGCGATCAGCAGCGGGGTGTCCGGGCGGCGCACCCGGGGCAGGACGAAGTCCTCCAGCTGGTGCAGCACGTCGCCGCGGGCCGATTCGCCCTCGGCGGCACCGGGCAGCCCGTCGGCGAAGCGGACGCCGCGGATCCGGCCGCGCAGGTCGTCCAGGATCTGCTCGAAGCGGGCGTCGCCCGCTCCTCCGCTCCGGTGCTTGGCCCGGCCGTGCGCGGCGCCGTCGCCGGTGCGCCCGGAGCGGGCCTGCGCCGCGTCCGGAGCGGCAGGCGGCCGAGACATAGCGCTTCCGCCCTTCCCATCGGTCGTCAGGTTCAAGGACCCGGTTCCCCCGTTTGCGTGCCCGTCACTGCCCCCGGCCACCGCCGTGTCCGGCGGAGCCGGCCCCCGGTCGCTCCGCGGACCCGCCCGGTCCCTCGTGCAGTATGTCAAGTTCCCGGGCCACATCGACCACTTCGCCGACGATCAGCACGGCCGGGGGGCGCACCCCCGCGTCGCGCAGCGCCCGCTCCGCGGTGCCCAGGGTCGCGGTGACCGTGCGCTGGGACGGGAGTGTGGCCTCCTGCACGGCGGCGACCGGGGTGTCCGCGGAGCGGCCCCCGGCGATCAGCGCCTCGGCGACCGCGCCGGCCCGCTCCACGCCCATCAGCACCACGACCGTGCCCCGGGAGCGCGCCAGCGCCGCCCAGTCCACGGTGGACCGCTCGTCGGAGGGGGCCACGTGCGCGGAGACGACGTGCACCTCCTGGGAGACCCCCCGGTGGGTGGCGGGGATCCCCGCCGCGGCGGGGCCGGCCAGCGCGCTGGTCACCCCGGGGACCACGGTCACCGGGACGCCGGCCGCGGCGCAGGCCGCGGCCTCCTCCCCGCCCCGGCCGAACACGAAGGAGTCGCCGCCCTTGAGCCGGACCACGAACCGGCCGGCCTGGGCGTGCTCGACGAGCAGCCGGTTGATCTCCTCCTGCTTCATCGCCCGCCCGTAGGGGATCTTGGCCGCGTCGACGACCTCCACGTCGGCGGGGAGCCGGTCCAGCAGCGAGGTCGGGGCGAGCCGGTCCACCACCACCACGTCGGCCTGGGCGAGCAGCTGGCGGCCGCGCACGGTGATCAGCCCGGGGTCGCCGGGGCCGCCGCCCACCAGGGCGACGCCGCGCAGCGGCTCGCGGCCGCGGCGGGCGTCCAGGGAGCCGTCGCCGAGCCCGTCCACCACGGCGTCGCGCAGCCCCGCGGCGCGGCGCGGGTCGCCGTCGGCGATGACGCCCACGGTCGCCCCGGCGGCGGAGCCGGTGGCGGGGGTCCAGGCGGCGGAGGCGTGCCGGTCGTCGGCGCGGACGCTCCAGATCCGGGCGGCCTCGGCCTCGGCGGTGACGGCGGCGTTCACGGCGGGGTCGTCGGCGGCGGTGTGCACCAGCCAGAAGTCGCCCAGGGAGCGGTCGGTGACGTCGCCGGCCCGGAAGGGGCGGCGGTGCCAGGCGATCCGGCCGGCGTCGGCGAGGCCCTCCAGGGCCGGGGTGGCCTCCGGTGCGACCAGCACGACCCTGGCCCCGGCCTCGACCAGGACCGGGACTCTGCGCTGGGCGACCCGCCCGCCGCCGACCATGAGGACGTCGCGCCCCTCCAGGCGCAGGCCGAGAAGATACGTCACCGGGGCAGTCCTCCAGATCCGTGTCCGGGAGCCCGGCGGGTGCGCCCCCGGGTCCCCGTTCCCGCCGCCCGCGACGGCGGCGGAGCGCCTTGCGTGGTTCCGTCGGCCTCCCGGCCGCGCGCCGCCGCGCACGCCGGTCCGCGCTCCCCGGCCGCCGCCGGTTGCGGCGTCGGGATCGCATCCGCCGCTGCTGCGGCGCGGAGCCGCCGACCTGGCCCCGCACCGGGGCGGGCCCCGGCGAACCGGTTCGCGCCCTGCGGGCCCGCGGGCCGGTACGCAGATCGTACCCGCCCGCTTCGTGGGCAGGTGGCCGGAGGATGTGTTTCCGCACGCCCTGTCCGGCCCCGCCCGCCCGGTCCGGGCTCCGCACCGCCGGATTCCCCGCCGGTCGCGGGCTCGCCGGCCCCGCGCGGTCGTAACGCGATCGGTACCCGGCGCCGGGGCGGAGCGCGGCCGGGGAGGCGCGGGGCCGCGCCCGCGCCTCCCCGGTCGGAGCGGCCTCAGCGCTCGGTCACGCCGGCGTCGGAGAAGGTCGCCACGTCGCGCAGGGCGCGGGCGGAGGCCTGCAGCACCGGCAGCGCGAGCAGCGCCCCGGAGCCCTCGCCCAGCCGCAGGTCCAGGTCGACCAGGGGGTGCAGGCCGGTCCGGTCCAGCACCGCGGTGTGGCCCGGCTCGGCGGAGCGGTGCCCGGCGAAGCAGGCCGCCATCGACTCCGGGGCCAGTGCCATGGCGGCCAGCGAGGCCGCGCCGGCGATGACGCCGTCCAGCAGCACCGGCACCCGCAGCGCCGCGCCGCCCAGGATGAACCCGGTGAGCGCGGCGTGCTCCAGCCCGCCGACCGCGGCCAGCACGCCCACCGGGTCGGCCGGGTCGGGCCGGTGCAGGTCGAGCGCGCGGCGCACCACGTCGATCTTGTGCGCGTGCACGGCGTCGTCCACCCCGGTGCCCCGGCCGGTGCACTCCTCCGGGTCGGCGCCGGTGAACGCGGCGATCAGCGCCGCCGCCGGGGTGGTGTTGGCGATGCCCATGTCCCCGGTGACCAGGCAGCGGTTGCCCGCCGAGACCAGGTCGCGGGCGACCTCGATGCCGGCCTCGATGGCGTGCTGGACCTGGGTGCGGGTCATGGCGGGGGCCTGCGCCATGTCCGCGGTGCCCCGGGCGACCTTGCGGGGCAGCAGCCCCGGGACGGACGGCAGGTCGGCGACGACGCCGACGTCGACCACGGTCACCTCGGCCCCGGCCTGGGCGGCGAAGGCGTTGGCGACCGCACCGCCGGCCAGGAAGTTGTGCACCATCTGCCCGGTGACCTCCTGCGGCCAGCCGGTCACCCCCTGGGCGTGCACGCCGTGGTCGCCGGCGAAGATGGCCAGCGCCGCCGGCTCGGGCAGCGGCGGCGGGCACTCCCCGGTCAGGCCGGCCAGCCGCACCGACACGTCCTCCAGCACGCCCAGCGAGCCCTGCGGCTTGGTCATCCGCCGCTGCCGGTCGGTCGCCTCCTCGACGGCCCGGGCGTCCAGCGGGCCGATCGCGGCGACGGTCTCCTCCAGCAGGCTGGTGGCCTCCTCGCCGGGCAGCCCCCGGCGCCCGTAGTGGTCCCGGTGGACCGCCCAGGAGAGGGGGCGGCGGCGGGCCAGGCCGCCCAGGGAGAGCTCCGGCTCGGCGGGGAAGTCCTCCACGTAGCCGACGCACAGGTAGGCGACGACCTCCAGGTGCGAGGGGAGGTCGAGCAGGCGGGCGACGTCGCGCTCGCGGAGCAGGCTGACCCAGCCGACGCCGAGCCCTTCGGCCCGCGCCGCCAGCCAGAGGTTCTCCACCGCCAGCGCGGCGGAGTGCGCGGCGGTCTGCGGCTGGGCGTGCCGGCCGAGGGTGTGCCGGCCGCCGCGGGTCGGGTCGACGGTGACCACGAGGTTGACCGGGGTGTCCAGGATGGCCTCGGCCTTGAGCCCGGAGAGCGCGCGGGCGCGCGCCGCGGGCAGCGCCCCGGCGTAGGCGTCGCGCTCCTCGGCGACCAGGCCGTGCACGCGCCGGCGGACCTCCCCGTCGTGGATGACCACGAAGTCCCACGGCTGGGAGAAACCGACCGAGGGCGCCTGGTGGGCGGCCTCCAGGACCCGGGTGAGGACCTCGTCGGGAACAGGGTCGGGGCGGAAGCCGACCCGCACGTCGCGGCGCTCCCGGATGGCCCGGTACACGGCGTCGCGCTCGTCGTCGGAGAAGGCGTTGCGGTCCGGGCCGGCCGCGGGCGGGGCCCCGGCCGCGGCCTCGGGGGCCTCGGGGGCCTCGGAGACCGGGGCCGCGGCGGCCGGCTCGGCGGCGGGCTCGGGCTCGGCGGCGGGGGCGGGGTCCGGGTGCTCCGGGAGCGGAGCGGCTGCGGAAGCGTTCACGTCGGCCTCGGTGTTCTCGGGAGCGGGCGGCTCGGCCGGCGCGGCGGCCTCGGCGGCCTGCGGCGCGGCGGCCGGCTCGGGGGTCTGGGGGGCGGCGGCCGGCACCGGGGCCGCGGACTGCGGCTCCGCCGGTGCGGCGTGCGCGCCGCCGGTCGCGGGCGCCCGCCCGCCGCCGGACCGCCGGGCCCGGCCGGGCTGCGGCTCCTCCGGCGGCTGCGGCGCGCCGCGGAACGGGATGACGTTGGGCCGGTCCGCCCCGCCCCGGCCCGGGGCCGACCGGGACGGCGGCGTGTGGAACGGGTTGCCGCGCTGGGGCGCCGCGGCGCGGCCCGGCTCCGGGCGCGCGGCCGCGCCGCGCCCCGGCTCGGGCAGGCCGTCCAAGAGCCCGCCGCCGGCGCGGTCCTGGTCCTCGTCGGCTCCCCGGCCCGCCGGGGAGCGGTTGTCGTTACCGGTCATTGCGCTTCCTCACCGGAGCCCGCTCGGCTCCGCCTCTCGTCGGCACGTCGTTTCCCCACTGCTCCCCCCGACTCCGTCCCGTCGCCGGCGGAGGCGGATCCGGGGCCGGCCGCGGACCGCTTCCCCCGTTCGGTCGAGAGCAACTCTGCCAGAATCCGGGCCATCCGGAGGGAAGTCCCCGGTTCCCGGACCGCGACCCGGATCCAGTCCGGCCCCAGCCCCGGGAAGGTGTCGCAGCGGCGGACCGCGATGCCCCGCCCGCGCAGCTCCGCCCGGACCCGGTCGCCCTCCTCCACCTGGACGAGCAGGAACGAGGCGGCGGCCCCGGGGAGCACCCGGGCGCCGGCCCCGGCGAGCGCCGCGGCGAACCGGTCCCGGTCGCCGGCCAGGTTCCGGGCCCACTCCTCGGCCTCGGCGAGCGCCTCCGGGGCGCAGCAGGCCTCGGTGGCGGCCAGCGCCGGCGTGGACACCGACCACAGCGGCTGCCCTTCGGCGAGCGCGTCCACCAGCGCGGCCGGGGCCAGCAGGTACCCGGCGCGCAGCCCGGCCAGCCCCCAGGTCTTGGTGAGGCTGCGCACCACGACCAGCCCGGGGAGGTCGCGGCGGGAGGCCAGCGACTCCGGTTCGCCGGGGACGCAGTCGGCGAACGCCTCGTCGACGACCAGGACCCGGCCGGGGCGGGCCAGTCCCGCCAGGGCCTCGGCCGGGTGCAGCACCGAGGTGGGGTTGGTCGGGTTGCCCAGCACCACCAGGTCGGCGTCCTCGGGGACCAGGGCCGGGTCGAGGGCGAAGCCCTCCCCGGGGTCGAGCAGGACGCGCTCCACCCGGTGCCCGGCGGCGCGCAGCGCGGCCTCGGGCTCGGTGAACTGGGGGTGCACCACCACCGCCCGGCGGGGCGACAGGGCGCGGGCGAGCAGCACGAACGCCTCGGCGGCTCCGGCGGTGAGCAGCACCTCGCCGGCCGGGCGGCCGTGCCGCCGGGCGACGGCGGCGCGCGCCGCGGCCGGGTCGGGGTAGGCCGCGAGGCCGGACAGGGAGGCGGCGATCCGCTCCGCCAGCCACGCGGGCGGCGTCCCGGTGCGCACGTTCACCGCGAAATCGACCAGCCCGGGGCCGGTCTCCGCGTCACCGTGGTGGCGCAGGTCGATCCCGTCCCCGCTCTGCTCGGCCCCGACCGCCACCGGTCGCCCTCCCCCGCTCCGCTCTCCCCCCGAGAACCGGGGCACTCCGGACACTCCGCGACCTTATACCTCCCGCCCTCCCCCGCGACCTGCGCCCCTGCACCGGAGCGGGCGCCGAGGGAGCGGGCACCCCGGCCGCCGCCCTAGCCTTGTCAGCCGGCCCGGCCCGCGTCCGGCGCGGGCCCGAAGAGAGGACGGAGGAGCAGGTGCGCAGCATTCCGCGGGTGGTGATCGCCGCGCCGGCGTCGAGCGGCGGCAAGACGACGGTCGCCACCGGGCTGATGGCCGCGTTCGCCGCGCGCGGCGCCGAGGTGTCCGGGCACAAGGTCGGCCCCGACTACATCGACCCCGGCTACCACGCGCTGGCCACCGGGCGCCCGCCGCGCAACCTGGACCCCGTGCTCTGCGGAGAGGAGCGGGTCGCCCCGCTGTTCCTGCACGGCGCGGCCGGCGCGGACATCGCGGTGGTGGAGGGGGTGATGGGGCTGTTCGACGGCGCGTCCCGGCCGCACCGGCACGACGGGCCGGGCGACTACGCCTCCACCGCGCACGTCGCCGCGCTGCTGGGCGCCCCGGTGGTGCTGGTGGTGGACGCCTCCCGCACCTCCCGGTCGGTCGCCGCCCTGGTGCACGGCTTCTGCACCTACGACCCGGGGGTCCGGGTGGGCGGCGTCATCCTCAACCGGGTCGGCTCCGACCGGCACGAGGAGCTGCTGCGCGAGGCCCTGGAGGACACCGGCGTCCCGGTCCTCGGCGCGCTCCGCAGCAGCACCGGGGTGGAGACGCCGGCCCGGCACCTCGGCCTGATCCCGGCGGCCGAGCGGACCGTGCGCGCCCGGGAGGCGGTCGACGCGCTGGCCGCCCTGGTCGCGGCCTCCTGCGACCTGGACGCGGTGGCGGCCCTGGCGGCGACCGCGGGCCCGCTGCCCGACGCGCCCTGGGACCCGGCCGCGGAGCTCGCCGCGGCCACCGGCGCCGAAGAGCCGGCCCGGACCGGGGCCGCCCCGGTGCTGGCGGTGGCCGGCGGCGCCGCGTTCACCTTCGGCTACACCGAGAACACCGAGCTGCTGCGGGCCGGCGGCGCGGACGTCGCCGTGCTGGACCCGCTGCGCGACGAGGCCCTGCCCGAGGAGGCGGCGGGGCTGATCGTCGGCGGCGGCTTCCCCGAGGTGCACGCCGACGCGCTCTCCGCGAACCGGCCGCTCCGCGGCGCCGTGGCCGGCTTCGCCGCCCGCGGCGGCCCGATCGCGGCCGAGTGCGCGGGCCTGCTCTACCTGGCGGAGAGCCTGGACGGGGCGCCGATGTGCGGGGTGCTGCCGGCGAAGGGGCGGATGACCGACCGGCTCACCCTGGGCTACCGGTCCGCCGTCGCGGTCTCCGACTCGGTCCTGGCGCGCGCCGGGACCCGGGTGCAGGGCCACGAGTTCCACCGGACCGCGCTGGACCCGGCGCGCGGCTCCACCGCCGCCTGGCAGTGGAGCGGTGATGGCGCCGAGGGGTACGCGAGTGCAACGATGATCGCGTCATACCTGCACCTGCACTGGGCCGGGGCGCCGGCGCTCGCCGCCCGCCTCCTGGCCGCGGCGCGGGACCACTCCGAGAAAGGACGTCGATGAGCTCCGCCCCAGGCCCCGCCGCCAGGTCGACCGGTGAAGGGACCCGGCGCATGCCGATGGTGGTCCTGGAGACCGAGCGGCTCACGCTGCGCGCGTTCACCGAGTCCCTGATCGACGACGTCCTCGCGGTCATGACCGACCCGGAGACCCGGCGCTGGCTCCCGCTGCCCGAACCGGGCCGCCCCTACACCCGCGCCGACGCCGAGGAGTGGTGCCGCACCACCGCCCCGTCCATGCGCGCCTCCGGCGAGGGGCAGCAGTGGGCCGCCACCGTCACCGCCACCGGCGGGTTCGCCGGCGCCGTGGGGCTGCTCCGCACCCACTGGCCCTCCCTCGTCACCGAGGTCGGCTACTGGTTCTCCCCCCGCCTCCGCGGCTCCGGCCTCGCCACCGAGGCGGTCACCGCCGTCTCCCGCTGGGCCATCCTCGACCAGGAGATGCAGCGGGTCGAGCTCAAGGCCGCCACCGGCAACACCGCCTCCCGCCGCGTCGCGGAGAAGGCGGGATTCACCTTCGAGGGCGTCGAACGCAACGCCATGCCCCTCCACAAGGGCCGCACGGACCTCGCGGTCTACAGCCTCATCCCGTCCGACCTGTAGCCGGCGGCGTTCCGAACGGGGTCCGGGAAACGCTTCCCGGACCCCGTGTCCTGTCGCCCCCGCATCTGCGGGGCTCACCACTCGATGCCGCGCTGGCCCTTCTGGCCGGTGTCCATCGGGTGGCGGACCTTGGTCATCTCGGTGACCAGGTCGGCGGCGTCCAGGAGGTCGGGGTGGGCGTCGCGGCCGGTGATGACGACGTGCTGGGCTCCGGGGCGGTCGCGGAGGGTCTGCACGACGTCGGCGACGTCGATCCAGCCCCACTTCATCGGGTAGGTGAACTCGTCCAGGACGTACAGCCGGTAGGTCTCGGCGGCGAGGTCGCGCTTGATCTGCTCCCAGCCCTCGGCGGCGTCCGCGGCGTGGTCGGACTCGGTTCCGGGGCGCTGGATCCAGGACCAGCCCTCGCCCATCTTGTTCCAGGTGACGCGGCCGCCCTCGCCGGATTCGCCGAGGACGCGGAGGGCCTTCTCCTCCCCGATCCGCCACTTCGCCGACTTGACGAACTGGAAGACGCCGATGTCCCAGCCCTGGGCCCAGCCGCGGGTGGCCAGGCCGAAGGCGGCGGTGGACTTGCCCTTGCCCGCGCCGGTGTGCACCACCAGCAGCGGGCGGTTGCGGCGCTGGCGGGTGGTCAGCCCGTCGTCGGGGACGTAGGCGGGTTTGCCCTGAGGCATCTGTCTCGCTTCTCCTTGGTCCGAGGTTCGGGGGGGGCGGCGGTGCCGGTCAGGCGGCGCCGCGGGCGGTCCGGGCGCCGCGGACCAGGCCGGTCAGCGCGTCGGCGCCGAGTTCCTCCAGCCGGACCCGGGTGGCGCCGAGCGCGGAGGCCAGCCGGTCCGCCAGGCCCAGGCGGACCGGGCCGGACTCGCAGTCGACGACGACGCACTCCACGTCCTGGGCGCCGATCCAGGCGCCCGCGCGCAGCGCCTCGTCCACGCCGCCGTGCGTGGCGCGGCCGTCGGTGACGACCACCAGCAGCGGGCGGCGGCGCGGGTCGCGCAGCCGCTCGACGCGCAGCACGTCGGCGCTGCGCAGCAGGCCCGCCGCCAGCGGGGTGCGGCCCCCCGTGCGCAGCTCGCGCAGCCGGCGCGCACCGGCCTCCACCGACGAGGTGGGCGGCAGGTCCAGCCGCGCCTCGCGGCCGCGGAAGGTCACCAGGCCGATCTTGTCCCGGCGCTGGTAGGCGTCGAGCAGCAGGCTGAGCACCGCTCCCTTGACCGCGCGCATCCGCTGCCGGGCGGCCATCGATCCGGAGGCGTCCACGCAGAACAGCACGAGGTTGCCCTCGCGCCCTTCGCGCACCGCCTCGCGCAGGTCGCCGCGGCGCAGCACCAGGCCCCGGCCGTCCCGGCCGCGGGCGCGCTGGTGCGGGGCGGCGGCGCGCAGCGTCGCCGCCAGGTGCACCGGGCCGGGGCGCTCGCCCGGGACGCGCGCCCCCGAGGTGCGGCCGAACGGGGTCTGCGCGCGGGACCTTCGGCCGGGCGTGCCCGCGCCGATCCCCTTGACGCTGAACAGCCGGGGGCGGAAGGTCTCCCCCGCCTCCGAGGTGCGCTCTCCGCCGGCGCCCCCGGCGGGGCGGCGGTCGGACTCCTCGCCGGGGCCGCCCTGCTCCGCGGAGGGCGCGGGCCCCGGACCCGGACCGCCCGCCTCGGGCCCGTCCCCGGCGCCGGAGCCGGGGGCGGAGTCGGAGCCGGGGGCGTCCGCTCCCCCGTCCGGACCGGCGCCGTCTCCGCCGTTTCCGCCGCCGTCGGGACTCCCCGGGCCGTCCGGGTCGTCCTCAGGGCCTCTCGGGTCCTCTTCACCCGCCTGGGAGAGGGCCTCGGAGAGGCGGTCCTCGTCGAGGCCGGGGGCGTCGAAGGGGTCGCGGCGGCGCCGGTGCGGCAGGGCGAGCCGGGCGGCGTCGCGGACGTCCTCGGCGGTGACCTCGGCCCGGTCCCGCCAGGCGGCCAGCGCCATCGCGGTGCGCGCGGTGACGATGTCGGCGCGCAGCCCGTCCACCTCGAAGGCGGCGCAGACCGCGGTGACCTGGCGCAGCGCCGCGTCGGTGAGGACCACGCCGGGCAGCCGCTTGCGGGCCGCCAGGATGTGCCGGGCCAGCTCCCGCTCCCCGGTGGCGTGGCGGACCGCGAACGCCTCCGGGTCGGTCTCGAACTCCAGCCGGCGGCGGACCACCTCGGCCCGCTGCTCCGGGTCGCGGGTCGCGGCGACCTCCACGGTGAGCCCGAACCGGTCCAGCAGCTGCGGGCGGAGCTCGCCCTCCTCCGGGTTCATGGTGCCGACCAGGAGGAACCGGGCGGCGTGCCGGACCGAGACGCCCTCCCGCTCGACGTGCGAGGTGCCCATCGCCGCGGCGTCCAGCATCAGGTCGACCAGGTGGTCGTGGAGCAGGTTGACCTCGTCGACGTAGAGCACCCCGCGGTGCGCGGCGGCGAGCAGGCCGGGCTCGAAGGCCTTGACGCCCTCGGTGAGCGCGCGCTCGATGTCCAGCGAACCGACCAGGCGGTCCTCGCTGGCGCCGACCGGGAGCTCCACCAGCCGGGCCGGGCGGCGCTCGGGGACGGCGTCGGCGGGGTGCGGGCCGTCCGGGCACTCGGGGTCCGGGGCGGCGGGGTCGCAGCCGAAGCGGCAGCCGGCCACCGCGTCCAGTTCGGGCAGGAGTGCGGCCAGGGCCCGCACGACGGTCGATTTCGCGGTGCCCTTCTCGCCCCGCACCAGCACCCCGCCGACGGCCGGGGAGACCGCGTTGACGAGGAGTGCGAGTTTGAGGTCGTCCATGCCGACGACCGCGGTGAAGGGATAGCGAGCGTTAGCGCCCACGCAGGTCAGTCCTTCCTTGGGAGTCCACGCCCATGGGTTCGGTCTCGGTGCCGCGCAGTGTCCTGGCTCCCGGATCCGTGCTCCCCCGCCGCCTTCCCGCCGCTCTCCGCGGCAGTGGCGGGGGGGGCGGGGGCGCTCCCCGGTCACAGTGGCGGGTCCGCCCCGGTCTCGCACCGGGTTCCTGCCGTCCGCACCGCCCCCCAGATTCTCATACCGGCGTGTAGCGGCCGATTCCGGCCACCGTTCGCCGGGGAGGCGGCGCGTGAACCGCCCGGCCCCGGGCATACCCTTCTTCTCTGCGACCCCCCGACTTCGGAAGACCCCGCTCATGAGTCTCTTCTTCGCACTCTCCGCCGTGCTGGTGGCGGCGGCCCTCGCCGCGGTGGTCATCGCCGTCGTGGCGGTCGCCCGCTCCTCGGGGCGGCCGGCCGGGCGGCCGCGTCGCCCCCGGCCCGGCGGCGACGGCGGCGTCTACGCCGCGGACCACGGCTCCGCGGCGTCCGGCGACGACCGGAGCGGCCCGTCCGGCGGCGGGTGGGGCGGCCTGTTCGGCGGCGACGGCGGTGGCGGCGACAGCGGCGGCGGTGGCGGCGGGGACTGACCGGCCCTTCCGCCGGACCGAACCGCGTTCTACCATGCGCGCCAGGCCCGCGTACCGAGGGGAGCCGCCATGGCGACGGACATGCGGATCGGACTGGCCCTGGGCTACTGGGGCGCCGGAGCCGACGACGCGACCGGGACGGTCCGCACCGCCGAGGCGCTCGGCTACGACTCGGTGTGGACCGCCGAGGCCTACGGCTCCGACGCCTTCACCCCGCTGACCTGGTACGGGGCCCGGACCGAGCGGATCGGGCTGGGCACCGCCATCGCGCAGATCTCGGCCCGCACCCCGGTGGCCACCGCCATGCACGCGCTCACCCTGGACCACCTGTCCGGCGGGCGGCTGCGGCTGGGCATCGGGGTGTCCGGGCCGCAGGTGGTGGAGGGGTGGTACGGCCGCCCGTTCCCGCGCCCGCTGCAGCGCACCCGGGAGTACCTGGACATCATGCGGCAGGTGTGGCGCCGGGAGGCCCCGGTGACCAGCGGCGGCCCGCACTACCCGCTGCCGCGGCCCGGCGGCGCCGGGCTGGGCCGGCCGCTGAAGTCGATCACCCGGCCGCTCCGCCCGGACATCCCGGTCTACCTGGGCGCGGAGGGGCCCCGGAACGTGGCGCTGGCCGCGGAGATCGCCGACGGCTGGGTGCCGATGTTCTACCACCCCGGGATCAGCCCGGGGCTGTACGCCGACGCGCTGGCCGGCGCCCCCGAGGGGTTCGACATCGCCTGCACGGTGAGCGTGCTGCACGACCGGGACACCGCCGCCGCGCTGCGCGCCGCCAAGGCCCCGATCGCCTTCTACATCGGCGGCATGGGGGCCCGGAGCACCAACTTCCACCTCGACGTGTTCGTCCGGATGGGGTTCGAGGAGGAGGCGCACAAGGTCCAGGAGCTCTTCCTGGCCGGGCGGCGGGCCGAGGCGGTCGAGGCGGTGCCGGACGAGCTCGCCGACGGCCTCACCCTGGCCGGCCCGCTCCCCCGGATCGCCGAGCGGCTGGCCGCCTGGCGCGCCTCCCCGGTCGGCACGCTGCTGGTGGCGGGGGTGCGCGACGAGCCCACCCTGCGCGCCCTGCGGGACATGGTGCTCGGCTGAGCGCGGCGGGACCCCGCCGCGCGCCCGCCCGCCGCGCGCGCCCTCACTCGACCACCCGGGCCAGGGTCCACTCGTCGCCCAGGGTCTCGTAGCGGAGCTCGAAGACGCCGGGGGCGCGGTCCGATCCCGCCTCGACCCGCCAGTGGCGGCGCTGCGGGACGCCGCGGCCGCCCGCGGCCGCGACGTGGTCGGCCCGGAGCGTCACCCAGTGGTCGATCACCCGGCGCACCGCGTAGACCCGCCCGTTCCAGGTGAAGCGCACCGGTCTGCCGCCCTCCTCGACGACATCGATCCGGACACCGTACACAGCGGACACCGCCATCCTCCTCACGTACCTGTACACGACGACGGGCGGGCCTGCGGGGAAGGGCAGGCGTTCGAACACGTGTTCCCATGGTAGCGGACCGTGGCCGATCCCGGATGCCGGGCCGGGCACCTCATCGGTACTCTGTGACGGCGAATCGCGCGATCCACGAAGGACTTCGACACTGTGACGTCAAACGGGCACGACAGCGCCAGACCCCTCCGCACCGGCGACCCCCGCGAGCTCGGCGACTACCGGATCATCGGCCGACTGGGCCGGGGCGGCATGGGCACGGTCTACCTCGCGCAGAACCCTTCGGGGCAGAAGGTCGCGGTGAAGCTGATCCACCCCGACCTCGCCGACGACGAGGACTTCCGGCGCCGCTTCGCCCGGGAGGTCGCCTCGGCCCGCCGCGTCGCCCGGTTCTCCACCGCCGGAGTGCTCGACGCCCGTCTGGAGGGCGAGCCGCTCTTCATCGTCTCCGAGTACGTCTCCGGCCCCAACCTGGCCGAGGCCATCGAGGCCGACGGGCCGATGGCCGGCGGCACCCTGGACGGCCTGGCGATGGGGGTCGCCGCGGCGCTCACCGCGATCCACGGCGCCGGCGTCATCCACCGCGACCTCAAGCCCGCCAACGTGCTGCTCTCCACGGTCGGCCCCAAGGTGATCGACTTCGGCATCGCGCGGGCCATGGAGGACGACGGCGCGGTGACCCGCTCCAGCCAGCTCATGGGCACCCCGGCCTACCTCGCCCCGGAACTGATCGAGGGCAGGGACATCACCCCGGCCTCCGACATCTTCTCCTGGGGCTGCCTGGTCGCCTTCGCCGGCACCGGCCGGACCCCGTTCGACGGGCCCTCGGTCCCGGCGGTGCTGCACCAGATCGCCTCGATGGCGCCGAACCTGGAGGGACTGGACCCCTCGCTCAAGGAGCTGGTCGAGCGGGCGCTGGACAAGGACCCGGCCAACCGGCCCACCGCCCAGCAGCTGCTCAACCGGCTGGTCGGCCAGGACAACCCGAGCGACTCGGTGGTGGACCAGACCGTGGTCCGCTCCTGGACCCCGCCGTCCACCCCGCGGCCGACGGGCGCCGCGGCGATGCTGCCGCCCCCGCCCGGCGAGGACGGCACCCCGGCCGCCGGCACCCCGGCCGCCACCTCCGACCTGGGCTCGGTGCCGACCGCGGCCATGGGGGCCGAGCCCACCGCGGCGATGCCGCCGCAGGAGTCGCCGGGCGCCCCGCCCACCCGCCCCTACGCCCCGCCGCAGGGGCAGGTCCCGTCCGGTCCCCAGCCGGGCGTCCCCGGCGTCCCCGGGCAGCGGCCCGGGCCGTACGGCCCGCCGAGCGGCCCGCAGCCCGGCCACGGCGCCGGCCTCCCCCCGTCCGGTCCGCAGCCGGGCTTCGCCCCGACCCACCCCTCGCCCCCGTACGGGCAGCCCGCGCAGTTCGGCGCCGCCCCCGGCGGTCCCGGCGCCCCGGGCGGCCCCGGCGCGCCTCCCGGCCCGGTCCCGCCGGGCGCCTCCGGTGGGAAGAAGCGGCCGAGCCGGCGCACCCTGCTCATCGGCGGCGCCGCCGGGCTGGTCCTGGTGCTGGCCGGCGCGTCCGCGCTCTACCTGACCGCCGACCCGGCGTTCCCCGCCGAGGCCCGTCCGGTCTACCAGGAGGACTTCGACAGCGGCGCCACGACGTGGACCAGCGAGTACGACACCGAGTTCGAGGAGGACAGCGAGTACGGCCACATCGACAAGCAGTTCGCCGTCCGCGCCTCCGAGAACGAGCCGTCGATGCAGGCCTGGTCCCCCTTCGACGGGAAGCTCCCGGTCCACCTGGGCATGAGCGTCGGTCTGACCTGGCAGGGCGGCCCGGACTACGCGCAGGCCGGAATGTTCTGCTTCGGCTACGACGCCGCCGAGAGCGATTTCGAGGACGACTACCGCCAGTACGAGGTGCTGGTCCGCAAGGACGGCGGCGAGCTGCTGATCCGGCGCAACGACGGCACCGACGGGGCGGGGACGCTGTTCAAGACCTCCGAGGTGCCCGGCTTCGACACCGCGGAGGGGGCCACCAACCGGCTCCAGGTGACCTGCGACCGCGACCTGCCCGACCCCGAGGCCGACCCGAAGGACGGCACCATCACCGTCCGCGCCTGGATGAACGACGAGTACGTCGGCGAGGCCCAGGACGCCACCCCGATCATGGGGCGCGGCGCCGGGCTGAAGGTGGAGCGCACCGGCGGGGGCAGCGGCGGCGACGCCGTCGCCTACTACGACGACATCGAGTTCACCGAGACGGCGCCGTCCACCGAGGCGACGCCCACCGAGTCGCCCTCCGACGACGAGTAGAGCTCGCCGTCCTCCGCGCCCCGGGGCTATAAAGGCTCTTTGACGGCCCCGGAACGCCGAGATCATCGCCGGGGGCGGGGCGGGAGCCCCGGATCCGGCGGAGAACGGAGACGGTATGCGCGCGATCACCATCGATGAACCGGGCGGGCCGGAGGCGCTCCGGCTCACCGAGGCCGACCCGCCCGATCCGGGCCCCGGCGAGGTCGCCGTGGACGTGGCGGCGGCCGGCGTCAACTTCATCGACATCTACCAGCGCAGCGGCCTGTACCCGATGCCGATGCCGCTGACTCCCGGGGTGGAGGCGGCGGGCACCGTCGCCGCCCTCGGCGAGGGCGTCACCGGCCTGGCGGTGGGGCAGCCGGTCGGCTGGACCGGGGAGCCCGGCGGCTACGCCGAGCGGGCGGTGGTCCGCGCCGACCGGGTGGTGCCGGTCCCCGAGGGGGTCGGCGCCGAGCAGGCCGCGGCCGTGCTGCTGCAGGGCATGACCGCGCACTACCTGACGCACTCCACCTACCCGGTCCGCGAGGGCGACACGGTGCTGGTGCACGCCGCGGCCGGCGGCACCGGCCTGCTGCTGGTGCAGATGGCCAGGCTCCGCGGGGCGCGGGTGATCGGCACCGTCTCCACTCCGGCCAAGGAGGAGCTGGCCCGCGCGGCCGGCGCCGACGAGGTCATCCGGTACGGCGAGCCGGGCACCGACGTGGCGGCGGCGGTGCGCGGGATGACCGGCGGGGCCGGGGTGCCGGTGGTCTACGACGGGGTGGGCGCCTCGACCTTCGAGGCCAGCCTGGGAGCGCTGCGCCGGCGCGGCATGCTGGTGCTGTTCGGGCAGTCCAGCGGGCCGGTCCCGCCGTTCGACCCGCAGCGGCTGAACGGGGCGGGCGGGCTGTTCCTCACCCGGCCCTCGCTGGCGCACTACACCGCGGACCGCGCCGAGCTGCTGGACCGCGCCGCCGACGTGTTCGGCATGGTGGGCCGGGGCGACCTGGAGGTGCGCATCGGCGGCCGCTACCCGCTGGCCGAGGCCGCCCGCGCCCAGCAGGACCTCGCCTCCCGGCGCACCACCGGCAAGCTGGTGCTGCTCACCCGGGACTGACCCGCGGCCGGGGCCGCGCGGGCGCCCGCGCGGCCCCGGGCGGCGTCACTGCCCGGTGCGCCCCTGCTCGGGGACGGCCCCGCCGGCCGCCGCGGCCTGGGCCGCCTGGCGGGCGTTCTCCACCGCGGCGGCCGCGCTCTCCGCGGCCTCCTCGGCGGCGACCCGCGCCCCGTCGCCGGAGGTGAGCTCCGGGGTGGCGGTCTCCTCCGGCCCGCCGCCCTGGGACGGCGGCCCCGCGGCCGACCCCCCGGCCTCGCCGGAGAAGGCCTTGGTGACGTTCTGGATCGCCGAGGTGAGCTCGCCGGGGATCACCCAGAACGTGTTGCCATCGCCGTTGGCCAGGTGCGGCAGGGTCTCCAGGTACTTGTAGGCGAGGAGCTTGGGGTCGGCGTCGTTCTGGTGCACCGCCCGGAAGACCCGCTCGACCGCCTGCGCCTCGCCGTCGGCGCGCAGGATCCGCGCCTGCTGGTCGCCCTGGGCCTCCAGGATGGCCTGCTGGCGGGCGCCCTCGGCGGTGAGGATGCGGGACTGCCGCTCGCCCTCGGCGTGCAGGACCACGGCGCGCTTGTCCCGCTCGGCCCGCATCTGCTTCTCCATCGCCTCCTTGATGGAGGGCGGCGGGTCGATCGCCTTGATCTCCACCCGGTTGGCGCGGATGCCCCACTTGCCGGTCGCCTCGTCCAGCACGCTGCGCAGCCGGGTGTTGATCTCCTCGCGGGAGGTGAGGGTCCGCTCCAGGTCCATGCCGCCGATGACGTTGCGCAGCGTGGTGACGGTGAGCTGGTCGATGGCCTGCAGGTAGTTGGCGACCTCGTAGGCGGCCGCCCGGGGGTCGGTGATCTGGTAGTAGAGCACCGTGTCGATGTTGACGACCAGGTTGTCCTCGGTGATGACCGGCTGGGGCCGGGAGGAGAACACCTGCTCGCGCAGGTCGTACTTGGTGTTGACCCGGTCCACGAACGGGATGATGAAGTTCAGTCCGGGTTGGAGGGTGCGCTGGTAGCGGCCGAAGCGCTCGATGTTGTAGGCGCGCGCCTGCGGAACGATCCGCACCGTGGAGACCACGAGGAGCACCACGAGGGCCGCCAGGACGATGAACAGGATTTCCGGTCCCATGGGTCTCTACCTGCCCTGCGAGTCGGAGCTGCGGGTCGGGCGGGGCGCCTGGCCGGCGGTCACGGCAGGGCCTCGCGGGGGTACACGACGGCGGTCGCCCCGTCGATCTCCATCACGTCCACGTGCGTGCCGGCCGGGATGACGTGGTCCTCGTCGAGGGCGCGCGCGGACCACTCCTCCCCGGAGAGCTTGATCAGCCCGTGGTCGCCGGTGACCTCCTCGATGACCACGCCGGACTTGCCGATCAGGGCGGCGGTGCCGGAGGCCAGCAGCGGCGGCTGGCGCAGGTGGCGGCGGGCGATGGGGCGGACCACCAGCACGCCCGCGGCCGACGCGGTGACGAAGGCGATCACCTGGGCCGCGACCCCCATGCCGAGCGCGCCCACGACGGCGGCGACCAGTGCCGCGACCGCGAGCAGGCCGAGCGACAGGGTGAGGGTGAGGGCCTCGGCGATGCCGAGGGCGACGGCGGCGACGATCCAGAGGATCCACAGCGGCATGTACGGCCTCCCGTCCTGCGGGATACCCCTAAGGTACCCCGCGCCCTCGTTCGGCCACACGTCCTCCCGGCGGGTTATCGGGCCGGGTTCGCGGGCGTCCGGAAAAGCGGGGGCCGGGCGCGGCGGGGACACCGCGCCCGGCCGGGGCCGGTCCCGGTCCGGCGGCGGGCCGGACCGGGCCGGGGTCAGCCGCGCCCTCCCTCGAACTCGACGACCATCTGGTAGGTGGGGCGGTTCTGCCAGGCGATCGGCCACATGTTGATCCCGCCGAGCGGCTGGTGCACCACGGTGTCCGCGGCCAGCTGGTCGCCGCCCGGGTAGATCTCCTCGGCCGGGGTGGCGGCCGCGTCGGCGAGGGTGTCGACGAGCAGGGTCCGGCACTCGCCGGCGTCGCCGCCGCCGCAGTACTGCTCGCCCAGCGGGCCCTCGACCTCCTCGCCGAGCACCGAGCGGAGGTCCTTGTCCACGTAGGACCACCAGCCGTACTGGTAGGCGGAGCCCTTGTGCCCGCCGTCGCCGAACGGCGTCTCGCCCACCTGGACCGCGCGGGTCAGCTCGGTGTAGAGGCCCTCGCCCAGGCCCGGCTCGAACTGGGCGGAGACCAGCAGCGGCCACCAGGCGTCCATGATCCGGATCGCCTCGGAGTGCTCGTAGGAGCCGTCGTCCCGCGCGGCCTCCCGGCGCGGCGCGCCGGCCTCCTCCCAGGCGGTGAGGGCGGCCACCGCCCCGGCCACCTCCGGGTCGGAGGTGTCGGCGTCCTCCAGGGCGCGGAGCAGGACCGGGAGCACCTGCTCGCCGCGGAGGTCGGTGTGGCCGGCCTCCATCATCACTCGGGTCAGCGAGGACTTGGTGAAGTCGTGGCCCTCCTCGATGAGCGCGGAGACCCGGCCGTCGAGCAGGTCGCCCCGGTGCACCGGGCCGCTGCCCCAGCCGGCGGTGTAGCCGCGGCCGACCTTGTTGTTCCAGTTGACCAGGTAGTCCTGGCCGATGGTGTTGGGGTGCTGCTCGGGCGGGGTGTAGTCGGCCCCGTTGTGCTCGGGGTCCCAGCCCTGCCAGCCCGCCTCGGAGCCGGCGGCGATCGGCAGGTTGGGATCGGTGCCCTCGGTGCGGACCGGGTTGGCCCCGGAGTTCATGAACGCGATCTCCTCGGCGTCGGCGTAGTGCCAGTTGAAGGCGTAGCCGATGTCGCCGGCGGCCTCTTGGAATGCCTCGGCCGAGGTGATCGTCTCCGGCTCGTTGAACTGCTGGAAGCCGATGATCGAGTCGACCTCGCGCATGTAGGTGGAGCGGCGCTGGACGAAGGCGACCGGGTCGCCGTCCACCGTGGCGAACGATTCGACCAGGCCGTACTCCGAGCGCAGCGCGGTGAGCCGGTAGGAGCCGGCCGGCGTCTGGTCGGCCACCGTGGGCTCCCAGGCGTTCTCCACGGTCAGCTCCTCGAAGCCGGTGCAGGAGCCGTCCTCGGCGATGTAGCCGCGGGAGGAGGTGTCGGGGGCGGAGCCGTCCGGTTCGCACAGGTCGACGGCGAAGGTGTCGGTGATGTCCTGCCCGGCGGAGGTGGCGCTCCAGGCGTAGTCGGTGCCGCGCCCCATCTGCACGTAGAAGCTGGTGCCGGGGAAGGACGCGCCGCGGGCGCTGATCCCGGGGCCCTGCAGCTCCTGGACCATGAGCAGCTGCGGGGAGAAGTAGCCGGTCTGCGGGCCCATCACGGCGACCGGGCTGCCGCTGGCGGTGTGCTCGCCGGAGACCAGCAGCGCGTTGGACATGCCGCGCGGCTCGGCCAGGTCGGCGGGGAGGACGCCCTCGTTGAAGATGCCCTCGGCGGCCTCCAGGTCGCCCTCCTCGGCCTTGGTCTCCAGCTGCTCCTGCTTCTTCGCGGGGAGGTCGGAGACCTGCTCACCGCCCTCGGCGGTGCTCTCCTCCGAGGCGGCGGCCTGGGCGGAGGCGCCGCCGGCGGCCGATCCCTGCTCGTCGTGGACGATGTCGTAGGGCTCGACCGAGCCCTCGTCCGGCAGCACCCGGCCGACCGGGTCCTCGGGGGTCCCGGAGTAGGGGAAGTCGCCGTCCACGGTCACCGTGGCCTCGGGGTCGTTCTCCATCCGCCAGTCCTGCCAGAGCTCGGCGCCCTTCTCCGCGCCGTACTGCTTCTGGAAGGCGAGCTTGATGACGGCGGACTGCACCTCGCCGCCGCCCCCGCCGCCGAACAGCGCGCCGACCATCGAGGCGATGCCGACGATGTCGGTGGGCTTGAAGTGCTCGATCTCGCCTTCCTGGGTGACCGCGTTCTTGTGCCCGGTCAGCACGTACTCGCCGGGGTAGTCGTTGCGCTCCTGCGAGGCGTCGATGTAGGCGTTGATGCCCTCGATGTAGGAGTCGACGTCGGCCAGCGCCTGCGCGCCGCGCTCGCCGGAGGCGGCGACCCGGTCGATCTGGGCCTGCTTGTCCTCTTCGGTGTAGGGGGCGGTGCGCCACAGCATCTGCTCGAAGGAGCGGTTGCCCTCGGCTCCGCCGGCGAACGGGGTGAGCTCCCCCCGCCCCAGGTTGCGCAGCACGTCCATGAGGAAGAGGCGGTCCTCGGCGACGGCGTACCCGGCGCCGAACATGGTGCCCTCGCGGGTCTCGCCGTAGATGTGCGGGACGCCGTAGGAGTCGTCGCGGACGATGGTCACGTCTCCGCGCGGGCTGTACTCGCGGCCGACGTCGCCCTCGGCGACGCCGAACGAGGCGTCCATGAAGTAGGAGTCGAGCCCGGCGTCGTCCAGCCCCTGGTAGTCGTGGAGCAGGTCGTCGTACATGTCCAGCTGGTCGGAGGAGTGCGCCGGACGGGTGCCGAACATCTGGTTGCCCAGGATCTCGACCAGGGTGGCGTTGCCGTTCTGGCCGGGCGGGAGGATGTCGTGGCAGCCGTTCTCGCCGCAGTGGTCCTCGACCGCGGCCATCAGGGCCGCGGCATCCGGTCCGTCCGCCGCGGCCGACGGGGCGGCGGCGAGTGATGTCGCGCAGATGACCGCCAGCGCGGCGGCGGTCCTGCGTCGAACGTGGTGTGCCATGGGGAGTCGCACCTCGATCGGCGGGGGATCACAGGGGTCGTGCACGACGCGTCGTCGGCAGATTACGCACGCCCGCGGCTTTCGCGAAAGACTTTCACGTTCCCCGCTTCACCGCTCCCCGCGCCCGCCTTCCGGCCCCCGGGGGCGGCCGCCGCCCGGGACCCATGCCGCTACCAGCGGTAACACCGACCACTCCGCCACCCCGCATGTGACCGGAGGCACAGCGGGCCGGGGTGGCCGAATGCGGCCACCCCGGCCCGGTTCAGATCCCTTGCGCCCGCCGGACGCGATCGGCTAAAGCCCCGGCCGGGCGGGTCAGTCGTCGCCCTCCAGCTCCCCCTCCATCCGGAGGTAGGTCTCCCGGAGCCGCTCCAGCACGTCCTCCTCCGGCTCCTCCCACAGCCCGCGCTCGGCGGCCTCCAGCAGCCGCTCGGAGATGCCGCGCAGCGCCCACGGGTTGGACTCCTCCAGGAAGTCCCGGTTCTCCGGGTCGAACACGTAGGTCTCGGCGAGCGTCCGGTACATCCAGTCGTCGACCACGCCGGCCGTCGCGTCGTAGCCGAAGAGGTAGTCCACCGTGGCGGCCAGCTCGAACGCGCCCTTGTAGCCGTGCCGGCGCATCGCCGCGATCCACCGCGGGTTGACCACCCTGGCCCGGAAGACCCGGCGGGTCTCCTCGCCCAGGGTCCGCGTCTTGACCTGGTCCGGCACCGCGGAGTCGCCGATGTAGGCGGCAGGGGACTCCCCCGTCAGCCGGCGCACCATGGCGACCATCCCGCCGTGGTACTGGAAGTAGTCGTCGGAGTCGACGATGTCGTGCTCGCGGGTGTCCTGGTTCTTCGCCGCGACCGCGATCCGGCGGAACGACGCCTCCATGTCCGGGCGGCGCTCGGCGCCGTCCAGCCCCCGCCCGTAGGCGTAGCCGCCCCACACCGCGTAGACCTCGGCCAGGTCTGCGTCGTCGCGCCAGTTGCGCGCGTCGATCAGCGGCAGCAGCCCGGCCCCGTAGGCGCCCGGCTTGGAGCCGAAGATGCGGGTGGTGGCGCGCCGCCAGTCGCCGTGGCCGGCGTGGTCGGCGAGCGCGTGCGCCCGGCAGTAGTTGGACTCCTCCGGCTCGTCCAGCCCGGCCACCGCGCTGATCGCGTCGTCGATCAACCCGATGACGTGCGGGAAGGCGTCCCGGAAGAAGCCGGAGACGCGCAGCGTGACGTCGATCCGCGGCCGGCCCAGCTCCTCCAGCGGGACGATCTCGAAGCCGGTCACCCGCCGGGAGGCGTCGTCCCAGGTGGGCCTGGTCCCCAGCAGCGCCAGCACCTCGGCGACGTCGTCGCCCTGGGTGCGCATCGCCGCGGTGCCCCACACCGTGATCCCGACCGAGCGGGGGTAGGAGCCGGTGTCCGCCAGGTGCCGGGCGACCAGCGAGTCGGCCAGCGCCTGGCCCACGTCCCAGGAGTTGCGGGAGGGGATCGCCTTGGGGTCGACCGAGTAGAAGTTGCGGCCGGTCGGCAGCACGTTGACCAGGCCCCGGGTGGGCGAGCCGGAGGGCCCCGCCGGGACGTGCCCGCCGTCCAGGGCGTGCAGCACCGCGTCGATCTCGGCGCCGGTCGCGGCCAGCCGCGGCACCACCTCCTCGGCGGCGAAGACCAGCACCCGGACCGCGTCGGCGAGCGCGGTCCGCTCCGCGCCGCCGGCGGCCCCGCCCAGCGCCTCGGCGACCACCGGCTCGGCGCGCCCGGCCTCCCAGCCGGCCCCCTCCATCGCCTCCACCAGCCTGCGGGCCACCGCCTCCAGCAGGTCGACCGCGTCCGCGGCGGTGCGGGCCGGCCCGTCCTCCAGCGCGGCGAGCTCCTTGGGCACCTCGATCCGGGCGCCCGGGTCGGCCAGCAGCGCCTTCTCCTCCAGGCCGAAGCGGCGGGCCAGCGCCGCGCGCAGCCCGGGGAGCGCGCCCGCCGTGCCCGCCCACACCTGCGCGGCCCGCAGCACCGCGAGCACCAGGTTGACCCGGGCCTCCCCCTCGGGGGCCGCGCCCAGCACGTGCAGGCCGTCCCGGATCTGCACGTCCTTGATCTCGCACAGGTAGCCGTCGACGTGCATGACGAAGTCGTCGAACTCGTCCTCGCCCGGCATGTCCTCCTGGTGCAGGTCGTGGTGGAGCTCGGCGCTCTTGATCAGCGTCCAGATCTGCGCGCGCAGCGCCGGCGCCTTGTCCGGGTCCAAGTCGCTGACCAGGGCGTACTCGTCGAGGAGCTGCTCCAGCCTGGCGATGTCGCCGTAGGTGTCGGCGCGCGCCATCGGCGGCACCAGGTGGTCCACCACGGTGGCGTGCCCGCGCCGCTTCGCCTGGGTCCCCTCGCCCGGGTCGTTCACGATGAACGGGTAGACCAGCGGGAGGTTCCCGAGCACCGCGTCCGGGGCGTCCTCGGCCGCCATGCCCAGCCCCTTGCCGGGCAGCCACTCCAGGGTGCCGTGCTTGCCCAGGTGCACCACGGCGTCGGCGCCGAAGCCGCCCTGGGCGCGCGGGCCCTCCAGCCACCGGTAGGCGGCCAGGTAGTGGTGCGAGGGCGGCAGGTCCGGGTCGTGGTAGATGGCGATCGGGTTCTCGCCGAAGCCCCGCGGCGGCTGGATCATCAGCACCAGGTTGCCGAACCGGAGCGAGGCCAGCACGATCTCCGGGCGGCCGCGCGAGTCGTCCACGTAGAGCTCGCCCGGCGGCTCGCCCCAGTGCTCCCGGACGGAGTCGCGCAGCCCGGCGGGGAGCGCCTCGAACCAGCGGGTGTAGTCCTCCAGCGGGACCCGGGCGCCGGCGGAGGCGAGCTGCTCCTCGGTGAGCCACTCCACGTCGTGCCCGCCGGCCGCGATCAGCGCGTGGATGAGCGGGTCGCCGTCGTCCTCGCGGCGGTCCTCTCCGGGCCCCGGCCGGCGCCACAGCGCATCGTCCGGGCCGAGGTCGTACCCGCGCTCGGCGAGCAGCCGGAACAGCCGGACCGCCGAGGCGGGGGTGTCCAGCCCGACGGCGTTGCCGACCCGGGAGTGCTTGGTGGGGTAGGAGGAGAGCACCACGCCCAGGCGGCGCTCGGCCGGCGGCACCGCGCGCAGCCGGGCGTGCCGGACCGCGATCCCGGCCACCCGGGCGGCCCGCTCCGGGTCGGCCCGGTAGACCGGGACCGACCCCTCGGCCAGTTCCTTGAAGGAGAACGGGACGGTGATCAGCCGGCCGTCGAACTCCGGGATGGCCACCTGCATGCCGGCGTCCATCGGGGTGAGCGCCGCGTCGGAGGCCTGCCACTGCTCCCGGGTGGAGGTGAGCACCAGGCCCTGGACGATCGGCACGTCCAGCGCGGCGAGCGCGCCCGCGTCCCAGGCGTCCTCGTCGCCGCCGCCGCTGGCGTCGGCGGCGACCGCCCCGCCCGCGGCCAGCACCGTGGTGACCACCGCGTCGGCCCGGCCGAGCAGCTCGAACAGGCCTGGGGAGTTCTCCGCGTCCAGCCCGCGCAGCGAACCGGAGAACACCGGGAGCGGCTCTCCCCCGGCCGCCTCGATCGCGTCGCACAGCACGTCGACGAAGGAGGTGTTGCCGGACAGCTCGTGCGCCCGGTAGAAGACCACCGCCACCACCGGCCGCGCGCCGGCCGCCGGCGCGCCCTCCCGGGGCGGCCGCTCGTGCACCCCGTACTCGGGCATCTTCGCCGGCGGGGCGAAGCCCTCCCCGGTGAGCAGCAGCGTGTCGGAGAGGAACCGGGCCAGCCGGCGCAGGTTCTCCACCCCGCCCTCGGCCAGGTAGGCGTGGGCCTCGGTGGCCACCCCGGCGGGGACCGTGGAGGCCGCGATCATCTCCGCGTCCACCGCGGCCTCGCCGCCCAGGGCCACCAGCGGGACGCCGCCGGCCCGCAGCGCGGCCATCCCCTCCGGCCAGAACTCGGTTCCGCCGAGGAGCCGCACGACGGCGATGTCGACCCCCTCCAGCAGCGCGGGGACCTCGCCCGCGGGGGTCCGCGCCGGGTTGGCGGTGCGGTACCCGGCCTCGGCCGCCTGTGCGGCGAGGAGCTCGGTGTCCGCGGTGGACAGCAGCAGAATGGTGGCCACACTCGGTCCTTCGTGTCGTTCCGGGGTCCGCGCCCCGGTGCCGATCGGATGCTCGCGCACCGCGAAGTCTCCTGGCTCGGGGCTCACCGCGCCTCCCGGGCCTTCCCGCCGGCGGTGCCGGCGGTGGCGCGCGTCCGGGGGCGCTCCTCCCTCACAGTTGCGGGACAGCCACGGCTTCCAGGCCGGATCCGGCCAGGCCCCGCCATCCGGGGCACCGTGTTCCTTCGCGGCACGTACCGCCTCATCTTCGCAGAGTCCCCTCCCCGGCCCGCCTCCGGCCGCCGGAACGCCTTTGCCCGAGCGGGTCCCATCCGGTGGAGGGCTTTGCGACAATCGGCGCATGACCCAGTACCCCCACCCCCCTTCCGGGCCCGGTGACCCCTATCAGCGGCCTCCCGGAACCGACCCCTACGGCCAGCCGGTGTACGGGCCGCCCCCGCAGAGCTCGGGGGAGATCGTCCCCGTGCAGGCGGGCGGCTACGAGTCGCCGATGGCCCCGGCCCCGGCCGGCGGGCCGACGCTCACCACCATCGGCGACATCGCCGTCACCCAGACCGAGGTGATCACCCCCGCGGGGCGGTTCCCGATCAAGGGCTCGGTGTGGACCGTCACCGACATGTCCCGGGTGGAGAAGACCACCCCGGTCTGGGCGATCATCGTGGCGATCCTGGTCTTCTGGTGGACCTGCCTGCTCGGCCTGCTGTTCCTGCTGGTGAAGGAGGAGCGGGTCACCGGCCACATCCAGGTGACCGTGCAGGGCGGCGGGATGTACCACTCCACGATGGTCCCCGCCCAGAACAGGGCCACCGGCGCCAACGTCGCCCAGCAGGTGAACTACGCCCGCTCGCTCGCCGCCTAGCCGCGGCCGCCGCGGCCCCCGGCGCCCGCGCCGAGGCCCCCGGCGGGGCCGCCCGCACGCCCCGCCGGAGAGGCCGGCGGCCCCGGTCGGCGGAGAGGCTCACCCCCCGCCCGGCCCGGGGTCGGCGGTATCCTCAGCCGCCGCGGTGAGCCGGTCCAGCACGGTCTCGCGGACGAACGGGGCGAGCGCCCTGCCGTCCGCAGCCTCCTTCAGCGCGGCGAGCTCCTCGTCGGTGAACGCGACGCCGAGCGCGGAGCCGGCCCCGCGCACCGGCCGCAGTCCGAGCATCTTCCGGTGCAGCCGCTCCAGCGCCTCCGCCGGGATCGGGCCGTAGCAGGCCTCCAGGTGGGCGAGCCAGTCGCGCATCTCGGTCCACCGGGCGCAGCGCCCGGCCAGGAGGTACAGGTAGGCCTCGATGGAGCGGCCGCCAGCGGCGCGCTCCAGCTCGGCGCGGGTCATCGGGTCCAGGTCGAGCACGATCCGGTGCGGCGGCCCGCCCTCCGCCCCGGGCAGGGCGGTGCGGTCGGCGGTGCAGTCGGTTCCGGTGGTGGTCACAGAGGGCCTCCGAACTTGGAAGGAGCAGGGGCGCTCCGGCCCCGCGGGCCGGATCCCGGCGGCGGCGTCCTTCTCGTCGGGGCCCCTGTCCGCGCTGTGCCCGGCCCTCTTCCCACCCGGTCCGCCACCGGTCGGGGACCACGTTAGGCCACCGCGCGACGGAGCGCCACCGCCCGTCCACAGTCCGTTGTCCACAGCCCCGGCCTGCGGCCGCCGGCGGCCGCGCTCCGGTCCTCCGGGGGCTCAGCGCCGGGGCGGCCCGCCCGGCGGGACCACCGGGAGGCCTGCGGGGGCGCCCTGCTCCAGCAGGCGCAGCACCGCACCGGTGTCCATGTGCTCCGCGACCAGGTCGCCCAGCGCGTCCAGGCGGGCGGCGCGGGCGGCCGCGAAGTCGGTGCCGGGGGCGGGGCGGAACGCGCTCCCCGCCGCGGCGGCCACGTCGGCGAGGAAGGCCCGGCGGAACCCGTCGTTCTCGAAGGCGCCGTGCCAGGTGGTCCCCCACACCGCGCCGCTCCGGCAGCCGTCCAGGAACGGCTCCGGCGCCCCGGCGTCGGACCAGTCGGTCTCCACCCGGCCGTGGTGGATCTCGTAGGCCCGGACGTCCTCGCCGTAGGCGGTGCCGCGCGGCCGGGCCAGGGTCTTCTCCGCCGCGAAGCGGACCGCCGCGGGCAGCAGGCCGAGCCCCGGCACGGTCCCGGCCCCCGATTCCACGTCGTCGGTGATGGTGCGGGCGAGCATCTGGAACCCGCCGCAGATGCCCAGCACCGGGCGGCCCCGGCGGGCCCGGTCTGCGACGGCGGCGTCCAGTCCGCGCCCGCGCATCCAGTCCAGGTCGGCCACGGTGGCCCGGCTGCCGGGCAGGATCACCAGGTCGGCGCCGTCCAGCTCGTGCGGGGCGGTGGCGAACCGGACGTCCACCCCCGGTTCGACGGTGAGCGCGTCGACGTCGGTGAAGTTGCTGATCCGCGGGGTGCGCACCACCGCCACCCGCAGGGCGGTCCCGGTGACCGGCGGCGCGGCGGGCCCCCGGTCCACGCTGAGCGCCAGCGAGTCCTCGACGTCCAGCCACAGCCCGTCCAGCCAGGGCAGCACCCCTAGCACCGGGCGCCCGGTGAGGTCGCGGAGCATGTCCAGGCCGGGTTCGAGCAGCTCCCGCGCGCCGCGGAACTTGTTCACCGCGAACCCGGCGATCAGCGCCTGGTCCGCCGGCTCCAGCAGGGCCAGGGTGCCGTGCATCGCCGCGAACACCCCGCCCCGGTCGATGTCGCCGACCAGCAGCACCGGCAGGTCCGCCGCGCGCGCCAGGCCCATGTTGGCGATGTCCCCGTCGCGCAGGTTGATCTCCGCCGGGCTGCCCGCGCCCTCGCAGATCACCGCGTCGTAGTCGGCGCGCAGCTCGGCCAGCGACTCCAGCGCCACCTCGCGCAGCCGCTCCTTGTAGTCCCGGTAGCTCAGCGCGTCGGCCTCGCCGATCGGCCGCCCGCGCACCACGACCTGGCTGCTCCGGTCGCCGCCGGGTTTGAGCAGCACCGGGTTCATCGCCGCGCACGGCTCCACCCCGGCCGCGGCGGCCTGCATGGCCTGCGCCCGGCCGATCTCCGCGCCGTCCGGGGCGACCACCGAGTTGAGCGACATGTTCTGCGCCTTGAACGGCGCGACCTTCACCCCCTGCCGGGCCAGCCACCGGCACAGCCCGGCGGTGACCACGCTCTTGCCCGCGTCGGAGGTGGTGCCCGCGACGAGCAGCGCCGGGGCGGCGCCTCCCGCCCCGCTCACCGCCGCCCCCTTCCGCGGTGCGCGCCGGGCGCCCGCTCAGGGATCCCGGCCGCGGCGAGCGCGGCCAGGCCGGCCGAGGCGGCGTCCACGATGCCGGCCAGCCGGATCGCGCGGCGCAGGTCGGCGGGGCCGGGAGGCCGCCCGTCGCCCAGTTCGGGGCGGTGCTCGACCCGGTCGCCGTACCGGTTGGCGCCGCCCAGGCGCAGGTCCAGGGCGCCGGCGAAGGCCGCCTCGCAGTGGCCGGCGTTGGGGCTGGGATGGCGGTGCCCGTACCGGGCGGTGACCGCCAGGGCGCGCCGGGCGTCCCCGCCGACCAGCGGCGCGGCGGCGCAGGCCAGCAGCGCGGTGAGCCGGGCCGGCGCCCACCCCGCGACGTCGTCCAGGCGCGCCGAGGCCGAGCCGAACCGCTGGTAGCGCTCGGAGCGGTGGCCGACCATGGCGTCCAGGGTGTTGGCCGCACGGTGGCCGAGCAGTCCGGGCAGGCCCAGCAGGGCGCCCCACACGTGCCCGCCGACGGCCGCGTCCGAGGTGTTCTCCGCGACCGACTCGACGGCGGCGCGGGCGATCCCCTTGCCGTCCAGGGCGGAGGGGTCCCGCCCGCACAGCCCGGGCAGCCTGCGGCGGGCCTCGTCGAGGTCGCCCGCCTCCAGGGCATCGGCGATCCGCCCGGCCTCCCTGCGCAGCATGGCGCCGCCGGAGACCGCCCAGGTGCCCGCGGCGGTGGCCGCGGCGCGCGCCCCCGGGCCGGACGCCCGCTCGGCCAGTGCCCCCAGCGCGGCGGCGGAGCCCACCGCCGCGGCGGTGAACAGGGCGCCGCTCGCCCGCGACGGCCGGTACAGCGCCCGCTCCAGGCGGGCCGCCGCGGCCCCGAACAGCGCGACGGGGTGCCCCCGCCTCGGGTCGGGCACGGCCCGGTCGAGCACGGCCCCGGTGATCAGACCCGCGGCGCGCGCGCCGCCGTCCGCCCTCTGCTTCGTCACGGCACAACGGTAGCGCCACCGCGCCCTGCTCCCCCGCACCACGATCAGGCCAAGTGGCGGCAAAGCCGGTTTGCCCGGACACCCGGGGGAGCATGATCACCGCACGCGTCGCGCCCTCCCCGCCGTACGCACGGACCGGCCCCGTCCGGACGGGACGGAGAGGAGGAGCGGATGACGCTGCTGTCGGCCTTCGAGGCCCTCGCCGTCCTGGGCGTCTGGTGGATCTTCTGACCTCCGGGACCCCCGCCGGGCGCCGCCCCGCCCCTCTGACTCGGCGAAACGCCCCCGACCTGCACCACGACAAGGGTTAATCACGGGTAACGTGTGGTCCGACGCCGATACCCGTCGTTTTGGTGAAGCCCGAGCACTAACGAGGCGCAACTACGATTGGCCGCAGTTGCTCTTGCTTTGCCCATCCTTGGGGCCCATCGCCCGAATACCGTAAGATGTCCCCGCAAGACTGCGGGGACCCCGGCACCGCCCGGGCCGGAGGCCCTCCCGTGGACCCCGCCGCCCCTGCAACGCAGACCCCCGCGGCAGGCCACAATTGAAACGCGCACCCGTAGCTCAGTGGATAGAGCACCGGACTTCTAATCCGACGGCCGCAGGTTCGAATCCTGCCGGGTGCACCAGCTCGACCAGGCGCTTTACCTCTCCGGGTAAGGCGCCTTCGTCTTAGGGGCCGCAGTCCGCCGCTCCCGCCGCCCGGCCTCCGGCCGGGGACGTCACCGGGGCTCGGGGCGGACCGGTTCCACCGCCGGGGCCCTGCGGTGCTCGTAGACCACGCTGGTCTCGACGTCGGCGACCTCGGGGCGCTGGGTCAGCCGGTCGATGACGAAGGCGTACAGGCCGTCCGTGTCGGCCACCGCGACGTGCAGCAGGAAGTCCTGCCGCCCCGATGTGACGAACAGCCCCACGGTCTCGGGCAGCCGCGACACCCATTCCCGGAAGCCCTCGATGTTGCGGCGGGAGGGCGGCCGGATCCGGACCGAGATCATCGCCTGGACCGAGCGCCCCAGCCGCCCGAGGTCGACGTCGGCGCGGTAGCCGCGGATGACGCCCTTCTCCCGCAGCGCCCGCACCCGCTCCAGCGACGTGGAGGGGGCGACGCCCGCCGCGGCGGCGAGGTCGCGGTTGGTCTGCCGAGCATCCTTCTGCAACTCCCGCAGGATCAGCCGGTCGAGTTCGTCCAAGTCCATCGAAACCGCCTCTCTGCCGAACTTCGTTCGCCTCTGCTTTCATCATGGCGCATGTTCATCTAGCGTCATGCCGATCCGACACAGGATGTTCGTCGATCTTCCGTCTTCGCACCGCAGAGGGGACCACCATGCCCGACCGCCTCACCGCGACCGCCCCGGCCCGCTTCGAGCTCGCGCCGGAGGACATCCGCCCCGACCTGTCCACCCGGGAGGCCCGGGTCAAGTGGGTGATGGTCATCGACCCGGCGCTGGGTCCCGGCCTGATCGCCAACACCGCGGGCTGCCTGGCCGCCGCCGTCGGCAAGGAGCTCCCCGGGATCATCGGCCCGGGGGCCGAGGACGCCTCCGGCGCGGACCACCCGGGGCTGCCCTGGACCGGGTGCAGCGTGCTCGGCGCCGACCCCGCCACGCTGCGCGCCGTGCGCGACAAGGCGCGGGCGAAGTCCGGGGTGCACGTCGTGGACATGCCCCGCTCGGCCCAGGCGGCCAACGTCTACACCCGCTATGTGGAGGCGCTGGCCGAGATCGGCACCGAGGAGATCGAGTACCAGGGGATCAGCCTGCTCGGCCCGCGCAACAAGGTCGCCAAGCTCACCGGCCGCCTCCCGCTGCTGGCCTGATGGGGCGCACCGGGGCGGCGCGGGCTTGACCGGCGGCTTCACCGGTACGACCCCAAGATTGGAACAACTCAAGAAAAAGTGCTTTACTGGGCCCCATGCACCAGACCGACACCGAAGCCGACCTCCGCGCGGCTTCGCTTCGTGTGACCGGGCCCCGGGTCGCGGTACTGGAGGCCGTCGGAGCCCATCCGCACTCCGACGCCTCCACCGTTCTCCGGCTGGCCCGTACCCGACTCGGTGCGGTGTCCACCCAAGCGGTGTACGACGTCCTCAAGGCCCTGACCGAGGCGGGGCTCCTGCGGCGCATCGAGCCGGAAGGGTCGCCGGCGCGCTACGAGCGGCGCGTGGGCGACAACCACCACCACGTGATCTGCCGCAGCTGCGGCACGATCTCGGACGTGGACTGCGCCACGGGGTCGGCCCCCTGCCTCGAGGGCTCGGACGACCACGGCTTCGCCATCGACGAGGTCGAGGTCACCTACTGGGGCATGTGCCCTGCGTGTCAAGAGGCCTGACACGCCAGTGCCGTCCGCGGTGCTGAAGTCTTCTCCCAAGGAACAGGAATCCATGTCGCACGACAACACGAACCCGCTCACCACAGCCAACGGTGCTCCCGTCGCCGACAACCAGAACAGCCTCACCGCCGGCCCGCGCGGCCCGATGCTCCTGCAGGACCTGTGGTTCCTCGAGAAGCTCGCGCACTTCGACCGCGAGGTCATCCCCGAGCGGCGCATGCACGCCAAGGGCTCGGGCGCCTGGGGCACCTTCAAGGTCACCCAGGACATCACCCGCTACACCCGGGCCGCGCTCTTCTCCGAGGTCGGCAAGGAGACCGAGGTCTTCGCCCGGTTCTCCACCGTCGCCGGTGAGCGCGGTGCGGCCGACGCCGAGCGCGACATCCGCGGGTTCGCGCTGCGCTTCTTCACCGAAGAGGGCAACTGGGACATCGTCGGCAACAACACCCCGGTCTTCTTCTTCCGCGACCCGCTGAAGTTCCCCGACCTCAACCGCGCCGTCAAGCGCGACCCCCGCACCAACATGCGGTCGGCCGAGAACAACTGGGACTTCTGGACCAACCTGCCCGAGGCCCTGCACCAGGTCACCATCGTCATGTCGGACCGCGGCATCCCCGCGAGCTACCGCCACATGCACGGCTTCGGCTCGCACACCTTCTCGTTCATCAACGCCGAGGGCGAGCGCTTCTGGGTCAAGTTCCACTTCCGCACCCAGCAGGGCATCAAGAACCTCACGGACCAGGAGTCCGCCGAGGTCATCGCCGCCGACCGCGAGTCGGCCCAGCGCGACCTCTACGAGGCCATCGAGCGCGGCGACAACCCCAAGTGGACCTTCTACGTCCAGGTCATGCCCGAGGCCGACGCGGAGAACTACCGCTTCCACCCCTTCGACCTGACCAAGGTCTGGTCCAAGAAGGACTACCCGCTCATCGAGGTCGGCGAGTTCGAGCTCAACCGCAACCCGGAGAACTACTTCGCCGACGTGGAGCAGGCCGCCTTCACCCCGGCGAACCTGATCCCCGGTGTGAGCGTCTCCCCCGACCGCATGCTCCAGGGCCGCCTGTTCTCCTACGGTGACGCCGCCCGCTACCGCCTGGGCGTCAACCACCACCAGATCCCGGTGAACTACCCGCGCGGCGCCAAGCTGGTCAACACCTACCACCGCGACGGCACCATGCGCGTGGACGGCAACCAGGGCAGCGTCCCCGGCATCGAGCCGAACTCCTACGGCCGCTGGAAGGAGCAGCCGGCCTACGCCGAGCCCGCGCTGAGCGTGGGCGCCAGCGCCGACCGGTTCGACTACCGCGAGGACGACGACAACTACTTCCAGCAGCCCGGCGACCTGTTCCGCCAGATGAGCACGGAGGAGCAGCAGCGGCTGTTCGCCAACACCGCGCGGGCGATCGACGGTGCCTCCGAGGCCACCATCGAGCGGCACATCGGCAACTGCACCAAGGCCGACCCGGCCTACGGCGAGGGCGTGCGCAAGGCCATCGAGGCCCTCAAGGCCGGCAACCTCTGAGAAGGTCCGGCGTGAGGTGCCGTTAGACCGGCACCGACGCACGTGAAAGGGCCGGCGTGGTCTTCCCGACCACGCCGGCCCGCTGCGTTTCCCGGCCCTGCGCCCCTGCGGCCCCGGCCCGCCGGTCGGTCGTCCTTCGGGGGGAGGAGCCCGGCCTGCCCGAACATTCCGGCGGCGGCCCGGGCGCCGGGCGCGCCCGCGTCCAGGTCCGCGCCGCCCTCGACCGGCGCGGCCGCCACGGCGCCCTCGCCCTTGAACAGCGCCCCGGCCACCGGCGACCGGTCCCGGTCGCTGCGCAGGTCCACGTCGGCCCCCGCCCCGGGCGCCGCCGCCGGGAGGTCCGCGGGATCCGCAGCGCATGCGGAGAAGGGGGTGCGCGGTCTATGATCCGTGGAGTCCGGACCGGAAAGCGCGGGCACCGGAATGCAATTCGGCACCGGACGGGCCGCCGGCGGCGGTTCCGGTGCGGGGGGCGCCGGGAATCCGAGGAGGGAAGCCCCATCTCTCGCATCAGAGACCATATCCGCAGGCACACCAACCCTTCGGTCTTCTTCGCCTCCGGGGCGCTGGTCCTCGTTTTCTGCATCGTCGGGGTGGTCGAACCGGAGCGCTTCAAAGCCGCCGCCCTCTCGCTCCGCTCCGCGATCGGAACCCATTTCGGCTGGTTCTACGTGCTGTCCGCGGCGCTTTTCCTCGGGCTGGCGCTGTGGCTGATGATGAGCCGGTTCGGGCGGCTGCGGCTCGGGCCGGACAGCGCCCGGCCCGAATTCGGGTTCCCCTCCTGGATCGCGATGATCTTCACCGCCGGAATGGGCATCGGCCTGGTCACCTACGGCGTGTACGAGCCGGTCATGCACACCGGCGACCCGTTCGTCTCCGAGTCGGGCGAGCCCGCGACCACCGCGATGCGCTACACCCTGTTCCACTGGGGCCTGCACCCGTGGGCGATCTACGTCGTGCCGGGCCTGGCCCTGGGCTACTTCTGCTTCCGCAAGGGCCTGCCGATGCGCCCGGCCTCCGCGCTCTACCCGCTGATCGGCGACCGGATCAACGGCTGGATCGGCAACCTGATCGACATCCTGGCCGTGTTCACCACCCTGGTCGGCATCGCCACCTCGCTCGGCCTGGGCACCCGCCAGATCGGCAGCGGGCTGTCCGGCGCCTTCGGACTGCACGACGGCGCCGCGCTGCACCTGCTGATCATCGCCGCGGTGACCGCGGTCGCCGTGGCCAGCGTGCTGGCCGGGCTGGACCGGGGCATCCGCCGGATGGCCGTGCTCACCCTTTGGACGGCGGGCGCCCTGCTCGCGGTGACCGCCGCGCTCGGCCCCAGGCTCTTCATGGTCGGCGCCGCGGTCAGCGGCCTGGGCGAGTACCTGCAGAACATCGTGGAGATGAGCCTGACCTTCGTGCCGCCCGGCACCGACCCGCAGGCGCAGGAGTTCTCCAGCCGGTGGACCCTGTTCTACTGGGGCTGGTGGGTCTCCTGGTCGCCGTTCGTCGGCATGTTCCTGGCCCGGATCTCCTACGGCCGCACCGTCCGCGAGTTCATCGCGGCCTGCCTGTTCGCCCCGCTGACGATCTCCGTCCTCTGGTTCGGCGTGTTCGGCGGCGCCGGCATCTTCCACCGCCTCCAGGACGGCGCCCCCGCGGCCGGCGGCCCCGGGGCGGCCCTCTTCGGGCTGCTGCACGCCCTCGGGCTCCCCGAGCCCGCCTACGCGGCGCTCGTCGTGTTCGCCATCATCGTGCTGGCCGCGTTCTACATCACCTCGGCCGACTCGGCCTCCCTGGTGGTGGACATGCTCACCAACGGCGGCGACCCGCACCCGGTCCGGCTGCAGCGGGTCTTCTGGTCCTCGCTGATCGGGCTGATCGCCGTCGTGCTGCTGGTCGCCGGCGGCGACGCGGCGGTGCAGGCGCTCGAAGCCGCCGCGGTCTGCGCCGCGCTGCCGTTCTGCGCGGTGCTGGTGCTGATGGCGGTGAGCCTGGTGACCGCCGTGCGGCGGGACGGCGCGGACGCCGCGGAGGGCTCCCCGGAGCCGCGGCGCCCGCGGACGATGCGCACCGACCCCTCCGGGCCGCCGGACGCGCCGCGGCGACGGCAATGATCCCCCATCGAACACATCAAAATGCCATAACCGATGGCCGCACTCTGTGTACCCGGCCTGTTCCGCACTCCTAGGCTTCTTATGGCGGAGCCGAACGGCCGCCCGAAGCCCATTGCACGACAACCCACCGATTCACAACCGGATATCCGGAAGCCCTGATCCGGACAGCGCGGTCGACCCCGTACTTCTCAGCGGCGGATTCCGCTCCGTCCCGGCCGTACGCGCGTCCGGGGAGCGGCCCGCCGGATTCCTGAGGAGGGGTAACCATCTCTCGTTTAACGTCCTATCTCCGCGAGCACACCAACCCCCCGGTGTTCTTCATCGCGGGCGCCGTGGTCCTGGCCTTCATCGCGGTGGGCATCGCCGTACCCGAGCGGCTCGGCGAGATCACCGTCGCGGTGCGCGACGGGATCGGGCAGAACTTCGGCTGGATCTACGTCTTCTCCACCACGGTCTTCCTGGTGCTGTCGATCTGGCTGCTGTTCAGCCGGTTCGGCTCGATCCGCCTGGGCCCCGACTCGTCCCGGCCGGAGTTCACCACCGTCGCCTGGTTCGCCATGCTGTTCACCGCCGGCATGGGCATCGGCCTGGTGTTCTACGGGGTGTACGAGCCCTCGCTGCACATGCACGACCCGTTCATCACCGCCTCCGGCGACCCGCAGACCACCGCGATGCAGTACACCCTGTTCCACTGGGGCCTGCACCCGTGGGCGATCTACATCGTGCTCGGGCTCGCGCTGGGCTACTTCTGCTTCCGCAAGGGCCTGCCGATGCGCCCCGCCTCGGCGCTCTACCCGCTGATCGGGGACCGGATCCACGGCTGGATCGGCAACCTGATCGACATCCTGGCCGTGTTCGGCACCCTGTTCGGCCTGGCCACCTCGCTCGGCCTGGGCACGCAGCAGATCAGCTACGGCCTGAACCACGTGTTCGGCCTCCCCGACGGCCAGCTCATGCAGATCGCCATCATCTGCGTGATCACCGCGATCGCGGTGACCAGTGTCGTCGCCGGCGTCGACAAGGGCATCCGGCGCCTGGCCGTGACCAACATGTGGATGGCCGCGGTGCTCCTGCTGGTGATGTTCCTGCTCGGCCCGAAGCTGTTCATGATCAGCATGATGTCCACCGGGCTGGGCGAGTACCTGCAGAACATCGTGCAGATGAGCCTGAGCTTCTTCTCCCCGCAGGGCGACCCGGACGCCAAGGCCTTCTCCGAGGGCTGGTCCATCTTCTACTGGGGCTGGTGGATCTCCTGGTCCCCGTTCGTGGGCATGTTCCTGGCCCGGATCTCCTACGGCCGCACCGTCCGCGAGTTCATCGCGGCCAGCCTGTTCGCCCCGCTCGGGGTCAGCGTCATCTGGTTCGGCGTGTTCGGCGGCACCGGCATGTTCTACGACGAGGCCACCGGGGGCGCCATCTCCGGGGTGGACAACGAGGGCGCGGCCACCTTCGCCCTGATCGACTCCTTCCCGCTGCCCACCGCGGTGCTGCAGCTGGTGGCGCTGCTGACCATCCTCGTGGTCGCCATCTTCTTCATCACCTCCTCCGACTCCGGCTCGCTGGTGGTGGACATGCTGACCAACGGCGGCGACCCGCACCCGGTCCGCGCCCAGCGCATCTTCTGGGCCAGCATGGAGGGCGTGATCACCATCGTCCTGCTGGTCATCGGCGGATCGGCGGCGCTGACGGCACTGCAGGCGGCGGCGGTCTCCACCGGGCTCCCGTTCGCGATCGTCCTGCTCTTCATCGCCGCCGGGCTGCTGAAGGCGCTGGCCGCGGAGCGGACGGGGACCGCCCCGGTGGTCCGCGCCGGCTCCAAGGAGGCCGTCGAACGGGGCGACCGGATCCCGGTCGGCCGGAACGAAGAGGCGGAGTCCTCCGCAGAGGAGACCCCCGACCCCGACGAGGGAAAGTGAGGTGATGGCGAGCATGCCGCCCAAGAAGCACCGCGGCAACCCGTTCCGCGGGGTGCTGGACATGATGAGCGAGATGAACCGCATCTCGGACACCATGGCGAACCTGGAGACCGGCGGCGCCACCCCGCGCGGCTACTCCGATGCCTGGAGCCCCACCACCGACATCTTCGCCCGCGGTGCCGACCTGGTGATCCGGAGCGAGCTGCCCGGGATCGCCCCGGAGGACGTCGAGGTCACCTTCTCGCACGGCTACCTCACCATCGCCGGGGAGCGCCCCGCGGAGCCCGGCGACGTGGTGTACTACGCCGCCGAGCGCTACCGGGGTGCGTTCCGCCGGGAGATCACCCTCCCCGAGGGGGTCGAAGAGGAGGACATCGAGGCCTCCTTCGACGAGGGGCTGCTGGAGCTCACCGTGAAGGGCGCGGCCGACATCCAGCGGCCGAAGCTCATCGCGATCAAGCGCCGGAAGCGGCCGCGCCCCTGACCGCCCGGCGTCCCTGACGCCTCAGCGGCGCCTTCCGCGGTTCAGAAGACCCGGCCCTGCTCATAGGGCCCGACGACGGCGAGCGCCTGCGGTCGGCCGAGGACCTCCTCGGCCACCGCGGCGACGTCGTCCGGGGTCACCGCGTCGAACAGCGCCAGGTCCTCGTCGAGCGAGAAGTGCTTCGGGTGGCCGAGCTCGTGGGCGGCCAGCCGCCCCATCCGGGAGCTGCTGCCCTCGCTGCCCAGCACCCACGACCCCTTGATCTGGCCCTTGGCCCGGTCGACCTCCTCCCCGGTGAGGCCGGAGGAGGCGGCCTTGGCCAGCTCGTCCCGGCACACCCCGAGGACCTCGTCGGTCTTCTCCGGCAGGCAGCCCGCGTAGATCTGGAACAGCCCGGTGTCGGCGTAGCCGCTGTGGTACGCCTGGACCGCGTAGGCCAGGCCGCGCTTCTCCCGCACCTCCTGGAAGAGCCGGGAGGACATGCCGCCGCCCAGGGCCGAGCAGAGCACCCGCAGCGCGTACCAGCGCGGGTCGGTGCGCGACACCCCCTCGCAGCCCAGGATCAGGTGGGCCTGCTCGGTCTCCCGGGAGAGCAGCGCGGTCCCGGGGTGCACCCGGACCGGGGCGCCGCCGATCCGCGGCGCGGCGGGCCGCTCGTCGCCGGCCTCGGCCAGCACGTCGGCGAAGGACTCCCGGACCCCCTGGACCACCCGGTCGTGGTCGAGGTTGCCGGCGGCGGCGACGATCAGCTCGGCCGGCCGGTAGGCCGCGCGGTACTGCTCGGCGATCCGGTCCCGGGAGATCCGCCCGATGGTCTCGTTGGTGCCCAGGATGGGCCGGCCCAGCGCGGAGCCGGCGAAGACGTGCGCGGCGAAGACGTCGTCGACCAGGTCGGCCGGCTCGTCCTCGTACATCGCGATCTCCTCCAGGATCACGCCGCGCTCGGTCTCCACCTCCCCCGGGTCCAGGACCGAGTGCGCCACCATGTCGCCGACCACGTCCACCGCCAGCGGCAGGTCCCGGTCCAGGACCTTGGCGTAGTAGCTGGTCTGCTCCTTGGTGGTGTAGGCGTTGTGGTCGGCGCCCACCGCGTCCAGCGCCGCGGAGATCTCCAGCGCGCCGCGGGTCGCGGTGCCCTTGAACAGCAGGTGCTCCAGGAAGTGCGCGGCGCCGGCGTGCGCGTCGTCCTCGTCCCGGGAGCCGGTGGTGGCGGAGATGCCGAAGGCCGCCGAGCGCAGCCCGGGGACCTCCTCGGTGACCACGCGCAGGCCGCCGGGGAGCACCGTCCGGCGGACCAGGCCGGACCCTTCGCCCGGTTCCAGCAGGGTGACCGTGGTGCCGGGCTCCTGCTCGGCGGCGGTGGCGGGAGAGCTCAATTCCATCCTTCTCATGATCGTCTGGGTCGGCCCGGTGCGGGCCCTTGCCGGGGAGGCGCGCCCCGTACCCCGTTCTACCGGCTGCGGCGGCACCGGCGCGAGGCCGTCCGCCGCTCTGTGCGGAAAACGCGGGGCGGCCGCACCCCGGAGGATGCGGCCGCCCCGGTTCAGGCGAACGAGGATCAGGTGTTCTCGCTGCTGCGCGTGCCGCGGCTGCGGCGGCGCCGGCGCGGCGCGGAGCCGCCCTCGCCGTCCTCGGCGGCGTCGCCGGCGGGCTTCTTCTCCGCCGCGGCCTCCTCGGAGCCGGAGTCCTTCTCCTCCTTGGCCTCCTTGGCGGCGGCCTCGGCCTCGACGACCTCGACCGGGACCAGGGAGAGCTTCCCGCGGTCGTCCACCTCGCGGATCTCGACCTGGATCTTCTCGCCGATGCTGACCACGTCGTCGAGGTTCTCGATCCGCTGGCCGCCGTGGAGCTTGCGGATCTGCGAGATGTGCAGCAGGCCGTCCTTGCCCGGCAGCAGCGAGACGAACGCGCCGAACGCGGTCGTCTTCACCACGGTGCCGAGGTAGCGGTCGCCGACCTCGGGCATGGTCGGGTTGGCGATCGAGTTGATCGTGTCCCGGGCGGCCTCGGCGGACGGGCCGTCGGTGGCACCGATGTAGATGGTGCCGTCGTCCTCGATGGTGATGTCGGCGCCGGTGTCCTCCTGGATGGAGTTGATCATCTTGCCCTTGGGGCCGATGACCTCGCCGATCTTGTCCACCGGGATCTTCACGGTGAGGATCCGCGGCGCGTTCGGGCTCATCTCCGCCGGGCGCTCGATGGCCTCGGCCATCACGTCCAGGATGGCCAGGCGGGCCCCGCGGGCCTGCTGCAGCGCGTTGGCCAGCTGCTCGGCGGGAATGCCGTCGAGCTTGGTGTCCAGCTGCAGCGCGGTGATGAGCTCCCGGGTGCCGGCGACCTTGAAGTCCATGTCGCCGAAGGCGTCCTCGGCGCCGAGGATGTCGGTCAGCGTGACGTAGTCGCCGCCCTCGCTGATCAGGCCCATCGCGATGCCGGCGACCATCTCCTTGAGCGGCACGCCCGCGGCCATCAGCGACATGGTGGAGGCGCAGACCGAGCCCATCGAGGTGGACCCGTTGGACCCGAGGGCCTCGGAGACCTGGCGGATCGCGTAGGGGAACTCCTCGCGGGCGGGCAGCACCGGGATCAGGGCCCGCTCGGCCAGGGCGCCGTGGCCGATCTCGCGGCGCTTGGGCGAGCCGACCCGGCCGGTCTCACCGGTGGAGTACGGCGGGAAGTTGTAGTTGTGCATGTAGCGCTTGGTCCGCTCGGGGTTGAGCGTGTCGACCGTCTGCTCCATGCGGAGCATGTTCAGCGTGGTGATGCCCAGGATCTGGGTCTCGCCCCGCTCGAACAGCGCCGAGCCGTGCACCCGCGGCACCACGCCGACGTCGGCGGAGAGCTGGCGGATGTCCTTCGGGCCGCGGCCGTCGATGCGGACCTTGTCCCGCAGCACCCGCTCGCGCATGAGCTGCTTGGTCAGCGACTTGAAGGCGGCGCCGACCTCCTTCTCGCGCCCCTCGAAGTCCTCGGCGAGCTTCTCCGCGGCCTCGGCCTTGACCTCGTCCAGCCGGGCCTCGCGGTCCTGCTTGTCGGCGATGGTCAGCGCCTCGGCCAGCGGGGCGCCCACCGCGGCCTTGACCGCCTCGTAGGCGTCGTCCTCGTAGTCGAGGAAGATCGGGAACTCGCCGGTGGGCTTGGCGGCCTGGTCGGCCAGGGCCCGCTGGGCGCGGCAGAGCACCCGGATGAACGGCTTGGCCGCCTCCAGGCCCTCGGCCACGGTCTGCTCCGTCGGGCCGACGGCGCCGTCGGAGACCAGCTTGAGCGTGTTCGGGGTGGACTCCGCCTCGACCATCATGATCGCGACGTCGCCGTCCTCCAGCTCGCGGCCGGCCACCACCATGTCGAAGGTGGCGTCCTCCAGCTCGCTGTGGGTCGGGAACGCGACCCACTGGCCCTCGATCAGGGCGACGCGCACGCCACCGATCGGGCCGGAGAACGGCAGGCCCGCCAGCTGGGTGGACATCGAGGCGGCGTTGATCGCGACCACGTCGTAGAGGTGGTCGGGGTGGAGCGCCATCACGGTCTCCACGACCTGGATCTCGTTGCGCAGCCCGTGCTTGAACGAGGGGCGCAGCGGCCGGTCGATGAGGCGGCAGGTGAGGATGGCGTCCTCGGACGGGCGCCCCTCGCGGCGGAAGAACGAGCCGGGGATGCGCCCGGCGGCGTACATCCGCTCCTCGACGTCGACGGTGAGCGGGAAGAAGTCCAGGTTCTCCTTGGGCCGCTTGGAGGCGGTGGTCGCGGAGAGGACCATCGTCTCGTCGTCGAGGTAGGCCACGGCGGAGCCGGCGGCCTGGCGGGCCATCCGGCCCGTCTCGAAGCGGATGGTACGGGTGCCGAAGCGGCCGTTGTCGATCACGGCCTCGGCGGAATACGCGCCCTCCATGGGCGTCCTCCTCATGACTGCGGAAGACGGGTGCGCAGGCCCCGCGTCCGGCCCCGGCGGGGCCCTCCTGTCCGCCGCCGAGATTCGTTCCCCGACCGCCGACCGGGCATCGCCCGGCGCGGCCCGGTCCGCGAACGCCGGCCATCGATCGAAGCCCGCGGCACACCCCGGGGGGCGGGCCGCAGACCACTACCGAGGACCGGCCCCGACACGGCGGCCGAGGTGCAGAGCGCGGGAGCGCTCCGTCCGTCTTCGTCTGATCTGTTCTTCGCCCGGCCTTTCGACCGGGCTCCACTGTGGACCATACTGCCTGGCCACGGTGGGACGCGATAGATCCACACCAGTGGAATCCGTCCGCATCGAGAAAAGGGGAGCGGCCGGAACCGCTCCCCTCCCTCCGCTAGCGGCGCAGACCCAGGCGCTGGATCAGCTCGCGGTAGCGGTTGATGTCCTTCTTCTGCACGTACTTGAGAAGGCGGCGGCGCCGGCCGACCATCAGCAGCAGGCCGCGGCGGCTGTGGTGGTCGTGCTGGTGCGTCTTGAGGTGCTCGGTGAGCTCGGTGATGCGGTGCGTCAGCAGTGCGATCTGCACGTCCGGCGACCCGGTGTCACCGTCGCCGGTGCTGTACTCGGCGATGATCTTCTGCTTGGTGGCGGCGTCGATCGACACGTCGCTCCTTCTCTTGTGTTCGGTACGCGTTCTCGCGGAGCCGCTCCCGGCGGAGCCGGGGCGGCGCGCAGCCGCGGCGACCGCGCGTACGAGCAGTCACCGTCTGCGGGTGGTCCGGCCGCGGTCGGCGCCTCGGCGTCCGGACCCGGCGGCCCTCCGGCGCCGTCGCCGGCGCGGGAAGGGCAGGGCTGATCAGCCCCGTCACCTGACCGAGTCTAACCCACATTCCCGCCGCCCGGGCCCGGGCGGCGGCCGGCGCCGGCCGGTCAGGCCATCAGCTCGCGCGCCCGGGCGACGTCCTCGGTCATCGCGTCGATGAGCTCCGCGACGTCGGCGAACCGGCGCTGGCCGCGGATCCGGTGCACGAACTCCACCGCCATCTTGCGGCCGTAGAGCTCCAGGTCGTCCCGGTCCAGGGCGTAGGCCTCGACGGTGCGGTGAACGCCGTCGAAGGTGGGGTTGGTGCCCACCGAGACCGCCGCGGGCCAGCTCTGCTCCCCGCCGTCCTGCGGCGGGTCGGTGAGCAGCAGTCGGCCGGCGTAGACGCCGTCGGCCGGCACCGCGGTGCCGTGCACCACGTCCAGGTTGGCGGTGGGGAACCCGAGCAGCTCCCGGCCGCGGGCGGCGCCGTGCACCACGACGCCCTCCACCCGGTGCGGGCGGCCCAGGGCCGCCGCGGCCTCTTCCACCCGGCCCTCTTCGATCAGCCCGCGGACGCCGCCGTCCGCCCCGGCCTCATCCTGCACGTCGAACTCCCTCCGGTCCGCGACCGAACTCCTCCGACCGCGCCCCGGCTCCCGGGACGCTCCGCCGCGCGGTCCGCGCGCTCATCCGCCCGCGAACACCACGATCGGCCTGCTCTGCCCGGCCTTCTCCTCGGCCAGCGCCACCACCGAGCCGTCCGGCGCGAACAGCCCGATCGGGCCCGGCCCCAGGCTGCCCGCCGCGATCCGGCCGCCGTGGGCGACCTTGCGCGCCTCCTCGGCGTCCAGCACCCGCACCGGGAACGCCGCCGCCACCGCCTGGGAGAGCGGCAGCGCGGTGAACTCCTCGGCCAGCCGCTCCAGGGTGGCGGCCTGCTCGATGCCGTAGGGGCCGACCCGGGTGCGGCGCAGCGCGGTGAGGTGGCCGCCCACCCCCAGCGCGGCGCCCAGGTCCCGGGCGAGCGACCGGATGTAGGTGCCGCTGGAGCAGACCACCCGCACGTCGAGGTCGACCGTCTCCTCCCCGCGCCGGATCTCCAGCACGGTGAACTCCGAGACGGTGACCGGGCGCGCCTTGAGCTCGACCGCCTCGCCCTCCCGGGCGGACTTGTAGGCCCGCTTGCCGTTCACCTTGATCGCGCTCACCTGCGGGGGGACCTGCTCGATCTCCCCGGTCAGCGCGGCGGCGCCGGCCAGCAGCGCGGCCTCCGCGACACCGGACGCGTCGGCGCGGCCGGTGCGGGAGCCCTGGGCGTCGTCGGTGTCGGTGGTCTCCCCGAGCCGGATGGTGCCCTCGTAGGCCTTCTCGGTCAGGGTGAGGTGGCCCAGCAGCCGGGTGGCCCGGCCGAGGCCGAGCACCAGCACCCCGGTGGCCATCGGGTCGAGCGTCCCGGCGTGGCCCACCTTGCGGGTGCCGGCCAGCCGGCGGACCCGCGCGACGACGTCGTGCGAGGTCCAGTCGGCCGGCTTGTCCACGACCAGGACGCCGTCGGGGCCGGGGGCCCGGGTCACTCCGCGCCCTCTTCGTCCTCGTCGCGCGAGGTCTTGTAGGGGTCGGCGTCCCCGGCGTGGGTCGCCCCGGCCGCGGCGCGCGCCACCTCCGCGTCGGACTTGCGCGCCTCGGCGAGCAGCTCCTCGATGTGCTGGGCGTTGTCCTGCACCTCGTCCCGCTCGAAGGCGAGGCTCGGGGTGTGCCGGAGCCCGGTCTGCCGGCCGACCTCGGAGCGGATCACGCCCTTGGCGCTCTCCAGGGCGGCCGCGGTGCCGGCCTTCTCCTCGTCGGTGCCGAAGACGGTGTAGTAGACGGTCGCCTCGCGCAGGTCGTTGGTGAGCCGGGCGTCGGTGACGGTCACGAACCCCAGGCGGGGGTCCTTGATCCGGCGCTCCAGCATCTCCGCGACGATGCGCTGGATGCGGTCGGCGAGCTTGCGCGCTCGTGCGGCGTCGACCATGGTCCTCAATCTTCCTCTGGGCTGAAGAGCCGCCGCCTGGCGGAGAGCAGCTCGATCTCGGGCCGCCCCGCCACCAGCCGCTCGCAGGTGTCGAGCACCTCGGTGCAGTGGGCCGCCGTGGAGGCCACCACCGCGACGCCGATCTCGGCCCTGCGGTAGAGGTCGTGCTCCCCCGTCTCCGCGACGGAGACGGAGAACCTCCGCTGGAGTTCGGCGACGATCGGGCGCACCACCGAGCGCTTCTGCTTCAGCGACCGGACGTCGCCGAGCAGGATGTCCAGGGTCAGCGACCCGATGTAGGCGCCGCTCCGCGCGGTGCGGCGGCCGTTGCTTGGTCTGGATGTCATCGTGTGCCGCATGACGGAGCGGCGGGCCGGGGAAAGGATCCGGGGAGCCCGGGGGCCCGGCCGTGCGGCCGGACCCCCGGGGTACTGCCTGGCTTCCTGCCACCGCGTCAGTCGCGCGGCTTCTCCTGCATCTCGTAGGTCTCGATGATGTCCTCGAGGCGCAGGTCGTTGTGGCCGAGGCCGATACCGCACTCGTAGCCCTCGCGGACCTCGGTGGCGTCGTCCTTGAACCGGCGCAGGGACTCCACGGTGAGGTTGTCGGAGACGACCACCCCGTCGCGGATGAGCCGCGCCTTGGCGTTGCGCCGGACGATGCCGCTGCGGACGATCGAACCCGCCACGTTGCCGATCTTCGGGACCTTGAAGATCTCCCGGATCTCCGCGGTGCCCAGCTGGACCTCTTCGTAGATCGGCTTGAGCAGGCCCTTGACCGCCGCCTCGACCTCCTCGATCGCCTGGTAGATGACCGAGTAGTAGCGGATGTCGACGCCCATCCGGTCGGCGAGCTCGCTGTTCTTGCCCTCCGGCCGGACGTTGAAGCCGATGATGATGGCCTCGGACGTCGCCGCCAGGTTGATGTCGTTCTGCGTGATCGCGCCGACGCCGCGGCCGACGATGCGGATGCCGACCTCGTCGCCGCCCGCGTCGATCTTGAGCAGCGACTCCTCCAGGGCCTCCACGGAACCGGACATGTCGCCCTTGATGAGCAGGGCGAGCTCGGTGCGCTCCCCCTCCTCCAGGGTCTTCTGCCAGTTGTCCAGGGTGACCCGGCGCGCCGCCTTCGCCTGCTGGGCGAAGCGCTCGCGCGCCTCGCGCTGGTTGGCGATCTGGCGGGCGACCCGGTCGTCCTTGACGACCAGGAAGTTGTCGCCGGCGCTGGGCACGTTGGTCAGGCCCAGCACCTGCACCGGCCGGGACGGCTCGGCGTGCTCCACGTTCTCGCCGTGCTCGTCGAGCATGGCGCGGACACGGCCGTAGGCGTCGCCGCAGACGATCGAGTCGCCGACGTTGAGCGTGCCCCGCTGCACCAGGACCGTGGCCATGGAGCCGCGGCCGCGGTCGAGGTAGGCCTCGATCGCGAGGCCCTGGGCCTCCATGTACGGGTTGGCGCGCAGGTCCAGCGCCGCGTCGGAGGTCAGCACGATCGACTCCAGCAGGGCGTCGATGTTCTGCCCGCGGAGCGCGGAGATGTCGACGAACTGCACGTCGCCGCCGTACTCCTCGGCGACCAGGCCGTACTCGGTGAGCTGGGCCCGGACGCGCTGCGGGTCGGCGCCCTCGACGTCGATCTTGTTGACCGCGACCACGATCGGCACCTCGGCCGCCTTGGCGTGGTCGATGGCCTCGGCCGTCTGCGGCTTCACGCCGTCGTCGGCCGCGACCACCAGCACCGCGATGTCGGTGGCCTGGGCACCGCGGGCACGCATGGCGGTGAACGCCTCGTGGCCCGGGGTGTCGATGAAGGTGATCCTGCGCTCTTCACCGTCGACCGTGGTGGACACCTGGTAGGCGCCGATGTGCTGGGTGATCCCGCCGGCCTCGCCGCTGGCGACGTTGCTGTTCCGGACGGTGTCCAGCAGCTTCGTCTTACCGTGGTCGACGTGGCCCATCACGGTGACCACCGGCGGACGCGGACGCAGGTCCTCGTCGGTGCCGGAGTCCTCGCCGAACTCGATGGAGAAGGACTCCAGCAGCTCGCGGTCCTCGTCCTCCGGGCTGACGACGGAGACGTTGTACTTGAGCTCCTCGCCGAGCAGCTGCAGCGTCTCGTCGGGCAGCGACTGGGTCGCGGTGACCATCTCGCCCAGGTGCATCATCACCTGGACCAGGGAGGCCGGGTTGACCCCGATCTTGTCGCCGAAGTCCGACAGCGAGGCGCCGCGGGACAGCCGGATGGTCTGCCCGTTGCCGCTGGGGATCTTCACGCCGCCGAAGGACGGCGCCCCCATCTCGTTGAACTCTTGACGACGCGCCTTCTTCGACTTGCGGGAGCGTCCGCGCGGACCGCCCGGGCGCCCGAAGGCGCCGGCCGTGCCGCCGCGGCCGCGGCCGCCGCCACCGGGACGGCCGCCGAAGCCGCCCGGACGCGGGCCGCCGAAGCCGCCGCCACCGCCGCCGGGACGCGGGCCGCCGCCGCCCGGACGGCCACCGCCGCCACCGGGACGACCGCCGCCGCCACCCGGGCGGCCACCGCCGCGGCCGGCGCCCGCGGGCGGGGTCGGCCGGGAGGACGGCATGTTCATCGGGCTGGGGCGCGGACCGCCCGGACGCGGAGCGCCGCCGCCCGCGGGCGGGCCCGGCTTGGGCCGCGGACCGCCGGCGCCCGGAGCGCCGCCGGGGCGCGGGGCCTGCGGACGCGGGGCGCCGCCGCCGGGACGGGGAGCGCCGCCGCCCGGACGCGGGGCACCACCGCCGGGGCGCGGAGCCGCGCCGCCCGGACGGGGAGCGCCCTGGCCGGGACGCGGGGCGCCGCCACCGGGGCGCGGAGCGCCGCCGCCCGGACGCGGTCCGGGCTTGGCGCCCATGCCGGTGGCCTGGGTCGAGAACGGGTTGTTGCCCGGACGCGGGCCGGCGGGGCGGGGCCCCGGCTTCGGACCGCGCTCACCGCGGCCGCGCTCGGAGCGCTCGCCGCGGTCGCCCCGCTCGGGACGGTCACTGCGGTCGCTGCGGCCGCCCTGCGGCTGCCCCGGCTTGGGCGTCGCGGGACGGGGGCCCGGCTTCGGACCGGGCTTGGGAGCGCCGCCCGCGGGGCCCTCGGGGGCGCTGCCGCTGGGGGCGCTGGGGGCACCGCCGCCGGCCGCGCCGGGGCGCGGGGCGGGACGGGGACCCGGCTTCGGACCGGGCTTGGGGGCCGTCCTGGCCTCCCCGCCCGGCGTGGACGCGCCGCGCTCGCGCGGCTTGGACTCCTGCGCGGACGGCTTGCCGGAGCCGCCCTTCTTACCCGCAGAGCCCGGCTTGAGCTCGTCGGTGAGCTTCCGCACGACCGGAGCCTCTATCGTCGAGGACGCCGATCGGACGAATTCGCCCAACTCCTGGAGCTTGGCCATGACGACCTTGCTCTCTACTCCGAGCTCCTTGGCAAGCTCGTATACCCGGACCTTCGCCACTGCTCTCCTCTACTTCGGTCCGGGACATGGGCTTGTGCCGGACCGTCGCTAGCTTGACGTACTCATCGCTGCGTACTCATCGAGCGCTCATCGCAATCTCGACCCGCTTCCTCGTCGCTACACAACAATGGGTCAGTTCGCCGGATCTTCCGGCACGACAAGACCGGCCGGCGCACGGTCGTTACAACCGCGCTCTCGGCTGGATCATTCCAACCCTATCCCTTGACCGCGACCGACTCCAACGCGTGGGACTCCGCGAAGTAGGCCGCCACCCGCGAGGCGTCGTACCGCCCCGGCGCCCGGAACGCGCGCGGCCAGGGCCGCCGCTTCTCGGCCGCCCGCAGGCACTCCGGATCGGGGTGGAGGTAGGCGCCCCGGCCCGGCGCACGGCGGCGCGGGTCGGGGAGGACCAGCAGGCCGTCGGCGACCAGCCGCAGCAGTTCGGACTGGTCCGCCCGGGACCGGCACCCGATGCAGGTGCGGACCGGCGGGCGCCCTCCGGCCTCCCCGAGTCTAGCGCGCCGGGGCATCGGCCCGTCCGCCGCCGTCCTCGTCGTCGCCATCGGGCGCGTCGGAGCGGATGTCGATCCGCCACCCGGTGAGCCGGGCGGCGAGCCGGGCGTTCTGCCCCTCCTTGCCGATGGCCAGGGACTGCTGGTAGTCGGGCACGGTGACCCGGGCGACCTTGGCCGCGGCGTCCAGCACCTCCACCCGGTTCACCCGGGCGGGGGACAGCGCGTTGCCGACGAACACGGCCGGGTCGTCGGAGTGGTCGACGATGTCGATCTTCTCCCCGTTGAGCTCGGCCATCACGTTGCGGACCCGGCTGCCCAGCGGGCCGATGCAGGCGCCCTTGGCGTTGACCCCGGTCTTGTTGGACTTGACCGCCATCTTGGTGCGGTGGCCGGCCTCCCGGGCGATCGCGGCGATCTCCACGGTGCCGTCGGCGATCTCGGGCACCTCCAGCTCGAAGAGCTTGCGCACCAGGTTGGGGTGGGTGCGGGAGAGGGTGACCGAGGGGCCGCGGTGGCCCTTGCGCACCTGCACGACGTAGGCGCGCAGCCGCTCGCCGTGGTTGTACTCCTCGCCGGGGACCTGCTCCTGCGGAGGCAGGATCGCCTCCAGCCGGCCCAGGTCGACCAGCACGTTCCGCGGGTCCTTGCCCTGCTGGATGATGCCGGAGACGATCTCGTACTCGCGGCCGGCGAACTCGCCGAGGGTCAGCTCGTCCTCGGCGTCGCGCAACCGCTGCAGGATGACCTGCTTGGCGGTGGAGGTGGCGATCCGGCCGAACCCGCTCGGGGTGGCGTCGTACTCGCGGACGGCGCCGGTCTCCTCGTCGGTCTCGCTCGCCCAGACCGTGACGTGGCCGCTGGTGCGGTCCAGCTCGACCCGGGCCGAGGACTCGGTGCCCTCCTGGCGGTGGTAGGCGATCAGCAGGGCGTCCTCGATCGCCTTGACGACGAGGTCAACCGAGATGTCCTTCTCGCGCTCCAGGCTGCGCAGGACACTCATATCGATATCCACGGGGCTCCCCCTCTAGTCCGCCGCGGCGGTGTCGTCGTCGGCGGGGCGGCGGAACTCCACCTGGACCTTGGCCCGCGCGATGTCGGCGTAGCCGTACTCCACCGTCGCGTCGTCGACGCTCAGGGAGACGCCCGACTCGTCGGCGTCCAGCACCCGGCCGGTGACCTCGCCGCCTTCGGCGAGCCGGACCGAGACGAGCCGCCCGCGCGAGCGCCGCCAGTGCCGGGGCAGGGTCAGCGGCCGGTCCACGCCGGGGGAGGTCACTTCGAGGACGTAGGGGGCCTTGCCCATCGCGTCGGAGGCGTCCAGAGCGGTCGAGACCAGCTGGCTCACCTCGCCGACCGCGTCCAGGTCGACCCCGTTCTCGGAGTCCACCACCACGCGCAGCAGCCGCCGCTTGCCGGCCGGGACGACCTCGACGGCCTCCAGCTCCAGGCCTGCCTCGGCCAGCACCGGCTCAAGCACGGCGGCCAAGCGGTCCTGGCGAGCCTGCGCCCCCATCCGTATTCCTCTCTCCGGGGAATTCCGCCCGGCTCCGCAGACGGATCTCCGGGGCGGTCCAGCTGTGCATGAAAGTCGTCCGCGCGTCGCTGCGACCGCGGTTCGTGTCCAAGGGTATCCACAATCGCGGCCTCCCCAGGCAATCCGCGCAGCGGAGGGCGCGCGTTTCCCCGCAGGGACGGGGGTTTCGCGCGTCCGCGCGGGTCCGCGCGTGCGCGGGAGGGGCGCCCGTGCATGGAAAGATGGAACGGCATCCCGCGGTGAGCCGAGAAGGAGGACGAGGTTGGGCGAGTCGGTCGAAGGGGACGGCCCCTCCCGCCGCGCAGGCTCCCGCTCCGGCGGCACCGCGGTCACCCGGCGCGCCGCACTGCTCGGGGCCCTCGCCGCGGCGGCGGCCGCGGGCGCGGCCGGCTGCGGCGTCCGCTGGTACCCCAGCGAGGTCGGCCAGGACGAGCGGATCCTGCACGGCGCCATCACCGCCAAGGAGCGGCTCGTGGCCCGGTACCGCGCCGCGGTCGGGGCCGGCGACGGCCCCGCCGAGCTGCTGGAGTCCTTCCTGGCCCACCACGAGGAGCACCTGGCCGCGCTCCGCGGCCGGCTGCCCGAGGACTCCGCCGCCGCCGAGGGCGCGGACGGGGGCGCGGGGCGAGGCGGGGGCGGCGGCCCGTCGCCCTCCCCCGAACCGGTCCCCGAGGAGCCCCCGTCCACCGCGGACCTGCAGAGCCTTGAGGAGGCCGCCGCGGTGGACCGCGCCCGCGAGTGCGCCCAGGTGCTGGAGCCGGCGCTGGCCCAGCTGCTCGCCTCGGTCGGCGCCTGCGAGATCGGCCATGCCCACCTGCTCGCCGAGGAGGCCTCGTGACAGCGCCACCGCCCCGCTCCCCGTCCGGGTCCTCCCCGTCGGCCTCGGCCGACGAGGGGCCGGGCGAGGTCTCCGCCCTGCAGGACGCGCTGCGCGCCGCGCACGCCGCCGTCTACGGCTACACCTACATCGGCGCCCGCTCCGAGGGCGGCGACCGCGACCGGGCCGGCCGGTTCATGGACGCCCACCGGGCCCAGCGGGACACCTTCCGCGAGGAGCTGGTCGCCCGCAAGGCCGACCCGGCCCCGACCGAGGCCGCCTACCCGCTCCCCGACTCGGACGACCCCGACGAGCTGCGCCGCCACGCCCGCTCCCTGGAGGAGACCGCCGCGCAGAGCGCCCTCCAACTGGCCGGCGCCGCCTCCGGCAGCGGAACCCTCCGCGAACTCGCCGCGAACGCCCTCCAGGCCGCCGTCGCCCGCTCCCTGGAATGGGGCGGCGACCTCCCGGCCTTCCCGGGCTACCCGGAGAAGGCGGCGCCCTCGCCCTCCCCCACCGCAGCAGAGGAGAAGGAGGGCGACTGACCCCGCGTGCGCGGGACTCAGGCGGCCGGCCACAGGGTGCGGGGTGCCGGTGGCGGTCCATTCCCGCGTGCGCGGGACTCAGAGCGAATGACCTGGGGAAACAACGGGCGTCATCTTCCCGCGACCGGCCGGGAGCCGCACCGATTCTACGGCGGAGGGCGCTCCCCCGCAGGTGCGGCGGAGCGCCCTCCAAGCCGTCGCGTCAGTCCTTCTTGTCGGCCTCGACGATGGCGGCGACCTTGGTGACGGCGGAGTCCAGGGAGACCTCCTCGCGGTCGCCGGTGCGGCGGTCGCGGAGCTCCAGGACGCCGTCGGCCAGGCCCTTGCCGACGATGAGGGCGGTGGGGACGCCGAGCAGCTCCGCGTCGGTGAACTTCACGCCCGGGGAGACGCCCTTGCGGTCGTCGACCAGGACCCGGACGCCCTTGGCCTCCAGCTCCTCGGCCAGGCGCAGCGCGACCTCGATCTGCTCGCCCTTGCCGGTGGCGACCACGTGCACGTCGGCGGGGGCCACGGCGCGCGGCCAGACGATGCCCTTGCCGTCGTGGGACTGCTCGACGATGGAGGCGACCACGCGGGACACCCCGATGCCGTAGGAGCCCATGGTGATCCGCTTGGGCTTGCCGTCCGGGCCGAGCGCGTCCACCTCGAAGGCGTCGGCGTACTTGCGGCCCAGCTGGAAGACGTGGCCGATCTCGATGCCGCGCGCGGTGTAGAGGGTGCCCCGCCCGTCCGGCGAGGGGTCGCCGTCCCGCACGTCGGCGACGTCGAGGACGCCGTCCGGGGTGAAGTCGCGGCCGCAGACCAGGTCCACCACGTGGTGGTCGGCCTTGTCCGCGCCGGTGACCCAGGCGGTGCCGGCCACGATGCGCGGGTCGGCGTAGTAGGCGAGCTTGTTGCCCTGCAGCGCGGCCGGGCCGACGTAGCCCTTGACCAGGTAGGGGCGGGCGGCGAAGTCGGCCTCTTCGAGCAGGGCGACCTCGGCCGGCTCCAGGGCGGCCTCCAGCCGCTTCACGTCGACCTCGCGGTCGCCGGGCACGCCGATGCCGATGACCTCCCACTCCTCCTCACCCGGCTGCCTGACCTTGACCAGGACGTTCTTCAGGGTGTCGGCGGCGGTGAAGGTGCGGCCCAGGCCGGCCCCGTTGAGGTGGTCGACCAGGGTCTCGATGGTGGGGGTGTCCGGGGTGTGGTGCACGGCCGCCTCGGGCAGGCCCTCGATCGGCCGCGCGGGCGGCGCGGGGGTCTTGACCGCCTCGACGTTGGCGGCGTAGTCCGATTCGGTGCTGCGGACGAAGGTGTCCTCGCCGTTGGGGGTCTCGGCGAGGAACTCCTCGGAGGCCGAGCCGCCCATCGCGCCGGAGGTGGCCGAGACGATCACGTAGCGCAGGCCGAGCCGGTCGAAGATGCGGACGTAGGCGTCGCGGTGCCGGGCGTAGGAGCACTCCAGGCCCTCGTCGTCGATGTCGAAGGAGTAGGAGTCCTTCATGTGGAACTCGCGGCCGCGCAGCACGCCGGCCCGCGGGCGGGCCTCGTCCCGGAACTTCTCCTGGATCTGGTAGAGGATGACCGGGAAGTCCTTGTAGGAGGAGTACTCGCCCTTGACCAGGAGGGTGAAGACCTCTTCGTGGGTGGGGGCGAGCAGGTAGTCGGCGCCCTTGCGGTCGGTGAGCCGGAACAGGGTGTCGCCGTACTCGGTCCACCGGTTGCTGGCCTCGTAGTACTCGCGGGGCAGCAGCGCGGGCAGCAGCACCTCCTGGCCGCCGATCCGGTTCATCTCCTCGCGGACGACACCGGCGACGTTCTCCAGGACCAGCTTGCCGAGCGGCAGCCAGCTGTAGACGCCGGGGGCGGCGCGGCGCACGTAGCCGCCGCGGACCAGCAGCTTGTGGCTCGGCACCTCTGCGTCCGCTGGGTCCTCGCGCAGGGTGCGCAGGAACAGGGTCGACATCCGCAGCAGCACGGCCACTCCTCGGTTGGTGATGCGTCAGGGCAAGCCTGGTGGTCAGAGGGGTTCCAGGCTAGCGCTCCGCCGTGCCGCCCGCAGCCGGACGGGGGGCGGCCCCGGGGCGGCGGATGCGCTCCCGGAGCCGCCCGCTCCGCGGCCGGGATCAGCCGTCCAGCGCGAAGGCGGTCATCACCGCCGCGTGGTCGGATGTCCACTCGTTGTCGGCGTGGTCGGGGTAGACCTGCGGGTCTCCGGCGACCAGCGTCTCGGAGCCGCTGACCTCCAGGTCCCCGGCGTAGTAGACGAAGTCGATCCGGTCCTGGGGCTCCTCCACCCCGGTGGCGCCGTCCCGCCGGGGGAACAGCGGGGACCAGGTGATGCCGGGCTCGGCCACCGGGTCGGGGTGGGCCTCGCGGAAGGAGTCGGTCAGGCCGGCGTCGGCGGGCACCGTGGAGGCGGGCCAGGGCACGTCGGCGTAGCCGCAGTTCTTCTCCCGGTTGGCCTCGGTCCAGTCCAGGTGGGAGGGGGAGTTGAAGTCGCCGAGCAGCAGCACCGGGACGTCGCCGGCGGCGGCGAGGTCCGCCTCCATCGCGGCGACGGTGTCCTCGATCTGCGGGGTGCGGCCGGACTCGGCCTCGCGCTCCAGGATGCGGTCCACCGGCATGCCCGCGTCGCAGGCGTCGTAGGGGCCGTAGGGGGTGTAGCCGAGGTGGACGTTCCAGAGCGCGACCTCGGAGTCCTCTCCGTCCAGCGCGATCTTGACGCTGCCCGAGGCGTTGACCTCGCCGCGCTCCTCGGTGATCGGGTACTTGCTGATCACGCCGAGGCTGCCGGGGGACTGCCAGTGGTACCAGCCGAGCGCGTCTGCCAGCCGCTCGGCCGCCTCGCCCTGGGTCTCCTGCAGGCCGACGATGTCGGCGCCGCTCTCCGCGAGGTAGCGGAGCTGCTTCTCGTGGTACCCGTTGACCCGGGTGCCGGCGTGCCAGGTGTTGTAGCTCATCACGTCGAGCTCGCCGACCAGCGGCTCCTTCTTCTTGCGGACCGGGACGACGGCGGTGATCCGGTCGGTGGAGCCGTCGTCGCCGACCGCTTCCACCACGATCTCGGCGCCCCGCCCGGGGTTGCCCTTCGGCGTGCCGGTGACGGTGCCGTCCGCGGCCACCTCGGCCCACTTCGGCCCGGAGACCTTGCGGAACTCCGGTTCTCCGCCGCCGGAGGCGAGTCCGCCGACGGAGGCCTGGTAGGCGTCGCCCTTGCGCCCGTTGCGCAGGGTGATCTCGTCGACGGGGAAGGCGACCGGGCGGTCGTCGGTGACGGTGAAGTCGACCGGTTCGGCCAGCCACTCGTAGCCGTCCCGGGCCAGGAGGTAGGCGGTGTAGTCGCCGGCGCGCAGCGCGGCGGTGTCCACCTCGGCCTCCCCTTCCGCCTCGGGCGCGTAGGACCAGGCCAGGGAGGGTTCGGTGTACTCCTCGTCGACCGGCCCCTCGCCCTGGGGGTAGACGCCGATCCAGTTGGTGTCGTGCGGGTCGGGGGTGCTGTACCCGAACTTCGCGGCCCCGCCCTGGGCCACCGGGCCGGCCAGGGCCAGGGTGCCCGCCGGTTCGGCCTGCGCCGGGGCGGCCGCCCCGGCCAGGACGACGGCGGCGGCCGCGGCGGCCGCCAGGGCCCGCCTCCACCTGCCTCGCATTGCTTCCTCCAGTGCCGTTGCTCATCGCGGTGCGCGTCCCGCACACGCTGACGGCGCATGACGATGGCACGGCTCCCGGGGGTGGAACCCCCGGTAACGGTTGGGCGAAGAAGGCGGGCGGGGCGGGCGGGGCCGGGTGTCCGGGCTGCGAGCGGGGCGGGTCCGGGTAAACATCGGCGGCCTGCCCGGCTGCGGCGGGCTCCGGATTCGTTGTCGGTCCGGTACCGCACTGATACGCTACCAAGCGTTCGCTTGGTTGCTCGTCACCGTCGAATACCGGAGGCGCCATGCCGTCCCTACGAGTCAGCCTGGGGTACGAAGTCGAGGTCCGGGGCCGCACCCGCGAGGTCGAGCGGCGCGCCTTCGACAACGTGCTGGCCCAGGCCGAACTGGCCGACGAACTCGGCTACGAGGCCGCCTGGTTCGTGGAGCACCACTTCACCCGGGGCTTCTCGCACTCCTCCGCCCCCGACCTGGTCCTCGCCGCGATCTCCCAGCGCACCCGCCGCCTCCGGCTCGGCCTGGGCGTGGTGCTGCTGCCCTTCCAGCCGCCGATCCGCACGGCGGAGCGGGTGGCCACCCTGGACGTGCTCTCCGGCGGCCGGGTCGAGTTCGGCACCGGCCGCGGCGCCTCCCCGCTGGAGTACCAGGCCTTCCAGCGCCCCTTCGAGCAGTCCCGGCGGATCTGGGAGGAGTCGCTGGAGGCGGTGCTGGAGATCTGGCGGGCCGACGGCGCCCCGGTCACCATCGACAGCCCCTACTTCCAGGTGCCCGGCGTCTCGGTCTACCCCCGCCCGACCCAGGAGCCGCACCCCCCGGTCTGGGTGGCCTCCACCAGCCTGGAGGGGTACCTGGCGGCGGCCCGCCGCGGCCACAACCTGCTCGGCATGACCATGCTCAAGGGGCTGGACGACGTCGCCGAGGACATCGCCGCCTACAAGCGGACCCTGGCCGAGCACGGCTTCGACCCGGACACCCGCCGGGTCGCGCTGATGATCCCCTGGCACGTGGCGCCCACCCGGGACGAGGCGGTGCAGACCGCCTCCGACGCGGTGCTCTGGTACATCCGCCGCCAGGTCAACCTGGTCACCCCGCCGGACTACTACGACGCCCGGCACGCCACCCACAGGGTGCTGGGCCAGCTGGCCGCCGGCATGCCCCCGGAGGAGGCGCTGGAGGTGCTGGGCCGGCACCACATGGTGGTCATCGACGACGTGGCGGGCTCGCGCGCCGCGGTCGAGCGGATCCGCGCGGCGGGCGCCACCGACCTGCTGCTCCAGGCCCAGGTCGGCGGGCTCGCCCATGAGCACGTGTGCAACTCGATCAAGCTCTTCAAGCAGGAGGTGGTCCCCGAATGAGCCGGGTGCCGGAACCGGCGTGGATCCGCGCCGACGCCCCCTTCCCCGCCCCGGCCACCGGGGGCGGGGGGCCGGGGGAGGTACTGCTGGTCTCGCCGGACGCGGAGACCGCCGTCCCGCTGACCGCCGCCGACCGCGCCGCCGCGGTGGAGGTGGGCGCCGCGGTGCTGGCCCGGGCCGGCGTCGGCCCCGGCGACCGGGTGGCCGTCGCCCTCAACGGCGACGGCGAGCAGACCGGCGCGCTGGTGGCGGAGGCGGCGGCCGCCGCGGGCGCCTCGGCCGCCTCGCTGGGGCCGCGCGGGCGGATGCGGCTGCACCGGGCGCTGGAGTCGCTGGCCGCCACGGTGCTGGTGGCCACCCCAACCGGTGTGCTGGACCTGCTGGCCCGGATGCACGCGGAGTTCCTGGTCGACCCGCTCGACCTGGGGCTGCGCCGGATCCTGCTGGCCGGGGAGATCACCGGGGAGCACGTCCGCCGGCAGCTGGCCGCGGAGTTCGACGCCGAGGTCGCCGACCTGTTCGTCGACCCGCTGCTCCAGGTGCCGGTGGCCTGCCGGGACGGCGCCGGCGGCGGGCTGCACCAGCCGCGGCCGGGCCTGGTGGAGGCGGCCCCGCCGGCCGAGGACGAGCTGCTGCGGGCCCCCTATCCGGCGGGCACCGCCGAGCTGGTCACCCGGCCGCTGTGGCATTCGGCGCTGGCAGGGGCCGCGGTGCGCACCGGCTTCGCCGCCGCGGTGGCCGAGGGCGCCGACCTGGTCCCGGTCCCCGGGCACACCGTGGGCGACAGGGTGCTGGTCCGGGGGCGTTGGCTCTCGCTGCCCCGGCTGGAGCGGGCGCTGGCGCCGATCGACGGCATCGGCTCCTGGGAGCTGAGGGTGTCGCGCCCGGGCACCTTGGACACCGCCGCCCTGCACGTCTCCTTCACCCGGGAGTCCCTGGTGGGCAACCCGATGTGGACCAAGCGGATCGAGCAGGCCCTGCTCGCCGCCGCCCCGGTCCACATCGGCGTGGTCACCGGCCCCGCCGACCCGGACCTGCCGCCCGGCCCCGCGTCCGGCTCGCTCGCCGACGAACGCGGCCACCACCTGGGCCGCGACCGCGGCGCCCTGTGAGCACCCTCCCGACAGCACGGTGACGCGGCCCCGCCCCGGCCTCCCGCTCGCGGAAGGAGGGGCCGCCCGGGTTCCGCCGGTGGCCGTCCGGCCCGGCCGGGGCCGGCACCGCTCCCCGGACCGCTCGGCTCCGGCGGGCCCTCCGCGCCGGGCCTCCGCCGCGTTCCCGGCGACCGGCCGGCGCGTCCTCCCTGTCCTCCCTGTCCTCCCTGCCTCCCCTCCCCTGGCGCCTCTTCTTCCGCCTCCTCCTCGGTTCCCCCCTTCCGTGCGGGTTCGGCCCGCAGAGAGGATCCGCGATGCAGCAGAGCAGCCCCCGCCCCTCCGCCGGTGCCGAGCCCGGGTTCGCGCCCCTGCCGCCCGGGTGGACGTCCATCCCCCGCATGCTCCGGGACCGGGCCCGGTCCCGGCCCGAGGCGGTACTGCTCGCCTCCGGCTCCGAGCGGACCACCGCGGCCGGCCTCGCCGAGCGGGCGCGGCGGACCGCACGCGCGCTGATCGCCGCCGGGGTGCGGCCCGGCGACCGGGTCGCCCTGCTCGGCCCGAACACCCCGCAGTGGGCGGCCGCCGCCTTCGGGGTGTGGGACGCCGGGGCGGTCCTCGTCCCGCTCTCCACCCGGTTCAAGGGCCTGGAGGCCGCCGACCTGCTGCGCCGCACCGGGGCCCGGCTGCTGCTCTGCACCGAGCACTTCCTGGACACCTCGTTCGTGCGGCTGATCGAAGAGGCCGAGGGGCCGCCGGCGGGCGGGCGCCCGTTCGCCGGGCTGCCCGCCCTCGACCGGGCGGTGCTGCTCGACGCCGGGCCGGGCGACCCCGCGGCGGAGCGCGCCGGGACCTGCGCCTTCGAGGCGTTCCTGGCCGAGGGCGAGCGGGTCCCCGCCGGTACGGCCGAGGAGCGCGCGCTGGCGGTGGGCCCGGGCGACCTGGCCGAGATCCTGGCGACCTCCGGGACGACCGGCGCGCCCAAGGGCGTGATGATCCCGCACGGCCAGCTGCTCCGCGGCTACTGGGACTGGGCCGAGGTGGTGACGCTGGGCGAAGGCGACCGCTACCCGGTGATCGCGCCGTTCTCGCACGGGTTCGGGGTCAACGCGGGGCTGCTGGCGGGGGTGATGCGGGCGGCGGTGCTGCTGCCGGTTCCGGTGTTCGACCCCGGTGCGCTGCTGGACCTGATCACCGAGGAGGGGGTCGGCGTCCTCGCCGGGCCGCCCACCATGTTCCAGGGGATCCTGGAGGGCCTGGCGGCGTCCGGCCGGACCGCGCCCTCGCTGCGGGTCGGCATCTGCGGGGCGGCCTCGGTCCCTCCGGAGCTGGTCCGCCGCCTCCTCGACGAGCGGGTGGTCCGCCGGATGATCAACGCCTACGGGCTGATCGAGGGCACCGTGGTCTCGATGACCAGGGCGGGCGACCCGGTGGAGACCATCGCCGGGAGCACCGGCCGCGCCATGCCCGGGGTCTCCGTCGAGATCGCCGGGGAGGACGGGGCGCCGCTGCCGCCCGGCGAGCGCGGCGAGATCCTGGTCGGCGGGCACGGCGTGATGCTCGGCTACTGGGGCGACCCGGAGCGCACCGCCGAGGCCCTCGACGGCCGCGGCCGGCTGCGCACCGGCGACATCGGCGTCCTCGACCAGGAGGGGAACCTGTCGGTGGTGGACCGCAAGAAGGACATGTTCATCGTCGGCGGCTTCAACGCCTACCCCGCCGAGATCGAGTCCCTGCTGCTGCGGCACCCCGCGGTCGCGCGGGCCGCGGTGGTCCCGGTGCCCGACCCTCGCCTGGGCGAGGTCGGCTGCGCGTTCGTCGTCCCCGCCCCCGGATCCGGCGCCTCCTCCGCCGAGATCACCGCCTGGGCCGAGCGGAACATGTCCAACTACAAGGTGCCCCGCCGGGTGGTGCTGGCCGACTCGCTGCCCGCCAACGCCAACGGCAAGATCGACAAGGTGCGCCTGCGCCGCCTGGCCGAGGAGAGCCCGGCGGGGTGAGGCCGCGCCCGCGCCCCTCCTCCGATGGTCTTGGCGCTGCGGGCCCGTCAGAGCGCTCTGACGGGCCCGCAGCGCCAAGACCATCGCCCGGGGGTTCCCGGCGGCGTTGCAGGGCGCGCCGTCAGCGCCGCGGGGCCGCCGGGCGCCAGTCGACCAGGGTCAGTCCGGGCCCGGCGTCGGTGAACACCGCTTCGACGGGCAGGCCCGCGGCGAGCACCTCGGGGCCGGCGCCGGCCAGGCGGCCCCAGCAGTGCAGGCCCGGGCCGTCGTCCAGGGCGACGCGGAGCACCGTGTAGGGCACCTCGGCCGCGAAGGCGGGGTGGAACGGCTGGTGGGTGACGGTCCAGGAGGCGACCCGCCCGGTTCCGGCGGAGTCCTGCCACTCCCAGGACCGCGAGCGGCAGGCCGGGCAGTACTCCCGCGCGGGGAAGCGGAGCAGCGCGCAGCCGGTGCAGCGCTGCACCGCGAGCCGGTGCCCGCGCACCAGTTCCCACCAGGCGGCGGAGTCCCGGTCCGCGCCGGGCCGGGGCCGTTCCGGTTCGGTCATGGTCTCCTCGCCCTTCTGCCGGAGGTCGGCCCCGCCCGCCTGCGGGACCGGGGGAGTCCGGGGCGCCGGGCGCGGCCGCCGCGGCTCCGCCGCCGGCGGGGCGCCGGGCATCGGCCGTCCGCCCCGCCCTGCTCCGGGCCGGGGCGCCGGGTGCGCGGGCTCCGTTCACCGGGCCGCCGTCAGCAGCAGCGCCGAGGTTCCGGCCAGCACGTACCCCGGTTGCGCGGTGGAGAGCGCGACCTCGGCACCGGGGACCTGGCGCGGGCCCGCATCCCCGCGCAGCTGCTGGACCGCCTCGGCCGCGTGGTTGATGCCGTGCACGTACCCCTCGGAGAGGAAGCCGCCGTGCGTGTTGACCGGGAGCTCCCCGCCGATCCGCAGCGCGCCGGAGGCCGCGTACGGGCCGCCCTCGCCCTTGGCGCAGAACCCGTAGTCCTCCAGCTGCACCAGGACGGTCCAGGTGAAGCAGTCGTAGAGCTCGGCGACGTCGACGTCGGCCGGGCCGAGGCCGGCCATCGCGTACAGCCGCGGCGCCAGCCGGGCGGCGGCCGAGGTGGTGGTGTCCGCGCCGATCCCGCCGGCCCCGGCCCCGGAGTAGGAGGAGTGCCCTCCGCCCCAGGCCGCGGCGGTGATGTTCACCGGGGGCCGGCGCAGGTCCCGGGCGCGTTCGGCGGAGGTCAGCACCAGGGCGCAGGCGCCGTCGGTCTCCAGGCAGCAGTCCAGCAGCCGGAACGGCTCGGCGATCCACCGGGAGGCCAGGTAGTCCTCCATGGTGATCGGGGCCCGCTTGAGCGCGCGCGGGTTGCCGGCCGCCTTCTCCCGCTGGCCGACGGCGACCGCGCCGAGGTGCTCGTGGGCGGTGCCGTAGGCCAGCATGTGCGCGCGGGCGAGCAGCGCGTAGTGCTGCGCGGGCGCGAGCAGCCCGTAGGGCGCCTGGTACTGCAGGTCGAAGGCGCCCGCCGGGGGCCGGCCCTGGCCGCCCATCCGGAACTCCGAGCGGGCGTTGATCGCGCGGTAGCAGACGACGGTCTCGGCGACGCCGGCGGCGATGGCCATGGCGGCCTGGCCGAGCACGGCGTGCGAGACGCTGCCGCCGCCGAACTGGTCCAGGTACCAGCCCTGGTCCTCGATGCCGAGGGCGGGCGCCACCACCCACGGCGGGCTGGAGTCGCCGACCCGGTGGGTGGCGATCCCGTCGACGTCCTCGGGGCCCAGTCCGGCGTCGTCCAGCGCCGCGAGGATCGCCTCGCAGGCCAGCGTGGTGGTGCTGACCCCGGAGTCCTTGCCGAACGGGGTGTATCCGACGCCGGCCACGGCCGCCGCGTCCCGCAGGGGTGCGCCCACCGCCTCGGCCTCCTTCCCGCGCCCGGCGCCGCGCCCGTCCCGCTCGGCGCGGGCGCGGCGCCGGGGTGCCGATCGACTCGCCCCGACCCAATACCAAGCAACTGCTTGGTGTCAAGGGGCCGCCCCCGTGACGGGGCGCGGAAAAGCGGGTACAGTGATGAACCAAGCAAGCGCTTGGGTCAAGCGGCCGCCGCCGCTCCGGACGAACTCGGCCCCGCACAGGAAGGGCGACGCCCATGTCTGCCGGCAACCCCGGATGCGCGAACCGCACCGTCGTCGAGACCCCGCCCCCCGAGGCCGCCCCGCAGCACCGCGCCAACGGCTCCGCCGCGCCCCGCGGCCCCGCCCCCGCCCGCCCCCCGGTCGACGGGCGCCGGTTCCGCGACGCTCTGGGCCGCTTCCCCACCGGCGTCGTCGCCATCACCGGCCGCGACCCGGAGTCCGGCCGCCCCGCGGGCCTGGCCGCCAACTCCTTCACCTCGGTCTCGCTGGACCCGCCGCTGGTCGGCTTCTGCGTCGCCCACACCAGCACCAGCTGGCCCGCGCTCCGCCGGGCGGGCCGCCTCGCCGTCAGCATCCTCGGCGCCGACCAGGAGGAGGCCTGCCGCCGGCTGGCCTCGAAGGGCGGCGACAAGTTCGCCGGCCTCGGCCACTTCCCCTCCCCCTCCGGGGCCCCGGTCCTGGACGGCGCGCCGGCCTGGCTCGAATGCTCCGTCGAGGCCGAGCACCCCGCCGGCGACCACCTGATCGTCGTCGCCCGCGTGCACCACCTGGACACCGACGGGGCCGCCGGCGGCGGCCCGCTCGTCTTCTACCGGGGCGGATACGGCGACCTGCCCTGGGGGTGACGCCCGCGCACCACGCCGGCCGCGCCCTCGCCGGACCGGGAGCGCCGGACCGGGCGGCGCCCCGCCCCCTTCTCTCCGCCGCCCGGGCGGAGGGATCGGCCCCGGAAGCGGACACCGGCGGCGCCGCGCCTTCCCCCCCCCGCCCTTCTCTGCGCCGCCCGGCCGGTTCCCGGTCCGACCAGGGCCGCGCCGGCCGTACCTTTGGGTTGCGGACCGGGGAGGCGCCCCGGCCGGACGGATCATCGCGGGAGAGGGCGGGAGGCGGCGGGTTCCCCGACGCCCGCGGCGCCCCTCCCGCCGAGGGTGCAGGGGGCGGGCATGGGAGCCGAGACGGCCGCGGGCGGGCCGCGGACGGAGCTGCTGCGGGACGCCGACCGGGCGGACTCCTGGCTGCTGGTGGTGGACGGGACGCCGCAGTCCCACGTCGACCTGGCGGACCCGACGCACCTGGACTTCGAGTACGTGCGCCGGCTCGGGCACGTCGCCGACCTCGCGGCGCCGGCCGGGCGGCCGATCGAGGCGTTCCACCTCGGCGCGGGCGCGCTGACCCTGGCCCGCTACATCGCGGCGACCCGGCCGGGGTCGCGGCAGCGGGCCGTGGACATCGACGCCGACCTGGTCGAGCTGGTCCGCCGGGAGCTCCCGCTGGACCGGCGGGCCGGGATCCGGGTCGGCATCGGCGACGCCCGGGCCTGGCTGGCCGAGCGCCGGGACGGCACCGCGGACCTGGTCGTGTGCGACGTGTTCGCCGGTGCGCGCACCCCGGCCGCGCTGACCACCGCCGAGTTCCACGCCGACGCGGCGCGCGTGCTCCGCCCCGGCGGCGTGTTCGCGGTCAACGTCGCCGACGGCGGGCGCCTGGCGCACACCAGGGCGCAGCTGGCCACCGCCGCCACCGCGTTCGCGCACACCGCGCTGATCGCCGAGCCCTCGGTGCTGCGCGGGCGCCGGTTCGGCAACCTCGTCCTGGCCGCCTCGGACCGCCCGCTGCCCGTCGACGAGCTGGGCCGCCGCGCCCACCGCGACCCGGACATGGCCCGGCTGGTCTGCGGACCGGACCTGGAGCGGTTCACCGCGGGCACCGCACCGGTCCGCGACGGCGCCGCCGCGGACTCCCCCGCCCCGCCCGAGGGCGCCTTCACCCGCTGAGCGCCCCCTCCCCGATGATCTTGACGTTGCGGGGGCATCAGAGCGCTCTGATGCCCCCGCAACGTCAAGATCATCGCCCGGGGTCGCCCTGTCATCCGACGGGTCCGCGCGGTAGCCTGGCCCGGACACGTCCCGCCCGGTCGGGCGGGCGGCGGACGCATGAGCGCGAGGAAGCGATGGAGCACGAGTCACGGCTTTTCGTGACGCCCCCTCCGGTCGGCTGACCGGGGCGCCGGGTCCTCCCCCGCGGTGAACCGCGGCGGGTTCCTCAGCCGATCGCGGACGCCCCTCGACGATCCCCTGTTCCGTCGACGGAGGAGTCCTCTTCGTGTCGTCTTCCCTTCCCGCGGCGCAGGCCGCGGTTCCCTCCCGCGCGCCGTCCCAGCGCGGGTTCGCACTGCTGCTGCTCGCCGGGGTGCTCTGGGGCACCGGCGGGCCCGCCGGGCACCTGCTGCAGGCCCAGGGGGTCGCCCCGATGGCCGCGGCGACCTACCGGCTGCTCCTGGCCGGCCTGCTCATCTCCGCCTTCCTGGCGGCCACCGGGGAGCTGAGGCGGATCCCGCGGTCCCGGCCGCTGCTCCGGCGGCTGGCGGTCAACGGCGCCCTGCACGCGGTGTTCCAGATGCTCTACTTCGGCTCGCTCGCGCTGATCCCGGTGGGCCTGGCCACGCTGGTCAAGATCGGCAGCGTGCCGGTCTTCGTCGCGGTGGGCGTGTGCGCGCTGTCCCGCAGCCGGCCCGGCGCCCGACTGGCCGTGCCGGTGCTGCTGGCCGTGGCGGGCCTGGCGCTGCTCGCCGGGTTCCCCGGGGCCGGCGGCTCCCCCGCCCGGCTGGCCGGCGGCCTGGCCTGCGCGCTCGGCGCCGGGCTTGCCTTCTCCGCGATGACCCTGGTCAACCGGAGGCCGGTGGAGGGCCTGCCGCCGCTGGCCAACGCCGGCCTGGGCATGCTCATCGGCGCGGTGCTGCTGCTCCCCGCCGGGGCCGCGACCGGCCTCGCGGTGCCGGTGCGGGCCGACACCCTGGCCCTGCTCGCGTTCCTCGGCACGGTGCCCACCGTGCTGGCCTACCTGGCCTACTTCGCCGGGCTGCGGACCGCCTCCGACACCGGGGCGGCCGTCGGCACACTGGCCGAGCCGCTGACCGCGGCGCTGCTGTCGGTGGCCTTCCTCGGCGAGGCGATGACGCCGCTGGGCATGGCCGGGGCGGTGCTGCTGCTCGCCTCGATGGGGGCCGAACCGCTCGCCCGCGCGGTCGGTGAGCGCCGCCGGCGCCGGCCCGGGCCCCGGTAGCCCGGGGCGGCGGCCCGAACCCCCGCGGCCCGGGGTTCCGGGGGCGGGAGGCCCGTGCGCGGCCGGCCGCCCCTCCGGCGGCCGGGGAGAGCCGGGCGCCCGCGCCGGGGCGTACTCCGCCGGGAGTACGCCCCCGGCTCCGGGAACCTCCCCCTGGGGGACGCCCCGACCGGGGTGGGGGCGCGTAACGTCGAACCGCGATGATCCGCCTGCCTCCCCGTCCGTCCCGGACCGACGTCCTGATCGCCGCCGTGATCGCGGCGGCCGTCGCCCTGCCCACGGTCGCCCTGGACCTGTGGCACGCCCCGGCGTTCGAGCGGTCCCTGAGCGACCTCGGCCTCCTCGGCTACATCCTGATCCTGCTCGGCACCGTGCCGCTGGTCTGGGTGCGCACCGCCCCGGTGCCGACCGGCCTGATCGTGGTCCCCTCCGCCACGGTGTACTACCCGCTCGGCTTCCCCGACGGGCCGCTGATGCTCTGCGCCGCGCTCGCGCTGTTCGTCCCGGTCGCGCAGGGCATGCGCTGGCAGGGCTGGACGCTGGGGATCGCGCAGTGGCTCACCGTCTACGCCTGGGAGTTCACCGACGAGGGCGCGTTCCGCATCGGCCAGGCGTTCGGCGTGCTCGCCTGGGTGCTGGTCGTGCTGATCTCCGCCGAGCTGGTGCGCTGGCGCCGCGACTACCTCTCCGTGCAGGAGCAGCGGCGGGCCGACGCCGCGCGCAGCCGGGAGGAGGAGATCCTGCGCCGCGCCGCCGACGAGCGGCTCCGGCTGGCCCGCGAGGTGCACGACACCGTGGCGCACAGCATCTCGCTGATCAACGTGCAGGCGGGCACCGCGCTCTACCTGATCGAATCCGAGCCGGAGCGCGCCGCCGAGGCGCTCGCCACCATCAAGCGGACCAGCAAGTCGGCCCTGCAGGAGCTGCGCGCCACGCTGGACGTGCTGCGGGCGGTCGACGAGAAGGCGCCGCGCAGCCCCGCCCCCGCGCTGGACGGCCTGGCGGCCCTGGCCGAGGAGACCCGCACCTCCGGGCTGGAGGTGACGGTGGAGGCCTCCGGGGAGCGGCGGCTGCCGCCCAACGTCGAGGCGACCGGCTACCGGATCGTCCAGGAGGCGCTGACCAACGCGGTCCGGCACAGCGGGGCGGCGCACGCCCGGGTCGGCCTGGTCTTCGGCGAGCGGTGGCTGGAGATCTCGGTGACCGACGACGGCCGCGGCGCGCCGGACGGGGTCCGCCCGGGGAACGGGATCACCGGGATGCGAGAGCGCGCCGCGCTGCTGGGCGGGGACTTCTCCGCCGGGCCGCGGCCGGGCGGCCGGGGCTTCGAGGTCCGGGCGCGGCTGCCGCACTTCCCGGCCGACGGCGGTTCCCCCCGCCCCGACGGCGCCGGGCGCGACGGTGCCGGATGATGGACGGGTCCGGGTGAGGAGCACTCGACCGCAGCGAAGGGGCCGGGATTGATCAGAGTACTGCTGGCGGACGACCAGTCGCTGGTCCGGGCGGGGTTCCGGGCCCTGCTGAACAGCGCTCCCGACATCGAGGTGGTGGCCGAGGCCGCCGACGGCGCCGAAGCGGTCCGGCTGACCGCCTCGGCCCGGCCGGACGTGGTGCTGATGGACATCCGGATGCCCGGCACCGACGGGCTCGCCGCCAGCGGGCGGATCCTCGCCGAGTCCGGCCCGGACGGCCCCCGGATCATCATCCTCACCACCTTCGACCTGGACGAGTACATCTTCGAGGCGCTGCGCATGGGCGCCAGCGGGTTCCTGGTCAAGGACACCGAGCCGGAGGACCTGCTGCAGGCGGTCCGGGTGGTCGCCGAGGGGGACGCGCTGCTCTCGCCCGGCGTCACCCGCCGGCTGATCTCCGACTACGCCCGCCGCGCGCCGCGCGCCGCCGCGCCGACCGCCTCCCTGGACGGGCTGACCGAGCGGGAGCGCGAGGTGCTCGCGCTGGTCGGCGCGGGGCTGTCCAACGACGAGATCGCCGCGCGGCTGGTGGTCAGCCCCGCCACGGCCAAGACCCACGTCAGCCGGATCATGGTGAAGCTGCGCATGCGCGACCGCGCCCAGCTGGTGGTCCTCGCCTACGAGTCGTCGCTGGTGACCCCCGGCTGGCTGGACTGACCCCGGGGCGGGCCGGGGCCGGCCGGCTCCCCCGGCCGGCCGAACCGGCCTGCGGGGACGCGCCTCCGCCCCCGGCCGGGCGTTCGGGGGTTGCCCCGGGATCCGGCCGCCCGCCCCCGGGGAAGGGTCGGGGTTTCCCCCTACCCCCGGGGGCGTAGCCGGGGAGGGGGCCGCACCCCCGGCGCGGTAGGGGGATTGCCTTCCCCGGGGCGATGCCCGGAGGGCGGGCCGGGCGGGAGCATCGGAGCGTTCCGTTCCCCTACCGGCGAAGGCTCAGGGCGATGCTCGACGACCCGCTTGTCCTCGCGCGGCTCCAGTTCGCGCTCACAGCGGCGACGCACTACATGTTCGTCGCCTTCACCCTCGGCCTCGCGCCGTACATCCTGGTCACGCAGTTCATCGCGGTGCTGCGCCGGGACGCCGCGCGGATGCGCGCGGTGCGCTTCTGGGGCGGCCTCTACCTGGTCAACTACGCGATGGGCATCCTGTCCGGGCTGGTCATGGAGCTCCAGCTGGGGCTGAACTGGAGCGGGCTGAACGAGATGTTCGGCTACGTCTTCGGCGCCCCGCTCGCGGTGGAGACGATGGCCGCGTTCTTCGTCGAGTCGACCTTCCTCGGCCTGTGGATCTTCGGCTGGGACCGGATGGGCCGCTGGGCGCACTGGGCGTGCTTCCTGGTGGTGACGGGCACCGCCTACCTCTCCGCCTACTGGGTCCTGGTCGCCAACGGCGTCCTCAAGTGGCCCGACGGGTTCCGGATCGAGGGCGGCGAGGCCGTGCTGGAGGACCCGATGGCGCTGGTCGCCAACCCGTCGGCGGTGATGGCGTTCTGGCACGTGGCGAGCACCGCCCTGCTGGTCGGCGGCGCGGTGGTGGCCGCGGTCAGCGCCTACCACCTGGCCCGGCGCAACGACCCGGACCGGATGTTCCACCGCGGGGTCCGCGCCGGCACGGTGATGCTGATCCTCGGCGTGATGCCCACGGTGATCACCGGCGGCACCCAGTTCTCCCTGTTCGGCAAGGAGCCGCCGACGGCCGGGCTCACCTACACCGCCGACGAGATCGAGGCGATCGAGAAGGCCTCAGACTCCTCCGTCGCCACCGCGTTCGGGGCGGCCGGCGACATGGTGATGATGAGCGCGTGGGCGATGATCTCCCTCGCCGCCGGGCTGCTGGCGCTGGTGTGGCTGCTGCGCGGCCTGAGCAAGTGGCGCTGGTTCCTGCACCCGGTGGTGTTCCTGCCGCTGCTCCCCTACGCCGCGAGCATCGGCGGGTGGGTCTTCCGGGAGACCAACCGCCAGCCCTGGGTGGTGCGGGGCCACCTGACCACCGCCGACGCGATGACCGACCTGAGCCCGGCGATGGCGCTCGCCTCCTTCTCCTTCTTCACCGTCGCCTTCGCCGTGCTCGGCGGGGCCACCCTCTGGCTGCTCGCCCGGTTCGCCCGGCGCGGCCCCGAGGGCGGGCCACTGGCGCCGGCCCCCGCCGAGGAGGCGGAGCCCGCCCCCGTCCGGACCTTCTGACCACCAGCCCGACGACCGCAGGAGAACCAGCATGGATACCGTCCCCGTCCTCTTCCTCACCGGCCTGGTCGTGGGCTACTTCGTGCTCGCCGGGTGCGACATCGGCCTGGGCATGCTCATGCCCTACCTGGCCCGCACCCCGACCGAGCGGCGGCGCCTGGTGTCGGCCGCCGCCCCCTACTTCCTCGGCACCGAGGTGTGGCTGGTGGGCGCGGTCGGCGTCGTGGCCGGCCTCTTCCCGGAGCTGAAGAGCGCGCTCTTCGGCGGCCTGTGGCCGGTGTTCAGCGTGCTGCTCGCGGCGTGGCTGCTGCGCGACGCCGGACTGTGGTTCCGGGCCCGCATCGACACCGACTCCTGGCGGAGGGCGTGCGACGCGCTGATCGTCGGCGGCAGCTGGGTGCTCGCGCTGAGCTGGGGCGCGGTGCTGGCCGGGCTGATCGCCGGCGGGGCGGCGCCGAGCGTGTTCACCGTCGCCTGCACGCTGGCCGTGGCCGCGCTCTTCCTGCTGCGCGGTGCCGCGTTCGGCGCGGAGCGCCTGGTGCCGGCGGAGGCCGGGGAGGCGGCGAGCGCCGACGACGCCGGGCGGCTCACCCGGGTGCTGGCCCGCGTCGCGCTGGGCGCGGCCGCGGTGACCGCGGTGGCGGCGGTGCTGCCCGGCGCCGCCGCGATCGAGCGGCCGCTGGCGCTGGCCGCCGCCGCGCTGGTGCCGGCCGCGGCGCTGGCGGCGACGGCCGGGCTGTCCGGTCCGCGGCTGTCCCGGCACACGTCGGCGGTGGCGATCGGCTCGGCCCCGCTGCTGGCGGCCGCCGCCCAGGCGCTGCCGCTGGACGGCCCGCCGGCGGGCGTCCTGGCCCTGGCCGGGATCGCGATCGTCCCGCTGGTCCCGCTGATGGCGGTGGGGCAGGTGGGGCTCTACCGGATGCTGCGCCGGCCCGCCGCCGACACCGGTTTCTTCGCCTCGCCGCCGGCCCCGGCGCTCCCGCCGCGCCGGAGGGCCGTGCCGGATCCGGCCATCCGGGGTTGACCGCGGCGCCGCCCGGGCACCTGCCCCGAGTGGACGGGCGGCCCGGGCGGCCGCCCCCGTGCGGCCATCCCGAGGCGCGGGCCGCCCCATGCCCCCGGGGCGGCCCGCGCGGATCCGGTGGAAGCGGGGCCCCAGGGCGTTTCCCACCCCCCTCCGAACACTCAGTGTGACATTATTTACACAGTGAGTATGGACCGGGGGAAGGGGTCCGATGTCGATCTCCGATCTGTTCGCCTCGGCGGACGACCAGCTCGATGTGCACGAACGGCTCCGCCTCTACGTCGAGGGGGTGCGCGAGCGGGCCGACCGGGCGGCGCCCTGGGGGCCGGACACCGTCGGCGTCCCCCGGCAGAACTGCGACAGCGGCCTGCTGCGCATCAACGACGTGGCGTTCTACGCCAACGCGCGGCACGAGATCTCGGCCTTCGCCGACCTCTGCCTCAACCTGCTCTCGCTGCACCGGCCGCGCGACGGCGGCGGGATCAGCAGCGGCCCCGGGCCCGCGGTGCAGCGCTGCCAGTGCTGCATGCTCCGCTGGCCCTGCCCGACCGTCCGCGAGATGAGCGCCCTGCTGGGGTGAGCGCATCCAGGTGGCCCTGCCCGACCGTCCGCGGGATGAGCGCCCTGCTGGGGTGAGCGCATCCAGGCGAGCAAGCGATTGGACAGCGTCCGCATAATGGGAGCGTGAACACCCGCAGCAGCGCCACCGGCGCCTCACCCTCCGACCAGGACTCCGACCAGGGCGGCGGCGCGCGCACGCCGTCCCGCGCCCCGCGCAGGCGGGGCCGCCAGTCCTCCGCGCTCGCCTCCGAGCGCCGGGTCGACCTGGTCCGGCTCGCCGCCGACCTCTTCGCGCAGAAGGGCTTCCAGGCCACCACCGTCCGCGAGATCGCCGACGAGGCCGGGATCCTCTCCGGGAGCCTCTACCACCACTTCGACTCCAAGGAGTCGATCGTGGACGAGGTGCTCTCCTCCTACCTCGACGAGCTGCTGGGCGACTACCGCGCCGCGCTGGAGCAGGGCGGCGAGCCCCGGGAGCTGCTCGGCCGGCTGATCAGCGCCGCGTACCGCTCGCTCAAGCCGCACCGCGCCGCGATCACCGTGCTGCAGAACGACTGGAACTACCTGCGCCAGTTCTCCCGGTTCGGCTACCTGGAGGAGGCCGAGCAGGAGATCCAGCGGATCTGGATGGACGTGATCCGGGACGGCCAGGCCAAGGGCGCCTTCCGCCCGGACATCGACCCCAAGCTCACCTACCGGATGATCCGCGACACCATCTGGGTGGCGGTCCGGTGGTACCGGCCGGACGGCCCGCTCGGCACCGACGACCTGGCCGAGCACTTCATGACGGTGCTCTTCGACGGGATCAGCTTCGGCGAGCGCTCCTTCGAGTCCTGACCCGCGGCCCCTCCCCCGCGCCGCCGTCCCGACCGGCGCCGGGGCGGCGACGGCGCGGAGCCGGCGCGCCCGGCGTACACGCCCGGCGAGGTCGGTGAACGGCGGCGGCCGGCGCGTTAGCCTGGCCGCGCGGGCCGCCCCGGCGCCCGCGGCCGACACCCGACCCCGGACGTCCCGGAGGGCGCCTCCCATGGCACAGCGCACCCGCACCGGCGGGCCCGTCCCCGCGCAGCGCACCCGCGGCGGGCCCGCCCGGGAACCGCGGCCCGGGCCGCCGGACGGCACCGACTTCCGGGCCACCGCCACCGCCCGCAAACGCAGCTGGTACGGGGCGAAGAAGCACGTCAAGAGGTTCCTCGGCAGCCCGCTGCCGAACCTGGCGATGCGCGGCGCGGTCCGCTTCGCCGCGCCGGGGCTGCGCGCCACCGGCCGGCTCCCCGCGCCGTCCTCGGTCCGCGAGGTCACCGGATACGCGGGCGGCGCCTCCTTCACCATGCTCGCCCCGGCGCGCTGCGTGATCGCCAAGGAGCTGTACTGGGGGCGGGGCCGCCGCCCCGGCCCCGCCGACGACCTCGCAGTGCAGGCGTTCGCCGCGCTGGCCCGCCGGGCGCCGGCGGTGTTCGACATCGGCGCCTACACCGGGCTGTTCACCCTGGTCGGGACCGCGGTCAACGCCGAGCTGCGGGCGCACGCCTTCGAGATGGTCCCGGAGGTCTACCGCGGGCTGTTCGACAACGCGGTGCGCAACCGGGTGCTGCACCGCACCACGCTGCACCACGTGGGGGTCGGCGCGCCGGACGGCCTGGTCGCGATGCCCGCCGAGTCCGGCGACTCGGCGCTGCCCTGCTTCTACTCCAGCGAGATGGACTTCGCCGACGGCGTCCCGGTGCGCACCGTGGCGCTGGACGCGTTCACCGGCGAGGCGGGCGGCGCCGGCGGCGGGCGCCCGCTGCTCAAGGTGGACGTCGAGGGCACCGAGGCCGAGGTGTTCGCGCACGGGCAGGACTTCCTCCGGGAGCACCGCCCGGACGTGCTGTGCGAGGTGCTGCCCGACGCCGACACCGACCGGCTGACCGGGCTGCTGGCGCCGTTCGGCTATCGCTTCCACCTGGTCGGGGAGCGGGCGCTGGCCCCCGCGGGGCCGCTCCGGGCGCACGACCGGTTCCGCGACTGGTTCTTCACCGCCCGCACTGCCGGCGACCTGCGCGCCCTGGGGGTCCCGGTGGCCTGACCGGGCCGACCTGTGCAGCCGGTCCCGGCCGTTCCGCGGCGCGGTGATCGCGGCGCCGAGCGGCCGGCCGGGCGGCCCCCGGGACTCGTCGCCCGGGCCGCCGTCCGCCGGCCGGAAGGGCCGGCGCGGCACCGGCGGGGCCCCGGCCGGGTTCTCATGGGGCTCGCCCCCGGCCCGGCGGATACAGGCGGGCACCCTCGGGCCGCGCCCGGCCGGTACCGCCGGGGCGTCCTCCTCCCGGTCAGGCGGCGACGAGGAGGGCGGCGGCGCCGTAGGCGCCGCCGAAGCCGGTGCACAGCGCCGTCGACGCGCCGGGCACCTGGTTCACCCCGTCGCCGCGGAGCTGGCGGACGGCCTCGGCGGTGTTGTTCAGCCCGTGCACGTACCCCTCGGAGAGCAGGCCGCCGTGCGGGTTGACCGGGACGCCGCCGGCCGCCGCCGCGCCCGCCGCCGAGATCCCGCCGGAGCGCAGCACCCGGGCCATCTCCTCCGGGGCGACCAGGCCGAAGTCGGCGAGCTGGCGCGGCACCAGGAACGAGTAGGCGTCGTAGAGCAGGGCGACGTCGACGTCGGCGGGGCGCATCCCGGCGGCCGCGTACAGCTCCGGGGCCAGGCCGGCGGAGAACACCCCGGCCGGGTCGGGGGTGCGGTCCGGGCGGGAGTGCTCCGGCCGGCCGCCGCGCACCACGGCGCGGATCCGCGGCGCCCCGGCGGCGAGGCCCCGCCGGGAGCCGGTGACGACCAGCGCGCACGCGCCGTCGGTCTCCTGGCAGCAGTCGGCCCGGCGCAGCGGGTCGGAGACCATCGGCTCGGCGAGGTAGCCGGCCCGGTCCAGCGGGGTGCGGCGCAGCGCGCGCGGGTTGGCGGCGGCGTGCGCCCGGGACGCCTCGACCACGGCGGCCAGGTCGCGGGAGTCCAGCCCGGCCTCGTGCAGGTAGCGCCGGGCGACCATGGCGAAGGCGTTGACCGGGCCCAGGACCCCGTAGGGGACGGTGAACTGCTGCTCGACGCCGGCGCCGAGGCGCAGCCCGGCGCGGTTCATCCGCTTCCCGGAGCGGCCGTTGAGCGCCCGGTAGACCAGGACCGTCTCGGCCTGGCCGGTGGCCACCAGCATGGCGGCGTCGCCGAGGATCGAGGCGCTCTGCGTGCCGCCGCCGCGGATCTCGTTGTGCCAGCCCAGCCGGTGCATGCCGAGTTCGCGGGCGAGATCGGTGACCGGCACCGAGTCGTCCAGGTGGTAGCTGAGCACCGCGTCGACGCCGTCCGGGCCGATCCCGGCGTCCGCGAGCGCGGCGCGGGCGGCCTCGGCGGCCAGTGAGAGCTCGGTGCGGCCCGAGGCGCGGCTGAGCGGGGTCGCTCCGACGCCGGCCACGGCCGCACGCTCGGCGATTCCGGTACCGGGCACGGCGCCTCCCGCGCAGAGACGCCGCCCGCCGGGGACGGGGCGCGATCCATCCCCGGCGGGCGACGCGTTCTTCCGCCTGCCGCCCGGTGGCCGCCCGCCGGGTCCGCGCCCGGTCCGGGCGCCCGCACCGGGCCCGGCTCTGCCCCAGAAGGTAATACTGTAACTCGTTCTAGCGCAACCCTCGGGACCGATCCGGTACCTTCCGGGCCGCTTTCCGCTCCCCCGGGAACAGGGCGCCGAGGGGCACGAGAGCGGGGCGGGCGCCGACCGGCGCCCGCCCCGGAGACGGTGAACGAGAACGCGATCTAATCGGACTCCGGGTCGGACTCCGGGAGGACGAACTGCACCGCCGACCGCGCGGCCAGCAGCGGCTTGATCAGCCCCAGCACGGCCCGGTGGTCCGGGTGGTCCCGGTAGGCGGCGAAGCCGTCCGCGTCGTCGACGTCGGCCACCACGGCGAAGTCGGAGTTGCCCTCGGAGATGCCCAGGTCCGGGCCGAAGCTGTAGCCGCGCAGCGCCGGGATGAGCCCCGGAAGCCGGGAGAGCGCCCCCTCGATCTCGGCGACCCGCTCCGGCGTCGCCTCGGAGTTCCAGCTGAACAGCGCGATGTGCCTGATTGCCATGTGCCCGAACCTAGCGGCCCGCCCCCGCCCGCGCGGCACCGGCCCCGCGCCCGGCGGGCGGCCGGCCCGTCCGGCGCTGGCCAGGCTCGGGGGCGGCTGTTACGCTACCCAAGCGAGCGCTTGGTATGAGGCGGTGCAGAGACCCCATCGCGCGAGGAGCGGCCCGAGCAATGAAGTTCTCCACGTTCCACCTGTTCCACCGCTTCGACGGGCAGTCGTTCGGAGAGGTGTACGACTACCACGTCGAGCTCATCGAACTCGCCGAGGAGCTGGGCTTCGACGGGGTGCGCCTCGCCGAGCACCACTTCCGCGACTACGGTGCGGTGCCCTCGGTGCTGACCTTCCTCGGGCACCTGGCCGGCCGGACCGAGCGGCTGCGGCTGGGCACCGGGATCGTGGTGCTGCCGCTGTACGACCCGGTGCACGTCGCCGAGCAGGCCGCCCTGGTCGACGTGGTCTCCGGGGGGCGGCTGGACTTCGGGGTCGGGCGCGGCTACCAGAGCTTCGAGTTCGACGGGTTCGGCGTCGACCTGGCCCAGGCGCGCGCCCGGTTCGACGAGTCGCTCGGGGTGATCCGCGCGCTGTGGAGCGGAGAGCGGGTGCGCCACGAGGGCGAGTTCCACCGGGTGGCGCCCGGCCTCGACGAGGGCGTCGCCCTGGTGCCGCTCCCGCTCCAGGACCCGCACCCGCCGATCCACGTCGCCGCGGTCAGCCCGGAGACCGTCGAGCGCTACGCCGCCCGCGGCCTGCCCGTGCTCGCCGACCCGGCGGCCCCGTTCCGCAAGGTCGCCCGGGCCGCCGAGACCTGGCGGGCCACCGCGGCCGCGCACGGCCACGACCCGGACGCCGCCGAACTCGTGGTCAGCCGGTCGGTCTACGTGGCGCCCACCGCCGAGCAGGCGCGCGAGGACCTGGAGCGGTTCGAGTCCTCCTTCGACCGGTCCCGCATCTTCAACGAGCGCAGCGCACCGGTGGACCGGCGCACCGGCGAGGTCGCCGAGGGCTTCGAGTACTGGCAGAACCGCTACCTCAAGGGCGGCTCGGTCGGTCCCGACTTCCGCTGGGAGCAGCTGGAGGTGATCGGCGACCCCGAGCGCGTGGTCGGCCAGATCGCCATGCTCCGCGAGATGGGCTTCGACCACCTGCTCTGCGACTTCGGCAGCACCCGGCCGATGCCGGTCGAGGAGATGAAGAAGGTGCTGAAGTTCTTCGCGGCCGAGGTCATGCCGGCCTTCCGGTGACCGGCGCGCCGCGCTCCCCCGTCCCCTCCCCGCCCCCGGAGGCAGCATGACCGTCCATCGACTCACCCTCGGCGACGTCCTGCGCGAGCACCGGCGCTCCCGGCCGGACGACACGGCGGCCGTGGACGGCCCGGTGCGGCTCGGCTACGCCGAACTCGACGACCGGGTGAACCGGCTGGCGAACGCCCTGGCCGCGGCCGGCGTCGGCCGCGGCGACCGGGTCTGCTACATCGGGCGCAACTCCGTCCGGCTGCAGGAGGGCCTGCTCGCCGCGGGCCGGCTCGGCGCGGTGTTCGTCCCGGCGAACTGGCGGCAGAGCGCCGACGAGCTCGCCTTCGTCCTCTCCGACCTGGCCCCCGCCGCGGTGCTGTGGCAGTCCGAGGGCATCGGGGAGGCGGTCCGCGCCGCCCGCGAGGCCGCGCCGGAGGCCGCCGGGGCCCGCTGGGTGCACTGCGCGGCCGGGGCCCCGGGCACGGAGCCGGACGAGTACGAGGAGTTCCTGGCCGCCGCGCCGGCCGGGGACCCCGACGCCGACGGCGACGGCTCGCTGCCCGTGCTCGGCCTGTACACCGCGGCCTTCGACGGGCGGCCGAGCTGCGCGCTGCTCTCCTCCGACGCGCTGCTGGCGCACAGCGCGGTCCTGCTCTGGCTGCGCCGGATCGAGCCCGGGTTCACCTTCCTCAACAGCGGCCCTCTGTTCCACGTCGGCACGGTGATGTTCAATCTGGCCGCGCTGCACGCCGGGGGCACCAACGTCTACCTGCCCGCCTTCGACGCGGCCGAGGCGGCCCGGCTGATCGAGGCCGAGCGGGTCGACCACATCTTCGGCTTCGGGCCGATGCTGGACGCCATCGCCGAGGCGGCCGGCGGCCGCGACCTGTCCAGCCTGCGCTTCACCGCGCACTCCCCCGACTGGGACGCCCGGATCACCGTGGGGACCGACCCGTGGAACGCCTCCGGGATGGGCGGGTACGGGCAGACCGAGGCCGGCGGGATGCTCACCTTCCTGGCCCTGGGCATGGGCGGGGCGGGCGGCGCGGGCCGCCCCTCGCCGATGGTGCAGGTGCGCATCGCCGGCCCGGACGGCGAGGAGCTGCCGGCCGGCGAGACCGGGGAGATCACCGCCCGGGGCAGGACCCTGTTCAGCGGCTACCACGGCCGCCCCGAGCTGAACCGGAGCAAGGCGGCGGGCGGCTGGCACCGCACCGGGGACCTGGGGCGGCGCGAACCCGACGGGACGATCTCCTTCATCGGCCCGCGGCTGAAGATGATCAAGACCGGGAACGAGAACGTCTACCCGGCGGAGGTCGAGCGCGCGCTCAGGGCGCACCCGGAGATCGCCGACGCGGCGGTGATCGGGGTGCCGGACGAGCGGTGGGGGCAGAGCGTCACCGCGGTGGTGCGGCGGGCCCCCGGGTCGGCCCTGGACGCCGAGGCCGTGGTCGCGCACGCCCGCTCCCTGCTGGCCTCGTACAAGAAGCCGCGGCGGGTGGTGTTCACCGAGGAGGTGCCCCGGGCCGGGCAGCTGCCGGACTACGCGGCGCTGGACGCGGCGCACGGCGGCGGGGGCTACCCGGGGGAGTGAGCGGCGCCGCGGGTGCGGACCGGGCCCAGGGGCGGGGGACAGCCCCTGGGACCGACCGCGGGGCGGCCCGGGCCCCGGCCGGAGGCGGCCCCCGCGCCCGCCGGGGAGCGGGGCCCGCCGAGTTCAGAACGTAGCGACCCGGGGGTCACGCCCATGGACTGTTCGTGTAACTGAAATGTCTCGATTTGTCCGTTGAACGATCCGGGAACGCCCGCATGAGCAGCAAGGATAAGCAGCCGATAAACGGCCTTCCACCCCCGCAGGCGGCCGGATCCGGCCGCCGCCCCGGGGTTTCGGCACTTCGGGGACCTCTCCGAGCAGCGCATACGCCGCTCCCGCCCCTCGCCCCGCCCGCCCCCCGGCCGGCCTCTCGGGCGCTCCGCCCGCCCCTCGCCGAGCAGGCCGGACGCACCGGCGCCCGGAAGCCGCCCGCTCCTCCGGCGATCCACCGGCCGCCGACGGCCCTGCCAGCCGGCTTCGGGGCGATGCGCGCGGAGAGCAGGCCCCGTGCGGGCGAGGAGGCGCGCCGATCGCCCCGGCCGGCGGCCCCCGGGCGGCCCGTCGCGGCCGGGCCGCCGGGGGCCGTCCGGCAGGGGGCGTCACAGCACCGCGACCGGGTTGACCGGGCTCGCCGTGCCTCCGTGGAGCGGGAGCGGGAGGGCGATGAAGAGGAAGTCGGAGCGGTCCTCGGCGGCGAGCGCCGCGGCCAGGTCCTCCAGCCAGAGCATCTCCGCCAGGTGGATGCCGTGCCGCCAGAGCAGGGTGAGGTGCAGGTCGTCGCCGAGGTCCTCGTCGGAGCGGCCGTCGGCGTTGAGGCCCTGCACCGCGGTGTTGTCCGCGGCGACCAGCGCGACGTCGCGCGCGGCCAGCCAGCGCCCGGCGTCGGCGCCCAGGCCGGGCTGGGCGCCCTGGTAGTGCGCGGGGTCCTCGGCCCAGGCCAGCGGCCACCCGGTGCGCAGCAGCACCGCGTCGCCGGCCCGCGGCCCGCCCGCCCCGGCGGCGTCCGCCATCTCCGCCAGCTCCTCCGCGCCGACCCGGTCCCCGGCCTCCAGCCGCTCCACCCCGCGGTGCCGGGCCGCGTCGAACAGCACGCCGCGGGCGACCACACCGCGCCCGGCGGCGTGCTCGATGCCCAGCCGGCCCGCGCCGTAGCTGCGCACCCTGCCGGCCGGGTGGCCGTTGTAGAGCGCGTCCCCGGTCCACATGTGGCAGAGCGCGTCCATGTGCGTGGTGGTGCCGTGCGGGGAGAGCACCAGCGCGTCGTCGGCGGTCTTCAGCCCGGCGCCGATCGGGCGCACGCCGGCCGCGTAGTCGCCGCCGTCGACCGACATGAAGTGCTGCGGCAGCGGCCGGCCCGCCATGTGCGGGACCCCCGACGGAGCCGTCCCCGAGGTCGCCCCCTTGATCGGCAGGGCCAGGCTGAACACCCGGCCGGTGCGCGCCGCCGACAGCGCGGCGAGCACCCGCTCCGGGGTGAGCAGGTTCAACGTGCCGAGCTGGTCGCCGTCCCCCCAGCGCCCCCAGTTGTGCGGCGGTTCGGGCATGGCCGTCCTCCTGTCCGTTCGTGCGCGGTGCGCGCCGCCGCCCGCGGATGCGGGCCGCCGGGGCGTGCGGCGCCTCTCATCGGGCCCCGGGTCCCGGGCGGGCGCGTCCGGGGGCGGGTGGTCTACAGTCGCGGAGGCGGCCGCCGCGCGGCCGGAGAAGGGAGTGTCGCAGGTGAGATCGGCAGCTCAGAGCGGAGAGGCGGTTCCGGAGGGGGCCGCCGGGGTGCAGGGGACGTGCGCGCCGGAGTTCGCGCGGGTGCGCAAGGTGTTCGAGAACAACTTCGCCCGCGGCCTGGAGACCGGGGCCGCGATCACCGTGCACGTCGGCGACGAGAAGGTCGTGGAGCTGTGGGGCGGCCTCGCCGACCACAAGAGCGGGCGCCGCTGGGAGCGCGACACCCCCTGCTTCGCGTTCTCCTGCACCAAGGCGCTGACCGCGGCCGCCGCGCTGCGCACCGCCGAGCGCGGCGGGCACGACCTCGGCGCGCCGGCGGCCTCCTGGTGGCCCGGGTTCGACGCGGCGGGCAAGGCCGGGGTGACCGGCGAGCACCTCCTCTCCCACCAGGCGGGGCTGCCCGCGTTCGCCCGGCCGGTGACGGCGGAGGAGGCCGCCGACCCGGCGGCGATGGCCGCGCTGCTCGCCGGGCAGGCGCCCGAGTGGGAGCCGGGGACCGCGCACGGTTACCACACCTTCACCTACGGCTGGCTGGCCGGGGAGATCGTGCGCCGGCTGGACGGGCGCACCGTGGGCCGCTACGTGGCCGACGAGATCGCCGGGCCGCTCGGCCTGGACCTGTGGGTCGGCGCGCCCGACGCGGTGCTGGACCGCGCCGCGCGGCTCACCTCCTCCGCCGCCGACGCGGAGCGCGGCGGGGCTGCGGCCGGTGCCGCGCCGACCGGGGACGACCCGCTCAGCCGGATGAAGCGCGCCGCGCAGGACCCGGAGAGCGCGTTCTCCCGGAGCTTCGCCCAGCCCGACGTCTCGGCGGTGCCCGGCCGGTTCAACAACCGGGGCGTGCTCGCCGCGGGGTGGCCGGCCGCCGGCGTGGTCGCCTCCGCCACCGGCCTGGCCGGGTTCTACCGCGACCTGCTGGCCGGGCGGATCGTCGCCCCGGAGACGCTGCGCGGCGCCGTCCGCCCCCGGGTGGCCGGCCCGGACCGGGTGCTGGTGCTGGAGAGCTCGTTCGGGCTGGGCTTCATGCGGCCCTCGCTCACCTTCGCGGTGCCCCGGGCCGCCCGGCAGGGCGCGTTCGGGCACACCGGCTCGGGCGGCTCGATCGGCCTGGCCGACATCGATCACGGCATCTCCCTGGGCTACGTGGTGAACGGCCTGGGCGCGCAGCTGTCCGGCGGGATGCGCTCCATGCGCCTGGTCAAGGCGGTCTACGACAGCCTCCGCTGAGCGGCGGGGCCGGCCGGGCGCCCGCGGGTCAGTGCATGGTCATGCCGCCGCTCAGCGAGAGCGTCTGGCCGGTGATGTAGGAGGCCCCGGGGCCGGCCAGGAAGGCGGCGGCCTCGGCCACGTCCCGCGGGTCCCCCAGCCGGCCGACCGGGATCCGCCGGGCCAGCCGGTCCACCAGGCCGGGGTGCTCCCGGGCCACCCCGCGCAGCATCGGCGTGTCGGTGGGGCCGGGGCAGAGCACGTTGCTGGTCACCCCGTGCCGGGCGGTCTCCCTGGCCAGCGTCTTGGCCAGCCCGAACAGCGCGGCCTTGGTCGCCGCGTAGGCGCCCTCCCCGCCGGAGCCGGCCCGGGCGCCGTCGGAGGAGACGAAGATCAGCCGGCCGAACCCGCGCTCGGTCATCCCGGGCAGGAACGCCTGGGTGAGCTGCATCGGGGCGCGGGCGTTGACCCGCCACATCAGGTCCCAGTCGGCGGGGTCGCTGTCGCAGAACGGGCCGATCACGCTCACCCCGGCGTTGTGCACCAGGACGTCCACGCCGCCGGGGGCGGCGGCGCGCACCCGGTCGACGCCGGCGGCGACGTCCTCCGGGTCGGCCAGGTCGATCCGGACCGCGGCGGCGCCGGGCAGCGCCGCGGCGGTCCGCTCCGCCCCCGCCCCGTCGACGTCGGCCGCCACCGTGCGCGCGCCGGCCGCGGCCAGCGCCGCGCAGACCGCCCGGCCGATGCCGCCCGCTCCTCCGGTGACCAGCGCGGTCCGCCCGTGGAGGGGGCGCCCGTAGAGGGGCCGCCCGCGGTGTCCGTCGGCCATCCGCTCCGTCCTTCCCGTCGGCCGCCGCCCGGCGGCTCCGGCCCCGCTCAGCCGGCCCAGGCGGCGGCGATGTCCGCCGCCGGCGCCCGCGCCGCGAGCAGGGCGATGGTGTTCTCCATGACCGCCCGCGCGTACTCCTCCGGGACCCCCGCCACCGCGTCCTCGGCGACGACGACCCGGTAGCCGAGGTTGACCGCCTCCAGGGCGAGCCCCAGGACGCCCAGGTTGACCGAGAGGCCGAGGGCGACCACGGTTCCGGTGCCCATCGCGCGCAGCGCGGTGTCCAGCCCGGTCCCGGTGAACGGGGAGAAGCCGTGGTGGCGGCGGGACTCCAGGTCGCCGGGGGCGCGCAGGCCGCCGAGGACCTCGACGGCCGGGGTGCCCTCCAGCATGTGCCCGGGGTCGCGCAGCAGGCGGCGGATGAACGGGGAGTTGCCGGTGTGGCTGCCCCGGCGGTCGGCCCGGAAGGCCGCGGTGCAGTGCACCACCGGGACGCCCGCGGCGCGCGCGGCGCCCAGCACCCGGGCGGCGTTGGCCCGCAGGCCCGCCCGGTCCGCGGCCGCGGCGAGCTCGGGGAAGCGCGCCCCCTCGCCGATGACGCCCTCCTGCAGCTCCATCGCGAGCACCGCGGTGCGCTCCGGTGCGAGCGCGGCGCGCAGGTCGAACGGCATCGGCTCCCGCCTTTCTCCGGGTCCGGACCGGCGCGCGGGCGCCGGTCCGCCGCGCCTCCCCGCTCCGGGCCCGGGGAGGCGCGGCCGCGGCCGGCCGGGGCGGTGCCCGCCCTTGCCGACCAACCAAGCGTACGCTAGCTTGACTGCATCCGGTTGTCACGGGCCCCGCGGCGGGCCGGGCGCCGGACCGCACCGCAGGGCCGGCAGTGAGGAGGTCGCCGCGATGAGCGTCCCCGGCGAGCGCCCGCACCCGGTGCCGACCCCGCTCACCGAGCCGTACTGGGCCTCCTGCCGGGCCGGCGTGCTCTCCATCCAGCGGTGCGCCTCCTGCCGCCGCTACGTGCACTTCCCCGAGGAGCGCTGCCCGTTCTGCGGCGGCGGCTCCCTGGCCTACGAGGCGGTCTCCGGGCGGGGGCGCGTGGTCACCCACACCACGGTGCACCGCCCCTTCGTCCCCGGCTTCGCCGGCCTGGCCCCCTACACCGTGGCCTGGGTGGAACTGGAGGAGCAGCCCGGGCTGCGCGCCTTCGGCGGCCTGCTCGGCCACCCGCCCGGCACCGAGGCGATCGGCCTGCCGGTCGAGGTGGCCTTCACCGACCTGCCCGGCTTCGGCCCGATCCCCGACTTCCGCCCCCGACGCGAAGGAGAGCGATGAGCGACGGCGCCGCCGCGGCCCGCATCGGCAACGTCCTGTACCCCAGCACCGACGTGGCGGCCTCCACCGCCTTCTACCGCGACGGCCTCGGCCTGCCGGTCCGGTTCACCGACGGGGACCGGTTCGCCGCGCTGGACGGCGGCGGGGTCACCCTGGCCCTGTCCGCCGGGAGCGAGGAGGTGACCGGCGGCGTCCCCGCCGTCTCGGTGCGGGTGCCCGACGTCGAGGCGGCCGTCGCCGAGCTGACCCGCCGGGGGGCACCGCTGCTCCGCCCGGCCGAGGCCGGCCCGCACGAGGTCCGCGCCGTCGTCGCCGACCCCGCGGGCAACCCCGTCGTCCTCTACTCCGTTGAGTGAATCCCAGCGTTCCTCTCGCTGGTCTTCATTCCTGCTTCACCGACCGCCGCCGACTCCGAAGAGCGAGGTCTCACACGGTCTCCACGAGGCGTTTCTCCTCTCCGGGCAACTTCCCGGCGAGGGTTCCCATATCAGGCGGTGCTCTCTTCGAGACGCGCCCGCTTCCAGGCGCTCTGACGGTGAACGCCCTGCATACGCGCCGGATCACTGAACCGCCTGAGGCGATGGTAACGGAAATCATTGAGAAGTACCGATGAAATCACCAACAGTTGTCAGCCCCCCTCCCCGGCGGTGACCCCGGTGCCGCGCGCCCGGCCGGGCGCGCGGCACCGGGGACCGCAGGCAGCGAAGGAGCCCGGAACCGTGACGCCCTCCCCTTCCGACGCCCCCGTCCCCGCCCCCGCGGCCGACCCCTTCGGCAACTACGGCTACGCCGTCCTCACCGCCGGCGCGCTCGCCTGCCCGGACCGGACCGCGCTGACCTACTGCGGCGAGCGCCGGTTCGGCTACGCCGAGCTGGACCGGGCGGTCAACCGGCGCGCCCACGCCCTGCTCCGGGCCGGCGTCGCCCCCGGCCGGCGGGTCGCCGCGCTGCTCGGCGAGACGCTCGGCGTGGCCGAGACCTACCTCGCCCAGTTCAAGATCGGCGCGGTCACCGCGGCGCTCAACCCGTTCTGGAGCGCCGAGGTGCTGGCCGCCGTGGTCGACCGCTCCGGCGCCACCGCGTTCGTCTACGACGCCGGGATGGACGCGCTGGTCGCCGAGGTCCGCCCCAAACTGCCCGGGATCGGCCTGTGGCTGCGGCTCGGCGGCCCCTCCGAGGACGCGGTGGACCTGGACACCCTCGCCGCCCGGTGCCCCGAGGACCAGCCGGAGATCCGCGGCTCCGGGGACGACCCGCTGGCCCTCTTCTACACCTCCGGCTCCACCGACCTGCCCAAGGCGGTGCTGCACACCCACGCCAGCGCGCTGGCCACCGCCCGGCTCTGGCAGGACATCCCGCGCGAGGACGACTCGGTCTTCGGCACCGGCGCGATCATCTGGGGCATCGGCTTCCCCGCCATCGCCGGCCCGGCGCTGTACGGGCGGATGCACCTGGTGCTGGAGCAGGACTGGGGCCCGGAGAACTTCCTCCGGGTGGTGCCCCGGGAGAAGGTCACCCACGTCAGCCTGATCCCGAGCTTCTTCAGCGCGCTGCTCGCCGGCGACGCGCACCGCGGCGCCGACCTGTCCTCGGTCACCACCATCGTGCTCGGCGGCGAGCCGCTGGCCCCGGCGCTGCTCGACCGGATCAAGGAGCGGATGCCGCAGGCCCGGGTGTACGGCTACTACGGCCAGACCGAGGCCCCCTACTCGGTGTGCGGCCGGCTCGACGACGGCAGCCAGGACCTGCGCTCCTCCGGGCGGGCCCGGACCGGGTTCGCGGTCCGGGTCACCGGCCCCGGCGGCGAGCCGCTGGTGGACGAGGTCGGCGAGATCAACCTGGCCGGCCCGCACCGGATGGCCCGCTACGACGGCCGCCCGGACAAGACCGCCGAGGTGCTGCGGGGCGTCTGGTACGTCGGCGGGGACCTCGGCCGCATCGACGGCGAGGGCAGGCTGTACGTGCTGGGGCGCCGCTCCGACGCGATCCTCAAAGGCGGGCGCTGGACGCCGCCCGCCGAGGTCGAGGAGGCCGCCGCCGAACTGGAGCAGGTGGCCGAGGCCGGGGCCGTCGGGGTGCCGGAGAACATCGACGGCGAGGACCCCGTCGAGCAGCGGCTGCTGCTGGCCGTGGTGGCCCGCCCCGGATCGGGGGCGACGGCGGAGGGCATCGCCGCGGCCCTGGCCGAGCGCCTCCCCGAGCACCGGCGCCCCGACGCGGTGGTACTGGCCGACGAACTGCCGCACACCGCGGACGCCTCGGGCGGCCCCGGCAAACTACTCCGCCGAGAGATCCGCGCCCGCTACGCCGACCGCCTGTGACCACCGCCCCGGACAGCGCCCTCCCCCGGCCGGAAAGGGCCTGCGAGCGGCGCCGCCGGTCAGCGGTCGGCCGCCTTGGACGCCGCTCTCTTCGAGCGGGAAGGGTCCGGCGCGGTCGGTGCCGGGGCCTCCGCCGGAGCGGGCGGCGGTCTGCAGGTCAGCAGCACGCCTCTTCGGCGGCCGTTCCGGCATGGCCGGGCCTCCGGCTCCCCCTGCGGCGGGCGCGGGGACCGGGGCCGGATCAGAAGGCGTGTCCGCCCGGCAGGGGCCGGGCTGCGCCCCTGCGCCGGCCTCCCGTCTCCGAGGCGGCGCAGGGGCTCGTGGGGATGGTGCCGGTACTTCTCCCCGCCCCGGATCTCCGGGACGGGGACGCGGGGCCGGCACGGTCGTCCGATCCGCTGGGGATGGCGAAAGGTGCGCCGCGGATCCCCGTGCCGGCCCCGTCCTCCTGCGCCCGTGTCCAGCGCACGCCCGCGGAGCGGACGCGGGCGTACCCGGGACGCCTCTCCACCGGGCCCGTTCGGCGACGTCCGGGCCCGTACCGCTCTTCCGGCATCCTCACCCCGTCACCGTCCGCCCCGACAGGCCCACCAAGGGCCCGGTTTCCTTTTTGGGCCCTGGGGCCCCGCAGCGGCCCGTTCCGGTCCCGCCCGCGGGCCCGGGCCAGGGCCCACCGGCCCTCCCCGCCCCGGACCGGGGCCGCCGACCCGAGGAGTTCCGCATGACCAGTGCACCCACCGGAACCGGCCGCGGGCCGGTCCCGCAGGCCGTTCCCGAGCACCGGGCCAAGGCGCTCGCCGCCCGGGCCGGGGTCCCCGTGCCGCGCGGCGCGGTGGCCGGTTCGGCGGCCGGCGCGGCGCGCGCGGCCGCGGGGCTGCGGCCCCCGCTGGTACTGAAGGCCCACGGCCCCGGGCTGCTGCACAAGAGCGACGCCGGGGCGGTCCGGCTCGGGCTGGCCGGACCGGACGAGGTCGCCGCCGCCGCGGAGGAGATGGGCCGGTCCCTGGCCGGGGCCGGGTACGCCGCCGCGGGGTTCCTCGTCGAGGAGCAGGCCGAGGCCGGGGTGGAGCTGATCGTGGGCGTGCTGGCCGACCCGGCGTTCGGCCCGGTGCTGATGGTCGGCCTGGGCGGGGTCTGGACCGAGGTACTGGACGACGCCGCGGTGCTGCCCTGCCCGGTGCGCCGGGGCGAGGTCGAGTCGATGCTGGCCGGGCTGCGCGGCGCCGCCCTGCTCGACGGCGCCCGGGGCGCCGCCCCCGTGCACCGCCCGGCCCTGCTCGACCTGGTCATGGCGGTCGGCGGCCCCGGCGGCCTGGCCGAGCGGCTGGGACCCCGACTGGCCGAGTTCGAACTCAACCCGGTCATCGCCGGCCCGCACGGTGCGGTCGCGGTCGACGCCCGGCTGCTGCTCCGGGACGGCGACGGCGATCCCGATGCGCTCCCGGCACCGCGAGAGGACGGAACGGCGGAGGCCGGAAACGGCGCACCCCCGGCGCCGCAGAGGCACGGGGACGGCGAACCCGGCGCACCCCGCACACCGCGAGAGGGCGGGACCACAGGGAACGGAGACGGCGCACCCCCGGCGCCGCAAGGGCACGGGGACGGTCCCGGCGCGCCCCCCGCGTCGCGGCGGGACGGGGGCGCGAGGGGCGGGGCTGGCGGGCCCTCCGGGGCCGCCGATACCGGCGCCGATACCGGAACCGACTTCACACGGCTGTTCGCTCCGCGCGGGATCGCCGTGGTCGGGGCCTCGGCGAGCCGACCGTCGTTCGGCAACATGCTCCTCGGGCAGTACCGCGCCGCCGGCTTCTCCGGGACGCTGGTCGCCGTGCATCCCGAGGCGGCCGAGGTCGACGGGGTGCCCGCGGTCCCCTCGCTGCGCGACGTCCCCCCGGAGGTGGACTACGCGCTGGTCGCCGTCCCGGCGCGCGGCTGCGCGCAGGCGGTGCGCGACGCCGCCGGCACCGGCATCGGCTTCGTCCAGGTGGTGAGCGGCGGGTTCGCCGAATCCGGGCCGGAGGGGGCGGCGCTGGAGGACGAGCTGCGCACCGCCGCCCGCCGGAGCGGCGTCCGGCTGCTCGGCCCCAACTGCATGGGCGTCTACTCCCCCGCCGGGGGCCAGACGTTCCTCGGCGGCGCCCCGGGGCGGCCCGGCCGGATCAGCCTGGTCTCGCAGAGCGGCGGGCTGGCCGGCGAGGTGGTCCGGGTGGGCGAGCGGCGCGGGCTGCGGTTCGCGAAGGCGGCGACCCTGGGCAACAGCGCCGACGTCACCCCGGCGGAGCTGGTCCGGTTCCTCGCCGCCGATCCCGGCACCGGCGTCCTCGGCCTCTACCTGGAGGACCCGCGGGACGGGCGGGCGCTGGCCGAGGCGCTGCAGGCGTGCGCGGGGCGGCTCCCCGCGGTCGCGCTGATCGGCGGCCGGACCGCGCAGGGCGGGCGGGCCGCCGCCTCGCACACCGGCGGGATGGTCCGCGACGCCCGGATCTGGACCGGGCTCGCCGAGCGGTGCGGGCTGGCCCTGGTGGACGGCCAGGACGCCCTGATCGGCGCGCTGGACTTCCTGGAGCTGCACGCGCACCGGCGGGCCGGCGGCGGCCCGGGCGTCCTGGTGGTCGGGCCGAGCGGCGGGGCGAGCGTGCTGGCCGCCGACGTGTTCGACGCGGCCGGGGCCCGCCTGGAACCGCTCCCCGGCGCCGCCCGCGCCGCCCTGCGCTCGCTGGGCCTGGGCGCCGGCGCGCCGCTCGGCAACCCGCTGGAGATACCGCTGGGCCCGCGGGGCCGCAAGGACCTGGCCCGGCCGGCCGCCGCCGCGGTCGCCGCGGAGAGCCCCGACGGGTCGCTCCCGGACATCGTCGCGCACGCCAACGTGCAGAGCTTCGCGACCTTCGCCGCCCCGGGCGCGGACGGCGGGGCGGTCCGCGACGGCCTGCTGGAGTACGTGTCGCACCTGGCCGCGCTCCAGGAGGAGCTGCCCGCCTCCCGGGTCACCCTGGTGCTGCGCAACCCCGAGTGCGGCCCGCCGGACCTCCTGGACGCCCTCCGCCCGGCCGCCCGGCGCGCCGGGATCCCCTGCTACACCTCGATGGAGGGCGCCTCCGCCGCGATCGCCGCGGGCAAGGCCTTCGCCCGCGCCCGCGCGGCCGCAGAGCGCTGAGGGACCGCCCTCCCCGATGCTCTTGACGTCGCGGCCCCATCAAGGCGCTCTGATGGGGCCGCGACGTCAAGAGCATCGCCCTGCCGGGTGCCGGGGGCGGATTTCCGGACGGAAATCCGGTGGTCCGTTATTTCAGCTGATCCGGACGCAGAGAAGATAGGCGTCCGATGTCTCCGCCTCGCGGATGTCGGTGATTTTCCACGTCTGCCCGCCGACGCTGAACGTGTCCCCGACGCGGACGTCCAGCATTCCGGTGGGGTGCCATTCCTGCGGGCCCCCGATCCTCGCCGTGGGGCGGCCCTCCTCGTCCACCCAGAACCGGCCGCCTCCGACCGGACCGCCATCGAAGCGGTCGTTGCGCCCGTAGGTGACCTTCTCCTCCGCTCCGACCTCGTGAGCCACGCCGACCCCGTCTCCGTCCTCCGGCCAGATCCGCCCCTCGGCAGAGAAGGCGCGGCCGCCATTTCGACCGCTCCCGAGGGGATTCTCCGAACTTTACCGCCCCGAAATGCAATTGCATATGACCTCGCACGGCGTTTTCCCGCCCGATATGTCGCATCTCGCGCGAGAGTTCCGGCTGGGGACTTTCGTCCTGAAGCACCGGCTTCCCGGATGCTCCCCGCCTATCCCCTCCGGCCCCTCCGGAACCGCGGAGCGGCCGCGCTCGACTCGGCCGCGCTCACCGCCGGTCCGCGCCCGACCTCAGGTAGGCCAGGACCGCCATCACCCGCCGGTGCACGTCGTCGGAGGGCGGCAGGTCCAGCTTGGCCAGGATGTTGCCGATGTGCTTGCCCACCGCCGCCTCGCTCACGTGCAGCCGGCCCGCGATGGCCGCGTTGGAGTGGCCCTCGGCGATCTCGCCCAGCACCTCCCGCTCCCGCTCGGAGAGGCGGGACAGCGGATCCCGGTTGCGGCGGAGCAGCTGGCGGACCACCTCGGGGTCGACCACGGTGCCGCCGTCCAGCACCCTGCGCAGCTGGCCGACGAACTCCTGCACGTCGGCGACGCGCTCCTTGAGCAGGTAGCCGACGCCCCGGCCGCCCTCGGAGTCGAGCAGGTCGGCGGCGTAGCTCTGCTCCACGTACTGGCTCAGCGCGACGACCGCCAGGCCCGGGTGCTCGCGGCGCAGCGCCACGGCGGCCCGCAGCCCCTCGTCGGTGAAGCCGGGCGGCATCCGGATGTCGGTGACCACCAGCCGGGGGCGGTGCTCGGCGACCGCGGCGGCCAGCGCGCCGGCGTCGCCGACGGCCGCCGCCACCTCGAAGCCGAACCGCTCCAGCAGCCCGGCCAGGCCCTCCCGGAGCAGGACCCCGTCCTCGGCCAGGACGGTGCGGACGGCGGGGGCCTCTACTGACACGGCAACTCCACTCTCACGACGGTCGGCCCGCCGGGCGGGCTGGACAGCAGCATTCTCCCGTCCATCACGGCCACCCGGTCGGCCAGGCCGGTCAGGCCGGTCCCGTTCGCCGGGTCGGCGCCGCCGCGGCCGTCGTCGGTCACGTCGACCACCAGGGCGCCGCCCTCGCGCCGCACGGACAGTTCGGCCCGGGCCGCGCCGCTGTGCTTGGCGACGTTGGCCAGGGCCTCGGAGACCACGAAATAGGCGGTGCCCTCGATGTGGTCCGGGAACCGCTCCTCGGGGACGGCGGCGACCTCGACCGGGACCGGGCTGCGGTCGGCCAGCTCCGGCAGGGCGGCGGCCAGCCCGCGGTCGGTGAGGACCTGCGGGTGGATGCCCCGGATCAGCTCGCGCAGCTCGGCGATGGCCCGCTTGGCCTGCTCCTGGGCCTCGGCGACGCTGCGCGCCGCCGGCGAGTCCGCGGGCAGGTCCAGCCGGGCCAGGCCGAGCTGCATGGAGAGCGCGACCAGCCGCTGCTGGGCGCCGTCGTGCAGGTCCCGCTCGATCCGCCGGCGCTCCGACTCGAAGGCGTCCACCAGCCGGGCCCGCGACCGGGTCACCTCGGTGAGGTCCGCGCGCAGCTCGGCGGTGCCCCGGTCGCGCAGCAGCGCCCTGGCCAGCACCCCGTGCGCCCCGGTCAGGACGCCGGCCGCGTACACCGCGGCGACCAGCATGAGCACGCCGACCGGTAGCAGCGGCACGGCCTCCGCGGCGCCCTCGACCCGCACCGGGCCGACGCTCATCGGCACCTCTTCCGAGGCGAGCAGCGGGGCGGCCAGCAGCATCACGGAGAGCATTCCGAGCGCGGCCAGCCCCAGGGAGAGCGGGGTGAACAGCGCCGCGGTGAGCACCAGCAGCGCCAGCTCCGCCCAGGTCGCCGACTCGGTGTAGCGGAGCCGGGCCCAGGCCCACAGACCGGGCTCGGCCGGGGACCGGTGCCCCGTCCCCGGGTCGCGCTCGTCCACCAGCCACAGCCGGAACCGCTCCAGCCGCCCGGCGGGCAGCGCCATCAGCGGGCCGAAGACCGCCGTCAGCACGACCCCGGAGGCCAGCAGCGCCAGCACGGTCCCCGCGGACGGCGCGGCCGCCAGTCCGTCCGCGGCCTCCGCCACCAGGAAGGCCGGCAGGTAGAGCGGCAGGGTCAGGACGAACAGCGGCACACCGAAGAAGAGGGCGGACAGCGGCGTGGTGGCCAGGTGCACCAGCGCCCGCCAGGGCCACGCGCCGATCAGGAACCGGCGGGCGCCCAGGGCCTGCAGCATGGTCCGCGGCCGCGCGCCCGGGGGCCCGCCCGCCGCGCCGCGCCGGTCCGCGCCCGCGGCGGCCGTCCGCACTCCGTGTTCTTCCACGGCACAACGCTATTGCCGGGCGGGCCCGGCGCGGAATCGCCCTGGCCCCGCTCCCGGGGTAGGGCGGGCCCCACCCCGGCGGGTCAGGCGCCGCCGCCCTTGCCCTTGAGCCGGCCGACGACGGTCTCCAGGTCGGAGGAGAAGGGGTGGTCGTGGACCATGTAGGTCCAGGTCATCGAGGGGCGCTTCACCCCGGCGGTGGAGACGTCGATCCCGCCGTCGGCGGCCTCGGTGTCGGCGAAGGTCTCGGCGGCCCTGGCCCGGGCGCCGTCCAGGAAGCCCTTGAAGGCGGGGACGGCGTCCCGGTTGAACTCGTCCAGCGGGTCCCGCCGGCCGAGGAAGCGCAGGTGGATGCCTTCCCGGAGCTCGGCGAGGAAGGCGTTGTGGTCGGTCCAGCCGCGGTCCAGGTGGTACAGGGTGATGAGCCGGGCCGCCCGGGCGACCTCCGCCTCTCCGTCGCCGCCGCCGGCCTCCACGTCGTCGATGAGGTCGGCGTGGTGCCGGGCGCAGTCCAGGGCCAGCTGCCGGTCGCCGAGGCCCTGGGTGAGCACGGCCTCGCGGTGCTCCAGGACCACGCCGCGCTGGACGTCGATGAGCTGGTTGTAGCGCCAGGTGTTGCGGTGCACCTCCAGCAGCTGGCCCTCGGAGACCCGCTGGGCGTGGTCGACCGTACCCAGCCAGGTGGGGTCGGCGACCCGCCCCTCGGCGTCGGCGGTGTAGCCGGAGGTGTCCGCGACGTTCGCGGTGACCAGGTCGTCGTCGAGGCTGACGAAGAACACCGACTTGCCCGGGTCGCCCTGGCGCCCGGCGCGGCCGCGGAGCTGGTCGTCCAGCCGGCTGCTCGGGTAGCGGCCGTAGCCCAGCACGTACAGGCCGCCGGCCTCCACCACCCGGTCCCGGTCGGCCATGTCGCTGCCGCCGAGCCGGATGTCGGTGCCCCGGCCGGCCATCTGGGTGGAGACGGTGATCGCGCCGTACTCGCCGGCCTCGGCGATGATCGCCGCCTCATCGGCGTCGTTCTTGGCGTTCAGCACCGAGCAGGTCAGCCCCTCGCCCTCCAGGCGCTTGGCCAGCCGCTCGGACTCGGCGACGTCCTGGGTGCCGATGAGCAGCGGGCGGCCGGTGGCGTGCACCTCGGCCACCTCGGCGACGACCGCGTCCTCCTTCTCCTCCAGGGTGGCGTAGAGGCGGTCCGCCTCGTCCTCGCGGACGCACGGCTTGTTGGAGGGGATCTGCGCGACCTCCAGCCCGTAGAACTCGCGCAGCTGCTCGGCGACGGCCATCGCGGTGCCGGTCATGCCGCCCAGCGTCGGGTAGCGCACCACCAGGGCCTGCACCGTGATGGAGTCCAGCACCTCGCCGGTCTCGGAGACGTCGACCTTCTCCTTGGCCTCGACCGCGGCCTGCAGGCCGTCCGGCCAGCGCTGCAGCAGCGCGATGCGGCCGCGGGACTCGTTGATCAGCCGCACCTCGCCGTCCCGGACGACGTAGTGCACGTCCCGCTTGAGGAGCACGTGGGCGTGGAGCGCGAGGTTCACCCGCGGCAGCACCGAGACGTCGTCCTCGTCGTAGAGGTCGATGCCGCCGAGGCGCTTCTCCACCTCGTCGATGCCGTCCTCGGTGAGCTGGACGTTGCGGCCCTCCTCGTCGATCTCGTAGTGCAGCCGGGGCTTGAGGGTCCTGACCACCTCGGCCATCTCCAGGTCGGCCGCCGCGGCCTCGGCCGCGCCGGCCAGCACCAGCGGCACCCGCGCCTCGTCGACCAGCACCGAGTCGGCCTCGTCCACGATGGCCACCTCGGGCTCGGGCAGCACCCGGTCGGCGGCGTCGGTGACCATCCGGTCGCGCAGCACGTCGAAGCCGACCTCGCTGACCGAGGCGTAGGTGACGTCGGCGGTGTAGGCGATGCGCCGCTCCTCCGGCGCGGACTCCTCGGTGACCCAGGAGGGCGCCACGCCCAGCAGGTCGTAGAGGGGCCGCATCCACTCGGCGTCGCGCCGGGCCAGGTAGTCGTTGACGCTGAGCACGTGCACCCGCTTGCCGCGCAGCGCGAACCCGGCGGCGGCCAGCGCACCGGTCAGGGTCTTGCCCTCGCCGGTGGCCATCTCCGCGACGTGGCCGTCCAGCAGCGCCATGACGCCGAGCAGCTGGACGTCGAAGGGCCGCTCGCCGAGCGCGCGGCGGGCGGCCTCGCGCCCGACGGCGCACAGCTCGATCAGGTCGGCGCGCTCGTAGGGGAGTTCCGCGTCGCCGAGTTCGGCGGCCTTCGCGGTGAGCTCCGCGTCGTCCAGAGCCCGCAGGTCCTCTTCCCGGGCCTCGATGGGTTCCAGCAGCTTGGTATAGGGCCTGATGTCCACGGCACCGGGCTTGCCCAGCAGCCTGCGGACGCTCTCCGCCATTCGTCCGAACACCACGCAAGACTAACGCGCCGGACCCGGTGTGTGTTCCGGCACATCCGGCGCACCTCCACTCTGCAACGCGTGGGGGACGCGCCGGGGTAGGGCCCGCCCCACCCGGATCCTCGCCCTGGACGCAGTGACCGGGCCGCCCCGCCCGCGGTGTGATCGGTGCATGCTGATCGAGTACGCCGTGCGGCTGGACGCCGTCACCCGGGCCTACGGGGCGGGCGAGGGGCGGGTGATCGCGCTGGACGCGGTCTCCGCCGGGTTCCCCGCCGGCTCCTTCACCGCCGTCATGGGCCCTTCCGGGTCCGGGAAGTCGACCCTGCTGCACTGCGCGGCGGGGCTGGAGCGGCCCTCCTCGGGCCGGGTCGAGGTGGCCGGGAGCGACCTGGCCGCGCTGCCGGAGCGGCGGCTGACCCTGCTCCGCCGGGACCGGATCGGGTTCGTCTTCCAGGCCTTCAACCTGGTCTCCTCGCTGACCGCCGAGCAGAACGCCGGGCTGCCGCTGCGGCTGGCCGGCCGCCGGCCGGGGCGCGCCGCGATCCGCGCCGCCCTGGCCGAGGTGGGCCTGGAGGGCAGGGAGCGGCACCGGCCCGCCCAGCTCTCCGGCGGCCAGCAGCAGCGGGTGGCGATCGCGCGGGCGCTGATCACCTCCCCCGAGGTGCTCTTCGCCGACGAGCCCACCGGCGCGCTGGACAGCACATCCTCGCGCACCGTGCTGCGGCTGCTGCGCGGCTTCGCCGGGGCGGGCGGTGCGCGGCCGCGCACCGTCGTCATGGTCACCCATGACCCGGTGGCCGCCTCCTACGCCGACCGGGTGCTGTTCCTGGCCGACGGCCGGCTCGTGGACGCGGTGGACGCGCCCTCCCCCGAGGAGGTCGCCGCCCGGCTGGCGGGCCTGGAGCGGGGCGCCGGCGCGGCCGCCGCACCGGCCGGGGGCTCCCGGTGATCTGGATCGCGGTGCGGACCCTGCGCGACCGGTGGCCGTCGTTCGCCGGCTCGCTGCTGATCATCGCCCTGGGCGCCGCGCAGATCTCCGCGGTGGGGCTGACCATGCAGGCCGCCGGGCGGGACGGCCGCGACTTCTCCGGCGCGCTCAACCTGCTCGGCATGACGATGCTGATCACCACGTTCGTCTCGGTGTTCGTGATCGCCTCCACGTTCGCCTACTCGGTGGCCCAGCGGCGCCGGGAGTTCGCGCTGCTGCGCTCGCTCGGCGCCGGGCCGGTCCGGGTGCGGGCGGTGCTGTACGGCGAGGCGCTGCTGGTCGCGGCGGTGGGCGGGGCGGCCGGGTGCGCGCTGAGCCTCCCGCTCGCCGAGGGGTTGCTGCGCCTGATGCACGCCGCCGGCATCGCGCCCGGCGTGCCGGAGGTGCGCTACGAGGCGGTGCCGATGGCCCTCGCCGCGTGCACCGGCACCGCCGTGGCGCTGGCCGGGGTGTGGGGCCCGGCCCGCAGGATCCGGCGGATCCGGCCGATCGAGGCGCTCCGCGAGGCCTCGGTGGACACCGGCGCGATGACCCTCGGCCGCTGGGTGCTCGGCCTGGGCGCCACCGGGCTGGCGGTGCTCGCCGGGTACGGGCTGGTGAACGCGACCGGCGACGGCGCCGTCCCGCTCACCATGGCCCTGGGCATGGTCTCCATCGTGGCCGCGGCGTTCCTCGCCCCGGTGGTGGTGCCGCCGGTGGCCGCCGCGCTCGCCCTGCCCGCCGCGCTGCTGCCGGGCGCCGGGGCCCTGGTGGTGCGGGAGAACATGCGGACCGCGGTGCGGCGCACCGCGTCGCTGTGCGCCCCGGTGCTGCTCACCGTGGGCCTGTCCGGGGTGCTCGCCGGGGCGGTCTCGCTCACCTCGGCGTCCATGGCCCGCGCCACCGCGGAGTGGACCTCGGCCGACCTGGTGGTGACGGCGACCGGCCCCGGCGGGCTCTCCGGCGGGACGGTGGACCGGCTGCGCGCGGTGCCCGGGGCCGAGCTCGCGGTGCTGGACGTGGCCGAGGCCGGGCTCGGCCCGGTCTCCGCCCCGGTGGCCTTCGCCGAGCCGGGCGCCCTCGCCCGGGCGATCGACCCGCCCGCGGTCCGGGGCTCGCTGTCCGACCTGGACGAGGGCGGCCTGGTGCTGGACCCCCTGGCCGCCGCGGAGACCGGCCTGGACGTAGGGGACCGGGTCGAGGTGCGGCTGCCGGGCGGGGCCCGCGCGGAGCTGCGGGTGCGGGGCGTGCTGGCCGAGGGGAACTGGAACGCGACGAGCTACGCGGCGGTGCCGCCCGGTTCCGCGGTCGCCGAGGCCGCCGCGGCGGCCGGGCCGGAGGGGCCGGGGGCGACCTTCCTCTACGCCTCGGCCGGCCCCGGCACCGGCCCCGAGGAGCTGCGCGGGGCGCTGGAGGAGGCGCTCGGCGGCGCCGCCGCCCGGGTGGACGCGGTCGGCGAGGTGGAGCCCGGCCGGCAGGAGAACGACCGGATGGTGGCGGTGCTGGGCGGGCTGGTGCTGGGCATGGGCCTGTTCTGCTCCTGCCTGGCCATCGCCAACACGCTGGTCATGTCGGCCTCGGACCGGGCCCGGGACCTGGGCGCGCTGCGCCTGGCCGGGGCCACCGGCGGGCAGGTGCTGCGGATGGTGGCCGCGGAGGCGGCGGCCGTGGTCGCGCTGGGGGCGCTGCTCGCCTGGGGGGTGGTGATCGGGGTGCTCGCGGTGCTGCACCGGGCGCTCTCCGCCGGGGTGGACGGGCTCCCGCTGGCCGTCCCCTGGGGGCCGCTGCTCGCGCTGACCGGGGTGTGCGCGGCGATCGCGCTGCCCTCGGCGGTGCTGCCGGCCCGCGCGGTGCTGCGCCGCTCGGCCTCGCTCACCGGGGTGCGCGAGTAGCGGCGCGGCCGGAGGCGCGGCGGCGCCCGGTCCGCGCCGCCCCGGCGCGGACCGGGCGCCGCCCGGGGTCCGGCTCAGGTGACGAGCTGGGCGCTCTGCCGCGCCTCCACCGCCATCGCCCGCTTGACCAGGACCACCAGGGTGTCCAGCACGGACTGCCGCTCGCGGGCGTCGCAGTGCACGATGGGCACGCCGTCCTCCAGGTCGAGGGCGTCGCGCAGCTCCTGGTCGGTGTAGCCGGAGCCGCCCTCCTGGGCGAAGTCGTTGACCGCGATGAGGAACGGCAGCCGGTACTGCTTCTCGAAGTAGTCGATGGCCTGGAAGGAGTCCTCCAGGCGGCGGACGTCGACCAGGATGACCGCGCCCAGGGCGCCGCGGACCAGGTCGTCCCACATGAACCAGAAGCGCTGCTGGCCGGGGGTGCCGAACAGGTAGAGCACCAGGTCGGTGTCGAGCGAGATGCGGCCGAAGTCCATGGCGACGGTGGTGCTGGTCTTGTCCGGGGTCTGCGACAGGTCGTCGATTCCGGCGCTCGCCGCGGAGACCGCGGCCTCGGTACGCACCGGCGGGATCTCCGAGATGGCGCCCACGAACGTCGTCTTGCCGACACCGAACCCGCCGGCGACGATGATCTTCGTAGAGAGCTTCGGTGACTCGTTCACTGCGTCTTCAGGTCCTCACGACTCCGGGTTGCGGCGGGACCGCGAGGAACCGGGATAGCCCGCCACAAAAGGGATACGGTCCCCACGACTGCGCGCAGAAGACCTTCCAGTGAACCTAGCACCGTCGGGTCGCGCTGTGTGACCGGATGAGCGAGTTGGACGGAAACGCCTGGCCGGGAGGGGACGAACACCCCTACTCCTCCGGCCCGGCGGTCCCGGCCTCCTCCGGCCCGGCGGTCCCGGCGCCGGCGCCGTCCCGACCGGCTTCGGAACGGCGCCGGACCGCCGCGGCGGGGCCCTCCCGCTAGGGCCGCTCCGGGTCCGCCTCCCCGCCGGACTCCGGTCCGGGGGCGTCCGGGGCTCCCCGCCCCGGCTCCGCGTCCTCGGCGCGCACCGCGTCGGACCCGGTGCCCAGCACCGTCCCGGCGCCCTGCGCGGGCACCTCGGCCGGGCCGGCCGGGCGGGGCCGCATCGACTCCGGGGCCAGCCGGTACAGCAGGTGGTAGCCGGCCAGCGTGATGAAGGTGCCCAGCGCGATCCCCTCGACCGCGAACGCCTCGGTGAACTCCAGCCGCACCCCGCCGATGCCGGCGATGAGCCCGGCGGCGAGCGGGACCAGCACCACCGGGTTGCCGAAGTCGACCCGGTTCTCCACCCAGATCTTCGCGCCGAGCAGCCCGATCATCCCGTAGAGCACCACGGTGATGCCGCCGAGCACGCCTTCGGGGACGGCCGCCACCAGGGCGCCGAACTTCGGGCAGAGGCCGAACAGGATCGCGGCCAGCGCGGCGGCGTAGTAGGCGGCGGTGGAGTAGACCCGGGTCGCCGCCATCACCCCGATGTTCTCCGCGTAGGTGGTGGTGGGGGCGCCGCCGACGGCGCTGGACAGCGCGGTGGCGATGCCGTCGGCGGCGATGGCCCGCCCCATGTAGGGGTCGAGGTCGTCGCCGGTCATCTCCTGGACCGCCTTGACGTGCCCGGCGTTCTCCGCGATCAGCGCGATCACCGCGGGCAGCGCGACCAGCGCGGCGGAGACCTGGAACTCCGGGGCGTGCAGCTCGGGCAGGCCGAACCAGGCCGCCTCGCCCACCGCGGACAGGTCGACGCGCGGCGCGGTGCCGCCGTCCGGCAGCGCCGCCGGGCCGGCCAGGAGGTCGGCCAGCCAGGACAGCGCGAAGCCGAACACCAGGCCGAGCAGGATCGCGATGCGCCCGGCGAACCCGCGCAGCAGCACCGTCGCCAGGATGACGAAGGCCATGGTGGCCAGGCCGATCCACTGGTCGAAGGGCCAGTAGCTGTCCGCGACGACCGGGGCCAGGTTGAACCCGATGAGCATGACCACCGCGCCGGTGACCGCCGGCGGGAAGGCCGCCAGCACCGCCTTGGGCCCGATCAGGTGGATCGCCCAGCCGGACAGCGCCAGCACGATCCCCGCGACGCACACCGCACCGGTGACCAGCGCCGGGTTCGCACCGCCCGGCGAGATGAGCGCGGCCGCGCCGACGAAGGAGGCGCTGGACCCGAGGTAGCTGGGGATCCGGTTCCGCACGATGAGCAGGAACAGGATGGTGGCCAGCCCGGACATCATGATCGCCAGGTTGGGGTCGAGCCCCATCATCAGCGGGAAGACGAAGGTCGCCCCGAACATCGCCACCACGTGCTGGGCGCCCAGCCCGGCGGTGCGCCCCCAGGACAGCCGCTCGCCCGGCGCGACGACCTCTCCGGGGGGCGGGGCGCCGCCGTCGCCGTAGAGCTTCCAGATCGGCTTCATCAGCGGCCCTCCGCGATCCATGCCCGAAATATGACGATCACCTAGAATGCCGGATGTTTACGCGGGTCCGGCTCGGATGTGCGCGGACACCGGGGCCTCTACCCCTCCGGAACCCCGGCGGCACGCGGACTTTACGACATTGTGAGCGGCCCATTTCGGCCGCCGGGAATGCTGTCCGGGACCGCCTCCGGGGGTCTACCGTGGTAGTGAGGCCTTCGACGCGGCGCCGGCGATCGCATTCCTGGCACAGCGGTATCGCACGGACACCCGCAAGGACGGTCCTCACCGTCGCACGGGGCGACGACCGGGCGGAGCACTCCGCCCGCCGCCCTCCGATGCCCGGTGGCCCCACCGGCCCACTCTCCGTCCATGTGGGCCGGTGGCGGCGTCTCGGCGCGGCCGCCCGCGCAGGGCCGCCCGCCGCCCCCGGGGCCGCCGCGGCACGACGCCCGCCCCCCGTTCCGGGACTTCCCGGGCGGACCGCGCGCGCACCGGCGGTGACGTGCCGTTCCGCCCCCGTACGCCCGCCTCCGCCGGTTCGGCCGCACCGCGGCGCAGGCCCTACCATTGGTCGCAGTCCCGTACCGGCCGAAGGAGCCAACCGAACCGATGTCCGATCAGCGCGTCATCCGCCCGACCCCCATCAGCGGCTTCCCCGAGTGGCTGCCGGAGACCCGGTCCGTGGAGCAGCGCTGGCTGGACCATATCCGGGCGGGGTTCGAGCGCTACGGGTTCGCCTCGGTCGAGACGCCCTCGGTGGAGAACCTGGACGTCCTGATGGCCAAGGGCGAGACCTCCAAGGAGGTCTACACGCTGCACCGGGTGCACGACGACGGCGACGACTCCGAGGCCCGCCTGGGCCTGCACTTCGACCTGACGGTCCCGTTCGCCCGCTACGTCGCCCAGCACTTCAACGACCTGGTCTTCCCGTTCAAGCGGTACCAGATGCAGCGGGTCTGGCGCGGCGAGCGCCCGCAGGAGGGCCGCTACCGCGAATTCACCCAGTGCGACATCGACGTGATCAACGTCGACAGCGTGCCGCTGCACTTCGACGCCGAGGTGCCGCGGATCGCGCACGAGGTGCTGTCCGGGCTGGACCTGCCCGCCTGGACCATCGGCATCAACAACCGCAAGGTGCTGCAGGGCTGCTACGAGGGGATCGGCGCCGCCGACCCGATGGCGGTCATCCGCGCCGTGGACAAGCTGCACAAGATCGGCGACGACGGCGTCCGCCTCATCCTCACCGAGGAGGCCGGTCTCACCTCCGCGCAGGCCGACACCTGCCTGGAGCTGGCCCGGATCCGCGGCGCGGACCGCTCGGTGGTCGACGCCGTCCGCAAGCTCGGCATCCGGTCCGAGCTGCTCGCCGAGGGCCTGGAGGAGCTCGGCTTCGTCCTGGACTCGCTGGCCGACCTGGAGGGCGGCGTGCTGGCCGACCTGTCCATCGCGCGCGGCCTGGACTACTACACCGGCACCGTCTACGAGGCCGCCTTCGACGACGACCCCGACTACGGCAGCATCGTGGCCGGTGGCCGCTACGAGAACCTGGCCGGCCAGTTCATCCGGCGGCGGCTGCCCGGCGTGGGCATCTCGATCGGGCTGACCCGCATCTTCGCCAAGCTCGTCGCCGAGGGGCGGCTGGCCGGCGGGCGGACCTGCCCGACCGACGTGCTGGTCGTCGTCCCCTCCGACGAGCGCCGCGGCGAGGCGCTGCGCACCGGCGCGCTGCTCCGCGAGCGCGGCTTCAACACCGAGGTCTTCCACCAGGCCTCCAAGGTGGGCAAGCAGGTGCAGTACGCCTCGAAGAAGGGCATCCCCTTCGTCTGGTTCCCCCCGTTCGACGACGGCAAGCCGCACGAGGTCAAGGACATGGGCAGCGGCGAGCAGTACGAGGCCGACCCGGCCGCCTGGGAGCGGCCCGCCGCCGGCTGAGGCGGGACCGGCCGGCCGGTCAGGCACGGCGCCCCGCGGGGCCGGGGTCCAGGCGGGCAGCGAAGGCGGCGGCAGGGACCGGCTGGTCGGTCAGGCGCGGCGCCCCGCGGAGCGAAGGTCCAAACCGGCACCGACGGCAGCGGTAGGGGCGGGGCCGGGCGCCTCACCCGAGCGCGGCGCCCCGCGGAGCGAAGGTCCAAACCGGCACCGACGGCAGCGGTAGGGGCGGGGCCGGGCGCCTCACCCGAGCGCGGCGCCCCGCAGAGCGAAGGTTCAAGCAGGCAGCGAAGACAGCAGTGGGCACCGGTCGGCCGGTCGGGCGCGGCGCCTCACGAAGTGCAGGTTCAGGCGGGCGGCGACGGCGGCGGTGGGGGCGGGGCGAGGGTAGTCGCCCGGGCGCGGCGCCTCACGGGGTGAGGGTTCAAGCGGGCGGCGAGGGGGCGGTGGGGGACCGGCCGGTCGGTCGGGCGCGGCGGGGCGGGTCGGGGCGGCAGAGGTGGTCCGGGGTGGCGGGTTCGCCGTGCCCGCGTCGCCCCGGGCGCCGGGGCCGGCCGCCTGGAAACCGCTACCCCTCTCTGACCTGGGTGAATACACAGGGTGATGGCGAGGTGGGGTGCCCTGCGCACCGCGAGAGCACCCCGGTGATTCCCGGGCGCGCATCCCGGGCCGGATCGGCCCCTTGGCAGCCCGGTTGGGGCCGTTCGAGCCGATGTTCGGGGGTTCGAGCCGCCCGGAAGGCCGGGATGCAAGGGGCCGGAACCCGGGGAGGGCGGAGGGCAGGGGCGGGATGTCGCTTTTGTTCTCCCGGGAGGCCTTGTTTGGCCACTCCGGGTAACCGGCGAGGGGGCGGTGGGGACTTCGAGGCTCACTACTCGCTGGTAGATGTAATCGGAGTGCTGCGGAGGTGCGCAGGGCGCCTCCACCCCCGCCCGTTCCCCGCCGCGAACCAGGCATATAGGGATAAGACCCCCAGGTAGGCCAGGGCGAGCGTCCCGCCCCCTTCACTAGCACCGCCCCGCCCCCTCCCGCCCTCGCTGCCCGTCTTGACCTTCACTCTGCGGAGCGCCGCACCCGACCGACCGGCCGACCGGTCCCCCTGCCGGCCTTCGCCGCCTGCTTGAGCCCTCGCTCGGTGAGGCGCCGCGCCCGGGCGACCGCCTCCGCCCCGCCCCTACCGCCGCCGTCGGTTCCGGTTTGGACCTTCGCTCTGCGGGGCGCCGCACCCGACCGACCAGCCGGTCCCCCTCCCGCCGTCGCCGCCCGTTTGAACCTCACCCCGTGAGGCGCCGCACCCGACCGACCGGCCGACCGGTCCCCCTGCCGGCCTTCGCCGCCCGCTCGAACCCTCACCCTGTGAGGCGCCGCGCCCGGGCGGGGCACCTCCAGCCTCTCCCCCTCCCTGAGTTCCTCGTTTTCCTCGTTGCAACGGTTCCTCGTTGCGATGGGCGCAGCGGCCATTTGACGGCAAGCGCTCTGACAGGGCCGCGACGCCGAGGGCGCCGTTTCGGCGGAACAGCCGCTACCCCTGGTAGCAGATCATTCCGCCGGAGTAGCGGCCTCCCCGCTCCCACCAGTGGTTTTTCCTCCGCGGGTGCCGGAACCGGCCAATCCGCGAACACCGACCGCGCCCCGTGGAAGACTTGGCGCCGGGACGGAACAGGCCGCCGCCGCGGCCCGCGACGTCCTCCCGTCGCGGTCGCCCCAGTGTGAACGAGGCCATGTCAGACCCCCGCCATAACCTGCCCTTGTCCGCCGCCCCCATCGGCCGCGAGCGGGACATCGCCGACCTCCTCCGGATCGTCCGGAACTCGCGCTCGGTATCGCTCGTCGGGGCGGGGGGCATCGGCAAGACCCTGCTCGCCGTCCGCGTCGCCGAGGCCGCCCTGCCCGCTTTCGAGCACGGCGCCCGCTTCGTCGACCTGAGCCGGGTCTCCACCCGGGACCAGGCGACCGCCGCGATCGGGCACGCGCTCGGCGTCCCCGAGGCCGCGGGCGCCTCCGCCGTGGAATCGGTGGCGATGGCGCTGCGCTCCCGCTCCGTGCTGCTCCTACTGGACACCTGCGAGCACCTCACCCCCGCCCTGGGCGGGCTCTGCGAGGAGCTGCTCGCCGCCTGCCCGCGGCTGCACATCCTGGCCACCGGGCGGGAGCCGCTGCGGGTCGGGCGCGAGGTCGTCTGGCGGGTCCCCCCGCTCGCCCTGCCGCCGTCCCCCTCGCCCTCCCCGTCCGGGGAGCCCCGGCCCGAGCCCGCCTGCTCCCCCGAGGAGGCGGTGCGGCACGAGGCGGTCCGGCTCTTCGTCGAGCGCGCCACCGCGGCCCGGCCCGGCTTCAGGCTGACCCCCGGCAACACCGAGGCGGTGCTGCGCATCTGCCGGATGCTGGAGGGCGTCCCGCTCGCCCTGGAGCTGGCGGCGGCCCGGATCCGGGTGCTCAGCGCCGAGCAGGTGCTGGAGCGGCTGGACGACCGGTTCCGGCTGCTCGCCGCCGGCGCGGACGGCCTGCCGCCCCGGCAGCGCACCATGCGCGCCGCCCTGGAGTGGAGCCACGACCTGCTCTCTCCGGAGGAGCGGGTGCTCTTCCGCCGCCTGGCGGTGTTCTGCATCTGGACCGCGGACAAGGTGGGCCCGGTGTGCGGCTTCCGCGAGCTCCCCGCCGGGAGCGCCGACCGGGTGCACGCCGCCCTGGTGGACAAGTCGCTGGTCACCGCGGACGTGCACGAGGACGGCGCGGTGACCTACCGGATGACCGAGACGGTGCGCGCCTTCGCCGCGGAGCGGCTCGCCGAGGCCGGCGAGGAGGACGAGGTCTGGCGGCGGATGCTGACCACCGCGGCGCCCTACCTGGAGGGGCTCGCGGCCCACCTCACCGGCCGGGTCGACTGGGACGAGCGGATGCTCACCATCCGCATGCTCGACCGGTGCCTGGAGAACACCCTGCAGATGCTGGACCGGGCGGTGCCGCTCGGCCTGGTCCAGGAGGGGCTGCGGATCTGCGTCGCGCTGCGCTTCCACTGGTTCGTGCGCGGCCTGCAGACCCAGGCCCGCACCCGGCTGGAGCGGCTGCTCGCGGTGCCCGCCGCGCGCACCCCGGTGCGCGCCCGGGCCGCAGCGGTCCGCTCCGAGATGCTCCTGCCGCTGGACGGGCCGCAGGGCGCCGCCTCCGCCGCCCAGGAGGCCCTGCAGGCCGCGCTGGCCTGCGACGACCCGGCGCAGGGCATCGCGCACACCACCCTGGCGATGGCCTCGCTGCGCCGGGGGGACGGCGCCGAGGCGCTGCGGCACGGCCGCCGGGCGCTGCGGCTGGCGATCGCCTCCGGGGAGCGGCTCACCGAGATCTGCTCGCTGGGCGCGCTCTCCCAGATCGCGCGCTCGCGCGGCGACTTCGACTCCTCCGAGGTCTTCCTGACCCGCGGCATCGCGATCGGCCAGGAGATGGGCGACCGCTGGTGCGTGGCCCGCTGCCTCAACGCGCTGGGCGTGGTCTCCACCCGCCGGGGCGACATGGAGGCCGCCGCCCGGCAGCTGGGCGAGGCGCTGAACGTCTTCATCGAGATGGAGCTGCTGCCCGACATCGCGCGCTGCACCGCCGGCCTGGGCTACCTGGACCTGGCCCGGGGCGACGTCTCCGGCGCCCGCCGCCGCCTCTCCTGCTGCCTGCGGCTGAGCGTCGCCAGCGGGCGCAGGCTGGCGGTGGCCCGCGCGCTGGAGGCGCTCGGCGGGCTCGCCGCCGCCGAGGAGCAGCCGGAGCGGGCCGCCTCGCTGGCCGGCGCCGGGGCCGCGCTCCGCGCCTCGCTGGGCCTGGTCGCGCCGCACGCCGAGGCGATCCGCGCCGAGGCGGCGGCGGTCCTGTCCGAGGAGGCCGCGGAGGAGGCCTGGAATTCCTGGCGCACACTGCCGCTGGAGCAGGTGGTGGAGCGCGCCCTCTTCTTCCCGACCCCGCGCAGGGCGCTGCCCTCCCTGCTCACCCGCCGGGAGAGGGAGATATCGGTGCTGGTCAGCAAGGGCCTGTCCAACCGGGAGATCGCCGAGCGGCTCACCATCAGCCAGGCGACCGCCGCCCGGCACATCGCCAACATCTTCCAGAAGCTGCTGTTCACCTCGCGCACCCAGCTCGCCGAGTGGGTGCAGCGCAACGGCCTCGCCCCCTGACCCGGGCGGGCGCACAACGCGCATACACCCGCACTCCTTGTGATTACGCCGGATCGCCTCCGATTCCGCCGTATCGCTTGCACGACCGCGACCCACCTACTAAGAACAGAGCACAGAGCCCTGCAGACGACCGTCATGGAACCCTTACCGGACCCCCAGCTGACCGACATCCCGGCGCCCCCGGGCCTCCTCGGCCGGGAACCTGCCGCACACGATCCCCGTCCCTCCGACCCACAGGTAACGCCCTTACCCTCAGGCAAGGTGAGAGCGGCCCCCGACCGCCTGATCGCGTGATGGCCATGGCACCTCGAACCGCGCCCGCGCGGCAGAACCTCCCCCAGGAATCCGACAGCTTCATCGGCCGCGAGCGCGACCTCGGCGACCTGCTCCGCCTGCTCGCCGCCGACCGGGTGGTCACCCTCTGCGGGGTCGGCGGGGTCGGCAAGACCCGGCTGGCGCTGAAGGTCGCCGCGCACGCCACCGCCGCCTTCCGGGACGGGGTCTGGCTGGCCGAGATGTCGGGGGTGTCCACCCCGCACGAGGTGGCCGCGAGGGTGGCCGCGGCCGTCGGCGTCACCGAGGAGACCGGGCGCCCGCTGGCCGAGACGCTCCGCGACGCGCTGCGCACCCGCCGGGTGCTGCTCATCCTGGACGACTGCACCCGGGCCGCCGCGGACGCCGCCGGACTGGGCGCCGCGCTGACCCGGTCCTGCCCCGACGTGACCCTGCTGATCACAGCCGACGCCCCGATCGGGCTGCCGGGGGAGGCGGTCTGGCACGTGCCGCCGCTCGCCCTGCCCGGCGAGGAGGGCGACCCGCGCGAGGCCGAGGCCGTCCGGCTCTTCCTGGACCGGGCCCGCACCGCCGACCCGGACTTCTCCGCCGACCCGGAGGCGGTCGCGGCCGCCGCCCGGATCTGCCGGTCGCTGGACGGGGTCCCGCTCGCCCTGGAGCTGGTCGCCGCCTGGCTGCGGCGGATGCCCGTGCACCGGGCCGAGGCCCTGCTGGCCGAGGCGCTGCACCCGTCCGGCGCCCCGCCGGGCGCGCGGGGCGCCGAACCGCCCCGCCCCCGGGAGGCCGAACCGGACCGGGCCGCGCCCCGGGCCCGGCTGCTCCGCGCCGCGCTGGAGCAGAGCCACGCCCTGCTCGGGGCGGAGGAGCGGGTGCTGCTGCGCAGGCTGTCGGTCTTCGCCGACTGGACCCTGGAGTCGGCCGAGCGGGTCTGCCCGGACGCGGGCCTGCCCGAGAGCGCCGTGCTGGACCTGGTCTCCTCGCTGGCCGAGTGGTCCCTGATCGCGCTCACCCGGGAATTCCAGGGGCGGGTCCGCTACCGCCTCCCCGGTGCGGTGCGCGCCTTCGCCGCGGAGCGGCTGGCCGCCGCCGGCGAGGAGGAGGCGGTGCGGCTGCGCCACCGCGACCACATGCTCCGCATCACCGAGGAGATGGGCGCCTCCTCGGTGGGCGGCCGGCTCATGCCCTGGGCGGAGCGGTTCGCGCACTGGCTGCTCGCCTCGGTCGAGTACGACGACATCCGCGCCGTCCTGCACTGGACGGCCGAGCGCCGCGACACCGAGGAGGGGCTGCGGCTCTGCGCCGCGCTGCGCCCCTACTGGGGGACCGGCTACCACTTCACCGAGGGAATGGGGTGGACCGAGCGGTTCCTGGCCATGCCGGGCGGCTCCGGCCCGGTGCGCGCCCGCGCGTCGGTGACCGCGGCCGAGCTCTCCTGGGCCCGGGGCGACCTGGACTCGGCCCTGCACCACGGGCGCACCGCGCTGCGCCTCGCCGAGGACGCCGGCGACGATCCGACCGCGGCCGCCGCGCTGAACATGCTCGCGCTGGCCGCGCTCCGCTCCGGGGAGCCCGAGGAGGCCGCCGGGCACCTGGAGCGGACCCTGGCGCTCGCCCGGCGGAGCGGGGACCTGTGGAACGAGGCCATCGCGCTGAGCACCCGGGGGGCGCTGGCCGCCCGGCACGGGAACTTCGCCGAGGCCGATGCGCTGTACAGCGCGGCGCTGATGATCCTGCGCGGCATGGACCACCGCTGGGGGGTCGGGGTGTCGCTGATCGGCCAGGCCACCGCGGCCGAACGGCAGAGCGACATCGCCGTGGCGGACCGCTGCTACCGGGAGTCGCTGGACATCCAGCGCGAGATCGGCGCCGCCCCCGAACTGGCCCGCTGCCTGTTCGGGGTGGGCCGCATCGCGCACGCCTTCGGGTCGACCTCGCAGGCCTACGACTACCTCGCCGAGGGGCTGCTGCTGAGCCAGAGCACCGGGCAGCGGACCGGGGTCGCGGCCGGCCTCGCCTCCATCGCGCGGGTCGCCGCCGGCTCCGGCGAGGTCCGCGGCGGCTGCATCCTGGCCGGCGCCGCGGCGGCGCTGCGCGAGCGCGCCGAGCCCGGGCGCCCCCCGCGCCCGCCGGCGGTCAAGGGCGAGGAGTTCGGCATCGACTCCGGGACGCTCTCCTCGCTGCTGCGCGAGGGCCGCCGGCTGCCGGTGGACGAGGCCGTCGGGCTGGCGCTGCGGATCACCGAGACCGGCCGCCTGCCCCGGCAGCGCCAGCCGGAGCGGAAGGGGCCGCGGTCGACCCGGCGCGCGCTCACCCCGCGGGAGCGGGAGATCGCCCGCCTCGTGGCGCGGGGAATGGGCAACCGGGAGATCTCCGAGCGGCTCTTCATCACCCCGGCGACCGTCGCGCGGCACGTCGCCAACATCAACCGGAAGCTCGGGTTCCACTCGCGCAAGCAGATCGCCGCGTGGGTCACCAGATCTCCGCTCCCCGAGTAGCACCCCCTCTGACCTGCACTCGCACAAAGCCCATACACCTCAGGACAGAAAATACATATGCAGCTGCACACGTGGATGCATGTGCAAACGCGCGGGAAGGCGCTAGTGTCTGGGGCATGGGGACGCGCTCCCCGCCCGTCCCGGCGGCGGGCGGCGGGCCGCCCCGCGGGCCTTGGAGGTGCGAGCCTCCGGGGCTCCGCGAAGTCCGGCCGAGGCCGTCCGGGCCGATCGACCCCGCTTCGCCACCTCTCGGGGGCGCGAAGCGGAGGCCCGTTCCGGCACCGCGGATTCGCTGGAGGACCGCCCGTCCCAGGGTGCGGAGAGGGGAGGCACCCGGGGCGGCGGACACGGCGCTACCGGGCTCGCCACGTGGAGGGGGCGTGACGAGCCCGGCTGGCGCAGGCGGCGCGGGGGCGTCCCCCGCGCGCCGCCCTCCCGCGGCCGCCGCACGGGCCGCGCGGAGCGGACGGGCGGCCGGCGCAAGAGCCACCTCGCTCGAAGGGACACCACCCCATGAGGCACCACCCGGTCCCCGCTTCCGACGGAGGTGCCCCCGCGGGGTCGCTCACCGGCGGACTGCTCGACCGGCTCCGCTCCTCGGCCCTCTCCCCCGCCGTCTCGGCCCCCGGCGGCCAGCGCATCCCCGGTTCCGTCTTCGCCTCCACGGTGGAGCGCGCCGCGGCCGGGCTGCGGATCAGGGGGTCCCGCCCCGGCGACGTGACCGCGGTGCTCTGCCCGCACTCACCGGACCGGCTGATGGCGCTGTTCACCGTGCTGGCCGCCGACGGCGCGGCGCTGCCGCTCCACCCGGACGCGCCCGCCTCCGCCCTGGTCCACCTGCTCACCGCCACCGAGACCCGGATGGTGATCGCCGACGCGTCGCTGGCCGGCGCCGCCCTGCGGCTGGCCGACCGGTCCCGGGTCCGGCAGGTGCTCGCCTTCGGCCGGGTCCCGGGGACGACCCCCTTCGACGAGCTGCTGCTGCCCGGCCCCGCCGCGCCGCCGGACCCGCTCTCCTCCGGCGCCCCCGGGCCGCCGCCCGATGCCCGCGCGGGCCGGGCCGACGGCGCCCTGCTGGAGCACCGGTCGGCCGGCGGCCGCCCGCGGACCGTGCTGCACACCCGCGCCGACCTGCTCCGCCGCCGGGCGGAACTGCAGCGCGAACTCGGCCTCGACCCCGCGGACACCGTGGCCGTCGACGCCCTCACCCCGGAGCGCGACCGGATCGCCCTCACCGCCGCCGCCCTATGGAGCGGCGCCTCGGTGACCACCGTCCCCACCCCCGCCGAAGCCCCGGAGGCCACCGTCCACAGCTCCCCCGTCCCATCCCGCTCCCGCTGACCGCCGCCCGCCTCCCCCGGACGGAGCGGCCTCCCGCCCCACCGGCCCACGGCACCGCCCCACGCCCCGGCCCCGGCACCTCTCGCACCCGCCACCGCGCCGAAGGGCGCGGCCCGGCCACGACACCGCCCGCCCCCGGCCGGACGATCCGCCTCACTCCCCGCCTCGGATGAAGCAGCACCCGCCCCACCGATCCACGGCACCGTCCGGCTTCACGGTCCCGGTGCCCCGTCCTGCCACCGCCCCGAAGGGCGCGGCCCGGGCGCGCCGCCACTCCCCCGGCCCGGTGCCCCGTCCCGTCCCAGTGCGGTGCGAGGCCCGGGCCTTCTCTCCGCCCGCTGCGGTAGGCGGGCGGCGGCTCCCGAGCGGCTGCGCCGCAGCGGACCGCAAGGCCTCATGCCCGTGGCGCCTTCGGAGGCGCGAGCGGGCCGGGCGGGCGGTGATCGGCGGAGTCCCCGTCCCCTGGTGGCCGTACCCGCGATCGGCCCGGCCGTCGCCGGACCGGCGGCTCAGGAGGCCGGCCGGGCGGGGCGGGCCCGGTCCGAGGGGGCGCCGGGGGCGAGGCCGTGGTCGCGGGCGAAGCGCTCGGCGGCGGCGAGCGCGTCGCGGCCCCGGCGCCAGGGGCGGACGATCAGGGTGTGCACGCCCGCCGCGGTCCAGGCGGCGGTCTCGTCCGGGCGGCAGCCGCCCTCCGCGTGCGCCACCACCTCGAACGGCTCGCCCTCCCGGCCGGCCTCCGCGCGCAGCCGGCGGAGTTCGGCGGCGGCGCCGGCCACCCGCTCCGGCGGGGCGGGCATGGAGATCCACCCGTCGTTGCGGGCGGCCCTGCTCAGCGCGGCCGGGGACTCCCCGCCGATCAGGATCGGTACGGCGCGCCGGGGCGGCTTCGGCTCGAAGGCCACCTCGGGGAAGGGGAAGTGCGGTCCGCCGTGGGCGACCGCCTCCTCACTCCACAGCCGCCGCAGTACCCCGATCGCCTCGTCCAGTCGGCCGCCGCGCTCCGCGAAGGGCGCGCCGACCGCGTCCCATTCGGCCCGGTACCAGCCGGCCCCGGCGCCGAGCACGGTCCGGCCGCCGGCGATCTCGTCCAGGGTCGCGAAGGCGCGGGCGCTGATCAGGGGGTGGCGCAGCCCGAGCAGGTAGACGGCGGTCCCGAGCCGGACGCGCCGGGTGGCCGCGGCCAGCGCGGCCAGCCGGACCGGGGCGTCGTAGAGCGGGGTGGACGGCCGGATCGGCGCCCGCCCGCCGGGGTAGCCCTGCATGCCGCCCCCGGTGGCCAGCACCAGGTGCTCGGGGAGCCACACCGAGTCGAAGCCGAGCTCGTCGGCGGCTACGGCGAGGTCGTGCCAGGCGTCCGGCCGGACCAGCCCGAGGGGGATTCCGAAGCGCACGGCGCCCTCCGTTCGACCTAGCGGTTGCTCGGTAACGGTAGGCGCGGCGCGGGGACCGGTCAAGCGGGGACGGCCGGGCGAGAGCGGGGGGCGGGGCCCGTTCGGCGGCGCACTCCCGCTCCAGGCCCGCCCGGGCCGTGTACGGCGCCGGGCGGGCGGGGCGGTTCCGTCAGGCGTTGGTGCGGGCGGCCGCGAGGGCCTCGCCGAGGGCCCGGAAGGCGGGCAGGGCGGCGGCGCGGGCCGCCGGCACCGCGTGCATCCAGCGCAGGAAGCTGTGCACCATGCCCGGGGAGTCCTTCACCTCGACCGGGACGCCGGCGGCGCGGAGCCGGTCGGCGAAGGCCTCGCCGTCCGCGCGCAGCGGGTCGAGCTCGGCGGTGAGGATGAACGTCGGCGGCAGCACGGAGAGCCCTTCGGCCCGCCCCGGCGGCATGTAGGGCGGCAGCGCGGAGAGGTCCCGGTCGCCGAGGAAGGCGCGCAGGTACCAGCCGAGCTCCTCGCCGCTCATCCCACCGGAGGTGTCGGCCCCCTCAGAGGCGGAGAAGCCTCCGCCGGGGGCGGCTCCGGTGCCGGGGTAGACGAGCAGCTGGAAGACCGGGGCGGGCAGGCCGCGCTCGGCCGCCAGCAGGCCGGTGCAGGCGGAGAGGAAGCCGCCCGCGCTGTCTCCGGCCACCGCCACCCGGTCCGGGTCCCCGCCCAGCTCGGCGGCGTTGGCCAGGACCCAGGCGTAGGCCGCGAACGCGTCCTCCACCGCCGCGGGGAACCGGTGCTCGGGGGCGAGCCGGTAGTCGACCGAGACGGCGATCGTGCCGGCCTCCTCGGCGAGCAGCCGGACCGCGTTGTCGTGGGTGTCCAGCCCGCCCACGACGAACCCGCCGCCGTGCAGGTAGACGGTGACCGGAAGCCCGGTCCCGGCCGACGGCCGGTAGATCCGGACCGGGATCTCCGGGGCGCCCTCCGGGCCGGGGATGCTCCGCTCCTCGACCGCGTACGGCTCGGCGAGCCGGGGCGCGCGCAGCGCCTCCTCGCGCTCGCGCGCCCGCTCGCCGGGAACGTCGAGGCCGTCGTCGAAGACGACCTCGGTGAGCGTGCCGAGGTACTCCTCCAGCACGGGGTCGATCGCCATGCCGCCCGCGCTCCTCTCCGCGCGCCGCCGCACCGCGCGGGGCGCGTCTCATCCGTCGTGCTCGTCCCCGCCGCGGCCGGAAGGACGGCGGCGGGCGGTCTGCCGCCGCAGAATACACAGCTCACGGACGTGCCACGCGGCGGGGGCGGGTCTTCGGCCGGGTGCGGACCGGCCGGGGCGGGACGGCTCCGGGCCCGCCGGGCGTGCGGGCGCCCGCTCGCGGCCGGCCCGCGCCCCTTGTGCGGCGGCGGCCCTGGCACCGGGCGGGTCGCGCGGAGGCCGGAGACCGGGCACCGCCCGCGGTGGTCCTTCCGCCCGGCCTGCGGGAACGCCCTCCGGAGGCGACGGCTCTCCGCGTCTCGTCCGGTCGCGGGCAGGGCGCAGGCGGGCCGGGCGGCGCGGTGCACCGGTGGGCCGGGGGCGGCGGGGAGGGAGGGTCAGGACTCGGGGAGGTCGATCTCGAACCAGGCGACGTGGGTGCTGTCGGTCCAGTACTCGCCGCTGCGGGAGGTGCAGCTCTCGATGATGAGCTTGCCGCGGCCGTAGTCGCCGTCGGACTCGCGGAGGACGCCGTCCGCGCCGACGCCGTCGGGCTGCTTCTCGCCCTGGTCGGCGACGGCCACCCGGACGCTGCCGCGGTCGGAGCGGATGAACAGGGTCATCACCCCGCCGACCTGGCCGGAGCGGGAGTGCAGCAGCGCGTTGGTGGCCAGTTCGCTGGCGGCCAGCTCGGCGTCGTCGACCGCCTCGCAGGGGCCCTGGACGCCCTCCAGGAAGTCGCGGACGCGGGCGCGGATGGAGCGGACCGCGGTGAGGTTCCCGACGCAGCTCCACACCGTGTGGTCGGTGGCGACCTCTTCGGCGAACTCGCCCGCCTCCAGATCGCGCAAGGGGTCGGCAGCGGCGTATTCCCGAAGTCGCTGCGATTCGGTCATCCCCGTGTCACTCCCATCACCGGACGGCGGTAGCCGCTGGCCTCACCTTAGACAACGGCGCACCATGACCAGGACAGCACACCGGGGCCCGGTTGATCTCGGATACCTCACAAAACGCGGGCCCGTGTCCCCTCGGGATACGACAAAGCCCCCGGACGGCTCCGGCGCGCCCCGTCCGACCTGCGCCTTCCTGGCATTCCCGCCCTCCCGCCGGGCACCCGGCCGCCCCGGCCGGGACACGCGGTGCGGCCGGATCGGTGAAATGGCTGACACGACCCGGAACAAGAACGATAATCGTTGCCATTCACGGCTCCCCGCCCCCTTCGGGAGCCGTGTCCGCGCCGCCCGGGACCGACCGGGCGGCGCTCCCCGACCACGTCACGGAAGGCCACCCATGAAGATCGCGTTCGCCGGCAAGGGCGGCAGCGGCAAGACCACCCTCTCCGCGCTGTTCACCCGGTTCCTCGCGGACGCCGGGCACACCGTCGCGGCGATCGACGCCGACATCAACCAGAACCTCGGCCAGGCGCTCGGCGTCCCGGCGGACCGGCTGGCCGCCCTGCCGCCGCTCGGCGGCCACCTGACCGAGATCAAGGAGCTGCTGCGCGGCGCCAACCCGCGGATCGGCGGCCCCGAGACGATGGTGAAGACGACGCCCCCGGGGCGCGGCTCCCGGCTGCTCGACCTCTCCCCGGACAACCCGGTGCACCGCCGGTTCGGCGTCCGGGCCGCGGGCGCCGTGCTCATGGCCACCGGGCCGTTCACCGAGGAGGACCTGGGCGTCGCCTGCTACCACTCCAAGGTCGGCGCGGCCGAGATGTACCTGAACCACCTCGTCGACGGGGCCGGCGAGTACGTCGTGGTGGACATGACCGCCGGCGCCGACTCCTTCGCCTCCGGCCTGTTCACCCGGTTCGACCTCACCTTCCTGGTCGCCGAGCCGACGCTGCGCGGGGTCGGCGTCCACCGGCAGTACGCCGAGTACGCCCGCGACCACGGGGTGCGCATCATGGTCATCGGCAACAAGGTCGAGGACGCCGCCGACGAGGCGTTCCTCCGCGAGCACGTGGGCGACGCGCTGGCCGCCTGCTTCGGCCGGTCCGGCTTCGTGCGGTCGATGGAGAAGGGCGCGCACCCCGGCCTCGGCGAGCTGGAGCCGGAGAACCTCAAGACGCTGGCGTGGATGCGCGACGCGGTCGACTCGGTGCCGAAGGACTGGGCGGCCTTCACCCGCCAGGGGGTCGAGTTCCACCTGCGCAACGCCGAGGCCTGGGCCGGGGCCGCCACCGGCGCCGACCTGGGCGCGCAGGTGGACCCGGAGTTCGTGATGGGGCCGGAGGCGCTCGCCGCCTCCCGGGCGCTGCTCGGCGCACCGGCCTGAGCGGCCCGGGGCCGGTCCGCGGGGGCGGGCGGAGCGCGGTGCTCCGCCCGCCCCCGCGGCGCTCTCCCCCGCCTCCGGAAGGGGCTCCGGGGAGGGCGCTCGGCGAGGCCTTCGGACACCCTTACCGAGCAACTGCTTGATATTACGCAAAACCGGCGAAATCAACCTCAAACAACAAGGTTCAGCGACTCGGCCGCATCGATTGGATCACGAACCCGCACCCCGGAATGACAGCTTCAGTGCACTCGGCCACTCTTTCGCCATCCGAACGGCCGTGCGCACGACGCAACTTGCGATTATCGCACAATCGCACGTCAGTACGGCTTTTATCACGCTCTGTACATAATTCGAAGCAGACTCCCGTCACACCCGTTATCACGCACGGCATCCGTTCGAACACGGTTTGACGTCCCTGTTCGAGGTGATGACTATCGGTTGGGTCGGCGCGGGCCGCCCGCCCGCTCCGACGGGCGCCGCCCGCCCCCTTCCCGGTCAGCCGCCTCCCCGGCCCGGCGGCCGGACCGGCGCCCTTGCCCTGCCCCGAGCGCGAACCGAGGTGTCCCGTGTCGTCCATCCCCAACGAGTCCGGCCATCAGCGTCCCGCCCCGGAGGCCGGACCGGCGCCGAGCCGCAGAACCGTCCTGATGGCGGGTGCGGCCGGGGCCGTCGTCGTTCCGGCCCTGGCCGCCTGCGGCGGGGGCGGCTCGGGCTCCGGCTCCGGCGGCGGCCGGCTCCGCGTCGGGGTCGCGGGCGGCTCCTCCAACGACACCGTCGACGCCCACCAGCCCACCGACAACCCCGACATCGCCCGGGTCTACAACCTCTACGCCGGGCTGTGCCGGTTCGCCTCCGACTTCACCGTGCAGATGGCGCTGGCCGAGTCGCTGGAGCCGAACGAGGAGGCCGACCTCTGGACGGCCAAGCTCAAGAAGGGCCTGACCTTCCACGACGGGTCGCCGGTCAACGCCGACGCGCTCATCTTCACCCTGGAGCGGATCACCGACCCCGACCGCCCGGGCACCAGCTCCGAGCAGCTCTCCCAGATGAAGCGGGACGACCTGAAGAAGGTCGACGACCTCACCGTCGAGATCCCGTTCAAGGAGCCCTTCGTCACCTTCAAGGAGCTCTGCGCCGAGTACGCGATGGGCCTGGTCCCGGAGGGCTACGACCCGGAGAAGCCGGTCGGCGCGGGCCCGTTCAAGTTCGAAGAGCTCACCAAGGGCGAGCGGAGCGTCTTCTCCGCCTTCGACGACTTCTGGGACGGCCGGCCGCAGATCGACGAGCTGGAGATCATCAACTTCGCCGACGAGAGCGCCCGGGTCAACGCCCTGGTCAGCGGCCAGGTCGAGGTGATCGCCCAGGTCCCGCACAGCCAGATCGAGGTGATCGAGGGCAACGGGAACCTGCAGATCCTGGAGTCGGAGTCGGGCATGTGGCTGCCGTTCACCATGCGGGTGGACGAGAAGCCGTTCGACGACGTGAAGGTGCGCCAGGCGTTCCGGCTCATCGTCGACCGCCAGCAGATGATCGACCAGGCCCTGAACGGCTACGGCCTGCTCGGCAACGACATGTACTCCCGGTTCGACCCGTACTACAACGAGGACCTCCCGCAGCGCGAGCAGGACATCAAGGAGGCCCGCAAGCTGCTCAAGGAGGCCGGCTACGAGGACGACCTCGAGGTCGAGCTGGTCACCGGCCCGATCAGCGCCGGCGCGGAGTCCGCCGCCCAGGTCTTCCAGGAGCAGGCCAAGAAGGCCGGCGTCAAGGTCGAGCTGAAGCGCGTCACCAGCGAGGAGTTCTACGGGGACAACTACCTCAAGTGGACCTTCGCCCAGGACTTCTGGAGCGCGCGCCACTACCTCACCCAGGCCGCCCAGGGCTCCTACCCCGGTGCGCCGTTCAACGAGACGCACTGGGACGACGAGGAGTGGATCGAGCTGGTCGACGAGGCCCGCGCCACCGTCGACGACGACAAGCGCGGCGAGCTGATCAAGAAGGCCATGAAGATCGAGTACGAGCGCGGCGGCTACATCGTCTGGGGCTTCCCGAGCATGATCGACGGGATCAGCAAGAAGGTGAAGGGCTTCGAGCCCTCGGTCGTCGGGCACCCGCTGGGCGGCTACAACTTCCACGCCGTGACGATGGAGGCCTGACCGGAGGAGTCCGCCACGCTTCCCACGTCCGCAGCGACCCGAAGGTCCTCCCCATGACACGTCTGATCCTGTACCGCCTCGGCTACGGGGTGCTGACCCTCTTCGTGGTCTCACTCGTGGTCTTCGGTGCGACGCAGGCGCTCCCGAGCGACCCGGCCCAGGCCATCCTGGGCCGGGAGGCCGCCGACCCGGCCCGCCTGGAGGCCCTGCGCCAGCAGCTCAACCTCGACCAGCCGCTCGCCCTGCAGTACTGGAACTGGCTGGCCGGCGCCGTGGTCCTCGACTTCGGCACCTCGCTGGCCGGCGGCATGCCCGTGGCCGAGCTGCTCGGCCCGCGGATCCAGGCCAGCCTCACCCTGATGCTGATCACCGCGGTGATCGCCGCGCCGATCGCGATGGCCATCGGCGCCTTCGCCGCGCTCCGCCGCGACCGCCGGTTCGACCACACCTCCTCCATGGTCACCCTGGTGCTGGCCGCCGTCCCCGAGTTCGCCGTGGGCATCGTGCTGATCCTGCTGCTGGCCACCGGCGCGCTGCAGGTGCTCCCCGCGGTCTACGCCGGCAGCTCCGAGGACGTGCTGTCCAGCCCGGACCAGCTGGTGCTCCCGGTGCTCACCCTGGCCATCGCGGTCAGCCCGCCGATCATCCGGATGATGCGGGCCTCGATGATCGAGGTGCTGGAGAGCGAGTACGTCCAGCAGGCCCGGCTCAAGGGGCTGCCGGAGCGGACCGTCATCTGGCGGCACGCGGCGCCCAACGCCATCGGCCCGGTGGCCCAGGTCATCGCGCTCCAGCTGGGCTGGCTGGCCGGCGGCGTGGTCGCGATCGAGTTCCTGTTCAACTTCCCGGGCATCGGCAAGACCCTGATGGAGGCGATCGAGGCCCGCAACCTCCCGGTCATCCAGGCCGTGACCCTGCTGATCGCGGTCGTGTACGTGGTGGTCAACCTGCTCGCCGACATCGTCGGCCTGGCCGCCAACCCGAAGGTGAGGGTGTCGTCGAGATGAGCACCGCTACCGCCGCGGCGGCCCCGGGGGCCGCCGCCCCGCCGCGCCGCCCCGGGCTGCTCCGCACCGCCTGGCGCTACCACCGCACCAAGATCGGCGTCGTGCTGACCGCCGCCGTCCTGCTGGTCGCCGCGGTCGGGCCGTTCGTCAGCCCGTACAGCCCGACCGAGATGGCCGGCACGCCCAACGCCACCGGCATCGACGGCGCCCTGTTCGGCACCGACAACGTCGGCCGCGACGTGCTCAGCCGGTTCCTGCACGGCGGCTACACCCTGGTGGCCATCGCCGTGCTGTCCGCCCTGGCGGGCGTGGCGGCCGGCGCGGTCATCGGCATCGTCGCCGGCTACCTGCGCAACTGGGCCGACGAGCTGCTCATGCGCACCAACGACATGCTGCTGGCCTTCCCGCAGCTGGTGCTGGCGCTGCTGCTGCTGTCCATCCTGGGCCCGCAGGTCTGGCTGATCGTGGTGATCATCGCGGTCTCGCACGCCAACCGGGTCGCCCGGGTGGTCCGCGAGGCGACGCTGAAGGTGGTCGAGCAGGACTTCGTCAAGTCCGCCGAGGCGATCGGCCTGCCCCGGTGGCGGATCATGGCCTCCGAGATCCTGCCCAACATCACCAGCCCGCTCCTCGTCGAGCTGGGCCTGCGGATCACCTACTCGGTGGGGACCATCGCCACGCTGAGCTTCCTCGGCATGGGGCTGCAGCCGCCGACCGCCGACTGGGGCCTGATGATCAACGAGGGCCGGGTGGCCATCACCGTCCAGCCGTGGGCGGTCGTCCTCCCGGTGACCGCGGTCGCGGTGCTGACCATCGGCGCCAACCTGATCACCGACGGGCTCTCCCGCGCGTCCATCGGCATCGACCGAGGGGTGGAGAAGTAATGAGCGGCAACCCGCAGCAGGAGGCGGCGCTCGCACTGGGCGTGCAGGGCCTGACCGTCATCGGTCGCCCCTCCGACGTGGAGATCATCTCCGACATCACGCTGACCGTGCGGCGCGGCGAGATCTGCGGCCTGGTCGGCGAGTCCGGGTCCGGCAAGACCACGCTGGGCCTGTCGCTGCTGGCGCACTGCAAGCGCGGCACCGAGGTCACCCGCGGCGCGGTCGAGGTGGCGGGCACCGCGCTGACCGGCCTGTCCGAGGCCGAGGTGCGCCGGCTGCGCGGGCGGGCGGTGGCCTACATCCCGCAGTCCCCCGCCTCGGCGCTCAACCCGGCGCTGCGGCTCCGCACCCAGCTGGCCGAGGCGCTGCACTCCTGGAACGAGGAGGAGCAGGGCACCCGGGCCGACCGGGTCCGCGAGGTGCTGCGCGAGGTCGCGCTCCCCGACGACGACGCGTTCCTGGCCCGCTACCCGCACCAGCTCTCCGGCGGCCAGCAGCAGCGGGTCGCGATCGCGATGGCCTTCATCGACCGCCCGGACGTCATCGTGATGGACGAGCCCACCACCGGCCTGGACGTCACCACCCAGGCGCACGTGCTGGAGACCATCCGGAGCATGACCCGCCAGCACGGCACCGCGGGCGTCTACATCAGCCACGACATGGCGGTCGTCGCCGACCTGGCCGACGAGATCGCGGTGATGTACCGGGGCGAGGTGGTCGAGCGCGGCCGGGCGGCCGAGGTGCTGGCCGACCCGGAGCACGACTACACCCGGCGGCTGCTGCGCGCGGTCCCGCTGCTCAAGACCTCCGGCCACGCCGAACCCGAGGAGGACGGCGGCGAGCCGCTGCTGAAGATCTCCGGGCTGCAGGCCGGGTACGGCTCCACCACGGTGCTGCGCGGCATCGACGTGGAGGTGCGGCGCGGCGAGTGCGTGGCGCTGCTGGGCGAGTCCGGGTCGGGCAAGACGACGCTGTCCCGGTCGGTGGCCGGGCTGCACACCCAGTTCAGCGGCGGGCTGCTGCTGGACGGCGAGCAGCTGGCCGCCAGCAGCTACCGGCGCACCGCCGAGCAGCGCCGCAGGGTGCAGTACATCTTCCAGAACCCCTACGAGGCGCTGAACCCGCGCAAGCGGGTGCGCGACCTGGTGCTGGCCCCCTACACGCACCTGATGGGGAAGCCGAAGGACCCCGACGCGGTGGTGCACGAGGCCCTGGAGCGCGCGGCGCTGCCTGCCTCCTACGCGGCCCGCTTCCCCGAGCAGCTCAGCGGCGGCGAGCGGCAGCGGGTCGGCATCGCCCGCGCCATCGCGACCGGCCCGGACCTGCTGATCTGCGACGAGATCACCTCGGCGCTGGACGTCTCGGTGCAGGCCGAGATCGTCAAGCTGCTGCGCGCCCTGCAGGACGACGGGATGGCGCTGCTGTTCGTCACGCACAACATCGCCCTGGTCTCCAACATCGCGCAGAAGGTCGCGGTGCTGAACAAGGGCGAGATCGTGGAGTACGGGCCGGTCGGCGAGGTGATGTCGGCCCCGGGGCACGACTACACCCGGGCGCTCATCGCGGACACCCCCGACTTCGAGCTCTCCTTCGGCGAGTCGCCGATGCACCGGGGCGCCCAGGCGCCGGAGAAGGCCGCCGGGCAGTAGCCGCGGCCGGCCCTCCCACCGGGCCCCGGGTCCTCAGCCGGACCCGGGGCCCGGCTGCGCCTGCACCGCGGTGATGGCGACGGTGTTCACGATGTTTTCCTAGAGGAAGCCCGGTCCTTCAGAGCGGGGAGGAATCCGGGCAGCAGGCCCTTATTTTCCGCGTTCTGCTTACTCACCGCTCTCCCCTGGGGCAGACTTCGGGCATGCGGACGGCGTACAAGTGCCGGGCCTACCCGGACCCCGAGCAGGCGGCCCAGCTGGGCCGCACGTTCGGGTGCGTGCGCCTGGTGTGGAACAAGACCCTCGCAGAACGCCAAGCTGCCTACCGCGCCGATGGCACCAAGACCTCCTACAAGCAGACCGACCAGGCGCTCACCGCCTGGAAGAAGACCGCCGACCTGGCGTTCCTGTCCGAGGTGTCGTCGGTGCCACTACAGCAGGCGCTGCGGCACCAGCACACCGCGTTCGGCAATTTCTTCGCCGGACGCGCCCGCCACCCGAGGTTCAAGAACCGCAACGGCCGCCAGTCGGCGCACTACACCAGGTCGGCGTTCCGTATCAAGAACGGGGCTCTGTCCCTGGCCAAGCACAAGAGGCCCCTTCACGTGGCGTGGTCGTTCCACGATATCGACCTCGCTGCCCTGAACCCCACAATGGTGATCGTCTCCCGCGAACCCGACGATCGCTTCTACGTGACGTTCGCAGTGGACACCGACGACCCCGGACCCGCCCTCGGAACCGACTCGGAGGTCGGCATCGACCTCGGGGTGAAGGATTTCGCGACCCTGTCCACGGGCGAGAAGATCGCCAACCCTCGCCATCGGGACCGCAAAGCGCGGCGCCTGGCCTGGTACCAGCGATTGATGGCCCGCAAGCAGCGCGGCTCCAACAATCAGCGCAAAGCCAAGCGGAAGGTCGCGGTGGCACACCGGAAGGTTCGCCACGCCCGGAACGACTTCCTGCACAAGACCTCCACGCGCCTGGTGCGTGAGCACAACGTGATCGCCATCGAGGACCTCAACGTACGTGGCATGACCGCCTCGGCCAAAGGAACGATCGATGTCCCAGGCAAGAAAGTGCGACAGAAGGCCGGGTTGAACAAGTCCGTGCTGGACGCCGCGTGGGGCGAATTCCGCCGTCAGTTGGAGTACAAAGCCGAACGCGCGGGGCGCGCCTTGGTGGTGATCGACCGGTGGTTCCCCTCGTCCAAGACGTGTTCGGGGTGCGGACACCTGCTCAAGAAGCTCTCGCTGGGCACCCGGATGTGGACGTGCCCCACCTGCCGCACCCGGCACGACCGGGACGTGAACGCGGCGAAGAACATCCTTGCGGCCGGTCGAGTCGCAGCCCGGGAGTACGCCTCGGGTGATGCCTGTGGAGCCGGTATCAGTCGGCGGGGGTCCTCCCTTCCGCGGTCGGTTGAGAAGCAGGAAACCGCTGCCGTGAGGCGGTCCGCGTAAGCGGAACCGTCCCGTCGGGGACGGTCGGACTCCCCTCCTTCAGGAGAGGGAGGAAGTCAAGATGTCCTGTACCAGGGAGCCCCGGGACAGGTCGCGCAGGGTGGGCGCGCGCAGCCGGGGCACCTCGGGCAGCACGTACCCCTGGCCGCCGAGGGCGGAGCGGAGCGCGGCGGCCCGCTCCGGGTCGACCCGGTCGACCACCGCGGCCGGCGCCACCGCGTGCTCCCGCTCGACCTCCTGGCGGGCCATGGCGATGGCGTCGGCGGTCTCCCGCCCGCTCCGCTCGGCCCCGGAGACCAGCAGCAGCACCGGTGTGCCCAGGTTGGCGGCGACGCGGGCGTTGAAGGAGAACTCGGTGGCGGTGCCGACGTCGGTGTAGCCGGTGCCGACCACCACCACGGCCGCGTGCCGCGCCGCCAGGGCGTGGTAGGCGTCCACGATCCGCGCCATGGCCTGCTCCGGGTCGGCCCGCGCCTCGGCGTAGCTCGCCCCGACGCAGTCCTCGTACCGGTCGGGCAGGTCGAACCGGGCGCGCAGGGTCTGCACGATCGGGTCGGCCGCCCCGCCCTCCACCACCGGCCGGAACACGCCCACCGAGCGCACCGCGCCGGACAGCGCCTCGGTGACCCCCAGCGCCACGACCGCCTGCTGGCTGTCGGCATCGGTCGCCGCGATGTACACGCCACTGGCCATGTCGTCCTCCCGCCCTCCACGGTAGGACGCCCGCCCCCGGACGCGCCCGAAGGGCGCGCCCCCTCTCCCCGGCCGGGGCCGGGACGCGGCGGTCCCGGGTGCCGGGAGGAAAGGGTCTCCGATCCGGCAGGGCCGCCCGGCGGCACGGCGCGGGGTCCTCCCCCTCACGGCGCCGGGAGGCTCGACCTCGTCCCCGCCGGGGCCGACCGGTGCCCTGCAGGGAGGAAGGGCCGAAGGCCGGGCCGGCCGCCGTCCGCGGTCGGCGGGACCGGGTCAGCCGAGGTAGGCGGCGCGGACCGCGGGGTCGAGGCGGACCTCTTCGGGCGGGCCCTCGGCGATGACCCGGCCGAGGTCGAGCACGGCGAGGTGGCGGCAGGCGGCCATGGTGAAGGAGACGTCGTGCTCCACCAGGAGGATGGTGCCGCCGGCGGCCTCCTGCACGGTGCGCAGCACCTCGGCCAGCCGGGCGGTCTGCTCGGCGTCCAGTCCGGAGGTCGGCTCGTCCAGCAGGAGCAGCGGCGGGTCGTCGGCGATCGCGCGGGCCAGCTCCACCATCCGGCGCCCGCCGATCGGCAGCGACCCGGCCCAGGCGGCGTGCAGGCCGGCGATGCCGCACCGGTCCAGCACCTCCATGGCGCGCTCGCGGCGCGCCCGCTCCCGGTGCCTGCGGGCCGGCCAGCCGACCAGGTCGGCGGGGAGCCCGCCGCCGCCTCCGCGCCACTCCAGGGCGGTGAGCACGTTGTCCAGCACGGTCAGCCGGCCGAAGACCTGCGGGCGCTGGAAGGTGCGGCGGACGCCCATCCGGGCCCGGGCCACCGCGTTGGCGGGGGCCAGGTCGCGGCCGCCGAGCAGCACCCGGCCGGCGGCCGGCCGGCGCAGCCCGGTGACGACGTCGAACAGCGTCGTCTTGCCCGCGCCGTTCGGCCCGATGACGCCGGTGACGCCGCCGGGCCGGGCGGAGAAGGTCGCCTCGGAGAGCGCCCGGACCCCGCCGAACGCCACGGTCACGCCCTCGACCCGCAGGCCCTCGGCGGCCGGGCCGTCCGGTTCCCGCCGGGGCGGGGCCGGTGTGTCAGCGGTTCTCATGTGCTTCGCCCACCTCCTGTGCCTGCCGTGCACGCTCGTCCGGCCCGGGGCCGCGGCCGGGCCCCAGGTACGCCTCTGCCAGCCGCTCCTCGCCGACCTCCGCGCTCGGGCCGATCCAGACCAGCCCGCCGGCGGCCATGAAGGCGGCGGTGTCGGCGATCGGCAGGATCCCCTTGGGCTTCTCCTCCACCACCAGCAGCGCGGTCCCGGCGGCGCGCAGCTCGGCGAAGACCGCGAACACCTGCTCGGCGGCCTTCGGCGCCAGCCCCAGCGAGGGCTCGTCGGCGATCAGCACCGCCGGCGGCCGGACCAGCGCCGGGGCCAGGGCGAGCAGCTGCTGCTCTCCGCCGGAGAGCCGGCCCGCCGGGGTGGTGCGGCGGCGGGCCGGCAGCGGCAGCCGGTCCAGTGCCTCCTCCCGCTCGGCGGGGGTGCGCAGCCAGGTGGCGAGGTTCTCCTCCACGGTGAGCGCGGGGAAGACGCCCCGGCCCTCCGGGGCGAGGAACAGCCCGGCGCGCGCCCGCAGGTGCGCCGGGGCGGCGGTCACGTCCCGCCCGCCCAGCAGCACCGCGCCGCCGGTGGCGGGCACCGTGCCGGCGGCCGTCCCGCACAGCGTGCTCTTGCCCGCGCCGTTGGGGCCGAGCAGCGCGGTGATCCGGCCCGCGGGGACGTCCAGGTCGACGCCGCGCAGCACCGGGACGTCGCCGTAGCCGGCGGAGACCCCGGCCAGGCGGAGCGCCGCGGGCGGCTCCTCCTCCCCTCCGGGCGCCGGGGCGGCCGGGGCGGCGGGGGCCGTCCGGCCGGCGCGGGCGGCGGTCCGTTTCCGCCGGGGCCCGGCGGGCCGGGAGAACAGCCCGTCCGGCCGGCGCGCCAGCACCAGGCCGCCCAGCCCGAACAGCGCCGTGAGCAGGTGGGCGGAGTCGCTGACGTGGCTCAGCACCTCCGGGGCCAGGGCGAAGACCAGGCCGGCCGCGACCGCCGGGCCGACCCGGCGCACCCCGTGGATCACCGCCACCGCGAGCCAGACGAACCCGGTCACCGCGGGGAAGGCGTCCGCGGTCACCCGGCCGTTGAACACCGCGAGCAGCACCCCGCCGAGCCCGGCGACCCCGGAGGCCAGCACGAACAGCAGCAGCTTGATGCGGACCTGGGAGACACCGGAGGTGAGGGCGGCCTCGGGCGCCGAGCGGACGGCCAGCACGGCCCGCCCGGTCGCGGAGCGCTCCAGGTTGCGCAGCAGCAGCGCCGCGCCGGCCAGCAGTGCCAGCAGCACCAGGACCTGGGCCCTGCGGTCGGTGAGCCCCGCGATGCCGGGCAGCGGCCAGCCCTCGTTGCCGTTGGTGACCGCGTCCGGCTGGAACAGGATCTGGTCGGCGAGGAGCGCCAGGGCCAGGGTGGCCAGGGCCAGTGCGAGCCCGCCCAGGCGCAGCGACGGCACCGCCGCGACCAGGCCGAGCAGCACGGAGGCGGCGATCCCGAGCAGGATCGCGGCGAACAGCGGCACCCCGGAGGAGTAGGCGATCGCGGTGGTCAGCGCGGCGGCGGCGACGAAGGCCGGCATCGCCAGGTTCACCATCCCGCCGATCCCGGTGATCAGCACGAAGGAGGTGAAGATCAGGCCGTAGGCCAGGCCCTGCACGACCAGGCCCAGCCAGAAGTGCGGGGCGAAGGCGAGCGCCCAGACGGCCAGGGCCGTCCCGGAGGCGGCCCAGGGCAGCGCGCGCCGCCACGGCGGGAGCCCGGCCAGGTGGTCGGGGGGCGGCGCGTCCTCGGCCATCGCCCCGGCGACCCGGCCCCGGTGCGCCCCCATGACCAGCAGGGCGGCGAAGAGCAGCAGCACCGGGACGGCGGTGGCCAGGCCGCGCACCCGGTCGGTGAAGGGCAGGTAGCCCACGGCCAGGTTCTGCAGCACGCCGAGGCCGAGCCCGGCGGCGAACGCGATCGGGATGGACCGGAGCCGCCCGCAGACCGCGGCCGTCGCCGAGGAGAACAGCAGCACGGTGAAGGCGGTGGCGTCCAGGCCGAGGAAGGGCGCCACCACCACGCCGGCCAGGCCGGCCAGGGCCGAGCCGAGCGCCCACGCCGCCGCGGAGGTGCGGCCGGGGTCGGTGCCGCGCAGCGCGGCCAGGTCGCGCCGGTCCGCGGCGGCGCGCATCCGCAGGCCCAGCGGGGTGCGGCGGAGCAGGGCCCACAGCCCGGCGGCGGCCAGTGCGGCGGCCGCGAACGCCACCACCTGGTTGGAGGTCAGGGTGAACAGGTCCAGCGGCCGCCAGGCGACCACCGGGCTCGGCCCGATGCCGGGGACGGTGAACTGGTCGTCGCCGCTGGGCAGCCGGAGCCCGAACGTCCCGTTCAGCACGTGCACGGTCCACAGCGCGGCGGCGGGCAGCGCGACGGTCAGCGCGATGGCCGCGACGGTCTGCGCGGTCGCGCCCGCGCCGGCCAGCCGGTCGAACATGGTCCTGTGCAGCAGGTAGCCGAGGCCGGGGGCGAACAGCCCGACGGCGACGGCCAGCGCGACCGGGGCCGGCAGCCCGGCCCCGGTGTGCAGCTGGAAGTAGAGGAAGGCGGTGGCGAACCCGATCGCGCCGTGGGCGAAGTTGAACACCCCGGTGGCGGCGTGCGTGAGCACCAGCCCGGAGGCCATCACGGCGAAGACCGAGCCGGTCACCAGTCCACTGACGACGTACGCCAGGAGTTCGGCCATGCGCCCCTCCAGGGGTTGCGGAGGTCAGGGGGTCGGGGGTGCGGCGGGGCGGCCGCCCTCGCGGTGGTCTCGGCGCCGCGGCCCGGTCGGAGTGCCGCGGCGGGGCCGCCGCGCCGAGGTCATCGGGGAGGCGGGCGCATCAGTCCCCCTGGTAGACGGTGTTCTCGGTGCAGGTGAGCTCCTGGACCGGGGTGAACTCGCCGTCCTCCAGGCGGACCAGGGCGCCGCAGCCGTTGGACTCCCGGTGGCCGGCCGGGTACTCGGTGGTGCCGAAGCCGGGGTCCTCGTGGGTGAAGCCGGAGTTGAGGGTCTCGGTGAGCGAGGCGCGGGTGATGTCGGGGCCGGCCGCCTCCGCGGCGGCCAGGAACAGGTCGGCCGACCAGTAGCCGTAGGCCATCGGCTGGCTGAACTCCAGGTCCGGGTCGCCGGTGTGCGAGCGCAGGTCCTCCTGCATGAGCGCGACCTCGGGATGCTCCTCGGCCAGTTCGAACGGCTGGACCTGCGGGGAGCCGTAGGCCCCGTCCAGGGCTTCGGCCAGTTCGGGCTGGGCGAGGATGTCGGGGTCGTAGCTGACCCCGTCGGTCCAGGCGCCCTCGAAGCCGGCCCGTTTGAGCGCGCCGTAGAGTCCGGCGTTGTGCCCGGAGGTCATCACCGAGACCACCACGTCGGGCGGGTCGCCGCCGTCGGCGCCCAGCACCGCGTTGACGTAGGGCGTCCAGTCCGCCGGGGCGGCGTCGGCCGGGATGCCGGCGTCCTGCCCGATGACTTCGAACCCGGCCGCGGCGAACGAGGCGGCCATCGGCCCCATCCCGGCGGCGCTGCTCGCCGAGTCGGTCGACTGCACCCAGGCGGTCTTCCCCTCGGCGCCGCCGAGCTCCTCGGCCATCAGCTCGCCCCACCAGGTCTGGGTCCGGTCGCCCTGCTCCGGTTGGAGGCAGCCGTTGAAGCCGAAGCCGTGGTCGTTGCGGCAGAAGGCCTGGTGGGTCCCCCAGCCGAACCAGGGGATGCCGTTGTCGGTGAAGACGTCGGCCCCGTTGAAGGCGGGCGAGGCGACCGGGACGGCCGCGAGCACCTGCTCCTTCTCGGCGAGGGCGCGGGCGCCGGCCAGGCTCTCCTCCGGGTCGAGCCGGTCGTCCTGGGTGCCGGTGTAGTCGATGGTGCGGCCGTGCACGCCGCCTTCGGCGTTGGCCCGCTCGAAGCGGGCCAGGGCGCCGGTCTCCATGTCGGCCAGTGAGTAGCCGATGGTGCTGGTCTCCACCAGCAGCCCGCCGACGATGAGGGCGTCCTCGGTGACGCCGGCGTCCGCGGCGGCCGCGGTGCCGCCCTCGGCCGCGCACCCGGCGGCGGTGAGCGCCGCCGCGGCCAGCAGTGCGGCGAGGCGGCGGGAGAGGGCCGCCGGTGTCCGGGTCCTGACTGCGGTCGTCCTGGTCATGGGCGCTCCGTCCGACGGTGTGCCGGGCGCGCGCCCCCGCCGCACCCGATTGAACCTAGCGCTCGCTTGGTATCGGAGAGTATGATCCGCGCAGACCGGTGTCAACGCCCCTTGAGGACCGAGCCGCACCGCCGGTCCCGCCCCGCGCGGGCCCGGCGCCGACCCCCCGGAGGTCCGTCGATGACGACCGAGTACCTCAACCACATCGGCGGCGGGTTCCGCCCCGCCCGCTCCGCGCGCTGGATCGACAGCACCGACCCCGCCACCGGGGAGGTGTGGGCGCGCGTCCCGGCCTCCGGGGCCGAGGACGTGGACGACGCCGTCGCCGCGGCCGCCGCCGCCTTCCCCGCCTGGCGGGCCACCCCGCCGCTGCGCCGGGCGGCCCTGCTCCGCGCCTGGTCCGAGGCGGTGCTCGCGCGCTCCGCCGAGCTCGCCGAGATCGAGAGCCGGGACAACGGCCGGGTCCTCCGGGAGACCCGGGACGCCGACGTCCCCGGCGGCGCGCTGCACATCCAGTACAACGCGAGCCTCGCCGACAAGATCACCGGGGACACCGTCCACCTCGGCGGGACCTCGCTGGCCTCCACCCACTACGAGCCGTTCGGCGTGGTCGGGGTGGTCATCCCGTGGAACGCCCCGCTGGCCATGTTCTTCGCCAAGGTGTCCGGGGCGCTGGCCGCCGGGAACGCGGTGGTGGTCAAGCCCGCCGAACAGGCCTGCTGCTCGATCCTGGCCGCCTGCGAGCTGTTCGAGCGGGCCGGCTTCCCGCCCGGCCTGGTCAACGTGGTCTCCGGCACCGGCCCCGAGGCCGGGGAGGCGCTGGTGGACCACCCCGGCGTGGCCAAGCTGCACTTCACCGGCTCCACCGCGACCGGGCGGCGGGTCACCGAGCGCTCCGCCGCCAACCTGAAGAACCTCTCGCTGGAGCTCGGCGGCAAGTCCCCCGACATCGTCTTCGACGACGCCGACCTGGACGCCGCCGCCGCGGGCGCGGCCGCCGGGATCTACACCGGCGGGGCAGGGCAGGCCTGTGTGGCCGGTTCGCGGATCCTGATCCAGGACACGATCTTCGAGGAGTTCACCGAGCGGCTCCGCAAGCGCGCCGCCGCGATCCGGCTGGGCGACCCCCGCGACCCGGAGACCGACATGGGGCCGATCACCTTCGCCGGGCAGTACCGCAAGGTCCTCTCCTACCTGGAGTCCGCCCCGGCCGACGGGGCCGAGCCGATCTTCGGCGGGCGCACCGGCGCCGACGCCGTGGCCGACCCGGCGCTGGCCGGCGGCTACTGGGTGGAGCCGACCCTGTTCGCCGCCGCCGGCAACGGGCCGGCGATCTGCCGGGAGGAGGTGTTCGGCCCGGTCGCGGTGGCCATCCCGTTCGGCTCGGAGGAGGAGGCCTACGCGCTGGCCAACGAGACCGACTACGGGCTGGCCGGGGGCGCCTGGACCCGCGACCTGAACCGGGCGCACCGCGCCATCGCCGCGATCGAGGCCGGAACGGTGTGGATCAACACCTTCCGGCGGCTGCACTGGGCGGTGCCGTTCGGCGGGCACAAGCAGAGCGGCAACCTGCCCGCCAACGGCGTCGACGGGCTGCGCGAGTGGCTCAACCTCAAGGCCGCCTGGATCGAACTGGGCTGAGCCGGCGGCCCCTGGGGCCGATCCCGCCGCGGGCCCCGCGGCGGCGTCCGCGACCGAGGAGGACCTGACGACATGCTGATCCGCGCCGCACTGCTCACCGCCCCCGGGGCGCCGCCGGAGGTCCGCGAGGTCGAGATCGCCGATCCCGGGCCGGGGGAGGTCCGGGTGCGCATCGCCGCCTCCGGCATCTGCGGCTCCGACCTGAAGGCGATCGACGGCACCAGCCCGGTGGTGCGCCGGCTCCCGGTGGTGGGCGGGCACGAGAGCTCGGGGACGGTGGAGTCGACCGGGCCCGGCGTCACCGCGTTCGCCCCCGGCGACGAGGTGCTCATCGCGATGAACCGGCCCTGCGGGTCGTGCCGGATGTGCGCGCGCGGCGACGCGCACCTGTGCACCGGCGAGGACCGGCTGCGGGCCGTGATGGGCCTGATGCCCGACGGCGGCACCCGGCTGCGCGCCGGCGGCGAGGAGGTCCGCCCCTACCTGGGCATCGGCTCCTTCGCCGAGTACGCCGTGGTGAGCGAGCGCGCCCTGGTCCGGCTGCCGCCCGGCCTGCCGCTGGACGCGATGGCGCTGCTCTGCTGCGCCGTGGTGACCGGGGTCGGCGCGGTGCTGAACACCGCCGCGGTGGAGGCGGGCTCCTCGGTGCTGGTGGTGGGGTGCGGCGGGGTCGGGCTGAACATCGTGCAGGGCGCCGCGCTGGCCGGCGCGGCGCGGATCGTTGCGGCCGACGTCTCCGCGGCCAAGGCCGGGGCGGCGGAGCGGTTCGGCGCCACCGACCGGCTGGTCTCCGACGGCGGGGGCGGCGGCCTGGCCGAGCGGGTGCGCGCGCTGGTGCCCGGCGGGGTGGACTACGCCTTCGACGCCACCGGCGCGCCCGCGGTGCTGGCCGAGGCGTTCGGCGCCACCCGGCAGGGCGGCACCACGGTGATGGTGGGCAGCCCGCCGCCCGGCGCCGAGGCGGTGGTCCCCGCCGCCGGGCTGTTCGGCTCCCGGCGGCTGCTGGGCTGCCAGGGCGGCGACGCCTCCCCCTACTCCGACCTGCCGCGCCTGGTGGAGCTGTACACCTCCGGCCGGCTGCTGCTGGACGAGCTGATCAGCGAGCGGGTGCCGCTGGAGCGGATCGGCGAGGCCGTGCAGCGGGTGCGCGCGGGCGAGGCGACCCGGTCGGTGGTGGTGTTCGACGCCCCGGCCGGCGGGGCCGCCGCGCACTGAACCAAGCGATTGATCGCCACTTCCGGAGGCGCTACCGTGAACCGGGAACAAAAACTGAAACACGTTCTGCTTTTTTGGAGTGCGAGCGGCGGAGCGGGACCTCCCGCCCCGACCGGCCACCGACGGACCCCGGCGGGAGCCAGCCGATGCCCTTCACCGACCTGCGGCACAGCACCGATCTGCGGCACGGAGCCGACCCGCGGCACGGCGCCCTGACCGGCGTCCGGCTGTTCCACACCGAGCACGGCCCCGAGGACGCCGCGCACACCCTGCTCCTGGTGCACGGCTGGGGCTCGGACTCGCACGAATGGGTCCAGCACATCCCCGCGCTGGCCGAGCGGCACCGGGTGATCGCCCCCGACCTGCGCGGGCACGGCGGCTCCGGGGTGCCGCCGAGCGGCAACACCCCGCGCGCCATGGCCGCCGACCTGGCCGCGCTCCTGGACGGCCTGCCCGGCCGGGCACCGGTGACCGCCGTCGGCCACTCGATGGGCGGCCAGGTCGCCGGGCTGCTCGCCGCGGACCGGCCCGACCTGGTGCACGCCCTGGTCACCGTCGACCCCGGGTACGGCTTCCCGGCCGACGTGGCCCGGGCCTTCCCGGCGATGGCCGAGGCGCTGCGCGGCCCGGACGCGGTGCGCACCGCGATCGCCATCGACGCCTGGGACTACACCCCGGCCACCCCCACCTGGATCCGCGCCTGGCACGACCGCCGACTGGAGGCCGCCGCCCCGCACGTGCTCGCCGAGGCGTTCGCGGCCATGTTCACCGACCCCGGCGCGATCGGGGCCCGCCCGGCCGCCGAGCGGCACCTGGCCGGCCGGGACCAGCCCACCCTCTCCTTCCGCTTCGACCCGGAGCTCGCGGAGTGGGAGCGGCCGCTGCTCCGTCACCCCGCCTCCGAGGTGGTCTGCTGGCCCGGCTCCGGGCACCGGCTGCACGAAGAGCGGCCCGCCGAGTTCCTGCTGGTGCTCCAGCGCTGGCTGGAGCGCGCCGTCCCGGAGGGCGGCACCGGCGGCACCCGTCCCGACGAGCGCGGCACCGGCCGCGAGAATCGAGGAGCGCAGTGAAGTTCAGCCTGTTCATGAACCCGCAGATCCCCGGATCGGGGTTCGCCGCCGAGGAGAACGCCAAGGCCCTGCGGCCGATCGGACGCGACCCCGGCTCCTACCAGAAGCTGCTGCACGAGGTGCGCGAGATCGCGGTGCACGCCGACCGGATCGGCTTCGACGCGCTGATGATCACCGAGCACCACTTCCACTCCGAGGGCTTCGAGTTCTCGGTCAACCCGCTGATGGTCCTGGCCGACCTGGCCGCCCGGACCGAGCGGATCCTGCTCGCCCCGCTCGGCCTGGTGCTGCCGGCCTGGGACCCGATCCGGGCCGCCGAGGACGTGGCGCTGCTCGACCACTTCAGCCGGGGCCGGCTGCGGCTCGGCATCGCCCGCGGCTACCAGGCGCGCTGGGCCAACGTGCTGGGGCAGCGGTGGAACTCCCAGGCCGCGCGGAGCGACGGCTCCTCCAGCGACGACCGCAACTTCGACGTCTTCGGCGAGCTGCTGCACATCATGAAGATGGCCTGGACCCAGGAGACCATCCGGTACAAGAGCGACGTGCTCGACTACCAGGTCCCCGCACCCTACGACGGGATCGAGGGGTGGCCGGCCCAGGAGTGGACGCGGACCTTCGGCGCCCCCGGCGAGCTGGACGACCAGGGCCGGATCCAGCGCGTCTCCGTGGTGCCCCGCCCCTACCAGGACCCGCACCCGGAGCTGTGGCAGCCGTTCACCATCAGCGACCGCTCGGTGATCCGCGCCGCCAAGGAGGACATCCTGCCGTGGATGTTCACCCCCATCCCCGGCGAGCACCGCAAGAAGGCCGAGCTGTACCGCGCGGAGGCCGCCCGGAACGGCCGCGACTACAAGCTGGGCGAGCACACCGGGATCCTGAAGATCGTCGGCATGGCGGGCAGCCGCGAGGAGGCCATCGCCACCTACGGCAGCAGGATGCACAAGGACTTCGCCTCGTTCTTCGGCCCGTTCGGCTACCTGGAGGTGCTGCGCACCGCCGACGACGACTCGGCGAAGCCGATCAGCCCGGAGAAGGGCGACTTCAAGCGGATGGCCGACGTGCAGATGGCCCTCATCGGCGGCCCGGACGACGTCAAGCGCGGCATCGAGGCGATGCTCAAGGAGATCCCCGACCTGGAGTGGTTCGGCCTGTTCATGCAGGGCCAGCAGGGGGTGCTCCCGCTGGACGACGTCAAGCGGAACCTGGAGATGTTCGCCGAACACGTCATCCCGGAGTTCCGGGACTGACGGAACCGGCGGAACTGCCGGGACCGCCCGAAAGCGCGGCGGCGGGCGCCTGCCGGCCCCGCCGCCCGCCCCTCCCCGCCGCCCCCGGCACCGCGACGGACGGCCCGACGACTCCACCGGCGGCCGACCGGGACCGGGCGAGGGCCGGTCGAGGGCCGGTCGAGGGCCGGTCGAGGGCCAGTCGAGCGCGGCGCCCCGCGGAGCGAAGGTTCAAGCGGGCAGCGAAGGCGGGAGGACGTGCCGGCCGGTCGGTCCGGCGCGGCACCCCGCGAAGCGAAGGTCAAGACGAGCAGCGACGGCAACGGTGGGGGCAGGGCGAAGGCCGTAGCCCGGGCGCGGCGCCCCACGGGGCGAGGGTTCAAGCGGGCAGCGAAGGCGGGAGGACGTGCCGGCCGGTCGGTCCGGCGCGGCGCCCCGCGAAGCGAAGGTCAAGACGGGCGGCGACGGCAACGGTGGGGGCGGGGCGGAGGTGGTCGCCCGGGTACCGGGCCCCACGGGGTCGGGGTTCAGGCTGGCGGCGAGGGCGGGAGCGGGCCTGGCGCCGCGTTCACCGGCCGGGCCCGGCGCGTGCTCCCGGCAAGGGGAGGCGGTGCTCCGGTGAAGGGGGCAGGCCCACTTGCCCCGGCCCACCTGGGGGCCTTATCCCTATATGCCTGGTTCGCAGCGGGGATCGAGCGAGGGTGGAGGCGCCCTGCGCACCACGAGAGCACCCCGATTACATCTACCAGCGAGTAGTAAGCCCCCAGGCCCCGCCACCGCCTCAATGATTACCCAGAGTGGCCAAACAAGGCCTCCCAGGAGAACAAAAGCGACATCCCGCCCCCACCTCCGCTCTCCCTGGGTTCCGACCCCCTGCATCCCGGCCTTCCGGGCGGCTCGAACCCCTCGCCACCGGCCCGATCAGGGCGATCCGGGCCTGCCGGGGGCCGATCCGGGCCGGGATGCGCGCCCGGGAATCACCGGGGTGCTCTCGCGGTGCGCAGGGCGCCCCACCCCGCCATCACCCTGCGTATTCGCCAAGGTCAAAGAGGTGCAGCGGTTTCAACGGCGGCCGGCCCCGCCGCCCGGGCGACGCGGGAACGGCGAACCCGCCGCCCAGGCCGCCCCGGCTGCCCCCACCCCGCTCTGCCGCACCCGACCGACCAGCCGGTTCCCACTGCCGCCCTCGCCGCCCGCTTGAACCCCAGCCTTGTGGAACGCCGCGCCCGGGCGGCCGCCTTCGCCCCGCCCCTACCGGCGCCGTCGCCGCTGGCTTGAACCTTCGCTCCGCGATACGCCGCACCCGGGCGACCGCCTCCGCCTCGCCCCTGCCTGTGCCGTCGCCGCTGGCTTGAACCCTCACTCCGTGGGGCGCCGCGCCGGACCGACCGGCCGGTCCCCCACCGCCGCCCTCGCCGCCCGTCTTAACCCCCGCCCCGTGGGGCGCCGCGCCCGGGCTACCGACTGGCCGGTCCCCTCTCCGTCCTCGCTCTGTCCTCGCTCTGTCCTCGCTCCGTCCTCGGTGGCGGCGGGGCCCTGTTCGGGGTCCGGCCGCTTCCTGATAATCGACCCCCCGCACCCCGCGGGCCGGCGATCGGACAGGGAGCGGAATGGAACTGGAACGCGTGGTCATCGGCCTGGTGACGGCGGCGCTGCTGCCCTACTCCATCCCGATGGTGCGGCCCCGGCGGGCGACCGCGCTCGTCCTCACCGCCGGCTACGCCCTGTACACCCTGGCGCCGGGAATGCTCTCCTGGGCCGCGCTGGTCCTGCTCCCGCTCTGCGTGGGCGCCTCCTGGCTGCTCGGCCGGCTGGCCAAGGCCGACACGAACATGCAGGGGTCGCCCCGGCTGTTCCGCCCCGCCGGCACCGCCCGGTTCATCTACGTCCCGCTCGCCCTGGCCGTGCTGCTCGCGCTGGCGTCCGGACTTCTCTACGGGGGTGCCCTGCTGACCCGGGCGACAGGTGAACTTATCCTGGACGACAGTACGGCGCTCGTGGTCTCGGGTCTCCTCGTGGCCACCTTCGTCGGGGGGGAGGTCGTCACTCACACGCTCCACCCGTTCTACGCCGAATTGAAGAAGGCGGAGGCGGAGGAGATGGAGCCCCTGCGCGGGGCCGGCACCGCCATCGGGTGGTTGGAGCGGTCCATGACTTACGCCTTCGCCGTCGCAGGACAGCCGGAGGCCGTCGCGGTGGTCGTGGGGATCAAGGCGCTCGCTCGCTTCCCCGAGCTGAAGAGCAACCAGAAGCGCTTCGCCGAGTACTTCCTCATCGGATCCATGAGCAGCATCGGATTCGCCCTCCTGGTCGCCGCGGTCGTCCGCGTGCTGCTGGGAGAAAGGGCCCTTGGGTGACATGGAAGACCGTCAGCGGCCATCCGCTCGTCGTCGAACTGCGCCGGCTCCGGCTGCCGCAGTCCGACTTCATCATCGCCGGCAGCGGCCCGCTGCTGGCGCACGGGATCCGGGACGACATCACCGACCTGGACGTGGTGCTCCGCGGCCGGGCCTGGGACATCGTCCGCGGCCTCGGCCCGGTGTCCACCGCCCCCTGGGAGGGGGTGCGCCGGGTGATGCTGGCCGACGGCCGGCTGGAGATGCTGAACGGCTGGTTCCCGTCCATGTGGGACCTGGACGAGTTCGTCTCCGCCCGTGAGCTCCTGCACGGGCTGCCCTTCGCCCCGCTCGAACGGGTGCTGCGGTGGAAGCGCCGCCTGGGCCGGGCCAAGGACATCGCCGACATCAACGCCCTCATCGACCATCTGGCGTCCCGGCACTTCCAGCTGCCCCCGCTCGGCGAGACCGACCCGCGGCCCGGCTGAGCGGCGCCCCGAGCACCCAGGAGCGCCCTGCCCCGGGGCGGCCCCGGGGCAGGGCGGTTCAGAACGGCTTCAGAACAGCACCGACATGACCTCGCCGACCTCGCGGAAGCCGACCCGGTGGTAGACCGCGCGGGCCGGGGCGTTGTAGTCGTTGACGTAGAGGGTGACCCGCGGGGCGATCCCGGTGCGGGCGAAGCGGGCGACCGCCGCCATCCCCGCCGCGGCGTGGCCGCGGCCGCGGAGCTCCGGGTGGACCCACACCCCCTGCACCTGGCAGGCGTGCGGGGTGACCGCGCCCACCTCGGCCTTGAACACCACCCGGCCGTCCTCGATCCGGGCGAAGGCGCGGCCGGAGCGGACCAGCTCCTCGACCCGGGCCCGGTAGAGCGCGCCGCCGTCGCCGGCGTCCGGCGCCACCCCGACCTCCTCGGTGAACATCGCGATGCAGGCCGGCAGGAGGACGTCCAGCTCGTCCAGGCGGACCCGGCGCACCAGCGGGTCGGGGTCGGCGCGCGACTCGGCCAGCAGCTCCATCACCGGCTGCCGGGCGCGGATGGCGCGGGCCGGTCCCCACACCGGGCCGAGCCGCTCCCACATGCCGCGGACCGCGGGGACCGGGCCGACGATGGAGGAGCAGCGCCGGCCCCGCCAGCGCGCGTGCTCGGCGAACCGGCGGACCGCCTCCGGGCCGGCGTCCACCGGGACCAGGTTGGCCCCGGAGTAGCAGAGCGCGGTGATCTCACCGTCGGTGATGTGGCCCCAGACCTCGGCGCCGAGCCGACCCGGGTCCAGGCCCGCGGCTCGCAGCCGGGAGCTGACGAAGACGTTGCCCACCGGGTCCCGGTCGAGCAGGGCGTGCACGGCTCCGAGGTCGCGCCCGTCGAGCACCCGCACCGCCGAGGTCCGCAGCACCCGCTTCACCCCGTCCGCCATCAGACGCCATCCGCTCACCGGCCGCCTTCCCGCACATGGCCGCCTCCGCGACCCGGCGCGCCCTGACAACGCGCCCGTCACCGGCCTTTCAAGACTATTCGACCACTTCCCGGTGGTCCGCGCCGCACCCGGGGCCGCCCCGTATCCGGGCCGCGCCGCGCAGGCGCGGGCCCGGGCGTGCGGCCCGGCCCGGTCAGCTCCGGGAGGGCGCCCCCGGTCCCTGCTGGTGCTCGCGGCCTCCGCCGCCGCCCTGCGCCGGCTCCGGGTCCGGCCCGGCCGCGCAGGCCAGGTCGGCGCCGCCGGTCCCGGCCGGGGCGGGCAGCGAGCCGTCCCGCAGGTAGCCGGCGACCGCGCGGTCCACGCAGGCGTTGCCGCCGAGCGCGACACCGTGGGTGTGGCCGCCCTCCTCGACCACCAGGCGGCCCTCCGGGAAGCGGTCGCGCATCGCGAAGGCGCCGTCCAGCGGGGTGGCGCCGTCCTCGGAGGCGTGCACCAGCAGGGCGTCCCGCACGGCGGAGCCGTCCACCTCGATCCACGGCCCGTCGCCGGCCGCCCAGAACGCGCACGGCGCGTTGTACCAGATGTTGTTCCACCCCTGGAAGGGGGCGTCGGCGTGCGCCTTCTCCCCCGCTGCGGTCCACTCCGGCCAGAACCGGGGCCACGGCGCGTCGGTGCACTCGGTGGCGAGGTAGGCGCCGTATCCGGCGTCGTCCGCGCCGCTCTCGCCGAACCGCTCGTGCGCCTTGAGCAGCGCCTCCGGATCGGTCCCGGAGACGTGGTCGGCCAGGGCCCGGGCCAGCGGCGGCCAGGCCGCCGAGGTGTAGGCGGCGGTGATGAAGGAGTTCTCGTACTCGGTGGGCCCGACGGTGCCGGCCACCGGCGCCTCGGCGAGCTCCGCGCGCACCCGGTAGTAGGCCTCCTCCACCGCGGCGGGGTCGGCGCCCAGGCCGTAGGCGGCGGAGTGCTCGGCGGTCCAGGCGAAGAAGTGCCCGGCCGCCCGGTCCAGCGCCCGGCTCTGCTCCAGGTTGGACTCGAACCAGGGGCGGCCGGGGTGCACCACGCTGTCCAGCACCAGGCGCCGCACGCCGTCCGGGAAGAGGGTGGCGTACACCCCGCCGAGCAGGGTGCCGTAGGAGTAGCCGAGGTAGTCGATCTTCTCGGCGCCCAGGGAGAGCCGGATCCGGTCCATGTCCCGGGCGGTGTCCTCGGTCCGCATGTGCTCCAGCAGCTCGCCGTTGCGGACGGCGCAGGCGGTGGCGTAGTCGGCGGCCCGCTGCACCAGGGCCCTCTCGGCGGTGCCGGTGGCGGGCACGGTGTCCGGGCGGACCGGGTCGAAGTAGCCGGGGTCGCAGCCGACCGCCGGGGTGCTCGCCCCGGTGCCGCGGGGGTCGAAGCCGACCACGTCGTAGCGGTCGCGCAGGTCCGCGGGGAGGCCCTCGGCGACGCGGGGGGCCCAGCCCCGGCCGGGGCTGCCCGGGCCGCCCGGGTTGACCAGCAGCACGCCCTCGGTCCGCTCGCGGGCGGGGACCCGGGAGAGCGCGATGGCGACCGTCTCCCCGGCCCGGTCCCCGGGGCCGCCGCCGGCCTCCCAGTCCAGCGGGACCTCCAGCTCGGCGCACTGCACGCCGGCTCCGCCGAGGTCGGTGCACTCGCCCCACTCCACCGAGTACCGGTCCTCCCTGGTCTGCTCCTTCGCCGCGGCGACGCCCTGCACCGGCAGCAGCAGCGCCGCCAGGGCGACCGCCGGAACCCCGATGGCCCGCATCCCCCACCCCCTACCTGATGTGACGACGCACATTCTCTCCGCAATCGCCGGGGCGGGCGGCGTCCGACACGGAGCGGGGGCGGGGCGTGTTCCCCCGGGGCCAAGGGGGGCGCTCCCCCGGCCGGGGGCGGCCGGGCGGAACCCGGTCCGGCCGGTGGGTAGCATCGGTCTCGCCGGGTCCGACCCGGAGCAGACGGGACCGATGGGAGCTTCAGTGCGGTTGGATCGCGTCGACGAGCGCATCATCGCGATACTCGGCGCGGACGCGCGCGCGAGCTTCGCCGACATCGGCGCGGCCGTGGGCCTGTCCGCGTCGGCGGCCAAGCGGCGGGTGGACCGGCTGGTGGAGGCGGGCGCGATCCGCGGCTTCACCGTGGTGCTGGAGCCCTCCTCGCTCGGCTGGACCACCGAGGCCTACATCGAGGTCTACTGCCGGCCCCGCACCTCCCCCGCCGAGATCCGGGCCGGGCTGACCGGCTACGCCGAGGTCACCTCGGCCTGCACCGTCACCGGGGAGGCCGACGCCATGGTGCAGGTCCGCGCCCGCGACATGCAGCACCTGGAGGAGACCATCGAGCGGATCTGCGCGGAGCCGTTCGTGGTGCGCACCAAGAGCACCCTGGTGCTGTCCCGGCTGGTGGACCAGCCGATGCTGGCCGGCGCCGAGCGGGGCCGCACCGCCTGACCCCGCGCCTCCTGCCCCCGCACCTCCGGGCGGTGCCACCCGGGCCCGCGCCCCCGCGGCGCCGAGACCGCTGCGAGCGGGGGCGGGCGCGGTGCCGCGTCCGCCCCCGCCCCGCGGCGTTCCGGGTCAGTCCTCGGGGAGCTCGACCGGGGCCAGCTCGTCGAAGAGGTCGCCCGGACCGGGGTTGGCCGGGTCGGTGGCCCCGCCGAAGTGGGTCATCACGCCCCACACCGCGTTCAGCGCGGTCTGCACCGCGCCCTCGGCCCACCCCGCGGTCCAGGAGATGTCGTCCCCCGCGAGGAACAGGCCGCGGTGCCGCTCCGCCAGGGCGTCCTGCTTGAAGTGGGTGAACAGCCGCCGCTGGTAGCGGTAGTGGCCGGGCAGGTTGGCCTTGAAGGCGCCCATGAAGTAGGGCTCGGCCTCCCAGGACACGGTCACCGGGTCGCCGATGACGTGCGAGCGGATGTCCACGTCCGGGTAGATCTGGGCGAGCGAGTTGAGCATGACGTCCATCCGCTCCCGGGGGGAGAGCGGCAGCCACTTCAGCGAGTCGTCGCACCAGGTGTAGGAGAGGCAGATGGCCGCGGGGCCGTCGTCCTCGCCCTCCAGCAGGTAGGTGCCGCGGGTCATCCGGTCGGTGAGCGTCATGCTCATCGCGTCCCGGCCGGTCTCCGGGTCGGTGTCCTTCCAGAACGGCCGGTCGACCGGGACGAAGAGCTTGGAGGACTCCATGTAGTGGGTGCGCTCGATGGCGGTCCAGTGGTCGATCGGCAGCAGCGACTCGTCGCACTCGATCTTGCTGAGCAGCATCCAGCTCTGCGCGGTGAAGACCGCCGCCGGGTAGGTGCGGATCGCGCCGGAGGCGTCGGTGACGGTGATGTTGCCGGCCGGGTTCCCCTGGGCGGCGGTGCGGCGCAGCGCGGTGACGGCCGGGCGGGGGTCGCCGCCGTGCAGCGAGGCCAGGCTGGTGCCGGGCGCCCAGTGCACGGTCTTGTCCGGGGCGTGCTCCCAGAGCCAGTGCGGGAGCCGCTGGATGCCGCCGACCACGCTCATGTGGTCGTCGTCGGCGCCGGTGTAGGTGACCCGGAGGATCTCCAGGATGGAGTTGGGGAAGTCGGTGTCCCAGCCGCCGGTGCCGAAGCCGACCTGGCCGAAGATCTCCCGGTGCCGGAACGAGGAGAACGCCGGGGAGTCGCAGAGGAAGCCGTAGAAGGTCTGGTTGTCCAGCCGGGCGACCAGGTCGTTCCAGATCTCCTTCATCGCCGCGACGTCGCGCTCCCGGATGGCGCGCTGCATCTCGGAGTGCCGGGCGCCCTCCTCCAGGGTGGTGTTCCAGGCCCGGGCCACCTCCCGGTAGACCTCGGGCAGGTCGTCGGTGGTGCGGGCGTAGTGCGACTCGCCCTTGAGGTCGACCACGGTGCTGGGGGTGGCCGGCGCGAGCGGGTTGGGGAACTCCTCGGTGCGCAGCCCGGCCTTGTCGATGTAGTGGAAGAAGGAGGTGGAGGAGGGCGGGAAGCGCATCGCGCCCATCTCCGCGACGACGTCGTCCGGGCAGCCGGGGAGGTTCCGGGTGCGCAGCCGGCCGCCGAGCTCGTCGGCCTCGTAGACGACGGGGCGCAGCCCCATCTTCATCAGCTCGTAGGCGGTGATCAGGCCGGACAGGCCGCCGCCGATGACCGCGACCTCGGTGCCGAACCGCTCCGGCGGGACCGACCCCAGCCCGGCGGGGTGCGCCAGGTAGTCGTCGTAGCCGAACGGGAAGTCCGGCCCGCACATGGTGAGCGGGCGCTCCTCGGAGCCGCCGCCGGGGGCGGCGGTGGGCACGGCTGACGTCATCGCGTGGTTCCTCCAGGAAATCGGTGGTCGGCCGGGGGCCGGGGGCGGGGCGGCGGAGTTCAGGCCGGTCCGGTCAGCGCCCGGTACAGGTCGGGGCGGCGGTCCCGCAGGTAGCCGGCCTCGCCGGCGCGGGCCGCGGCGATCGCCGCGGGGTCGGCCTCGGCGATGAGCAGCTCCTCGCCGGCACCGGCCCGGGCCAGTTCGGCGCCGTCCGGGCCGACCAGGGTGCTCAGGCCGCAGTAGTCCAGGTCGCCCTCGGTGTCGCAGCGGTTCGCGTAGGCGATGAAGATCTGGTTCTCCATCGCCCTGACCGGGACCAGGGCGGTGGCCACCTCGGTCGCCGGGTGCATCAGCGCGGTGGGCACGAGCAGGAGTTCGGTCCCGGCCAGCGCGTGCGCCCGCACCGCCTCGGGGAACTCCACGTCGTAGCAGATCAGCAGGCCGATCCGGAGGCCGCCCAGGTCGGCCTGGACGACCGGCTCGCTCCCGGGGGCGAAGGCGGACCGGTCCAGCTCGCCGTAGAGGTGGGTCTTGCGGTAGACGGCGCGCTCGGCGCCGGCCGCGTCGACCAGCCGGACCGCGTTGCGGACCGGGCCGCCGTCGCGCTCGGGCCAGCCGTAGGCGATGGCGATGCCGGCCTCGGCGGCGATCCGCTGCACCTCCCGCCCGATCGGGCCGTCCGCGGGCTCGGCGAGCTCCGCGGTCCGCCCGCCGATGGCGTAGCCGGTGATCGAGCACTCCGGCCCGACCAGCAGGTCCGCTCCGGCATCGGCGGCCCGCCGGGCGGTGCGCCCGAGCCGCTCCAGCGCGGCGGGGGCGTCCCCC
>NZ_ANBB01000022.1 GCF_000341105.1 Nocardiopsis potens DSM 45234
CCCGGGGCGGTGCGCCGGAGCCGCTCCAGCGCGGCGGGGACGTCCCCGCTGGGCCCGGTGCCCTGGTCCACAGCGATGCGCAGCGCTCCGGCCGACTCCATGCGCCCCCCATGACTCCGCGAGTGTGATGTTCGCGGACCCACTCTAGACGCAGGGATCGACCGATTCATTGCGTTCCACCCGGGGGTTCGTTGCGCATTCTTGGCAGTCCAGCGCGATTCATTGCGCCTCGGCGTCATGCTTCCACGGGGCCGCGGACGCGCCGCGGGGCGCCGGTCACCGACCGGCGCCCCGCGGCGGGCGGCCCGCCGTCCCTCCGGGCCGGCGGCCTCAGCCGGCCGCCTGCTCCTGCTCGGTCTCCCGGTGCAGCACCGAGCGCTTCATCGAGTAGCCGAAGTAGACGGCGAAGCCGACGGCCATCCAGACCGCGAAGGTGATCCAGGTGGCGACGCCCATGCTGAGCATCAGGTAGGCGCAGGAGGCGACGCCGAGGATCGGGGTGAGCGGGGCGAGCGGCATGCGGAACCGGCGCTCGATGTCCGGGCGGCTCCGGCGCAGCACCAGCACGGCCACGTTGACCAGCCCGAAGGCGAACAGGGTGCCGATGGAGGTGGCGTCGGCGAGGTGGCCGAGCGGGACCACCGCGGCCAGCACCGCGATCGCGACCGCGAGGATGACCGTGTTGGCCGAGGGGTTGCCGCGCCGGTCCAGCTTGGAGAAGACCTTGGGGATCAGGCCGTCCCTGGACATCGCGAACAGGATCCGGGTCTGGCCGTACAGCACGACCAGGACGACGCTGGCGATGGCGATGACCGCGCCGACCGCGAACACCACCGACCAGATCGGGGTGCCGGTCACCACGGTGAGGATGTGCGCGAGGCTGGCCTCGGTGTCGGCGAAGTCGGTCCACGGCATGGCGCCGACCGCGACGAAGGCCACCAGGCAGTAGATGGCGGTGACGATGATCAGCGAGAGCATGATCGCGCGGGGGAGGTCGCGCTGCGGGTTCTTGGCCTCCTCGCCGGCGGTGGAGGCGGCGTCGAAGCCGATGTAGGAGAAGAACAGGGTGGCACCGGCCGCGCTCACCCCCGCCATGCCCAGCGGCATGAACGGGGCGAAGTTGCCGTCCTGGATCGCGGTGAAGGCGATGGCCACGAACATGACCATCACGGCGACCTTGATCGCGACCATCACGCCGTTCAGCGCGGCGCTCTCCCGGACCCCGCCGAGCAGCGCGACCATGGCGAGCAGCACCACCACCGCGGCGGGGATGTTGACGATCCCGCCGTCGGCGCCGGGCGGCTGGGTCAGCGCGGCGGGCAGAGTGGCCCCGGTGAGCAGGCGGAGCAGCTCGTTGATGTACTCGCCCCAGCCGACCGCCACCGCGGCCACCGAGACGCCGTAGGTGAGCATCAGGCACCAGCCGCACACCCAGGCGACCAGCTCGCCCATGGTGGCGTAGGCGTAGGAGTAGGCCGACCCCGACGCCGGGATCATGCCCGCGAGCTCGGCGTAGGCCAGCGCGGAGAAGAGCGCGGTGACCCCGGCGATCACGAAGGAGAGGACCACCGCCGGGCCGGCGATCGGGACCGCCTCGCCCAGCACCACGAAGATGCCGGTGCCCAGGGTGGCGCCGATGCTGATCATGGTCAGCTGCGCGAGCCCCATGGAGCGCCGCAGGCTTCCCCCTTCGCCCTGTCCGGCCTCGGAGGCGAGGCGCTCGACCGGCTTGCGGCGCAGGATGCGCTCAGCGAGCGCGCCCCGCCGGGGGCCGGCCGCCGCCTGCGGCGCACCGGCCGTCTTCTGCTCAACCAACTGCGGACTCCTAGGGGGATTTCGGACATCGTGGCCGGACACGCACATAGGGAACCCTCCCCAGGAGAGTTCGCACTCGGCCCATGGCAGAACAAAGCGCGCCTCGGAAACAGTAGCGATGTTACCTGGATGACAGAACCACTGTTCATTGCCCATTAACCCGAGAAGCCCGCCGTTCGTTGCCATGTCATGCAATGATCCCGCGTTGAATGTGCAGGATGTCACACATGTTCGACACATGGCGTCCGTCACGCCACACTCGGTCGCGAGTGTCCGGTTATGCGCAACCACCCCCGCGAACATGCATCGGGAACGCCCGAAAACCCCGTCCGCGCCGGGTCCGCGGGCACCGAAAAGCCGAGGGGCGGGACGCGTCCGCGTCCCGCCCCTCGGCCGGTTCTCGGTTCCCCTCAGGGGCCCTTCCGGGTCAGCCCGCCACGGAGACGGTGGGCTCGCCGGAGTCGGCGCCGCCGTCCTTCATCTCCTCGGCGATCCGCATGGCCTCCTCGATCAGGGTCTCCACGATCTTGGACTCCGGCACGGTCTTGATGACCTCGCCCTTGACGAAGATCTGGCCCTTGCCGTTGCCCGAGGCCACGCCCAGGTCGGCCTCGCGCGCCTCGCCCGGACCGTTGACCACGCAGCCCATGACGGCCACCCGCAGCGGCACGTCCAGGCCGTCCAGCCCGGCGGTCACCTCGTCGGCCAGGGTGTAGACGTCCACCTGGGCCCGGCCGCAGCTGGGGCAGGAGACGATCTCCAGGCCGCGCTCGCGCAGGCCCAGCGACTCCAGGATCTGGGTGCCGACCTTGACCTCCTCGGCCGGCGGCGCGGACAGCGACACCCGGATGGTGTCGCCGATGCCCTCGGCCAGCAGCGCGCCGAAGGCCACCGCGGACTTGACGGTGCCCTGGAAGGCCGGGCCGGCCTCGGTGACGCCCAGGTGCAGCGGGTAGTCGCACTGCTCGGCGAGCTGCCGGTAGGCGTTGATCATCACGACCGGGTCGTTGTGCTTGACCGAGATCTTGATGTCGCGGAAGCCGTGCTCCTCGAAGAGCGAGCACTCCCACAGCGCCGACTCCACCAGCGCCTCGGGGGTGGCCTTGCCGTACTTGGCCAGCAGCCGCTTGTCCAGCGAGCCGGCGTTGACGCCGATCCGGATCGGGGTGCCTGCCTCGCTCGCGGCCTTGGCGATCTCGCCGACCTTGTCGTCGAACTTCTTGATGTTGCCCGGGTTGACCCGCACCGCCGCGCACCCCGCGTCGATGGCGGCGAAGACGTACTTGGGCTGGAAGTGGATGTCGGCGATGACCGGGATCTGCGACTTCTTCGCGATGATCGGCAGCGCCTCGGCGTCGTCGGCGCTGGGCACCGCCACGCGGACGATCTGGCAGCCGCTGGCGGTCAGCTCCGCGATCTGCTGGAGCGTGGCGTTGATGTCGGAGGTGACGGTGGTCGTCATCGACTGCACCGACACCGGGGCGTCCCCGCCGACGGGAACGTTGCCGACCATGATCTGCCGGGACTTGCGCCGCTGCGCCAGCGGGCGCGGACGGGCCACAGGGATGCCAAGATCGACGGTCACGCGGTCTCACCTCATGGGCCGCCGGGCCGATCCGGCGGCTTCGGTTGAAGTCGAAGGTACGGGGGCGCGTCCGGGCGCCCGCGGCGGAGCGGCACGGGAAGGGGCCGAGCGGCCGAGGGAACCTCGCCGTCCGCGCGCGCTGCCCAGGTTACCCGCCGCCCGCGCCGGGGTGTGCCAATCCGCGAAGGGCCCCGGAACGGCACCGCCCGGGGCGCCGAGGGTTCACCTCCGCGCCCCGGGCGGTGCCCGCGCCGTTCACCGCGGCGGGCCGCTCCGCGGTCCGGGCGTCACTGCATGATCCGGACCGGGTTGACCACGTCGGCGATGAGCAGCATGGCGCTGAACACCAGGAAGCAGGCGACCACCACGTAGGCGACCGGCATCAGCTTGGCCACGTCGAACGGGCCGGGGTCGGGGCGCTTGAAGACCTTGGCCAGGCCGCGGCGGACCCACTCCCACAGCGCGCCGAGCATGTGCCCGCCGTCCAGCGGCAGGATCGGCAGCATGTTGAAGGCGAACAGGAAGAGGTTGACCCCGGCCAGCATGTTCAGCATGAAGGCGGCGCGGTCCAGCAGCGGGATGGGCTGGGCCAGCACCTCGCCGCCGATCCGGGAGGCGCCCACGATGCCCACCGGGGAGTCCACGCCGCGCTCCTCGCCGAGGAAGGCTGCCCGGAACACGTCGTCCACCTTGCTCGGCAGCGAGACGATGGCCTGGCCCACGCCGACGATGGTGTCGCCCATGTAGGCGGCGGTCTCGCCGGCGGTGAGCGGGGCCCGCTCGTTCTGGAAGGTGATGCCGAGGAAGCCGGCCTTCTCCGTCTCCGGGATCTGGTAGCCCTGCTCGTCGGTGAGCGGCTCGCCGTCCGGGCCGGTCTTGACGATGACCTCGCCGTCGGCGTCCCGGGCGACGACGTCGTTCTCGATCAGGTCGGCGGTGAGCTCGACCCGCTCGCCGCCGCGCTCCACGGTGAACTCGGTCGGGCCGATCGAGGCGCGGATCAGCTCGTTGGCGGCGGCCCAGTCCGGGGCCGGCTCGCCGCCGACCTCGACGATCCGGTCGCCCGGCTTGAACCCGGCGTCGGCGGCGGGCGTGGGCGGGGCGTCCTCCGGGCAGGTCGGATCCGCCGCGTCCGCGGCCACCACGCACTCGGCGACCGACTCGACCGCGGTGCCCGGCTGCTGGACGCCGATGCCCATCAGGACCACGGTGAACAGCACCACGGCCAGGATGAGGTTCATGCCCGGTCCGGCGAACATGACGATCAGCCGCTTCCACGGGGCGCGCTGGTAGAACTGGCGCTCCTCGTCGCCCTCCTCCAGCTCGACGAAGCTGGCCTCCCGGGCGTCCTCGATCATCCGCCGCCAGCGGCCCATCGGCTTGCCCTCGTCCCGCTCCGAGGCGGGCGGGATCATCCCGACCATGCGCACGTAGCCGCCGAGCGGGACCGCCTTGACGCCGTACTCGGTGTCGCCCTTGGTCCGCGACCACAGGGTGGGGCCGAAGCCCACCATGTACTGGGTGCAGCGGATGCCGAACATCTTCGCCGTGGACAGGTGGCCGAGCTCGTGCCAGGCGATGGAGAAGAGCAGGCCCAGGAAGAACAGGACGATCCCGGCGACGGTCAGCACTGTGGCCATGTAGCTCGTTACCCCTCCATCAGGCGGCCCCGGAGATCAGCTCCCTGGCCCGGGCGCGGGCCCAGGCGTCGGCGGCCCGGACGTCCTCCGGCGTCAGCGCGGACGTTTCGTCGGCCCGCTGTCGTTCTGAGACTACCCGTGCCACCGTGTCCACGATCGCGGGAAATGCCAGGCGTCCGCCGAGGAAGGCGTCGACCGCCTCCTCGTTGGCCGCGTTGTAGACGGCGGGGGCGGTGCCGCCCGCCTCGCCCACCTCGCAGGCCAGCCGGACGGCGGGGAACGCCTCGTGGTCCAGGGGCTCGAAGGTCCAGTTCTGCGCGCGGGTCCAGTCGACGCCGGGCGCCGCCCCGCCGACCCGGTGCGGCCAGGACATGCCGTAGGCGATGGGGATGAGCATGCTGGGCGGGCTGGCCTGGGCGAGGGTGGAGCCGTCGGTGTACTCCACCATGGAGTGGATCACCGACTGCGGGTGCACCACGACCTCGATCCGCTCCAGCGGGACGTCGAAGAGCAGGTGCGCCTCGATCACCTCCAGGCCCTTGTTGACCAGGGTCGCGGAGTTGACCGTGATCACCGGCCCCATGCTCCAGGTGGGGTGGCGCAGCGCGTCCTCGGGGCCGACGCCGGCCAGGTCGGCCCGGCTCCGGCCGCGGAACGGGCCGCCGCTGGCGGTGATGACCAGCCGGCGCACGTCCTCCGGCCGGGCGTCGACCTGGCCCTGGGCCAGGCTGGTGAGCTCGGCGGCGGGCACCCGGGGGTAGCACTGGGCGAGCGCGAAGTGCTCGGAGTCGACCGGGACGATCTGCCCGGGCTGGGCCGCCTCCCGGACCAGCGGGCCGCCGATGATCAGCGACTCCTTGTTGGCCAGTGCGAGGAGCCGCCCTGCGCGCAGCGCGGCCAGGGTGGACTCCAGGCCCAGCGCCCCGGTGATGCCGTTCAGCACCACGTCGCACTGCCAGGCGGCGAGCTCGGCGACCCCCTCGGCGCCGGCCAGCACCTTCGCGTGGCAGCCGCGCTCCCGCAGCAGCCGCTCCACCTGCGCGGCCGCGCCGGCGTCGGCGACGGCCACCGCCTCGGCCCGCACCTCGGCGGCCTGGTCGGCGAGGAGGTCCGGGCGGCCGCCGCCGGCGGCCAGGCCGACGACCCGGAACCGGCCCGGGGCGCCCCGGACGACGTCCAGCGCCTGGGTGCCGATGGATCCGGTGGAGCCGAGGATCACCACCTCGCGCGGTTCGGACGGGGCGGGGTTCTGGAGGAGCTGTTCGGCGATTCGCACCCCGCCATTGTCCCGCACCGGGCGGTGCGCCGCCGCGCCCTGCGGGGACGTCCCGGTTTCGGGCCCTTTACAAGCCGGTGCGCCCCGCTTTACGTTACCGGCGTGTAAGTTACCTCACAGTAAAAAGCCGCGCGGTCCGCGGCACCCCGCGGGCCGCACCCCCCGGAGGACGCCGGCGGCGCCCCTCCCATCCGAGGCGCCCGCCGGCGCCGGCGCGACCCCGGGGCCACGGGGCGGTCCCCCGCACCGCCCTTCCCCCGTCATCCCCTGTTCCGGCCCGCCCCGCCGGGCCGGAGTGAGGAAGCCATGCGCACACTCAGAGCGGCCTGCGCCGCCGCACTCTCGACCCTGCTCGCCGTCGCGCTGACCGCGCCGCCCGCGCACGCCGGCACCGGTACCGACGTCGAGTACCAGACCATCACCGGCCACGGCGGGATCGACATCCCCGCCCTGGTCATCACCCCCACCGGCCACGAGGGGCCGCGCCCGCTGCTGGTGATGCCCTCCGCGTGGGCCACCAACAAGCTGCTCTACGTCGGCGCCGCGAAGAAGCTCGCCTACGAGTCCGGCTACCAGGTCGTCTCCTACACCTCCCGGGGGTTCTGGAACTCCGGCGGCCGGATCGAGGTCGCCGGCCCGGAGGACGTCGCCGACGCCCGCGCGGTCATCGACTGGGCGCTGGAGAACACCGACGCCGACCCGGACCGCGTCGGCATGGCCGGGATCTCCTACGGGGCCGGCATCAGCCTGCTCACCGCGGCCGCCGACGACCGGGTCAAGGCGGTGGGCGCGCTCAGCGGCTGGGCCGACCTGGCCGAGTCCATCTACGGCAACGAGACCATCGGCTACCAGGCGGTGGAGATGCTCATCGCGGCCGGCCACCTCACCGGCGACCCCGGGGAGAAGCTGCTGGAGATGGAGCGGGAGTACCGCAAGGGCAACGTCCAGCCCGCCCTCGACCTGGCGCCGGAGCGGTCGGTGTCCACCAAGGTCGACGCGCTCAACGCGAACGGGACCGCGGTGATGATCGGGCACGCCTGGAACGACGGGATCTTCCCGCCCGGCCAGATGACCGACTTCTACCGGGAGCTGGAGGGCCCCAAGCGGCTCATGCTCTCGGCCGGCGACCACGCCACCCCGGAGGCGTTCGGCGCGGTCGGCCTGCCCAACGAGACCTGGGCGGAGCTGAACCGCTGGTTCGACCACCACCTCAAGGGCGCGGACAACGGGGTGGACGCAGAGGACCCGGTGCGGGTCAAGCCGAACAACGGGCGCGGCGGGTGGGCCTCCTACCCCGACTGGGACGCGGTCTCGGAGGGCGAGCTCTCCTACGGGCTGGGCGAGCCGCGCCGCTCCTGGACGAACTGGCAGTCCACCGGCGCCCTGGAGGAAGGGGCCCAGACCGGCTGGGACTACCGGGTCGGCGCCGGCCGCGGCACCACCGCCGAGAGCGGGACGCTGCTGCTCAGCGGGGCCCTCCAGCAATTCGCCGACATCCCCACCGGGGTGTCGCTGCCGCTGGTGAACCGCTCGTACGCGGGCGTGTGGACCGGCCCGGAGCTGCCCGGCGGCACCCGGGTCAGCGGCTCCCCGGAGGCCACGGTGACGGTCACCCCGTCCGCCTCCGACCAGTCGCTCTACTTCTACCTGTACGCCGTGGACCGGCACGGCACCGGGGCGCTGGTCACGCACGAGCCCTACACGCTGCGCGGCGTCGAGCCGGGCGCCCCGGCCACGATCGGCGTCGAGTTCGAACCGGTGGTCTGGGACGTGCCCGCCGGCCACCGACTGGCGCTGGTCGTCGACACCGAGGACGCCCGCTACACCGACTCCGGTGCGCGCGGCGAGACGGTGGAGTTCTCCTCGCCCGAGGACGCCCCGTCCGGGCTGACCGTCCCCACCGCGGCGCCTCCGTCCGGCGCCGCCTGACCGAGCGCACCCGGTTCCGGTCACCGCCGTGCCCGTAGGGCACACGGCCGGAACCGGGGCCCGGTCGCGGGCGGCCCCGCCCCGGCAGGGCCGCCCGCCGCTCCGCGCCGCGCCGCCCGCCCTACCGACACCGAACCCAAAGTAGGGGCAAGATAACTCTCCGTGTGGCATGATCCCGTTCCATGACACCGTCCCTAGCCCGCATCCTGCTCGCGCCGGTGGCCGCCGCCGTCCTCGCGGCGACCGCGACCGGCGCCGCCTCCGCCGTCCCCGGCCCCCGCGCCGACCCCTCCGCCGAGGTCGCCCGGTACTCGGCCGCCGAGTCCCCGGCGGAGTCCCTCGCCTACTGGACCGAGGAGCGGATGGCCGCCGCCCGCCCGATCGCCCGGATCCTGGAGGGCACCGTCGGCGGCCTGCTCCCGCGGCCCCCCGCGGACGCCCCTGCGGAGCCGGGCGCCCGGCCGGACGGGGAGACCCGGCCGCAGAGCGCCGGGGCCACCGGGAAGCGCTGGACCGGCGGCGGGAAGGTCGCCCGGACCACCGGCCGGGTCTTCCTGACCATGGGCGGCCGCGACTTCACCTGCACCGCCTCGGTGGTGCCCTCGGACAACGGCGACACCGTCGTCACCGCCGGCCACTGCCTCAAGGACGGCACCGGCGACTGGGCCTCCAAGTGGGTCTTCGTGCCCGGCTACGACGACGGCAAGGCCCCCTACGGCCGGTTCGCCGCCCGGGAGCTGCTGGTGACCTCGCAGTGGTCCAGCCGCGCCGATGACAGCCACGACTTCGGCGCCGCCGTGCTGGAGACCCGGGAGGGCCGGCACGTCCGCCAGGCCGCCGGGGCGCAGCGGATCGCCTTCACCGGCGAGGGCGCCGGTACGGTGCACGCCTTCGGCTACCCGTCCCGCTCGCCCTACGACGGGCGGCACCTGCACTACTGCTCCGGCTCCACCCGGCCGGACGACGGCGGCACCACCGCCTACGGCATGTCCTGCGGCATGACCGAGGGGTCCAGCGGCGGCCCGTGGCTGTCCGGGTTCGACCCCTCCACCGGAGCCGGCACCGTGGTCTCGGTGGTCAGCTTCAAGTACGCCGGCCGGGACGGCATGCAGTACGGCCCGGTGCTCGGCTCCTCCGAGCGGGCCGTCTACGACCGGGCCCGGGCGCTCTAGCCCGGCCCCGGGGAAGGACCGGGGGCGCGGACGAGGAAGGGGGAGGGGCGTACGCCCCTCCCCCTCAGCGTGTCCGGCTCACTCCGTCCGGTTCACCGCGCCCGGCCGCGTCAGGACGCCCCGGTGCCGGCCGCCTCGCGCTGCGCGCCGCCGCCGGCGGCGGCCATGGCCTTGCGCCGCCCCATCAGGCCGATGAAGAGCGCGACCGCCATGGTCGCGGCCATCATGCCGAGGAAGCCCCACGGGCCGATCTGCGGGCTGGCGATCAGCGGGATCGCCGCGGCGGTGATCAGGCCGCCGCCGAAGAACGGCTCGAAGATCAGCTGCTTGTAGCCGAACGCCGAGTAGGCGGGGGTCTTCATCTCCGGGTCGACGACCCGCAGCAGCACCATGCCGGTCGCGGTGACGCCGAGGGACTGGCCGAACTCGGCGATCGCCCGCTCGAACCAGTGGCTGGGCATGATCCGCGGCGCCAGCACCAGGAAGGCGAACAGGCACCAGGCGATGCCGCTCAGGGCGAGCAGCAGGAACGGGACGAGGTTCTCCGCGATGGCCTGCAGCGAGAGGGTGGCCATGGCGGAGATGATCAGCAGGTCCAGGGAGAGGCCCTGGATCCGCTCGACCGTCCGCTCGTCCACGACGTGGTTCTTGTCGAACCGGTCGATGACCATCTGCAGCAGGATGCCGCCGATCATCGCCAGCGGGAAGAGCGGCACGAAGGCCATGATCTCGATGGTGTCGGCCCACAGCGCCTGCTCCAGGGCCTGCAGCCCCATCAGGATGACCTGGCCGATGAGGACCGCGACGGCGATCAGGCCGAAGTGCAGGGTGAGCGGGTCCATCGACGAGGGGTGGACGGTCATGACCGCGCCGGCGGAGCGGTTCTCCTTCTCGATCAGCCCGGCCTGCTCGCGCGCGGTCCCCCGCGCGTCGGCGCTGATCGCGCTGGTCTTCTTGCGGCGCGCACCCCAGTTGATCAGGATGATGCCCACGATGATCCCGCTGAGCAGGCCGACGGTGGCCATGCCGACCGACAGGTCCTTGCCCTCGGCCCAGCCGACCTGGTCGAACGTGGGGCCGAGCCCGGCCGCGGTGCCGTGCCCGCCGAGGAAGCCGATCTCGATCAGCGCGCCGGACATCGCCGGGATGTTGAACAGCGGCACCAGCACGAGCAGGGCCAGCAGCAGGCCGACCACGTACTGGCCGCTGGCCACCGTGATGCCGAAGGCCAGGTTGGGGCCGGCCAGGGAGACCGCCTGGCGGAACCGCGGCAGCGGCTTTCCCAGGAACAGGCCGGCGAAGACGACCGAGATGAGCAGCCCGGGCATGGCCGACCAGACCTGCATCACCCCGTCGCCGAACAGGCCGCCCTCGGCGAACCGGTCGGTGCCGATCGCTTGCAGCACCGGTCCGAGGAAGCCGCCCTCGGCATTCTCCATCGCGGCCATCGCCCGCCCGAACAGGTCGGGGCCGAAGAGCAGCGCGATGGCTCCCCCGATGATCGAACCGGGCAGGTAGAGCTTCTGCATCAGCTTCCACTTGACCCGGACCAGCTTAGAGACCAGCAGCAACACCCCCAGAAGGAGGAGTGCGAGGCCGACAATGTCGGGGGACATCTATACCTCTCCGTTGAAGTACGCCTACGCTCGGCGAGCAGCACGGAGCGGCGGTACGGGACCGCTGGACACCCGGCTCTCGGCCGAAGATGGGGGGATGCGCGGTGGCCGCGCCGGGCCACCCTAACGGCACTGTGACCCCGGGAACACCCAGGGGGTGTTCACCCCCGCGTCCACCGGGACGAACGCGCCCGTCACCGGAGAGTCTGCCACCCGACGCTTACCAATGGGTAACCCCTGGTTCCCGTGCGGGGCGACACACGGGGACCAGGGGTTTCTCACCGGACCGCCGGGGAGGCCCGATCCTCCGGCGGCCCAGGGCTCCGGGGCGGCGCGGCCCCCCGGACGGTGGTACTGCTCACACCTGCGCGTTCACCGCGTCACAGCTGGACGCCGGTGAGCACCAGGACGCGCTCGTAGGTGAGGTCGTCCATCGCGGCGCGGACGCCCTCCTTGCCCACGCCGGACTTCTTCACCCCGCCGTAGGGCATCTGGTCGGCGCGGAAGGTCGGGACGTCGCCGATCACCACGCCGCCCACCTCCAGCTCCCGGTGGGCCCGGAACGCGGTCTGCAGGTCGGAGGTGAACACCCCGGCCTGGAGCCCGTAGTCACCGGCGTTGACCTCGGCGAACGCCTCGTCGGCGCCGTCCACCCGCTGCACGGTGAGGACCGGCCCGAAGACCTCCTCGCGGACCACCTTGGCGTCGGCGGGCACCTCGGCCAGCACCGTCGGGGCGACGGTCACGCCGTCCCGGCCGCCGCCGGTGAGCGCCTTGGCGCCGGCCGCGACCGCCTCGTCGATCCAGTCCGCCACCCGCTCGGCGGCGGCCTCGTCGATCATCGGTCCGACGTGGGTGGCCGGGTCGGCCGGGTCGCCGGTGCCCAGCGCCTCGACCTCGCGCACCAGCTCGGGCAGGAACGACTCGTAGACCGCGGAGTCCACCAGCACCCGCTGCACCCCGATGCAGACCTGCCCGGCCTGGTTGTTGCCGAACAGCGCGATCCGCTTGGCCGCCCAGGCCAGGTCGGCGTCGGCGAGCACCACCGCGGCGGCGTTGCCGCCCAGCTCCAGGGTGACGTGCTTGTGCGGGGCCATCCGCTGCAGCTCCCAGCCGAACTGGCCGCCGGTGAACGAGATCACCGGCAGCCGCTCGTCGGTGATCAGCGAGGACGCGCGCTCGTTGGGCATCGGCAGCACGGAGAACGCGCCGCGCGGCAGGTCCGTCTCGGCGAGGATCTCGCCGAGCAGCAGCGCGGTCATCGGCGTGCCCGGGGCCGGCTTGAGGATGATCGGCGCGCCCACCGCCAGCGCGGGGGCGATCTTGTGCGCGACCAGGTTGAGCGGGAAGTTGAACGGGGAGATGCCCAGCACCGGGCCCTTGGGGACGCGGCGCACCATGGCGATGCGGCCGGTGCCGCCCGGGTCGGTGTCCAGCCGCTGCAGCTCGCCGCTGTCCCGCCGGGCCTCCTCCGAGGCCAGCCGGAACACCGAGGCGGCGCGGCCGGCCTCGCCGCGGGAGAGCGTGATCGGCTTGCCGCTCTCCGCGGTGATCAGCCGGGCGAACTCCTCGGTCCGCTCGGTGATCCGGCGGGCGACGTGCGCCAGCGCCTCGGCGCGGACGTAGGCGGGCAGCGCCGCGAAGGACGCGGCCACCGAGTCGGCCGCCGCGACGGCCTCCTCGATCTGCTCGGGGGAGGGCACCGCGACGGTCCCCGCGAGCTCCCCGGTGTAGGGGTTGGTCACCTGGATCTCGCTGTCACCGGTCATCGCCGCACCGGCCAGCCAAAACGGACGCGTAGACATGCCAGTGACGCTAACGCCCGCGGCCGCCCCGCCTCTTGTCCGATTTGGCCAATCCGCTGCCCGCGTTCATCGGTTTCGGCCTAGAGGCCCCGGCCTCGGCGCCGTCGCGGGGAGGGGCCGGTCAGTCTCCGGCGGAGCGGCGGGACCGGCCGCTCCCCTGCCACCAGCGGAGCAGCCGGGTGAGCAGGTCGTCGGGGCGCTCCTCGGCGGCGGGGGCGGCCGGGGCCGGCGGCGGCGCGGGGGCCTCCCGCTGCGGCGCCTCGACCGGGTCGAACAGCACCGGCAGCTCCACCAGGCCGCGGCTGAACAGGGCCGGCGCCCAGGCCAGCTCGTCCGCGGGGACCGCCGCGCGGAGCCGGGGCAGCCGGTCGAGCAGGCGCCGCACGCCGATGCCGACCACCCGCTCGGCGAGCGAGCGGGCCGGGCAGCGGTGCTCCCCCGCCCCCCACATCAGGTGGGCGCTGTTGCCCCCGGAGTCCAGCGCGGACCCGCCGGCGCCGCCCGGGCGCCCCAGCTTCGGGTCGGCGTGCGCGGGCGCGAACCCGATGATCAGCGGCTCGCCCTCGGCGACCGGGGTGCCGCCGACGACCACATCCCGGGTGGGGAACCGGGCGGCCAGCATCGGCAGCGGCGGCTCGGTCCAGATGACGTGGTTGACCAGGTCGTTCAGGGGCAGCGCCCCGGAGGCGAACTCGCGGGCGGTGGCCGGCTCGGCCAGCAGCGCGCGCAGCACGTTGCCGATCAGGTTGGAGGTGGGCAGGTGCGCCGCGCCGACCAGGAGCACCAGCTGGTCGGCCATCTCCTCGTCCGTCATGCCGAACTCCGGCGCCATCATCCAGCTGGTGACGTCCTCGCCGGGGGCGCTCCGCTTCCGCTGCACCAGGCCGCCGAAGTAGTTCCGCATCTGGGCGACGGACTCCGCCGCCCGGGCCCCGTCGTCCAGCCAGAGGCCGGCGCTGAGCTCGCCGAGCACGTAGCCGTAGGCGTCCTCCAGGCCGAAGAACCGGTTCATCAGCATGGCGGGCAGCATCATCGCGTAGTCGCCGATCAGGTCGGCCCTGCCGTGCTCGCAGAAGTCGTCGATCAGCCGGTCGGCGACGTCGGTGGCCTCGGCCCGGATCCGGGCGTCGGAGAGCCGGGAGAGCGCGTCGTCGATCGGCGCGATCAGCCGGGCGTGCTCGGCGCCGTCGGCGTAGAGCGCGCTGGACCGGTAGGACATGGTGGGGCGCAGTTCGGCGCCGAGCACCCGGCGGCCGTCGCGGATCTCGTTCCACCGGCGGGTGTCCCGGGAGTAGGTGGACCGGTCCCGGAGCACGTGCAGGTTCTCCTCGTAGCCGAGGAGCAGCCAGGCGCGCAGGTCGGGTTCGAGCAGCACCGGGGCGATCCGGCCGAACCGGGAGCGCAGCTCCTCCCAGAGCGGGCCGTCCAGCGATCCCGCCTGCTCGTAGAGCGGGACGGCGCCGTCGCGCAGGGGGCAGCGCGGGGCGCCGCCGTTCCGGGGGTCCGCGTTCAAGGACTCGGTCACGTTCTCACTCGCAGCCTGCTCAGCGACATGGGGGACGGCGCGCCCGGAGGCCCGGGCGCGCAGGGCTCATGAGAGTAGCCGCAGGTGCACCGGGGGTGCCAGCCCCGTTTTCCGGCCATGTCACTCGATTCCGGGACGGTCCCGCGCTATCGTGCTCACACACCGTGAAGCGGCCGCCACGCTCTCCAGCCGCCTCTGCCCGAGCCCGCCGACTGGAAAGGGACCGACCGATGGCGACCCCCCGCCTCCTTCCGGCGCCCCCGTCCCATCCGCACCGACCGCGCGGCACCGTCCGGCGTCCGGCCGTCCTCGCCGCCGCGCCGCTGGCCGCCGCCGCGCTCGTCCTGGGCGCGGCCGCACCGGCCGCGGCCGACGCCCCGTCCGGTGTCGCCGACCTCCGCCGCGACCTCGACGCCCTGCTGGCCGACCCCTCCCTGGAGGGCGCCTCCTCCGGCGTGGTGGTGCGCAGCCTGGACAACGGCGACGAGCTGTACAGCAGCGGCGCCGGCCGGAAGCTCACCCCCGCCTCCAACGCCAAGCTGCTGACCTCGGCCGCCGCCCTGGAGGTGCTCGGCCCGGACCACCGGTTCGGCACCGAGGTCAGCGCCGACTCCGCGCCCTCGGGCGGCAGGGTCGAGGGCGACCTGTACATCACCGGCGGCGGCGACCCCACGCTCACCGCCGAGGCCTTCGACGAGCTGGCCGCGGACGTCGCCGCGGCCGGGGTGCGCAGCGTCGGCGGCGACCTGGTCGCCGACGCCACGCTCTTCGACGACGAGCGGTACCACCCCGACTGGGACCCCGAGGACGCCCCCTACTACTACGCGGCGGAGATCTCCGCGCTGACCGCCGCGTCCAACGACGACTACGACACCGGCACCGTCACGGTGCGGGCCGAGCCCGGCGCCGCCCAGGGCGACGGCGTCGAGGTCGCCCTGGAGCCGATGGGCGCCAACCTGGAGGTGGTCAACGAGGCCGGCACCGGGCCGGCCGGCGGCACGCCGGACCTGAGCGTGACCCGCGCCCCGGGCACCAACGAGTTCACCGTCCGGGGCACCCTGCCGGCCGGCGGCGGGGCCGTCGAGGAGCTGCGCACCGTGCACGACCCGGCCGCGCACGCCGCGCACGTGTTCGCGGCCGCGCTGGAGGAGCAGGGGGTGCGGGTCGAGGGCGCCGTCGAGTCCGGCGAGACCCCGGACGGCACCGCCGAGCTGGCCCGGCGCGACTCCGCCCCGCTCGCCGACCTGCTGGTGCCGTTCATGAAGCTCTCCAACAACGGCCACGCCGAGATGCTGGTCAAGGCGATGGGCGCGGAGGAGGCCGGCTCGGGCACCTGGAAGGCGGGGCTGGCCGAGGTGGACGCCGCGGTGGAGCGGATCGGCGTGAACACCTCCCGGGTGGTGCAGACCGACGGCTCCGGGCTGGCGCACAGCAACAAGCTGCCCGCCGGCACCATCGCCGACCTGCTGCAGGCCGTGCAGGACGAGCCGTGGGCCGCGGTGTGGACGGCGTCGCTGCCGGTCGCCGGGGACCCGGACCGCATGGTCGGCGGCACCCTGTCCAACCGGATGCGCGACACCCCGGCGGCCGGGAACGTGCAGGCCAAGACCGGGACGCTGACCGGCGCCAGCTCCCTGTCCGGCTACGTCACCGGCGCCGACGGCGAGCGGCTCGTCTTCGCCGTGGTCAACAACGACTACCCGGGCGGCGCACCGCGCGGCGTGCAGGACCGGATCGCGATCCGGCTGGCCGAGTTCTCCCGCCACGCGGTGGTCGGCACCGGCCGCGCCACCCACTCGCCCCGGCCGAGCGAGGCACCGGGCGCCACCGGCACCGGCCTCGAATGCAGCTGGGCGGGCACCTGCTGACCGCAGCGGCCGCGGACGCCGGCCACGGCCCTCCGTGACCCGCGCAGAAGGCCTCCGCGCGACGGCCCCCTCGGGGACCCCGCCGCACGGAGGCCTTCGCGCTCCCCCGCGGCCCGCCCCGACGGCGGCTCGACCGCCGGCGCGGGCCGCACCTCCTCCGCCGGCGCCCCGTCTCCTGAGCCGCCGGTCCGATGGGGACCAGGGCGCGCCCGTTCCGCGAGGACGCCCGGAGGGGCGCCCTGCCGGGAAGGGCCCGGTCGGCGCGGGTCCCCGGCGCTGGGAGGCGGCCCGGCCGGGCGCCCCTGGGCCGTCCGCGCCGCCGTTCTCCCCTCCCCGGTGGCGCCTTTCCGTGTTCCATCCGGGTCCCTCCCCGATCGCGCGGCTTTCCACCGATCCCGTATCGGCGCTGGTGCCCGGGGTCGGCTTGGGCCAAAGTGGGAGAGGAGGCCCGGTGGACCGGCGCTTCGCAGGCCACAGCCGCGCGGCCCGCCGGGGCCGGAACCGACCGGGAGAGAACCACGGGTGTCGCTCGTCTACCGCAGCATCACGACCACGGCCCTCGACCGCGATCTGCCCGAGCAGGCCGCCTCCGCGCTGTCGGAGTGGCTGACCAGGCGCGGCGGCGCCGGGGCCCGGGTGGATTTCGCCCGGTCCGGCTCCTATGAGCTGAGCAAGCGCTCCAGAGCCATGGTGGTGCGCCACGACGACCCGGCGGAGCGCATCGCCCTCCTGCGGCTCACCACCGAATCCGACAAGCCCGACGGCAGGTGGCGCACGACCGTCACCGTCGTCTCCGCCCCCCGCCGCCTCCCGCACGGCTACCTGTGGACCGACATGACGGCGCACCCGCGCAACGGCGCCGGGAGCGCGGACCGGCTCGACATCGCCCCGCCCGACGCGGTCCGGCTCCTCCTGGAGCGCCTGCCCTGCCTCGACGGCGGGCACCCCGTCTCCGCCGAGCCGCAGATCGTCCGCGGCCGCGACGCGCACGCCGTCCCCGCCCTGCTGGACGCCATCGGCGACCCCGGCCGCCGGCTCGCCCTGGTGGTGTCCGGTCCGCCGCTGCGGACGACCGTCGCGGCCTGGCGCACCGCGATGACCGCGGCGCTCTCCCGCACCATCGGCATGTGCACCGTCCACGTGCTCGACGGCGCCGCCCACGAGCAGCTCTCCGGGAAGCTGCCCAAGGGGCTCGACGTGCCGGCCGGCGGCGTGCGCACCTTCCTCCCGGACGCCGTCCCCGGCTCCCCCGCCGACCCGCGGCGCCACCCGCTGATGAGCCCGCGCACCCTGGAGGGCGCCTGGGAGGGCGGCCGGATCCGCGCCTGGGTGGGCCGGGCCCTGGCCCGCTCGGTCCGGGACAACGCGGTGGACTCGCCGCTGCCGCCGGAGCTGCGCGACATCGACTCGCTGCTCAATGAGGAGGAGCTGGACGCCTTCCTCGGCACCGCGGAGGGACGCCACGGCTCCTCCGCCGCCCCCGCCGCGCCGGCCGCCTCGGACTCCCAGGCGGCCGTCCACATTTCACTGCTCAAATCGCGGCTGGCCGAGGCCGCCCGGGACAACGACCGGCTGCGCGCCGAGACCAAGCGGCTGAGCACCCGGGTCGGCGAGCACACCAAGGAGCGCGAGCGGCTCGCCGGCGAGCTGGCCGAGGCCACCGAGGAGCTGGAGTCCTCCCGCGCCGAGCTGCACGCCGCCCGGAGCGAGCTGGCCTGGCTCCGCCGCCGGCTGCGGGAGGAGGGCCGGTTCCGGCTGGCCGCGGAGCGCCCCCCGGCCGACCCCCGGCAGGCCCCTCCGCAGCGGGTCGAGGAGCTCCTGGACCGGATCACCGACGAGCAGGCCCTGCCCCACCTGTTCTTCACCATCGAGGACCGGGACACCGTCCGCGAGCTCACTGGGAGCCGCAAGGAGAGCCTGTGGGTCACCCGCGCCTGGGAGGCGCTGCTGGCGCTCGACGACTACGCCCGCTACCAGCTGGAGAACCCCTCCTCCGGGCTGGGCTTCCACGACTACCTGCGGGAGCCGCCGGACGGCTACACCGCGATCCCGGTCCGCCGGCTGGCCTCCCGGGAGAGCGACACCGTGCGCAACCGCGACAAGTTCAGCGAGAAGCGGGTGTTCCGGGTGCCCGAGGAGGTCAGCCCGGGCGGCGAGGTGCCGATGTTCGCGCACATCAAGCTGGACAGCGAGTACGGCATCTGCCCGCGGCTGTACTTCTACCCCGACCTCGGGCCGGGCACCACCAACCGCATCTACATCGGCTACCTCGGCCGGCACCTGCCGGTGCAGGGCACCAACTGAGCCGGGGCCGCCCGGGCCGGTGCGCCCCCGGGCCCGGATAGCCTCGAAAGGGTGGACACCAGGACCGAAACGCCGCCCGCGGGGCCGGCCGCGCCGGAGGCGCCCCGCGTGCTCCCCGAGGCCCGGTGGCGCGCCGCAGAGGAGCGGCACCGGGCGCGGGTCGACGCCCTCACCGCCGGCCATCTGGCCCGCCGGGAGCGGGGCGAGAAGCACCCCGTCGAGGACTTCCTGTTCACCTACTACAGCCACAAGCCGGCCCAGCTCCGGCGCTGGCACCCGGGGGCCGGAGCGGTGCTGGCCGGGTGCTCCGCCGACGGGCTGCGCTGGTACCGGCCGGCGACCGAGCGGCGGGACGGCGCCGACGGCGCGGTGCTCGACACCGGGGCGTTCCTGGCGAAGAAGGCGTCCACGGTCGGCTTCGTGCTGGGGCTGCTCCGCTCGGTGCAGGGCCGCCCCGCGCACCTGGGCTGCTTCGGCCTGCACGAGTGGGCCATGGCCTACCGGGCCGGCCAGGGCGGGGTGCGGCACTCCGCGGTCCCGCTGCGGCTGGGCCCGGAGGGCACCGACGCGGTCGTCGAGTCGCACCGCATCAGCTGCTCGCACTACGACGCGTTCCGCTTCTTCACCCCCGAGGCGCGGCCGCTCAACCGGCTCGCCCCCACCCGGGAGAGCCAGGCCGAACTCGACCAGCCCGGCTGCCTGCACGCCAACATGGACCTGTACAAGTGGGCCTACAAGCTCACCCCGCTGGCCCCGGCCGAGCTGGTCGCCGACTGCTTCGAGCTGGCCCGCGACATCCGCGAGCTGGACATGCGGGCCTCCCCCTACGACCTGTCCGGGCACGGGTACGAGCCGGTGCGGATCGAGACCGCGGAGGGCAAGGCCGCCTACATGGAGGCGCAGCGCGGCTTCGCCGACCGCGCCCGCGCGCTGCGCGGCCGGCTCATCGGGGTACTCGCCGCGGTCGAGCCGCTGCTCGACCGGGAGGCCGCCGCGCCCGGCACCGCCCGCGCGGAGTGACGGCGGCCCGGGGCGCCCGGCACCGCCGCCCCTCCCCGTGATCCGCCCGGCGGCGGAAGACGGCCCGCGCGGCCACGCGGCACAGAGCCGCCCCGCACCCCGGCGGGCCGCATGCGCGAGGCGGCGCGGCCGGAGCGAACACCGCGCGGTCCGCCCCGCGCGGGGCGCGCCGGTCAGCGGGGCGCGCCGTCCCGTCCGCCGGCGCCGGCCCGGACCAGGCCGGAGTCGTAGGCCGCGATGACCGCCTGGGTGCGGTCCCGGACGCCGAGCTTGGCCAGGATGTTGGAGACGTGCGTCTTCACGGTCTCCACGCCGACGAACGCCTCGGCCGCGATCTCGGCGTTGGACAGCCCGCGGGCCATCCGCATCAGCGTGTCGGCCTCCCGCTCGGTGAGCGAGGCGACCGCCCGGGCCGCCGGGCCCCCGCCGGCGGCGTGCGCGGCCGCCAGCGAGCGGATCGCGGCGGGGAAGAGCAGCGAGTCCCCGGAGTGCACCAGGCGGACCGCGGCCAGGATGTCCTCCGGGCGGCTCCGCTTGAGCAGGAAGCCCGAGGCCCCGGCGCGCAGCGCGCCGTAGACGTAGTCGTCGTTCTCGAAGGTGGTGACGACGATGACCTTGGGCGGGCGGTCCCGGCCGGAGGTGAGCGCCGCGGTGGCCTGGATGCCGTCCAGGCGGGGCATCCGGACGTCCATCAGCACCACGTCGGGGGCGGTGCGCCGGACCAGGTCGGCGACGGCCGCGCCGTCGTCGGCCTCCCCGGCGACCTCCATGTCCTCCTCGGCGCGGATCAGGGCCGCCAGCCCGGCGCGGATCAGCGCCTCGTCGTCCACCAGCGCCACCTTGATCATCGCTCTCCCTTCCCGGGGATCTCCGCTTCCAGCAGCCATGTTCCGCCGTCCGCGCCGTAGCGCAGCTCCCCGCCGAGGAGCCGGACCCGCTCCGCCATGCCGAGCAGGCCCCGGCCGCCGCGCCGCCGCGCCGGCCGCCGCCCCGGGGGCACCGGGTTGGCGACCGACACCCGCACCGAACCGCCGTCCGCCGACACCCGGACCCGCACCCCGCCGCCCCGGGCGCCGTGCCGCAGCGCGTTGGTCACGCCCTCCTGGCAGATCCGGTACAGCTCGCGGGAGATCACCGGCGGGACATCGCCGATCGGTCCCTCTGCGGCGCAGTCCAGGTCGGTCCCCGCCGCCCGGGCCGCCTCGGCCAGGTGCGGCAGGTCGGCCAGGGTGCGCCGCGGGGCCCGGTCGCGCTGCTCCTCGCGGAGCAGGCCCAGCACGTGGTCGAGTTCGGCGGTGGCGGTGCGGGCCTGCTCGGCGATGGCGTCCAGGGCGGTGCGGGCGAACTCCGGGTCCCGGTCCAGCACCCGCGCCGCCGCCCCCGCCTGCAGGGTGACCACCGACAGCGCATGGCCGATGGAGTCGTGCAGCTCGGCGGCGAGCCGGTTCCGCTCGGACAGGTCGTCGGCGCGGCTCTGCAGCGCCGCCAGCCGGTCGGCCGCCGAGGCGCCGAGGAACCGCGGCGCCGCCCGCGCGGCCGCCGCGCCGATCAGCGCGGCCCCGTAGATCAGCGCCAGCACCAGCGCGGCGCCCAGGAACGGGTCGGCCCAGCGGGTGCCGAGCAGCGAACCGGTGCCGTTCGGCAGCGCGACGAGCCGGCCGGCGGAGAGGCCGGGGTCGCGCACGATCGGGCTGAGCGCGAGCGAGGCGGCGTCGGTGAGCAGCACCATCGTGGCCAGCGCGGCCGCCATCCCGATCAGGAAGTGCAGGGCCAGCCAGCAGGCGGCGCGGACCCGGGCGGACCGGCCGGCCGACGGCGCCGGCGGCTCCTCGGCGAGCGGGCCGCCGACCAGGTGCCGGGTGAGCTGCACCTGCTGCCGGCGCACCCCGGGCAGCAGCCCGGTCGCCCCGCCGAGGACCGCGGCGATCACGCAGCCCAGCAGCAGCTGCCAGGTCGGCGGGCCCTGCCCCGGGGAGAGGTCCCACGGGGTGATCAGCGAGATCAGCACCAGCACCGCGATGAGGAACGGGGTGAACAGCACGCCGCCCAGGACGATGTAGACCCAGCGGGTGTAGGTCTCCGCGCTGATCAGCGGGGCGGCGGCGAACCGGAGGATCCTCACCCCTGGATCTTGGCACGCCCGCCCCGGCCCGCGCGTCCCTCCGGCGGGGGAGGAGGACCGCCCCTCGCCGGGGAGGAGGTTCACCTCGCGCCGGGAGGCGGCGCGACGCGCTGGAGGCGACCGTGGAGCCATCGGCAGACGGCACGGCGGCAGGAGGCCTCCATGAGTTCGCACACCACCGGTTCCGGGCGCGGCGGGCCCGCCCCCGCGGACCCCGCCCCGGAGCGCGCCCCCGCCGCCGGCGGGCACCGGCGGTACTGGGCCCCGCTCGCACTGGCCTGGTCGGCCGGGGCGGTGCTGCTCGCGCTGTGCTGGGCGGCGGGGCTGCTCCCGCACCCGTTCGGCGACCGGGGCGCGGTCGGCATCGGCGCGGTGCTGAACGCCTTCGACCCGCTGGTCGGAACGTCGTTCACGCTGGTCCTCGGGGCGATCGGGGTGGTCTTCGCGGCGGCGCTGGCGCGGTCCCGGAACCGGGCGGCGCTGCGCGCCGGGGCGGCGGTGGGGTGGCTGACCACCGGCGTGATCGTGCTGGTCCCGCTGCACGGGGCGCTGCTGACCCTGTTCGGCTACCTGCCGGTGGTGGTGTTCGCCGGCTGGACGCTGCCCGGGCTGCCGTCCCGGTACGTCGAGGTGGTCTCCGAGCCCGGCTCGCTGTTCCTGCTGTACTGCCTGGCCGGCGCGGTGCTGTGGGGGATGGCGGCGCAGACCGGCGCCCGCGCCCAGCGCGGCGCCTGCCCGCGGTGCGGCCGGCCGCACGGCTGGACCGGGGCGGACGAGCGGCGCTGCCGGACCGCGGCGCTGCGCACCGGGCGGATCGCGGTCGCGGCGGGCGTCGCCGCCGCACTGGCCTACCCGGCCATCCGGATCCCGTGGATCTTCGGCCACTACCCCGGGTTCTCCGCCGCGGAGGGCGCCGCGTTCCGGGAGAGCGGGATGGCGATCGTCGGCATCGGCCTCGGGCTGGCCGGGCTGGGCGGCGCGGTCCTCATGCTCGGCCTGGTGCAGCGCTGGGGCGTCCGGTTCCCGTTCTGGATGGCCGGCCTGGCCGGACGGCGGGTCCCGGTCCCGCTGGCGGTGGTGCCCGCGGGCATCGTCACCCTGGCGCTGCTCGCGATGGGCAAGGGAATCCTGGTGGGCTGGCTGGACGAGACCCTGGGCGGGGGCTCGGTGAGCCTGGCCTCCGCCCCGGGAGGGCACGGGCTGCTGTTCCTGGTGGCCTTCCCGGTCTGGGGCGTCGCGCTCGCGGTCGGCACCGCCGCCTACGCGCTGCGCCGCCGCGCCGAATGCGGCGCCTGCGGCCGCGGGCTGCCCGAGCCGGACGGGGTGCGCTGAGCACCCCGGCGGCGGGCCCGCACGGGCCCGCACGAGGGGGCCGCCTCCGCCGGGGCGGCCCCCTCCCCCGTCCCCGCCCCGGGGTCACAGGGAGGTGGAGACCGCCCAGCCCGCCACCCCGATGAGCAGCAGCGACACCAGCACCGACAGGGCGAAGAAGGGGTAGTGCAGCCACGGCCACCGGGCGTTGTTCCAGACCGTCCGGTTCCACTGGGAGGCCGCGGCGACCGCGGAGGCGGCGACCGCGCCGAGGCCCGCCGCCCACAGCGCCGGCGGGGTCACCGCCCAGGAGCCGAGCGGCAGCGCCAGCGCCAGCACGGCCACCGCCCCCAGCGGCATGGACACGATCCGCATCCGGTCCATCCGCCGCTGCCCGACCAGGGTCCGCCGCCGCACCGCGAACGCCCCGGCGAGCAGCACCGGGAGCAGCACCAGCGGCAGCGTCAGGCCCAGCGACAGCGCCGGCGGCCGCAGATCCTCCAGCGCGGCCGCGCCCATCACGTCCTCGCCGGCGAGCAGCTCCTGCCCGAACACCGCGGGCAGCGGGACCAGGCCGGTGTTGGTGAACGCGGCGACCGCGCGGCCGGACTCCCGGTCCACGGCGAGGAAGGCGGCGGTCCCGTAGGTGCCGCCGTCGTGGACGTGGAGCACGGTGCCGTCCTCCGCGGTCAGCTCGATCCAGCCGAGCCCCTGCCGCCCGGCGTCGCCGAGGCCGCTCTCGGCGCGCGGCTCCAGCGCGCCCATCCCCGGCGCGGAGCCGTCGGCCACCGCGCCCGCGAAGCGCCCCAGGTCCGCCAGGGTGGTCCAGGTGCCGACGCCGGCCGGGGCGTAGACGGTCGACTCCCAGGGCTCGGCCCGGGCGCCCGGCTCCTTGTGCGGCAGGGCCGCCCCTTCCGGCACCTCCTGGAAGTCGGCGCCGAGCACCCCGGTGGCGTCCATGCCGAGCGGCTCGAAGACCCGCTCCCGGACCAGCTCGGGGTAGCCGGTCCCGGCCTCGCGCGCCAGCGCCTCCCCGAGCACGGCGTAGCCGAAGTTGGAGTAGGCCCACTCGCCGCGCCCGGACGGCTCGACGCCGGCCAGCGCGGTCTCCACCGGGGGAAGCCCGGCGTAGACGTTGTCCATCGCGACCGAGGAGAGCGCCTGCCGCCCCGGGGAGGACCCGACCAGCGGCGGCAGCCCGGCGTGGTGGACGGCCAGCTCCTCCAGGGTGATCGAGGCCGTCTCCGCGGAGGCGAAGTCGACGTCGGCGAAGACCTCGCCGAGCGTCCGGTCCAGGGAGGTCTCGCCGTCCTCCGCCATATCGGCCAGGGTCATCGCGGTGAAGACCTTCCACACCGACCCGGTCTCGAACGGCGTCTCCGCCCCGATCGGCGCCGCGCCGTCCGCCGTACCGCCGAACGCCTCGGCGGTCCCGCCTCCGTCCACCAGCACCGCGCCGAAGCCCTGGTAGGCCCCTGCCGAGTCGCCGACCGCCCGCTCCGCGGCGGCGACGAGCTCCGGGGCCCCTTCGACCCGCAGCTCCGGCGCGCCCTTGAAGGGCATCAGCGCATACCCCGCGGCCGCGACCACCGCCCCGGCGAGCAGCGCCGCGCCCCACACCCGCCCGGACGCCCGCGGCGGGACCGGCGCCCGCCCGCCGCCGGCCGCTCCCCGCGGCGGAGTCCCCCCGCCCCCGCCCGGAGGCGCCTCCCGGACCTGCACACTCTCTGCCGCATCCATGCCCCCACCCTCCCGGCCCGCCGCAGGCGGGGGTAGACGGCGCTGTCACCGATCCCCGGTGACAGTTGTCAGTACGCGGACGGTGAGGATCGCACCCTCGCTAGAATCGGCCCCCATGCGGCGATTCGCACCGAGTTCCCCCGTTTCCGAGACGGCGCCTCGCCGCTCCGCTAGCATCGATGGTGTAGATAGTGGTGGAGCCCAGGAGCCCAGGAGCCCAGGAGCCCAGGAGCCCAGGAGCCCAGGAGCCCAGGAGCCCGTCTCCCTCTGGGCGCGCCCGCTTCCCGAGATCCGGCGCTGGACCACGTTCCGCGGCCCGATCGTCCTCGCGGTGGCGCGCACCCTGACCTCCGCCATCCGGCTGCTCGACGCGCTGACCGTCGCCTTCCGCGGCGACCAGCACCGCCTCCAGGTCCTCTTCACCTTCGACGGCGGATCCGCGTTCAGCACCCGCACCATGGAGATGCTGGAGGCGCTCGGCGGCACCGTCGTGCCCTGGGACGAGGCGCCACTGGTGCCCGCCTCGCTCACCGTCACCGCCAGTGAGAACGTCGACCTGGAGCGCCTGTCCGCGCCGGTGGTCGTCCTGCCGCACGGCATCGGCTTCCAGAAGTGGGTCCCCGACTCCGAGAGCGGCGACCGGCGGCTGTCCGGGGTGGTCCGCAAGGAGTTCGCGGACCGGCCGGGCATCGTGACCGTGGTGTCGCATCCGGCCCAGCGCGAGCAGCTGCGGAGCGTGCACGCCGGGCTCGCGGACGCCGCCGAGGTGACCGGCGACCACGTGCACGACCGGATCCGGGCCGGCCTCCGCCACCGCGCCCGCTACCGGGCGCACCTCGGCGTTCCGCGGCGCGCCCGGTTGGCCGTGCTCTCCTCCACCTGGGGCGGGCAGGGGCTGCTCGGCTCCCGGCCCGACCTGCCGGAGCGGCTCCTCGCCGGGCTCCCCTACGACGAGTACCGGGTCGCCGCCGTGCTGCACCCCAACATCGGCACCGCGCACGGCCCCTGGGCGGTGCGCCAGGCGCTGGCCCGCGCCGTCGACGCCGGCCTGCTCGTCCTGCCGCCCGAAGAGGGGTGGGAGGCGGCGCTGGCGGCGGCCGACGTCGTGGTGGGCGACCATGGCTCGGTCACGCTGTACGCCGCCGCGGCCGACCGCCCGGTGCTGCTCGGCGCGTTCGGCGAGGAGTCGGTGCCGGGGACCGCGGCGGCCCTCCTGGCCGCCTCCGCGGACCGGCTCGACCCGGCGGCGGACCTCCGGAAGCAGCTCGACGCCGCCGTGGACGGCCACGTCCCGGGGCGCCACGCCGAGGCCGCCGGGCACGCGTTCGCCCACCCGGGTGAGGGCGCCGAGCGCCTGCGGCGGCTGCTCTATCGCCTCATCGGCCTCACCCCGCCGCCCGGCCCGCAGGGGCCGCTGCGGACCTCCCCGCCGCCGGAACCGGAGAGCAGGCCGGTGACCTCGTTCGAGGTGTTCGGCCGCCTCTCCGAGGACGGCCGCACGGTCACCGCGGAGCGCTTCCCGGCCGCGGTCCGCCGCCCCGCCGACTCCCCCGGCGCCGTCCGGCACCTGGCCGCCTGGGACACCGAGCCGGACGCCGCCCTCGCCCGCTCCGCCTCGGTGGTGCTGCGGTCCCCGGCGCCCGCCGCCGACGACCGGACCGGCTCGGAGTGGGCCGCCGACGCCTTGGCCCACCACCCCGGCGCGCTCTTCGCCGCCGCCCCGGAGCCGGACGGCTGCGCCGCCCGCCTGCGCGACGGCCGGACCGTCGCGGTCCGCGTCCTCCCCGACCCCGGCGGCCCCCGCGCACCGGGCCTCTGCCCGGCCTCGGCGCTGGTCTACACCCTGCTCAGAACCGGCGCCCCGGTCCAGGGCGAGTACCTGCTGAAGGTCGGCCCCGACCAGTGGCGGTGCGAGGTGCACACGGCGCCCTGATCCTCCACCCCGACAGAGGTGGACGTCTCTGCGATGATCTTGACGTTCCGGCCCTATCAGAGCGCTCTGATAGGGCCGGAACGTCAAGATCATCGCGATCCCGGGTCAGCCCTCCCCGTCCTCCTCCAGGCGCCGCTCCAGGTCCCGGGCGCGCGGGCCGCCGCCCTCGCGGTGGATCGCCAGGGCCCTGCGCAGGTGGCGCCGGGCCTCGCCGCGCAGGCCGAGGGCGGTGAGCGCGTCGGCCAGGGACTCCCGGGCCGTCGCCTCGTAGTGGGAGTTCCCGCCCTGCCGCTCCAGGGCGCTGATCGCATCGGTGAAGTAGGGCAGGGCCCGCTGGGGGTCCCCCTCCTTCAGGTGGAGGTCGCCGAGGCTCGCGCGGACCCGGGCCGCCATCCGCTCGTCGGGCTCGGGCAGCCCCAGGAAGCGGCCGAGGGCGTCCTCCAGCTCGGCGGCGGCCTCCCCGGTCCGGCCCAGTCCGGCCAGGGTGCGGCCGCGGAAGTAGACGGCGAGGGCGGCGCCGCGGCGCGCGTTCTCCCCGTCCTCCCCGCCCTCCGCGGAGGAGCAGAGCTCCTCGGCCCGGGTGTAGGCGGCGAGGGCGCGCTCCCGGTCGACCAGGTCGAGGTAGCGGCCGTGGAACTCGTGCGCGGACGCCTCCAGCAGCACGTCTCCGATCGAGCCGGCGAGTTCCATGGCCCGTTCGATCTGCCGCTCCGCCTGGTCCATCCGGCCCAGGTCGGCCAGCGGCCGGGAGACCGTCGTGCGCAGCCGGATCTCGCCGCGGGGGTCGCCGTCCTCCCGCGCGGCCTCCGCGCCGAGCAGGCCGCTCTCCGCCCAGTCCTGCAGGTAGCGGATGTTCATGTAGAGCGCGGTGGCCAGCACGGCGGTCTTCCAGGCCCTGTCGTACAGGCCGGCGGCCGCGGCCGCGCGCACCGCGGCGGGCAGCGTCCCGCGCTCGCTCCGGAGCCAGGCCAGTGCGGCCTTCTTCCGCCCGTCCCCCGCCGGGAACGGGTCGCGGGCGCCGGCGGTCAGCGCGTCCAGGTCGACCGGGCTGGTCCGCTTCCCCATCACGGCGCGGTCGGCGAAGGCCAGCGGGACCATGAACAGGTCGAGCATCCGCCGCAGCCGCCCGGTGCGCACCGCCTCGGAATCCTCCTCCTCGGCGCGGTCCCGGGCGTCCAGCACGATCAGCCCGTGCCGGAAGCGGAACCGCCCGCCGGCCTCCTCGACCAGCAGGTTGGCCGCGGTGAGCTCGTCGAGGAGCGGCGCCGCGCCGCCCGACCCGGCGCTCTCGCCGAGCGCCGCCGCGGCCAGCCCGGCATCGAACGCCTCCCCCGGCCAGGCGCCCAGCGCCCGGTACAGCTCCGCCGCCCCGGCGGAGAGCCGCCGGTAGCAGAGGCCGAACGCGGCGGAGAGGGTGGTGCCGCCGTTCACCCGGATCGCGGCGAGCCTGCGCTTCTCGTCGGAGAGCTCGTCGGCGAGGGCGGCGGGGTCCGCGCGCCGGTCGCGGCCGAGCCGGCCGGCCACCATGACCAGCGCCAGCGGCAGGCCTTCGCAGGCGGCGGCCAGGCGGTCCAGCGCCGGGCCGTCCGCGTCCCGGTCCAACCGGGGGCAGAGGGCGCGCAGCAGCTCCCGGGCGTGCTCCTCGGACAGGGGGTCGAGCGGCAGCGGAAGCGCTCCCCCGGGTTCGATGCTCAGCTCGGCCAGGGCCGGCCCGTCACCGCAGGCCAGCAGGGCGCTCCGCGGTCCGGTGGGGACGAGCTGGCGCACCTGGGCGGGCTCTTCGGCGCCTTCCACGACCACCAGCACCGCGCGGCCGGCGGTGCGGTTCCGGTACTCGGCGAGCCGCCCTTCATAGGTGCCGGGCAGGAACTCCTCCCGCACCCCCAGGGTGAGCAGGAACTGGGTGAGGGCCGCGTCGGGGTCGGCGCGCCGGGGGCCGTCGTCCTGGGAGTAGTCGTAGTAGAGCCGCCCGTCGGGGAAGCGCGGCGCGAACTCGTCGGCGGCGCGCAGCAGCAGGGCGCTCTTCCCGATGCCGCGCGGCCCCTCGCAGAGCACCACGCAGGTGCCGGTGGCGCGGTCCAGCAGGCGCCCGATCTCCCCCAGGTCGTGCTCGCGGTCCACGAAGACCGCGGGCGCGGCCGGCATGTTGGTCCGCGCGGACTCCCGGTCCGCGCCGACGACGATCGTGGTCCGGTGGCTGGTGCTGTGCACGTCGCCGCGGACGGTTCCGGCCTGTACCGCCGAGCCCGCGTCTCCGCCGATCTCGTTGCCGACCTCGTCGCGGTGCGGACGGCCGTCGTGGTTCTTCAAGGCGCCTCCTGCGCTGGGGTCCACAGGAAATCCCGGAGCCGCCGCGGCCCGCGGGGATCACGGCGACCTTACCCCGGCGGTACACCTTGCTCGCACGTGCTGACCGGTTCGTGCCACGGCGCCCGCCGGGGCGGGAGTCCGGGCATCACGGAGGGTGCGCACCCCCGGCGCCCTCGTGAGGAGGCCGACCGTGTCACTGCTGCCCGTCCGCTCCCCCGTCCCCGAGCACCCGTACCACCGGTTGGACGGCCGCATCATGCTCCAGGTGAAGAACGCAGAGGACGCCCCGCTGGCGGACGTCTCACCGCTGGACAGCGGCATCGTCTTCTGCGGGGGCAAGGCCGCCGAGGACCTCCGGGCGCTGACCTCCGGGCACGGCTTCAGCGGCCCGGTGCTCATCGACCCCGCCGCCTACGAGCGGCACGCCGCCACGCCCGAGCGGCCGTTCATCGTCGGCCAGGCCTCGCTGTTCAACGACGATGAGCTGGAGGAGGAACTCGACCGGCTCCTGGAGCAGAAGTCGCTGATGGCCCTTACCCCGACCGGCTACCTGCGGGCCGGCGACACCCGGTCGCTCTCGGCCGCGGTCCACAGGGTCACCGGGTTGAACCGGAGCGACGTCCTGCTGACCGTCCCCATCGATTCCGGGTGGCTGACCGGGAACGCGTTCCCCGAACTGGTCTCGCTTCTGCGCCGGACCCCGGTGCCCAAGGCCGTGGTCCTCGGCGCGTCTTGGGATCCGCTGGACCGCGTCGGCGCCGCCGAACGGCTCCGCGAGCTGTTCGCCTCGGTCCCGGGGTGCGGCCTGCTCCGAACCGACCTCGCCGCGATCGACGCCATGGTGCACGGCGCCGACTTCGCCGCCATCGGCGACTCCCCGTCGGCCCGGCACACCCGTCCGCCCAGGCCCGAGGGGGGCGGTCCGCGTGCGCGGAGCAGCCCCGCCGTGCTCATCCCCCGGATGCTGACCTACCGCAGAGGAGAGGAGTTCGCGACCGTCCTCGCGGAGGCCGACCCGCCGCGTTGCCCCTGCGGATTCTGCGCCTCCTGGATGCGGCGGAGGGGTCTCCGCGACGACGGCAGGCCGCTCACCTCGTTCACCACGGAGCTGGAGAAGGCGGATGCGCACGCGCACAACCTCGCCGTGTGGAGCGCCCTGTGGAGTTGGGTCCAGGACGTGGACAGCCGGGCGCAGGGGCTCTCGAGATGGAAGCGGCTCTGCGACAGGGCGGTGCAGGAGCACCGGTCGCTGAACGAGGTCGCCCGGTCGCCGGGCGGCGGCTTCGAGGTCCCTCAGGCGCTGAAGGCCTGGGCCGGCCCGGTGTAGTGCGATCGCGGCAGGGCCTGCGGAGCGGCTCCGCCGGGGAGCAGGCCGCGAGCGCTCTGCGCGCCTTCCAGCCGTCCATCGGAGGCGGAGGTCAGTGGTCCGCCGCGGCCAGCACCCGCTCGGCGAACTTCCACTTCGGCGCCGAAAGCCGGCGCGGGCGGAAGGGCTCCGGGGGTGCCAGCCAGACGGCGTCCGAACCGTCCCGGACGGCCAGGCCGACCCCGTAGTAGTCGGCCTCGGCGGCGGCCGGGGCGGCGTCGCGCGGGGGCCGGTCGGCGAGGGCCGCGCGGGCGCAGAACGGGGCGAACCGGGCGGCCCGGGCGAGCGCCGCCCGCCAGGTCGGGCCGGTCGCGACGGCCAGTTCGACGCGGAGCGGGACCGAGGCCAGCCGCACCACCCGGCCGGCGTCTCGGGCGACCGCGCCCGGGGGCGCGGTACGGAGCAGCGCCCGCTCGCGCTCGGTCAGCGACGCCTCCGGGACCGGTTCGCCCAGCGGCAGCCCCATCAGCGCCTCCAGCGCCCCGAGGCGGAGGATCGGCGGCTGCCCGGCCTCCCTCCGGCGGCGCAGCTCGGCCCGGTCGGGCCGGTGGAACAGCAGGGCGGAGACGCCGAACACGCGCAGCTCGACGCTGTCCACCCCGGCGGCGGGCACGCCCAGTGCGTCCAGGGCGGCCTTCCCGCAGCCCAGCGCCGCGGCGTCCGCCCCGCCCCGCCGGGCCGGAGCGGACGCCGGGATGTCCAGGGGCAGGGTGCCCGCTTCGCCGTCCGTCCGCACCGTCCCGATTCTGCCGGAATCCGCCCGGCGCCGCGGCCGAACGCGCGCAGAGGCCGCGATCCCGGCGCCCCGCCGCCGGCGCCGCTCCCCGAGGGACGGCGGCGGCCTGCGCGGACGGCGGCGGCCGGCCCGGTGCCGGAGCGATCCCGGCGCACCGTCCGCACCTCCGTCTAAGGTCGTGCCATGGCACCCGCCCTGCTCGCCGACGGCACCGGCCCCCGCCCCTCCCCGGCCGGCCGCCGCCCCGACCGGGTGCCCGGAAGCGGCGCTTTGGCCGCTTCCCGCCACGCACCGCACGGCCCGCGGCGCGCTCCGTGCGGCACGATTGCGGTAGCGGTCACCACCGGAAGGACGCACCCGTGCACGTCTCCGCCCTTCTCGAATTCGACGCGGTCCCCCTGGAGACCGAGGACGAGGTCACCGTTCTGCTCGACATCACGGCGCCCGTCCGCGCCGGGGAAGAGGAGCGGCCGCCGTCGACGCTCCAGGTCGTGCTGGACCGCAGCTCCTCGATGAGCCGGGACGACCGGCTCGGCGGCGCGGTCCGCGCGCTGCTGTCCGTCGTCGACCGGCTCGACCCGGCCGACCGGTTCGGCGTGGTGGTCTTCTCCGACCAGGCCCGGGTGCTGGTCCCGGCGGGGCCGCTGACCGACAAGGCCGCGGTGAAGGAGCGGATCCGCTCGGTGCGCCCGGGCGGCTCGACCGACCTGTCCAGCGGGCTGATGCGCGGGGTGCAGGAGGCCCGCCGGGCCTCCCAGGACGGCGGCGCCACCCTGCTGCTCATCTCGGACGGCCACGCCAACCAGGGCATCACCGAGCACGGCCGGCTGGCCGAGATCGCCCGGTCGGCGCACGTGTCGGGGGTCTCGGTGACCACCATCGGCTACGGGCTGGGCTACGACGAGGCGCTGCTGGGCGCGGTGGCCGACGGCGGTGCGGGGGACGCCCTGTTCGCCGAGGACCCGGACACCGCGGTCGGGCTCATCCAGGGCGAGGCCGACCACCTGCTGGCCAAGACCGCGCAGGCGGCGTCGCTGCGGATCCGCCCCGAACCGGTGGTCGGCGCCGTGGGCCTGGTGGGCGGGCTGCCCGCGGACCGGCTGCCCGGCGGCGAGGTCATGGTCGAGCTCGGCGACTTCTACTCCGGCGAGCAGCGCCGGCTTCTGGTCCGGCTGGAGATCCCCGGCATCCCCCGCCTCGGGCCGGTCACGGTCGCCTCGCTGGAGACCACCTACGTCGACCCGGGCACGCTCGAATCGTTCACCGTGACGCTGCCGGTCCCGGTGAACGTGGTGCCCGGCTCGGAGGCGGCGGGCCGCGTCGCCGACCCGGCGGTCAGCACGGAGAAGGCCTACCAGCGGGCCCAGGAGGCCAAGCACACCGCGAGCGAGGCACTGCGCCGCGGAGACAGGGGGGCGGCGGCGCGCGCCCTGGACGAGGCGCGGCGCACCCTCGGCGCCCAGCTGGACGCGGCCCCCGAGGAGATGCGCGGCGGCGTCGCCGACCAGCTCGCCGAACTCGACCTGCTGGCCCGGAGCGCGCGCCGGGACGACACCTCGCTCGCCGCGAAGGCCGCCTACACCAGCGGCCACAGCCAGAGCCGCAAGCGCGGCAGCCGGCAGCAGTCCTACGGGCAGAACCTCCGCCTGCCCCGGGCCGCGCGGAGCGCGCCCGCCTCCCGCCTCCTGCTGGCCTCGCTGGAGGGGCTGGCGGTGGGGGACGCCTTCGGCGACCGGCACTTCCCGACCGCCGCCGCGGGCCGCCCGGAGGGGGTGCTGCCGCCGTCGCCGTGGCCGTGGACCGACGACACCCTGATGGCCTGCTCGATCGCGGACCTGCTGCTCAGGCGGGGCGGCATCGCCCCGGACGCGCTGGCCGCCTCGTTCGCGGAGCACTTCGACGTCGCCCGCAAGTACGGCGCGGCCACCGTGGACCTGCTGGAGCGGGTCCGGGACGGCGAGCCGTGGGCCGCCCTCGCGGCCGCCCAGTTCAACGGCTCCGGCTCCTGGGGCAACGGCGCGGCGATGCGGGTCGCCCCGCTGGGCGCGTTCTTCGCCGGCGACCTGGACCGGGTCCGCACCGAGGCGGCGGCCTCGGCCTCGGTCACCCACACCCACCCGGAGGGCGTGGCGGGCGCGATCGCCGTCGCCGTCGCCGCCGCCACCGCCGCGGGCGACCCCGCGGCCACCGGCCCGCTCGTCCTCGACGCCGCCGCCGAGCACACCCCGCCCGGCGCGGTCCGCGACGGCCTCCTCCGCGCCCGCACCCTGCTCTCCGCCCCGCCCGCCACCGCCGCCCTGGCCCTGGGCACCGGCACCCGGGTCAGCGCCCCGGACACCGTCCCCTTCGCCCTCTGGTCGGTCGCCGTGCACTGGGACGACTACGAGTCCACCGTCCGCACCTGCGCCCTGGCCGGCGGCGACCGCGACACCACCGCCGCCATAGCCGGCGGCATCACCGCCGCCCGCACCGGCACCGAGGGCATCCCCCCTGAATGGCGCCGCCGCACCGAGCCCCTGCCGGAGTGGGTGGACGGCTGACCCACCTCGGCGACCCCGGGTTTCGACCGCTTTTCCTGCGCCGCAGGGGGATCGGTAGGCCTGCCTCGACCGATGCCGAGACGCAGGAGTTCCTGCGGAGTCTGGTCCCTGCGGCGAAGAAGTGAGACCGGGGGCGGTGAGGCCCCCGGCCGGTCATGAGGAGCGGGGCGGGAACCGCTCCTCGTTGATGGCGACCTTCTCTTTGAGGGCGGCCTCCAGGTCGATGTCGAGGACGGTGGCCATGCGCAGGAGGTAGCTGAGGACGTCGGCCATCTCCAGGCGGACGGCCTTGGCCTTCTCCGGGTCGTCCATGACCCGGAGGGCCTCGTCCTGCTCCAGCCACTGGAATTCGGCGGCCAGCTCACCGGCCTCGCCGGCCAGGGCCATGGCGAGGTTCTTGGGGGTGTGGTAGCGGTTCCAGTCCCGTCGGTCGGCGAAGTCGGCCAGCAGGTCCTGCATTGACGAGATGCTCACCCGTCCATGCCTACCACCGGCCGGCCCCGTCAGCGACCGGCTTCGCCCTTGCGGAGGCCGAGGAGGAAGGCGCTCCACTCGGAGGAGGGGAAGGCGAGTACGGCGGCACGGGGGTGCTTGGAGTCGCGGACGGCGGCGCCGCCGGGGAGGTCGGCTACTTCGACGCAGTTGTTGTGCTGCCCGCTGTAGCTACTCTTCCTCCACACCGACTGTTCAGACACTGGGCTCACTTTTCTAGGGAATCGATGATGGTACGGATGAACTTGAGAGACTTGTCCGGGCTCAAAGCAGCCCCTTGAGCACCACCGAACATGGACTCGAACTCGGCGAGGTCATGATCTTCCTCTAGATACAAGCTAGAGGTGGGGGTGTCCATGTACGCGAGGCTCGCATCTCGCGAATCCGGGAAGTCCATGATGACGAAGCTCCCCGTGGTGGCCGTATGAGCACCTTCTTCAAAGGGAAGCACCTGGATGTCGATGTTATGGCGGGCGGCCATGTGGGTCAGATGCCTCAACTGGACGAGCATCGTCTCCGGTGAGCCCACGATGCGCCTGATCGCGGCCTCGTCCAAGATGACCCAGTACCTGGGCGGATCGACGCGGTTCAAGATCTCTTGCCGCTTCAGCCTGGCAGTGACCCTCGCCCTGACCTCATCATCGGTGCGCACTCGGTTGGCACGGAAGATCGCTTCCGCGTAGTCCGCAGTCTGGAGCAATCCGGGTACTACTTGGCACTCGTAGGTGCGGATGCGCGACGCCTCTGCTTCGAAATCCGGCAGAGCACCGGACAGAACATGCTGGTACCTCCACCACCAGCCCCGCTGCTTGGCTTGGCGGGCACATTCCTGCAGCTCGCTCCTCAACCGGGGATCTTTCTCCCCATAGAAGTCCAGGAGGGCATCCAGGTCAGTGGTCGTAACGCTCTTCTTGCTTCCGGTCTCGATCCTGGAGACCTTGGTCTGCTGCCACCCCAGCTCTTTGGCGACTTGCCCGGTCGTCATCCCCTTCGCCTCACGGTAGCGCCGCAGCTGAGCACTGAGGCGGCGGCGTCTCACGCTTGGGCTGTAGACCTCCTGCATGCGCGGCAGTCTATCCCCCTCTCACGAGTTTTTGCATAATGCAGTTTTTTGCTTGACTTTCAGCATAACCTAGCTAACGATGAGTTAGCCCTAGCTAGGTCAAGTCTGCTGGGACCGACGGAACTTCGCAGGAGAACAGCTGATGTCCTCACGACTCGATGGCAGCTCCATCCGCACCTCCCTCCTCACCCGCCTGCTCACCGCCGTCCGCGCCCGGGGCGGCCAGGCGCTTCTCGCGCTCGGGGAGACCGAGCACCCCGTCCTCTACGTCCGCTACCGGGGGCGGACGGTCCCGGTGGTCGTCGTGCAGGCGATCGGCGGCGGGCACTGGTTCATCTGGGGCAGGTCCTCGTTCCTGGACACCTCGCAGGTGGAGCGGGCCGCCGAGGTCCTGGCCCCCGCGCCGTCCCTCCGGCCGCCGCGGCTCAGGGCGGTGGCGTGACGATGGGCGTGCCGCCTCCGGGGCGGGTCGCCACCGTCTCCGCGTTCTGGACGCTGCCCGGCGAGGCCGCCTACTGCCCGTGCGCACGCGCGATGACCAGGGCCGCGCTCTCCGATGTCCCACGGGTGGCCGAGGACGCCGAACTGGTCGTCGCGGAGCTGTTCTCGAACGGCTGCCGGCACACCCGCAGCGGTGAGGCGGGCGGCAGCATCGACCTCAGCGTCAACCTGCTGGCCGACGGCCTGACCCTGGTCTCCGTCGCCGACGAGGGACCGCTGTGGTCCGCGCCGGGGCTGCGCCCGCTCCTCCCCCCGCTCCCGCCTTCCGGCCCGCTCCGCACCGGCCTGCACGGGCTCCGCCTCGTCGCGTCGGTCTCCGACGAGTGGGGGTGCGACGGCAACGAACGCGGCGGCCACACCGTCTGGGCCGCGTTCCGCCCGTAGCGCCTCCGCGAACAGGCGGAGGACTGACCGTCGCCTCTCCCTGATGATCTTGACGTTGCGGGGGTTTCAGAGCGCTCTGATACCCCCGCAAAACGCCAAGATCATCGGCCTGGGCGGCCTAGCGGAGGAACCTGCGGGCGGACGAGCGGCGGCGCGGGCGTGGCCGGGAGGCTTCGAGGCGCCTGGCGAGGAGTGCCGCGCCGAGGCCGGCCAGGAGGCCGGCGGCGGCTCCGGCCGCGGTGGGGAGGGCGGCGGGCGCCGGTGGGCGGGCGGGGGCCGAGGGCCGGTCCGGGGCCGGGGTGGGCGCCGCCGGGCGGCGCGGGCGTCCGGCGAACTCCTCGTCGAGGATCGCGTGGAAGCGGCGGCTGCGCCGGGAGGCCGCGGTGGAGATGCGGACCTCGCGGACGTCGGCCCAGAAGTCCCAGCCGACCCGGCCCGCGAAGAGCCTCGCGGCGAGGGCGCGGAGGTGGCCGTCGTCGATGGAGCGGGACTCGTAGGCCATCTCCCACTGGGACAGGATCATGTTGGTGTACATGCTCTGCCGCTGGGCGGTGCCGCCCGCGTCGGTCAGGTTCTCTCCCCAGCAGGCGGCGTAGACCGGGTCCTCCATCGCCATCCGGAGCAGTTCCGCGTTGGATTCCCGCAGGGCGTTCTCCCTGGACAGGCGGGTCTCCCGGGCCTGCAGGACGAGGGTGGCGGCGACTCCGATCAGCGCCGCGCCGGCGAGCAGCGCCGAGGCGGCGCCGTAGGTCTGGCCGATGAAGCTCAGCCGCTCCCAGTACTCGGGGCCGCCGCCGAGGCCGTCCAGGGCCAGCGGTGAGAGGCCGAGCAGGACGGCGCCGACGACGAACACCAGGACCAGCGAGAGCAGCGGCCAGGGGCGGAACGCGCCCCGGTCGGCCCCGCGCGGCGGGCGGGCGCGGTTCAGCGCCGGGCCGGGGCCGGTGCGGGCAGGCCCGCGATCTCCCGGTCGAAGAACGCGGTCAGCGGCTCGGCCCGGGCGAAGAGCCCCGCCAGCTGCGCTGCGCAGCGCGCGATCGCCCCGGGGTCGTCGATCCTGCGGCCTCCGCATGGGGCCCCTTCCCCGTCGTAGCGGACTTCGTACATCACCCTCTCCCCGAGTATGACGACCTCGGGAAGGGGGCGCTGCCGTTCCAGCCCGGCGACCTGGCCGGCGCGCAGGACCCGCAGCGACTGGCCGGCCTCGGCCAGCATCCGCAGGAACTGCATCTCCCACTGCACGTACGGGGTGACCGGGAACTCGACGATCCTGATCCGCTTGGTGGCGATGCCCTGCTCGGCGTCCTGGCGCGCCATCGCGTCGGCCTCGGTGCGGTCCTGCTCGTTGAGTTCCAGGGACCGCTCCCAGTCCCCCGCAGCGAACGCCTCCCAGCTGGCGTCACCGTGCTCCTTGAAGGTCTGCCCGCGTTCCAGTTTCCAGAAGACGCCCCGGGTCCGCCGGTATTCGGCCCAGTAGTCGGCAAGGTAGTCGGGGCTCGCCATCTCCCTTCCCGGCAGGTCCGCCACCTTCTCAAGCATCGGGGATCTCCCTCTTCGCCTCGGTCAGCATGATCCTGGGGATGACCACCAGGCTCTCGTCGTCTCCGATACTGACCTCCGAGGGCAGCCGGCCGCGGTAGGCGCGAGTGAGATCGCGGCCGATCACCGCGAAATCCCCGTTGTCGAGCTCCCATATGTCCGGGCATTGCGGACCTGCCTTGGTCACTCCCAATTCAATGGGCGATCTCCCGATTCGCCGGTTGAACTCCGATTCCGGGTCGGCCTCCCAGAGACGGGGCATGCGGGGCTCCTCCGATCTTTCCGGTCTCGCGATGCCCCGCCTATACCCGGGTTCACGCCGCGGACACGACCCATTCCGGTGAGGCTTCCTTCACCTGCCGCTTCCGGCCATAAATATTCTCCGGGGCGGCGGATGATCCATTCGCACAGCACTCAAGAGATATCGGGCCGGAGCCCTCGCGGCACCGCTTTCAGGAGAAACGGAAAGGGGATTTCGGAACTCTGATGCATTCCGCCCGCACGATCACCGATGGGCCGCCGGCTCGGCTCCGGCGCGAGGCGCTGCGGGCGAGCCGGGTCTCGGTCCGGGCGCGGGGTCATCGGAGCGCCTCGGCGACCTCGGCGACCAGGTGCCTCGGGCGGGCGAGGTCGTCGCCGGTGAACCTGAGCAGGCGCAGGCCGGGGCGGGCGCGGCGGAGGGCGCGCTCCTGCCCCGGGGAGAGGCGGCGGTCGGGGTCGGCGACGACCGGGCCGCGCTCCCACCAGAGCGGGGCGTGGACCGTTCCTCCGCCGGGGACCGGGACCGGGTGGTAGAGGTCGTCCGGGGAGACGCCCGCGTCGGCACAGACCAGCCGGATCCGGGTCTCCAGCGGGCTGCGGGCGCGCGGGTCGGCCAGCCACCACCAGCGCTCGGAGGCGGCCCCGCCGGCCCTCGCCTCGTTCAGCCCCGGCTGCTCGAACAGCCGCCGGCCGGTGATCAGCCCCTGGGCCAGGGCCGAGTCCATGAGCGAGACGGCGGTGTCCCGGTCGACGCAGAGCACGGTGTCGCGCAGGGTGCGGGCGGGATCGGTGACCCGGAGCCCCTCCCGGCAGGCCAGCTCGTGCCGGCCGATGTACCAGGTGCCGACCCGGACGCCGGGCGGCCGGGCCCGGCGGCAGGAGGCGGGCACGGTCATGTGCACCGCCCCGCCGTTCCAGGCGGGCAGCCCTTCCAGCCCCCACAGCCGGGCCGCGGTGGGCCCGGAGGCGACCGCCCCCGGCCCCAGCGCCAGCTGGGCCGCCTTCACCGCCCTGCGCAGCCGCGCGACGGCGGAGGGGGTGCGCTCCGCGCAGGCGGCGCGCACGGTGTAGACGTCCGGCAGCAGGCGCCCCCACTCGCGGCGGCGCAGCAGCAGGTGGATGCGGTTGTCGTCGATGCCGAAGTGCCGGGCCTGCCGGTGGCTGATCAGCCCGTACTGGCGGGAGGCGGTGTTCAGGACTTCGCGGATCTCGCGGGGGTGCAGACGCATGCCTCCACGGTGCGCTCCCGGGGCGGGTTCCGGTAGGGCGGATCACCGGGCTGTGGACGGCTCCGCGGCGCCCCCTGTGGACAACCTGAAAAGCCCGGTACGCAGTGGATTGCGGCGCGTCGCCGGGCGATAGCATCGCCGGGTCGGGCACAGCGCTCCGGGCGCCCCGCGCCGCGGGGCGCCGCCGGGGCCGGCGGGAGAGCCACAGGAGCCATGGGAACGGACGACACGACGCAGATGGAAAACGAAACGACCCAGGTCATGAGCAGGACGGGCGAGTTCTCCACCACGCTGGGCTGGGAGGAGTCGACGCGCAACCGGTTGGCCGCGGCGATGGACCGGTTCTCCGGGCCGCTGGCCGACCTGGTGGAGCGCGACGCCAACGACGGCGACACCCGCATGCTGGTCACCGATTTCCTGAGCTACGGCCTCAACTTCAGCAAGTACGAGGAACTCACCACCGAGTACCGCACCAGCGGCGACTCCATCGACTACGCGCTCCGCCTGGACGGGAAGCTGTTCGCGCCGATCGAGGTGAAGCGGGTCGGCCAGTCCCTGGACGCGCGCAACCTCCAGCCGTCCCGCCGGCTCGCCCTGGACGAGGGCGCCGAATGGCTCATCCTCACCAACGGCCGGGCCTGGCAGGTCTACCACCTGCGCCCCGACCCCGACGGCGGTTCCCCCGAAACCGTGCGGATCCTCGACGTGGACCTGACCGCCGAGGGCGAGGAGGCGCACAACCGCAGCGTGGACGCCCTGTTCCACATCACCCACGAGGCCATCGAGCACGGCCGGCTGGACGACCTCCGCAAGTGGCGGGAGGCGGTCGAACCGGCCCCGCTGGCCGAGGTGCTGCAGAGCGGGCCGGTGGTCCGCGCCATCCGCCACGAGCTGCGCCGGATCACCGGCCACTCCGGCCACATCGGGGACGACGAGGAGATCCTGCGCACCCTGGCGGAGGAGGTCATCGGGCGCCGGGTCGCCACCTCCTGACCGGATCCGGCCCGGCGGCGGGCGCCGCTCCCCGGGGCGGCCGGGCGGGGCGCGCCGCCGGGCGCCGGCGCCCGGCCGGAGGCGGCCCGCCGCTATAGCGTTGAAGCCCGACCCGACTCCGGAGAGGACGACCACATGCCGGACCACGCCACCTCTGGACACGTGAGACAGCTGGCCCGGGGGCGCCGCCGCAGCCCCGCGGTGGCGGCCCTCACCGGGCTGCTGGAGCGGACCGGCGCCGTCTCCCGGGTCGACGCCGCCTTCGGCGATCCGGTCTCGGCCGGGGGCGCGACGGTGGTGCCGGTCGCGCGGGTCCGGCACATCGCCTCGGCCGGGCTGGCCGCGGGCCGGGTCCCGGGGACCGGTGCCGACGGCGGCGGGGGCGCCGGCTACGCCAGCGTCCGCCCGATGGGCTACATCCTGCTGAACGGGGGCGGGGCCGAGTTCCACCCGATCCGCAGGCCGGCGGCGCTGCTGGTGCTGCCCCTCGCCGTGATCACCGCCGCCACCGCGGCCCGCATCGTCGGCGTATCGGTCCGCGCGGCCCGCCGGCGCCGCCGGGACCGCCTGGCCGCCCGCTGCGACTCCGCCCCGGCCGCCGCGCCCGCGGAGGACCCGGCGGAGGACTGACCCGCCCGGGATCGGGCGCTTCAGCCCAGGACGTACGGCCCGGCGGCTCTTCCAGGGGCGGCCGTTCCGCCTCCGGGGATGTGCGGTTTTCGCGTTCCGCCTCGCCCGCCTTCCCGGCCGGTTCCCGGAGGCGCCTTGCCGCCGAAGGCCTCCGGCCCCGGCCGAGGTGCCATCGCAGAACCCGGTGGGCGGGCGTCCGAAGGCGTCGGCGGGAAGCGCCCGGGCCGAATGCGGCATGCGGCTCCCGTGCTCCCCGCCTCTGCTCGGGCGGCCCGGGGAAGGCCCGCGAGGCGGCCGTCGCCCCTGAGCAGCCGAGACGGCGGCAGGGGCGCGCACCGCCCGACGGGCCGCTCCGCCCGCCCCGGGTCCTCTCCCGGGCGATGATCTCGGCGTTGCGGCCCCGTCGACGCGCGTCGACGGGGCCGCAACGCCGAGATCATCGGAGAAGGGACAGGGGCGGGGCGCTCTCCGGTGCTCGCGGTCCTTTCCCGTCAACGATCCCGGGCTCTTCCGGGAGGACTGCCGGGCGCCCGGCAGTCCGCGGCGATGCGCAGCAGGTCCTCCGGGGCGACCGCGCCGTCCGGGGCCGTCGGCCAGGAGAGGGCGCCGCGCCGAGGGGGCGGGGCGCCGTCCATGTCGGCCATGGCCGCGAACCCGGTGAGGGCGGTGAAGCGGAGCGCCTCGCCGGTCCGGAGCGGGACGGCCGGGTCGGCGCCGATCTCCACCGCCGCGCGCTCCTCGGCGAGCAGCCGGGATCCGGCCGCCGTCCGCGGCTCGGGGCGGCCGGCGGTCCGGTCCGCCAGTACGGCCGCCCCGAGCAGGCAGAGCAGCAGCACCGCGCCGAGGAGTTCCCAGCGGACCGAGGCGCCCGGCAGCGGGGCGGCCGCGAGCTGCAGCGCCGACCAGAGCACGAGCAGTGCGGCGAGGACGCCGATGAGCCGCAGCGCCCCCGCCCGGGCGGCGCGGGCGCCCGGCAGGCGCGGGTCGTCCCGGTAGAGGCCGAGGCCGGCCAGGCGCCGTACGGTCTCCGGGTGCTCGCCGGCCGCCGCCTCGGACAGCGCCGCCGCGGGGTCGGCCGGGCCCTCGCCGAGCGTGCGCAGCAGCGCCCACCCGGCCTCGGAGTCCTCCGGCGAGGGGCCCGGCGGAGCGGCCCGCTCCAGGCGGCCGCCGCTCCCGAGGCGGATCCGCCCGGCCAGGGCGAGGCCGGTGAGCGCCGTCTCCGCGGCGCGCAGCGGTCCGCCCGCAAGGAAGCCCAGCTCCTCCGGGGTGAGCGCGCCGACCGGCGCGCCCGGCCCGGACCCCGGGGCGGGGGCGCGGTGCAGCAGGTGCGCGCGGCCCAGCCGGACCAGCGCGAACAGGGCGGCGAGCCAGGCGGCGAGCAGCGGCCACATCTGCGGCCGGAGCAGGACCGCCCACCAGCCCGCGTCCTCCGGCATCGCTCCCCCGGCCTCCCGTTCCCGCAGGGCGGTCGTCCCGTACGGCCACCCTAACGACGACCTCGGCGCCGGGGCGGCTCCGAGCGGCCCTGCAGGGGCGGGAGAAATGGAGCCGGTCCGGTTCGCGTGCAGGGCTGGTATTCGGGGTGGGGCGGGGCGGGCGGCCTCGATCAGTAAAGAAACCTATCTATTTGGGCGCCGGTGATTTACGATGCGGTTCCCCCGGGAAAAGGCCGAGGTCTCAACGGTGCGACGCGGCCGGACCGGGGTCACCCCGCTCATGCAATGCAGGAGATTCCATGACCGAGAAGGCACCGGAGTCCGCCCCGCGCACCCGAAGCACCGCCCCCTCCGACATCGCCTCCCTCATCGGCCGGCTCGCCGTCGGCTCCGTCTTCATCGCCCACGGCCTGCCCAAGGCCACCGACCCGCAGGGCGCCGCGCAGGACTTCGCCGACCTGGGCGTCCCCTTCCCCGCCCTCTCCGCCCTGCTGGGGGCCGCCATCGAGGTGGGCGGCGGCCTGGCGCTGATCATCGGCCTGGCACTGCCGCTCGCCGGGCTGGCCCTGGCGTTCATGATGGCCGCCGCCTACTGCTTCGCCCATGTCGGCGCCCCCATGGTCGGCGGCTACGAACTCCTCCTGGTGCTGGGGGCGTCCGCGCTCGCCCTGGGGTTCACCGGAGGGCGCTACTCCCTCGACGGGCTCCTGCCCTGGAGCCGCCTCGGGCGGTCCGGCACCGCCGGGGCCGCCGCCTGAGCGCGGGGCGGCGCGGCGGACGGGTCCGTCACGGGCCCGCCCGCCGCGGCCGCTCCGCGGTGTCCGGGGCGATCTCGCCCGCGGCGATCCGCTCGGCGTGGTGGCAGGCGACCTTGTGCCCCTCGGCCACCTGGCGCAGCTCGGGGCGGACCGTGGCGCACAGCTCCTCCTGGCGCCAGGGGCAGCGGGTGTGGAACCGGCAGCCGGGCGGCGGGTCCGCGGGCGAGGGGAGGTCGCCCTGGAGCAGGATCCGGCGGCGGCCGTCCTCGACCGCCGGGTCGGGCACCGGGACCGCGGAGATGAGCGAGCGGGTGTAGGGGTGCAGCGGTTCGGCGTACAGCCCGTCGCCGGGGGCCTCCTCCACCAGGCCGCCCAGGTACATCACCCCCACCGTGTCGCTGACGTGCCGGACCACCGCCAGGTCGTGCGCGATCACCAGGTAGGCCAGGCCGCGCTCGCGCTGCAGCTCCTCCAGCAGGTTGAGCACCTGGGCCTGGATCGAGACGTCCAGGGCGGAGACCGGTTCGTCGCAGACGATCAGCTCCGGGGAGAGCACCAGCGCCCGGGCGATGCCGATGCGCTGGCGCTGCCCGCCGGAGAACTCGTGCGGGTAGCGGGGCAGGGCGCTCGCGGACAGGCCGACCGCCTCCAGCGCGTCGACCACCGCCGCCCGGCGCGCGGCGCGGTCCGCGCCCAGCCCGTGCACCTCCAGCCCCTCCAGCAGCAGCGACTCGACGTTCTGCCGCGGGTCGAGGCTGCCCAGCGGGTCCTGGAAGACCATCTGCACCCGGCGGCGGGACCGGCGCAGCTCCTCGGCGGGCAGCCCGGCCAGGTCGACGCCGCCCAGCCGGACCTGGCCGGCGGTGACGTCGACCAGGCGCAGCACCGCGCGGCCCAGGGTGGTCTTCCCGCAGCCGGACTCCCCCACCAGCCCGTAGGTGGTCCCGGCGGCGACGGAGAGGCTCACCCCGTCCACCGCGCGGACCCGGCCGACGGTGCGCTCCAGCAGGACGCCGCGACGGATCGGGAAGTGGACCTCGAGGTCCTCGATCTCCAGCAGGCTCATCGTCCCTCGCTCTCCTCACCCGGTGCGGGCTCGGTCGGGTGCAGGCAGCGGAAGCGGTGCCCGGCGCCCCGCTCGCGCATCGGCGGCGGGCCGCCCAGGCAGTCGTCGGCGAAGCGGTCGCAGCGGGGCGCGAACGCGCACCCGTCGTCCCAGGCGATCGCGTCGTCGACGGTGCCGCGGACCGGCGTCAGCGGCTCGTCGCGCGGGGCGTCCAGCCGGGGGATGGAGCCGAGCAGCCCCGCGGTGTAGGGGTGGGTGGGCGCGGCGAACAGCTCGTGCCGCTCGGCGCCCTCCACGGTCCGGCCGGAGTAGAGCACGTTGATCTCGTCGCACAGCCCCGCCACCACGCCCAGGTCGTGGGTGATCATCAGCAGCGCGGTGCCCTCCTCGGCGACGAGCCCGGAGAGCAGCTCCAGGATCTGGGCCTGGATGGTGACGTCGAGCGCGGTGGTGGGCTCGTCGGCGATCAGCAGCCGCGGCCGGCAGGCGACCGCCATCGCGATGAGGGCCCGCTGGCGCATCCCCCCGGAGAGCTCGTGCGGGTACTCGCGGAGCCGCCGGCCGGGGTCGGGGATGCCGACCCGGTCGAGCAGCTCGGCGGCCTGGTCCCGGGCGGCGGCGCCCTTGACCCCGCGGTGCCGGGTGAGCACCTCGGCGACCTGGCGGCCGATCGGCACCACCGGGTTGAGCGAGGAGAGCGGGTCCTGGAAGACCATCGCGATCTCGGAGCCGCGCAGGTCGCGCATGCGCGCGGGGGGCAGGGCGAGCAGGTCGGCCTCGCCGCCGCCGCCGAGGCGGAACCGGGCCGTGCCGCCCACCCGCACGCCGCGCGCGGGCAGCAGCCCCATCAGCGCCAGCGAGGTGACGCTCTTGCCGCACCCGGACTCCCCCACCAGGCCGGTGATCCGGCCCTCGTCCAGGGAGAAGGAGATCCGGTCCACGGCCTGGACGTCGCGCCGCCGGCGGCGGGTGAAGGCGACCGAGAGCTCGTCCACGTCGAGCAGCGGGCTTCGGGTCATGCTCACTTCCTCAGTCTCGGGTCGAGCGACTCGCGCATCGCCTCGCCCATCAGGGTGAAGCCGAGGGCGGTCACGATGATCGCCAGCGCGGGGAAGACCGCCAGCTGCGGTGCGCCGCCGAGGAACCGCTGGGCGTCGGCGAGCATGGTGCCCCACTCGGGGACCGACGGGTCGGGGTTGCCCAGCCCCAGGTAGGACAGGGCGGCGGCGTCGATGATGGCGGTGGCCAGGCTCAGGGTGAGCTGGACCAGCACCGGCCCCATCGAGTTGGGCAGGATGTGCGCCAGCGCGATCCTGCGCCGGCGGGCGCCCAGCGCCCGGGCCGCCAGCACGTAGTCCCGGCCCCCCTGGGCGATCATCGCGCCGCGCAGCAGCCGGGCGAAGATCGGGATCTGCGCGGCGCCGACCGCGATCATCACCGTGGTCAGGCCCTGGCCGAGCAGGGCCGCGATGCTCACCGCCAGCAGCAGGGTGGGCAGCGCCAGCATCATGTCGGTGAGGCGCATCAGCACCGTGTCGATCCGGCGGCCGGCCCGGCCGCCGAGGGTGTGCGCGGCCCCGGAGACCCCGCCGAGCAGCGCCCCGGCGGTGAAGCCCAGCCCGGCCGCCACCACGCCGACCAGCAGCGTCTGCCGGGCCCCGATCACCATCCGGGAGAACTGGTCCCGCCCGAGGTTGTCCAGGCCGAGCCAGTTCTCCGCGCGCGGCCCGACGAACACGTTGCGGTTGGGGAAGACCTCGGTGCCCCAGGTCTGCGCGGTGGGGCTGTACGGGGCGATCAGCTCCCCCAGGACGGCGACCAGCAGGAACACCCCGACGACGGCGGCGCCGGTGATCGCCATCGGGTCGCGGCGCATCCGGGTGAAGGCCTCGCGCCACACCCCGCGCCCCGCGCCGTCCTCCCGGCGGGCGGCGACCAGCTCGGCCAGCCGGTCGATCCGTTCGGCCCTGGACGTCATCAGCTCACCCGCACTCTCGGGTCGAGGAGGCTGTAGGAGATGTCCACCAGCAGGTTGATCAGGACGTAGACGGTGGCGATGATCAGGATGAAGCCGAGCAGCACCGGGTAGTCGCGGGTCTGCGTCGCCGCGTAGATGAACTCGCCGATGCCGCCGAAGGCGAACACGCTCTCGGTGAGCACCGCGCCCGCCAGCAGGCTGCCGCTGAGCAGCCCGATCGCGGTCACCACCGGGAGCATCGCGTTGCGCAGCACGTGCCGGGTGCGGATCGTGCCGCGGTGCAGCCCCTTGGCCTCGGCGGTGCGCACGTAGTCCTCGCCGAGCACCTCGATGACGCTGGCCCTGGTCATCCGCACGATCACCGCCAGCGGGATGCTGGACAGCGCCAGCCCGGGCAGGACCAGGTGCATGAGCGCGTCGGCGGCGGCGTCCCACTCCCGGGTGGCGATCCCGTCGACGACGAAGAAGCCGGTGATCCGGGTGGCGTCCAGCCCCGGCGACTGGCGGAAGGCCGACGGGAACAGCCCGAGCTGCTCGGCGAAGACCAGCTTGAGCACGAAGGCCAGGAAGAACACCGGGGTGCAGATGCCCAGCAGGGAGCCGCCGACGGCCAGCGCGTCCAGCGGCCCGCCGCGGCGGCGCGCCGCCAGGTAGCCCAGCGGGATGCCGATGGCCACCGCGAACAGCATCGCCATGGCGGCGAGCTCGGCGGTGGCCGGGAACTTGATCAGGAACTCGGTGAGCACCGGCCGCCCGGTCTGCAGCGAGGTGCCCATGTCGCCTTGGAGGAGCTGCAGCACGAACCGGCCGTACTGCTCGAGGATCGGGTCGTCCAGGCCCATCGTCCTGCGCAGTGCCGCCCGCTGCTCGGCCGAGGCGTCCTCGGGCAGCAGCGCGTACTCGGGTCCCCCGGGCAGCAGCCGCACCCAGAAGAAGAGCAGGACCGAGAGGCCGAAGAGGGTCGGCACGGCCGTCAGGACGCGCCTGGTGATGAAACGGAGCACCGTTGCAGCCGCCTGCCTGTCGGAGCGGCCGGCCCGCCGGGGCCGCCCGCCGGTCGTCGGTGGGTCTGCGGGCCGGGGCGGCGGCCGCCGCCCCGGCCCCTGTCGCCGGGTCCGGGCTCCGGCTAGCGGAAGGAGGCCTCGGCGAAGCTCTCCTGGGTGAGCGGGCTGACCGCGGGCGGTTCGACGTCGGGGGAGAACACGATGGAGGGCGCCGAGTGCGAGATCGGCAGGCCCGGCAGGTAGTCCATGATGACCTCGTTGGCGTCCTGGTAGAGGCCGGTGCGGGCCTCCGGGTCGGGTTCGGAGGCGGCCGCCTCCATCGCCTCGAAGACGCCGTCGTCGCGGAACCCCCAGGCGGTCTTGTAGCCGTCGAACCAGGTGCCGAGGAAGTTGTAGGCCTCGTTGTAGTCGCCGGTCCAGCCGAGCAGGTAGAGGCTGCACTCGCCGGCGTCGGTGTAGGGGATGTACTCGTCCCACGGCTTGGACTCGGGCTCCACGGCGATGCCCGCGGCCTCCAGGTCGGCCTGGACGATGTCGAAGATGTCCTTGGGCGCCGGCATGTAGGGCCGGGAGACGTCGGTGGGGTAGCAGGCGTTGAGGGTCAGGTCCGACTCGCCGGCGTCCTCCAGCAGCCCGGTGGCCTTGTCCGGGTCGTACTCGTAGGCGGTGACGTCGGGCGACCAGCCCTGCACGGTCTCCGGGACGAACTGGGTGGCCACCTCGCCGCCCTCGGGCAGGATGGTGTCGACGATGCGCTGCCGGTCGACCGCGTGCGCGATGGCCCGCCGCACGTCCGGTTCGTCCAGCGCCTCGTTCGCCTCGGGGTTGTAGGCCAGGTAGAGGACGTTGAACACGTCCCGGACCGGGACCTGGAAGCCGGCCTCCTTCAGCGGTTCGACGTCGGCGGGCGCGGCCAGGTCGTAGCCGTGCACGTCGCCGGCCTCCAGTGCCTGCCGGCGGGCGGTCTCCTCGGAGATGGTCTTGATGATCAGCGTCTTGACCCCGGCCGGCTCGCCCCAGTAGTCCTCGTAGCGGGTGAGGGTGACCTCCCTGGCGTCGTGGTCCCAGGACTCGTAGGTGTAGGGGCCGGTTCCGGCGATCACGCCGGCCTCCTGGCTGTAGTCCGGGAGCACCGGGGAGCCCTCGTCGCCGCCGACCTCCTGGCCCGCCGCGGCCTCGATGGAGGCGGGGCTCATGATCGCGAACGAACTCAGGCTGAAGGCGCCGGGGAAGGCGGCCGACGGCTCGGTGACGGCGATGGTGACCGTGGTGTCGTCCTCGGCGGTGCAGGACTCGTAGAGCGACTCGGGCAGGTCCTCGTCCTCGTTCTCCGCGAACCCCCCGAAGACGGCCTGCCAGTAGTAGGTCTGGTTGCTGCTCTGGTAGCCGCCGGTGAACTCGTTCCACCGGTCGAAGTTGGCGCAGACCGCCTCGGCGTCGAACACCTCCCCGTCATGGAAGGTGACGCCCTCGCGCAGCCGGAAGGTCCACTCGGTGCCCTCCTCGTTGGACTCCCAGCTCTCGGCGAGCCCGCCGATGATCTCGGTGCCGCCGGGCTCGTGCTCGAGCAGCGTCTCCATCACCTGCCGGGTGACCCGGAAGCTCTCCCCGTCGTTGACGAGGACCGGGTCGAGGGAGCGGGGGTCGCCCGCGCCCGCGAAGACCAGGGGCCTGCTCTCGTTGGGGTCGCCGCCGGCGTCCCGCTCGCTCTGCGCGCACCCCGCGGCGGCGACGGCGGTGGCCGCGGCCGCCGCCAGGGGCGCGAGGAACCTCTTGGACGTCCTCGTGAACACTGTCCACCTCATCCGGGGGTTGGTGGCACTTCCGGGAACTGGCCCGGACCCTATTTTCTTTTTCCCGCGGCGGCGGCGCCGTGATCGGCCGTCAACGGAAACGTTTCCTTTCCGCGCCTTACCGGGCCCAGAAATAAAGGCGCTTCCACGGCGAATCCACACCATCCACCCGTTCAGGTGCGGTTTCGCACCGGAAATCACCTTGGTGAACGGTGGTGCAGGCGGGGACCGCGCGAATGCCGCCCTTACCCCGGGGCCACTCCTCTTTCACCTTTCCCGATTCGGCGGCCGGCCGCCCCGGAAACCGATCTTCCGATACCCGGACCCGGGCCGGCCGACCGGAGGAGCCGCTTTTCCGGAAGAGGGCCGGGGAAAGGGCCGGGCGGCCCGGGCCCCGGGGCGACGCGGCCCCGGTGCGGCCGCACCGGGGCTCGGGCGCGGGCCGCGGCCGCCTCGAGCGCCGAACCCGGCCGCCCGGACCTCTCGCGCCGGAACGCGCCGCCGAGGTAAAGTCACCGGCCGCCGGGTAAAAACCCGGCAATGCGCGGGTGCCCCACCCTGCGCATTTCATCCCCTACCAGCAGAATCACCCCTGCCGTACCTGTGGGCACGTGTGTCCCGCACTGCTCCGCAGCCCCGGGAATCCGATTGGCACCACCCGATTCCCCCGTTTCAGGCCGGCCCCGACCGGGGCCCGGTCCCGATGCATACGGAGAGGACCCGAATGCGCGTCTCCCCCGCCGGCCGCCCGCGCCTCATCGCGGCCACCGCACTCGCAGCCCTGGCCGCCCTCGCGGCGTCCCCCGCTCCGGCCGCCGCGGACACCCTCCCCCCGGAGGAGCTGCGCGGCATCACCGACGACTACGTCTTCGCCTACTCGCTCCCCGAGTTCACCTCGGTCAGCGCCGAGCGCCCGTACGACGGGCAGCTCGACTGGTCCAACGACGGCTGCTCCTACTCCCCCGACCAGCCGCTCGGCAACGACTTCCTGCCCGGCTGCGCCCGGCACGACTTCGGCTACCGCAACTTCAAGCTGCAGGAGCGGTTCACCGAGGAGAACCGGGCGCGCATCGACAACGTGTTCCGCGACGACCTGTACGGCATCTGCGACGGCGACTGGGTGTGCCGCGGCGTCGCGGACATCTACTACGCGGCGGTGCGGGCCTTCGGCGGCCAGAACACCGACACCGGCGAGGCGCTGGAGCGCGGCCGGGTGGAGGAGAAGGCCGAGCTGCTGATGCTCACCGCCGAGAGGGTCGAGTCCGCCGACGACCCGGCCGAGGCGGAGCGCCTGCTGGAGACCTTCGAGGACAGCACCGGGGTCGAGCTGGCGACCGAGCACCCGGCCGCGGGCTGACCCGCCGCCGCCCGCGCCGGGCCGGCGCGGGCGGCACGGCCCCGGCTACTTCTTCTGGCAGCCGGGGCACCAGTAGAGGGTGCGCCCGGCCAGCTCCGCGGAGCGCACGCCGGTGCCGCACACCCGGCACGGCTCGCCGGTGCGGTAGCAGACGTAGAGCGTGTCCGGCCGGGGCACCGGGGCGGCGTCCGGGTCCGTCCGGTGCTCGGGGCGGGTGGTGACGATCTGCCCCTCCCGGACGCCGATCCGGAGCAGCTCGACCAGGTCCTCCCAGAGCGCCTCCCACTCGGACCGGTCGATCTCCCGGCCCGGCCGGTAGGGGTCGATGCCGGCCCGGAACAGCGCCTCCGCCCGGTAGATGTTGCCGATGCCGGCGATGACGTCCTGGCGCATCAGCAGCGCCGCGACGGTGGTCCGGGACCGGGAGACGGTGCGCCAGGCCCGCTCGGGGTCGGCGTCGGCGCGCAGCGGGTCGGGGCCCAGCTTCGCCTGCGCGGCGAGCTTGGCGTCCTCCCCGATGACCTCGCAGGCCGAGGGGCCGCGCAGGTCGGCCCAGCCGGTACCGCTGACCAGCCGGGCGCGGACCGCGCCGACCGGCTCGGGCGGCAGCACGAACCCCTCGCCGTCGCGCTCCAGGGTCCGGCTGCGGCCGCCGGGCGCCCGGGGCGCGCCCAGGTACCGCTCGCCGTCGGCGTCGCCGAAGGTCCACGCCCCGTACAGGCCCAGGTGGACGCGGAGCCATTCGCCGGAGTCGAAGCCGAGGAAGAGCTGCTTGCCGTGGGCCTCGCCCTCCTCCAGGACCCGCCCGTCCAGGCGCCGCGCCCCGTCGGCGAACCGGCCCTGCGGGCTGGACACCCGCAGCCGGGCACCCGCGTAGTTCTCGGTGAAGTGCGCCGCCAACCGGTGCAGCGTGTGGCCTTCGGGCACCCCGCCCCCTCGTCCCCGGGCAGGTCGGCCCGGCCTGTTCGTCCGCCTTCGCGGCCCGCTCCGCGCGGACCGAAGCGCACTCTATCCGGAGGCCGGCGGTGCCCGGTCCCGGGGCTCCGGCGACGGCGCCCCGGGACCGGCGCCCGGAGGCGGCGCACCGCGGGAGCGGCGGGGAGGAGCGGGGACCTCGGCGCCGCGCGGACGGGCGGGCGGCGGCCCCGGTGGTCTGCGGGGTCAGTCGCGGGGGTGCCGCCGCTCCGGTGCGGCGGCGAGGATCTCGGCCGCGGCGGAGCCGGGGGCGCTGAGGCAGCGCCAGGCCGGCACGCACACCACCGGTTCGCCGGAGTGGCGCTCCAGCAGCCGGCCCCGGTGCAGCAGGCGGCGCAGGCCGATGCCGGTCCGGGCCTGGTCGACCAGGACCAGCAGCGTGCCGTCGGGGGTGCGGACCCGCAGGTCGGCGCGGTATCCGGCGACGCGGGGGCCCGGTTCGGCCCCGGCTCCGCGGGCGCGCAGCGCGGGCAGCAGCGCGAGCGCCGCCGGGCCCGGCGGCTCGCCGGCGCCCGGTTCGCCCCCCGCCGCCCCGGGGGCCGTCTCCTCCGCGCTCGCCGCGCGGCACAGCGCGCCGCCCGTCCCCTCCCGGCCGGACCAGTGCGCCCTGTCCCCCACCACGATCAGCCGGGCCCGGGTGCGGGTGAGCGCGGCGGCCCACGCCCGGCTCGGGGCGTCGCCCGGGGAGGGCCGCCACCCGTCGGGGACGCCGGTCGCCGAGACCACCATGACGTCGACCGCACCGCCGTCCAGGGCGTCCCAGAGGCCCTCGCCGCGCCCGCCGAGTCGGAAGTGCCCGGCGCCGCCCACCCGGACCTCGTGCGCGAAGGTGCGCCGGCGCAGCAGCCGGCGGAGGAGCGTCCACTGCGCCTGGAACGGGGCGATGACGCCGATCCGCGCCCCGGGCGGCAGCGACCCGTCGAGCTGCTGGAGCAGGACCGCGACCCGGTAGGCCTCGTCCCGGTTGACCGCGGAGCCGCCCGGCACCGGCTCGCACCGGCCCGGGGCGTGCCGCCACTCCACCGCCGGCCCGGAGCGGACCGGCAGCGCCTCCGGGTCGGTCAGCGCGTGCAGCCGGCCGCCGTAGCAGTGCCGGGCGGCCAGGGCGGTGATCTCCGGGTGGGCGCCGTCCCGACCGTCCAGCCGGTGCACGGCCCCGCCCGACTCCTCCGCCGCCGCGGCGCACGCCCGGTAGGCCGACCCGTCCGCGCCTCCGCGGCGGGGCGGCCGGTCGGCGGGCAGCCCGGCCCGCTCCCGCATGGCGCGCTCCTCCTCCGGGTCCAGGGCGGCGGCCGGGGCGGGCGCCGCCGGGTCGCCGATCACCAGCGCGCGCTTGGCCCGGTACAGCAGCGGGACCAGTTCGGCGGTGCCGAACCGGTCCGCCTCGGCCACCACCACCAGGTCGAACAGGCCCGGGACCGGGGGCAGGGCACGCGCCCGGCGGACCGCGACCGACCAGGCGGGCACCGCCGCGAGCAGCCGCGCGAAGCCGCCCCAGGGGTCGTCCGGCCGGTTCAGCGCCTCCAGCCGGTCGGCGATGGCGGAGCGCCCCCGGGCGGTCCGGCGCTCCTCGGCGGCCTCCAGGTGGGCGGCGCCGGAGAGCAGGTGGCAGGCGAGCGCGGCGTCCAGGCCGGAGAGCAGTTCGGGCAGCGGTGCGGCGCGCCCGCGCCGGTCGAGCGCGGCCCGCCACTCCTCCTCCAGCGCCGCGGCGCGGCAGAGCAGGTCCAGGTTCTCCGCCGTGGGCTCCACGCCCAGGTCGCGCCGGATCGCGGAGCGGTGCGCGAGCCCGGTGAAGCCGCCCTCCCGGGCGCGCCGGGCGCGGCGCAGCCAGTAGCCGGGCTCCCGGCCGGCCGCCCCGAACAGCTCCTCGGGGTCCCAGCCCTGCTCGGCGAGGCGGCGGCGCTCGGCGGCGATCAGCGCCAGGGCGTGCCCGCCGGAGGCCGCCGCGTCGATCGCCCGCCACGCCTCCCGCACCCGGCCCCAGTCGTCGCGCAGGCTCCGCCGCCGGGCCACGTGGTCGGAGGGCTCCCCGGCCGGTCCGGCGAGCCGGGTGAGCACGGCCGCCTCGACGGCGCGCGCCCCGGGGCCGCCGGCCCGCATCACCGGGCCGCCCGGTCCGCCGCCGGGGCCGGCGCCGGGGAACGGCGGCAGCCGGTCCTCCGGGACGGCGACCAGAACGCTCTGCCCGTCGGCCCGGGCGGTGCGCACCGCGGCGTCGACCAGCGGGCCGACGCCGGTGCCCGGAGGTGCGGCGACCGCGGTGAGCGTGCGGCGCATCGCCGAGTCCAGGGCGGCGTGGTGCTCCTCGCCGAACCGCTCCGCCGCCACCGGGAGGACCGGTTCGTCCCGGGTCCGGGAGGCCCCGCCGAGGAGCGGCCCCAGGGCCGTGGCGGCGGCCCGCTCGGGGCGCACCGCGTCCCTGCGCCCGGGGTCGAGGTCGGCGACCACCCCGGTGCGGCCGGGGTGGGAGCCCCGGTCCCCGGTCCCGTGGCCCGCGCCGAATCCGGCCCGGAAGAGCAGGGCGGTGTTGTGCGCGCCGGGCCGCAGGTCGGCCAGGGGGACGGGGCCGCGCAGCAGGCCGGGGTCGACGTCGTCGATCCGGTCGATGTGCAGCCGGGCCAGCACGGCCAGTGCGGCGTCGCGCAGCCCGGGGCGGTCCGGGCCGCGCAGCGCCTCCCGGAAGGCGGCGAACTCCTGGGCGGTGTCGATCCCCAGGAAGCGGAGGAGGGCCGGGTTGACCTCGGGCGGCGCGGAGAGCCGGATCCGCGGCCGGCCGCCCGCCGCCGCGGGCGCGGCCACGGCGTCGGCGACGAACAGCGGTGCGGCCCGGAGCGGCCGGTCCGCCGGGACCGGGGGCGCACCGCCGGCGGGGAGGTGGTGGTCCGGTTCGGCGGCGTCCCGGGCGGCGAGCACGACGAGGGGGTAGCCGTAGCGGAGCCGGCCGCCGCGCGCCCCGTCCAGCGGGCCCGCGGCGCCGGGCGGTATCCCGATGCTGTTCTCCGCGCCGCTGAGCAGCTCCTCGGCGCCGCCGGGCAGCATCGCCCAGCGGCCCGCGGGCGGCTCGTCCGGGTCGATCAGGTGCTCCAGCTCGTCCTCCCGGACCAGGCACTCCCGGTAATGGGCGAGGAGGGCGGCGGCCCGCTCCTCGGCGGCCGCCTGCGGGGAGCGGGCCACGCTGCGGCGCACCGCGTCCGGCACCGCGACGGCCGCCACCGGCCCCTCCGCCTGCGCGGGGGCCGGGAGCACCCGGACCGCCGCCGGCCGCCGCGCCTCGGAGCCGCCGTGCACCGCCGGGTCGTGCTGGGGGACCGCCACGTCGCACCTCACGTGTCGAGGAGGGATCGGTACCGCCCGGAAAGGGCGGGAGGGACACCCGAAGCCGCTCGGTGAGCGCGATGTCACCCAGCGCCATCCCGGCCATTCTCCGCCGGTCCCCGCCTTCCCGCAGGAAGACGGCGGATTCCGCCCGGATGCCCTTTTCCCCGCCCCTTTTCGGCCCTCTCCCCTCCGCCCCGCCTCCGTTTCCCCGCCCGGGGCGGGCGCTCCCCGGTCCGGCGGCGGCTCGGCACGGGCGGCAGGCGTCCGCTCTCTTCTCCATGACGGCCGCATTCCCCGCGAGGCGGACGCGCGGAGGCGCCCGCCGTTCCCGCTGCGCAGGGTTCAGGGGCCGCCGGGGGCCTTTCGTTCCGCCATCAGCGCGGCGACGTCCTCGGCATCGAGAACCCTGCCGGCCCGGACGTCCTCCTCGGACTCGGCGAGCCGCCCCATCAGCTCGGAGTCGCCCTGGACCTCCAGGGTCTCCTCCAGCGCCGCCAGGTCGCCGGGGGCGATGAGGACCGCCGCCTCTCTGCCGTCTCTGGTGATCACCGCCCTCTCCCCGGTGCGCTCGATATCGTCCACGAGTTCGGAGAGCCGCTCTCGGGCCTCGGCCAGGGACATGGTCACCATGCCTGCAGCATGCCCGATCCCCGCCCCGCAGTCCTGCGGAACGCCCGGTACGGAGCGGAGGCGGTCCCGTTCCTCCCCGTCAGCCCCGGTCGCGTTCGAGGGTGCGCAGGGCGAGCCAGAGTTCGGTGCGGTAGTCGGGGTCGTCGAGGTCGCCGGGGAGCAGTTCGCGGATCCGGTTGATCCGGTACCGGAGGGTGTGCCGGTGGACGCCGATCGACTCGGCCGCGGCGTCCCAGCGGCCGGAGGCGGCGAGGTAGGCGCGGAGCGAGGCGAGCAGGTCCGCCGCGGAGCGGCGGCCGGTGAGCGGGGCGAGGACCTCGCCGGCGATGCGGGTCCCGGCCGGGCCGCCGACCAGGCCGAGGAAGCCGCCGGGGAGCTCGGCGGCGCGGACCACCGCGGCGCCCTCGCCGCGCGCCGCCTCCAGGGCGCGCTCGGCCTCGGCGCGCGCGGCGGGCAGGCCGGGCAGCGGCGCGGGGCGGCTCGCGCCGACCGGCCCCCCGGTGAGGCCGGCCAGCACCCCGGCGGGGTCGGCGGACTCCGGGCCCAGCACCGCGATCCGCGTCCGCCGCCCGCCCCCGCCGGAGGCCCTCCGGGCCGCCGGCTCCGGTTCGGCCCGGGCCGGCAACCGGGCGGCGAGGCAGTCGCCCGCGACCGCGGGGAGCGGCGCCGCGGCGTCCTCCGGCGGCGCCTCGGCCACCGCCACCACCAGCGGCGGTGCGGGCAGGGCCGCGCGCAGCCGGTCCGCGCCGGCCAGGTCCAGGCCGCCCTCCAGGAGGGCCTCCACCAGGCCGCCGACCAGGTCGCCGCCGGCCGGGTCGCGGTGCTCCAGCTCCAGGGAGAGCAGCGAGGCCGCGGCGCTGACCAGGGTCCGCTCGTCCGGGCCGAACCGGTGCGCGGCGCCGATCGCCAGGAAGCCGCGGACCCGGCCGGCCACCCCCAGGGCCTGCACCGCGACGGTCTCCCCGTGCGCGGCGACCGACGCCCCGGCGGGCCGCTTGGAGGCGCGGAGCCGGCGCACCTCGCCGGCGAGCCCGTCGGCGCGCTCCGCCGCGGCCGGCGGCACCGCGTGCCGGGGGCGGCCGTCCTGGTCGAGCAGGAGGACCCAGCCGCCGGCGCCGCTCTCCTCCGCCGCCGCCTCCGGGGCCGCCCCGCCCGGTCCGCCGGCGCCCGGCTCCGGTGCGCCGGCCTCCCTTCCGGCACGCGCGGCGGCCCGGGCCAGCTCGGTGGCGAGGCGCTCGACGACCGCGGCCTCGCCGCGCAGGGCCGCCTGGGTGAGCCGGCGCTGGGCGTCGAAGGCGCGGGTCAGCCCCTCGTACTCCTCCTCGGCGAGCAGCCGGGAGACGGCCTTGCCGACCGCCATGAACGGGGTGGGGCGGGGCACCTCGATGAGCGGGAGGCCGACCTCCCCGGCCGCCTCCAGCAGGGGCGCCGGGATGTCGTCGTGCGCCACCTCGACGCCGAACCCCAGCCCGGCCGCGCCCCGGTCGGCCAGGCGGCGGACGTAGGACAGCGCCGCGTCCCGGCCCGGCTCCTCCGGCCAGCGGATGCCGGTGGTCAGCACCAGCTCGCCGCCCTCCAGGTAGGGGGTGGGGTCGGTGAGCTCGCTGATGGCGACCCAGCGCACCCGGCGGGCGCCGGCGTCGTCGCCGCCGGCCCGCAGCCGCAGGCCGAGGCGGGGAATGCGCAGCACGGCACCGAGGGTCGGCGGCACGGGGCTCCCTTCCGGGCGGCGCTCCCGCCCGCCCTTCCAATTCGGCCAGGTGGCGGCTTGATTTTATCCGGAACGGAGATGGGGGGTCCGCTCCGAGCGGCCATAAGGTCGCAGGCGTCGAGCAGGCCGCCAGCGGCCGAAGCCAGGCACCAGGGGGCGGGCACACCGGCACGCCGCCGCACAGACGAGGGAGGAGAGCACCCATGGCCACCAGCGAGGTCGCCCAGGCCCGGCGGATCGTCACCGAGATCCCCGGCCCCCAGTCCCGCGCGCTCCAGGAGCGCCGACTCAGCGCGGTCGCGAAGGGCGTCGGCAGCACCATGCCGATCTACGTGCAGCGGGCGGGCGGCGGCATCGTCGAGGACGTCGACGGCAACGCGCTGATCGACTTCGGCTCCGGCATCGCGGTGACCAACGTCGGCAACGCCGACCCGCGGGTGGTCGAGCGCGCCTCCGAGCAGCTCTCCCGGTTCACCCACACCTGCTTCATGGTCAACCCCTACGACTCCTACGTCGAGGTCTGCGAGGCGCTGAACCGGCTCACCCCGGGCGGCCACGAGAAGCGCTCCGTGCTGCTCAACTCCGGCGCGGAGGCGGTGGAGAACGCGGTCAAGATCGCGCGCAGCGCCACCGGTCGCCAGGCGGTCGTCGCCTTCGACCACGCCTACCACGGCCGCACCAACCTCACCATGGCGCTCACCGCCAAGAACATGCCCTACAAGGAGGGCTTCGGGCCGTTCGCCGGCGAGGTGCACCGGATGCCGATGGCCTACCCCTACCGGTGGGCGACCGGCCCGGAGAACTGCGGGCCGGAGGCGGCCGCGCAGGCCATCGAGCAGATCACCAAGCAGATCGGCGCGCACAACGTGGCGGCCGTGGTGATCGAGCCGATCCAGGGCGAGGGCGGCTTCATCGTCCCGGGCGAGGGCTTCCTGCCCGCGATCGCCGAGTTCTGCCGCGCCAACGGCATCGTGTTCATCGCCGACGAGGTGCAGACCGGCTTCGCGCGCACCGGCCGGATGTTCGCCTGCGACCACGAGGGCGTGGTGCCCGACCTCATCACCACCGCCAAGGGCATCGCCGGCGGCCTGCCGCTGGCCGCGGTCACCGGCCGCGCCGAGCTGATGGACGCGGTGCACGGCGGCGGCCTGGGCGGCACCTACGGCGGCAACCCGGCCGCCTGCGCCGCCGCGCTCGCCACCATCGAGGCCATCGAGGCCGATGGGCTCGCCGAGCGGGCCGCCGCGATCGGCGAGCGGATGCTGGGCCGGCTGCGCGCCCTGGCCGGCAAGCACGACATCATCGGCGACGTGCGCGGCCGCGGCGCGATGATCGCCATCGAGCTGGTCAAGGGCGGCGGCGACAAGACGCCGAACACCGAGGCGCTGGCCGAGGTCGTGAAGTACTGCCACTCCCAGGGCCTCATCCTGCTGACCGCCGGCACCTACGGCAACGTGATCCGGATGCTGCCGCCGCTGGTCATCGGGGACGACCTGATCGACGAGGGGCTGTCCATCCTGGAGGAGGCCTTCGCCCGGCTGTAGCCCCCAAGGGCCGGCCGGACGGGCAGGACGGGCCCGCACTCCGCTGGGGTGCGGGCCCCTTCGCGTCCCCCATGGCCACCGCGGGCCGGGGGTGCGGCAGCATGGGTGCGCACGATGTGTTCACGGCGGTGGGAGGCTGGCCATGGTGGCGGTCGCGGTCGGGCAGTTCGCGCCCGGCGAGGACAAGGACGAGAACCTGGCGGCGGTGCGCGGCCTGGTGGCCGAGGCGGCGGGGAAGGGCGCCCGGGTGGTGCTGCTGCCGGAGTACGCGATGTTCACCGCGCCCCGCACCGACGAGCGGTTCGTCGCGGCCGCCGAGCCGCTGGACGGCCCGTTCGCCTCCGGCCTGGCGGCGCTCGCCCGGGAGTACGGCGTGCACGTGGTGGCCGGGGTGAACGAGTTCCTGCCCGATGCCCCCGAGCGGTTCTCCAACACCCTGGCGGCTTTCGGTCCGGACGGCGCCCTGGAGGCCCGCTACCGGAAACTGCACCTCTACGACGCGTTCGGGGTGACCGAATCCGCCGTCGTCGCCCCCGGCCCGATCACCGAGCCGGAGACCTTCGAGGTGGACGGCGTCCTCTTCGGCCTGCAGACCTGCTACGACCTCCGGTTCCCCGAGGTGACCCGGCGGATCGCCGACGCCGGCGCGCACGTGCTGCTGCTGGCCGCGGAGTGGGTGCCCGGCCCGCTCAAGGAGGACCACTGGACGACGCTGGTGCGCGCCCGGGCCATCGAGAACACGGTCTATGTGGCGGCCGCCGGGCAGAACGCGCCGATGGGCTCGGGCAACAGCATGCTGGTCGATCCGATGGGCACGCGCGTCGTCGCCCTGGGTGAGCAGACCGGGGTAGCGGTCGGCCGTATCGACCTGGCCCGTATCGCCGAGGTCCGGGAGCGGAACCCGGCACTCCGGCTGCGCCGGTTCACGGTCGTCCCCCGCTAGCTCAGCCAAGCGTCACCAACAAACCGGACAAAATACCCCATGCACCCCAAGACTTGACCGAGGTATTCCCTGGATGACTACCAAGAGTTAAGATGCATGGGCTTAGAGTCACATGAAACGGGCTGAGCCATTCCCGTCGCAGACCGTTTCTGGTTCAATAAGAGCCGATCTCTATAGGTCCGCCAGACTGTCCTAAACCACGGGGGGAGCAGGGACGTTGAGCGGTCTGAGCATATTGCCGTATGCGGGCACCGACGACGAAACGACCGATAACCACACTTTCAGTCCCGAGCTGTTGAGCGACGCGCAGTGCATGGGGGATGCCTGCGCAATCTGCCACGCGCGCTGGCCGCGCCCGCGCCACCCGCTGGGCGTGCTTCCCGACGGCGGCTGCGTCTTCGGGTGCGCGGAGTGCAGCGGCCTCGCCGCCGCCTATGGCGCGCGCGGCGAGGCGCCCGAGTTCGCCGTCCGCTGAGGGTCCGCCCGCCACGGCGGGCGTGCGGCGGAGCGAGCGGAGCGGGGAATCGAAGAGGGGGTGCCCCGGGCCCAGGGGGAGAGCGGGCCCGGTGGCACCCCCTCGACGCGCCCGCTTCCGTGGGGAGGAGGGGAATTGAGCGCGTCTTCCGGTTATGTCGGTTCTCGCCGGTGCGGTATTGCGCCCCCAGGCCGCCGCACGGCGAATCGGTCCCCACGATACTGCCCGCGGCCGCACTCCGACCCCTGGTAGAACGGATCCCTTCCGGAAATACCGCGCCGGGCGGCCCCGCCGGGGCGCCGCGCGCTCAGCCGTTGGTCGGGAAGCCCAGCTCCACCCCGCCGTGCGACGGGTCGAGCCAGCGCGCGGTGACCGCCTTGGTCCGGGTGTAGAAGTGCACCCCCTCCATGCCGTGCGCGTGCGAGTCGCCGAACAGCGACTTCTTCCAGCCGCCGAAGGAGTAGTAGGCCATCGGCACCGGGATCGGCACGTTGATGCCGACCATCCCGACCTCCACCTCGTTCTGGAACCGCCGGGCCGCGCCGCCGTCGTTGGTGAAGATCGCCGTGCCGTTGCCGTAGGGGTTGGCGTTGACCAGGTCCAGCGCCTCGGTGTAGCCGGAGACCCGGAGCAGCGAGAGCACCGGGCCGAAGATCTCGTCGGTGTAGCAGCTCATCTCCGGGGTCACGTGGTCCAGCAGCGACGGGCCGAGCCAGAACCCGTCGGCGGCGCCGCCCAGCACCGGGTGCACCCGGCCGTCGATGGCCAGGGTCGCCCCCTGGCGCACCCCGGTCTCCAGGTAGCCGGCGACCTTGTCCCGGTGCGCCCGGGTGACCAGCGGCCCCATCTCGCTGCGCTCGTCGTCGCCCGGCCCCACCCGGAGCTCGGCGACCCGGGCGCGGATCCGCTCCAGCAGGTCGTCGGCGATGGAGTCCACCGCGACCACCGCGGAGATCGCCATGCACCGCTCCCCCGCCGAGCCGAAGCCGGCCGACACCGCGGCGTCGGCGGCCAGGTCCAGGTCGGCGTCGGGCAGCACCACCATGTGGTTCTTGGCCCCGCCCAGCGCCTGGACCCGCTTGCCGTGCCGGGCCGCCGTCTCGTAGACGTACTGCGCGATCGGGGTCGAGCCGACGAAGCTGACCGCCTTGACGTCCTCGTGCTCCAGCAGGCCGTCGACGGCGGCCTTGTCGCCGTGCAGCACGTTGAAGACGCCCTCGGGGAGCCCGGCCTCGGCCCACAGCTCGGCGATGCGCACCGACGCCGAGGGGTCCTTCTCGCTGGGCTTGAGGACGAAGGTGTTGCCGCAGGCGATCGCGACGGGGAACATCCACATCGGCACCATGGCCGGGAAGTTGAACGGGGAGATCCCCGCGACGACGCCCAGCGGCTGCAGGATGGAGTAGGCGTCGACGCCGGTGGAGACGTTCTCCGAGTAGCCGCCCTTGAGCAGGTGGGGGATGCCGCAGGCGAACTCGACGACCTCCAGGCCGCGGGCGACCTCGCCGGCCGCGTCCGAGCGGACCTTGCCGTGCTCGGCGCCGATCAGCTCGGCCAGCTCCGGCGCGTGCCGCTTGAGCAGCTCGCGGAAGCGGAACAGCACCGCGACCCGCTTGGTCAGCGAGGTGTCGCGCCAGCCGGGGAAGGCGGCCTTCGCCGCCGCCACCGCGGCGTCGACGTCGGCCGGGGAGGCGAAGTCGACGGTGCCGGCGACCTTGCCGGTGGCCGGGTTGTAGATGTCCCCCCGGCGCTCCGCGGCGCCCGCGGCGGGCCTGCCGCCGATCCAGTGGGTGACGTGCTTGGACATGCTGGTGGACCTCTCGGCTCGGTGCTCTCGCGCCGGTCTCGGCGGCGGCGCCGGGACCGGCGTATGGGACAGGGGGGCGGGCGGGGCGGCGGAGCCCGGGAGGCCCGCCGCCCCGGCGGATCGGGCTAGCGCGCCGCGGCGTCGACCGCGCGGACCGCCTCGGCCAGGACGTCCCGGCCCTCGCGGGCCTCCTCCTCGGTGAGGGTGAGCGGCGGCGCCATCCGCAGCACGTTGCCGCGCAGCCCGCCCTTGCCGATGAGCAGCCCCCGGCGGCGGGCCTCCTCCAGGACCGCGCCGGCCAGCTCCGGCGACGGCGCGCCGGTGCCCGGGTCGACCATGTCGAGGGCGAACATCAGGCCCTTGCCGCGGACCCCGCCCACGGTGGGCAGCGAGGCCAGCGGGGCCAGCCCGCCGAGCACGACCCGGCCGAGCCGGTCCGCGTTGGCCTGCAGGTCGTGGTCGAGCACGTAGTCCAGGGTGGCGTTGGCCGCGGCGGTGGAGACCGGGTTGCCGCCGAAGGTGGACAGCCCGTTGGCGGGCAGGCCGTCCATCAGGTCGCCGCGGGCGACCACGCCGCCGATCGCGAAGCCGTTGCCGAGGCCCTTGGCGAAGGTCAGCGCGTCCGGGACCACGCCGTGGTTGCCGATGCCCCAGAACGAGGAGCCGGTCCGCCCCCAGCCGGTCTGCACCTCGTCGGAGATGAGCAGGGCGCCGTGCTCGTCCAGCACCTCCTTGTAGGCGGCGAGCAGGCCGTCGGGGGCCATGGTGAACCCGCCGACGCCCTGCACCGGCTCGGCGATCAGGCAGGCGACGTCGCCGGTGACCGCGGTGGCCAGCACCTCCCGCAGGTCGGCGACGCAGGCCTCGGTGTAGGCCGCGTCGTCCATGCCGCGGAAGGCGGGCAGCTCCCGGTCGGTGCCGTGCAGGTAGTGCACGTTGAGCGGGGAGAGGGAGGAGTTCTTCCACGCCTTGTTGCCGGTGACGGCGACGGCGCCGAAGGAGCGGCCGTGGTAGCTGCCGCGCATGGCCAGCACCTCGTCGGAGCGGCGCGCCGCGGTGGCCAGCAGCAGGGCGGTCTCGTTGGCCTCGGTGCCCGAGTTGGTGAAGAAGACCTTGGCGTCGGGGATGCCGGAGAGCCGGGCGATCTTCTCGGCCAGCTCGACCTGGCCGCGCAGCAGGTACAGCGTGGAGGTGTGCACGACGCCCCTGGCGAGCTGCCGCTCGACGGCCTCGCGCACCTCGGCCACGTCGTAGCCGATCATGTTGGTCAGGATGCCGGCGAAGAAGTCCAGGTAGGTCTCGCCGGCGGCGTCGGTGACGCGGTTCCCCTTGCCGCCGGTGATCTCGATCGGGTCGTCGTAGTAGAGGGAGAGCCACGAAGGCATGACAGCGCGGTGACGCTCGTGCAGTTCCGACATGACCTCAGTCTCACTCCGCCGCCCCTCCGCCCGCCAGCGCCACTGTGAAGTTTCCGCCGCTATGGATCTGACACTCTGTAAAGTATTTTTCTGGGTTTCCGCCATCACTCTGTAAATCGGGCGGCACTCGCGTTTGACACATAGCAGGAACCCCCGCCGTAGACTCGGAGTGTGCTCCCCACTCTCGCCGAAGTCCTCCGCATCCCCGTCGTGCAGCGGGCGCGCCCCCGCGTCGTGGTCGGCGAGGACCTGCTCGACGTCACCGTCCGCTGGGTCCACATCGCCGAGGTCACCGACCTGGCCCACCTGCTGCGCGGCGGCGAGCTGGTGCTGACCACCGGCATCGCCATGCCGGACTCCGCCGACGAGCTCCGCCGCTACGTGCAGGACCTGGCCTCGGTCGGGGTCAGCGGGATCGCCGTCGAGCTGGGCCGCAAGTACGGCGCCGAGTCGGAGCTGCCGCGCGCCCTGCTGGAGGCCGCCCGCGACGCCCGCATCCCGGTGGTCTCGCTGGAGCGGGAGACCCGCTTCGTGGAGATCACCGAGGCGGTGCACGTCCGGGTGGTCAACCGGCAGCTGGAGGAGTCCCGCGAGTCCGAGCGGCTGCACGAGGTGTTCACCCGGCTCTCGGTGGAGGGCGCCCGCCCCGAGCGGGTGCTGCACGAGGTGGCGCGGCTCTCCGGCTGCCCGGTGGTGCTGGAGAACCTCAGCCACCAGGTGCTCCTCTGCGAGCTCGGCGGGGAGGACCCGGAGGCGGTCCTGGCCTCCTGGGAGTCGCGCTCGCGCACCCTGCGCTCGGAGACCCGCACCGTGCACGACGCCTCGATGGGCTGGCTGGCCACCGTGGTCGGGGCCCGCGGGCAGGACTGGGGGCGGCTGATCCTGATCTGCGGCGCCGCGCCCTCGCCCCGGCACTCGATGCTGCTGGAGCGCGCCGCCACCACGCTGGCCCTGGGCCGGCTGCTGGAGCGGCACCAGGAGAGCCTGGAGCGCCAGACGCACCGCACCATCATCGCGGGCATCGTGGACCGCTCCTACTCCGACCCGCAGGAGGCGCTGGTGCGCGCCCGCGCCGTCGGGGTGCCGCTGGACGGCCGGTCGCTGAGCGGGCTGGTGCTGCGGCTGCCGGACGGCGGCACCGGGCTCAGCGCGGAGGCCCGGCTGGCCGACGGGGCCGAGGCGGTCGCCCGCGCCTGCCGAGAGGTCCGGCTGCCGGCGCTGGTCGGGTCGCTGGACGACGTCCGGGTCGGCGTGCTGCTGGCGCTGCCCCGCGGGCGCGACCCCGAACCCCAGCTGCAGCGGCTCGCCGAGCGGATCCGCGAGCTCACCGGGACCGGGCCGGTGCTGGCCGTCGGCTCGCCCACCGACGACATCCGCGAGGTCCGCCGCTCGTTCCTGGAGGCCCGGCAGGTGGGCGACGTGGCGCTGCGCCAGCCCGGCCGGCTGCTGTACCGCCTGCCCGACCTGCACCTGCGCGGCCTGCTGCACCTGTTCCGGGACGACGAGCGGCTGCAGACCTACGTGGAGCGGGAGCTGGGCGCGCTGCTCGCCTACGACGCCCGGCACGGCAGCGACCTGACCGAGATGCTCCGCTGCTACCTGGAGGCCGGCCGGAACAAGGCCCTGGCCGCGTCCACCGCGCACCTGTCCCGGCCCGCCTTCTACGAGCGGCTGCGCCGCATCTCCCGGGTGCTCGGCGCCGACCTCGACTCGGTGGAGACCTGCGTGTCGCTGCACGTGGCGCTGCTCTCCCTGGACGCGGTGCGGGACCGCCTCGGCCCGGTGGACGGGTGAGCGAGCGGTTCCCGGGACGGCCGCCCGTACCGTGCAGTAGTTTTGTTTCCGTCGTCCGACCGACCCCGAACGGCCGATTCCGTGCCCGCCGCCCCGGGCACCGGCCCTCTCTCCCAGCGGAGGAGCATGTGACCGAGCAGGAGGGCAAGTCCCCGGCGCCCCGGCGGAACCACGCCGCGCCGGTGCTCGACGAGACCGCCAAGCGCATCATCGAGCAGCTCCAGGAGGACGGCCGGCGCTCCTACGCCGCGATCGGCAAGGCCGTCGGGCTCTCCGAGGCCGCCGTGCGGCAGCGCGTGCAGCGGCTGCTGGAGACCGGGGTGGTGCAGGTCGTCGGGGTCACCGATCCGATGATGCTGGGCTTCAGCCGGCAGGCGATGATCGGGGTGCGCTGCGACGGCGACCTGACCGCGGTCGCCGACACCATCGCCGACCTGGACGGCTGCGAGTACGTGGTGGTCACCGCCGGCTCCTTCGACGTGCTGGTCGAGGTGGTCGCGGAGGACGACGAGCGGCTGCTGCGGATCCTCGGCTCGATCCGCGCCGTGGAGGGCGTCCGCTCCACCGAGAGCTTCCTCTACCTCAAGCTCCGCAAGCAGGCCTACGCCTGGGGAACGCGCTGACGCCGGCGCCCCCGGTGCCGCGGCACCGGGGGCGCCGGGGCGGTGCTCAGCCGGTCCGCAGGGCGGCGGAGACCGCGGCGACGGCCCCGGGCGCGTAGACCAGCACCAGGAACCGGGCGGAGCGGGTGGCCATGGTCACCGACGCGAACACGCTCAGCCGCATCCGCACCGCCCCGGCCAGCACGCAGACCACCATCAGCGGCGGGACGCTCACCAGCGAGGAGAGCGCCAGCAGCCCCGCCCCCCACCAGGGCTGCTCCTCGGCCCGGCGCCGCCACCGCCCGGCCCGCTCGGCCCACCTGCCCGGCGGCCGCTCGGCCTTCCGCTTCAGCCAGCGGACGTTCAGCACGCCCATGCCCGCGTAGTAGAACGCGATCTTGCCCAGCGTCTGCCCGGCCGCCGCGGCCAGCGCGACCGCGATCCGCAGCGCGTCGTCGCCGACGACCGCCGCGCCCAGCAGGTAGACCTCGATGTTGATGAACGGGACGAGGCCGGCGACGGCGCCCACCGCGAAGGCGAGGAGCGTCTCCGCCATCCGCCCCGCCCGGGATCAGTTCTCGGCGGCGGCGAGCTGGCCGCAGGCGCCGTCGATCTCCTGGCCCCGGGTGTCGCGCACGGTGACCGGGACGCCGTGCGACTCCAGGCGGCGGACGAACTCCCGCTCGTCCTCGGGCCGGGAGGCGGTCCACTTCGACCCCGGGGTGGGGTTGAGCGGGATCAGGTTGACGTGCACCAGGTTCCCCTTGAGCAGCCGGCCGAGCAGGTCGGCGCGCCAGGCCTGGTCGTTGATGTCGCGGATGAGCGCGTACTCGATGGAGACCCGGCGGCCGGTGGTGTCGGCGTAGCGCCAGGCCGCGTCGAGCACCTCGTCGATCTTCCACCGGTTGTTGACCGGGACCAGCTCGTCGCGGAGCTCGTCGTCGGGGGCGTGCAGCGAGATGGCCAGCCGGACCTGCATCCGCTCGGCGATCAGCTTGTCGATCGCGGGCACCAGGCCGACGGTGGACACGGTGACGCCGCGCTGGGAGATGCCCAGCCCGCCCGGGACCGGGTCGGTCATCCGGCGGACCGACTCCAGCACCCGCTTGTAGTTGGCCAGCGGCTCGCCCATGCCCATGAAGACGATGTTGCTGATCCGCCCGGGGCCGCCGGCGACCTCGCCGCGGGCCAGGTCGCGGGCGACCGAGACCACCTGGTCCACGATCTCGCCGGTGGACAGGTTCCGGGTCAGCCCGTTCTGGCCGGTGGCGCAGAACGGGCAGTTCATCCCGCACCCGGCCTGCGAGGAGACGCAGAGCGTGGCGCGGTCGGGGTAGCGCATCAGCACCGACTCGAACAGCACCCCGTCGAAGGCCCGCCACAGGGTCTTGCGGGTCATCCCGTCGTCGCAGGTGATGTGCCGGACCGGGGTGAGCAGGTTCGGCAGCAGCGCCTCGCCCAGGCGCTCCCGGGAGGCCTCGGGCAGGTCCGTCATCGCGGAGGTGTCGGACTCCAGGTGGCCGAAGTAGTGCTGGGCCAGCTGCTTGGCCCGGAACGGCTTCTCACCGAGTTCGGTGACGACGGCCCGCCGCTCCTCGGGGCTGAGGTCGGCGAGGTGCCGCGGCGGCTTGGCGCGGCGGGGAGCGGCGAAGGTGAGCTCGGCAGGCATGAACATCCACTAGGACGGCGGGCGGGGCTGCGGCCGGCGTGGCCGGCTGCGGACGGGAACCTTGAGGACCGATAACGCTCTTGCTCGCGCTAGTGCGGCGCAGCCGGACGGGCACTACGGTCATACTATGCGCCCCCTGGAGGATGCGGCACGCCGAAGACCCGCGGCCGCACGCCCCGCCCCGGTCCCCTCCCCCCTCGGCGCCGGCCCGCACCGCCGGGCCGCAGGGACCCCGCGGCCTGCGGAGCGGCCGCCACCGCTCCCGGAGGGAACCGCAGGCAGCCGGGCGGCACGGCCCGGAGGAGCACCGGGCCGCGGTCGCCGGGAGGCGCCCGGAGAGCAGAGAAGGGAGCCAGGGTGGCCGGAACGCGCGTGCTGCTCGACGAGTTCAGCCCCTACCGGAGCCGCCGTGTCCTCGTCGAGCACGACTTCCGCACCACCGCCGCCTACCTGATGGACGCCCGGGGCCGGATCCGGGTGCCGGTGTGGCTGGCCAACCACGAGCCGGCGCCGGAGACCAACGACCCGGCCGGGCTGTACCGGGGCCGGGCCCCGCTGATGCCGGCCGCCTACACCCGCCACCCGCAGGGCAGGGCGCCGTTCGACGCGGCGGCGCTGCGCGCCGTCTGGTTCGAGGAGGGCGACGGGGTCGCGCTGCTGGAGGGCGAGGAGCTGCTGGCGATCATCCCGGGCTGGGCCGAGGCCGACAGCGGGCTGCCCGGCTACGCCCGCGAGGCGATCGGGCGCAGCCCCTACGCCTGGGCGCTGGAACCGGTCCGCGCGCAGCTGTGGCCGCGGGTGGTGCACGCCGAGGCGTACTGGTCCTGGCGGGACGCGCCGAACGCCTGGCGCACCGTGCAGCGGGCCGTCTTCAACCACCTGACCGACGCCGTCGGCCCGCCGGGGCACTACTGGGACGTCTCCGACGGCCACGCCCCGCTGATCCGGGTCACCGAGCGCCCGCCCACCGCGGACCGCCCCTACACGGTGCTGAGCACGGTGGGCATGTGCGGGCAGCGGATGCCCACCCTGGACCGCTACATGGCCGACACCTCCGACTACGCCCGGATCGAGCTGGCGCTGGCGACGACGCTGCCGGCGCACGCGGCGGCCCGGGTCTTCCGGTGGATCGGCGCCTTCCCGTGGCGGGCGGTCACCTGGTTCGGCCCGGGGCACAGCGTGAAGTGGCTGGACAACCCGGAGGACCGGCTGATGCGCGGGGACAGCTCGGCGATGCTGCTGGTCTCCGACCCCGAGGTGCTGGCGGGCGGGGGCCACCGGCCGCCGGACACCTCGGGCCTGGCCTTCCACGGCGACCCGGTGCGCTGGCTGTGGCTGGTCCCGATCACCCGCCCCGAGCACCTGTTCGCCAAGGAGCACGACGCGGCCACCCTCATCGACAAGCTCGCCGCCGAGGGCCGCAGCTGGATCCTGGGCTGACCCGCACCCCCCTTTCCCCCTTCCCCGATGAGCTCGGCGCTGCGGGGGCACCGGAGCGTTCCGGTGCCCCCGCAGCGAGCGCCGAGCTCATCGCCCTGGGCGGCCCCTCCCGTTCGGCGACCGGCCCCCTGCGAGGACCCCGCCCGGCCACCGCCTCCTTCGGCGCCGCACGCTCATCGCCGCGGCGCGCCAGGACGCCGCCGCAGCGACCGCTTCGGGCGCCTCGCCCACAACCCCCAAATAACCCTTTGACGGTCGGCGCCGGATCCGCCATGATCGCGGCCATGAACGATTCAGACGGGCCGCCGCCCCGCCCCGAGCGCCCCCGGGGCGCGCCCGACGAGGCCGTGCGCGGTCTGCGCGTCCTCGCCCACCCGCTGCGGCTCCGGCTGCTCTCCCTGCTCACCGGGGCCGCGATGAGCGCCGCCGAGGCCGCCCGCGAGCTCGGCGAGTCCCAGGCCAACGTCAGCTACCACCTGCGGCGGCTGCACAAGGCCGGGCTGCTGGAGCTCGCCGAGGAGGTGCCGGTCCGCGGCGGCCTGGCCCGCCGCTACCGGCACGATCCGGAGAGCGGGCGGCTCGCCCCGAGCCCGCTGGAGGACCCCGCCGCCCTGCAGGCCGCCCTGGGCGACGAGCCGCGCCGCCGCGCCGCCCTGCACGACCCCGCCCTGCGCCGGCACTTCACCGACGCCGAGGTGTGGGTGGACGCCGCCGAGTGGGACCGGATCGTCGAGCGGGCCGAGGAGCTGGGCACCGCACTGCACCGGGCGGCCCGGGCGCCGCGCTCCCCCGGCACCGTCCGGGTCAGCGCCACCATGCTGCTCTTCGGCATGTCGGACGCCGACCCGGCCGCCCCGGCCGAACCGCACGGCGGCGCGCCGGGCGCCGGCCCCGGGGAGGAGGCGTGACCGGGACCGGCCGCGCCGGCCGCGCGGCACCGGCGCTGACCGCCCCGCTGCGCCACCGCCCGTTCCGCGCGCTGGCCGCGGGCCGCACGCTGCTCTACTTCGGCAACGGGCTGGCCACCGTCGCGCTGGCCTTCGCGGTGCTCGACGCGACCGGCTCGGTCGCCCAGCTCGGCCTGGTCGTCGGCGCCCGGAGCCTGGCCAACGTGCTGCTCCTGCTGGCCGGCGGGGTGCTGGCCGACCGGATGCCGCGCGGCCTGCTGCTCTGCGGCGCCTGCGCGGTGGCCGCCGGCTCCCAGGGCCTGCTCGCCGCCTCGCTGCTGCTCGACGCGGCGTCGCTGCCGCTGATGCTGGTGCTGGCCGCGGTGAACGGCGCGGCCTCGGCGGCCAACCTGCCGGCGGCCGCCGCCCTGGTCCCGCAGACCGTCCCGGCGGCGCTGCTGCGCCAGGCCAACGCGCTGGCGCGGATCGGCATGGAGGGCGGCCGGATCATCGGGATGTCGTTCGGCACCCTGCTGGTCGCGCTGATCGGGGCGAGCGGGGCCATCGCCGCCGACGGGGCCGCGTTCGCGCTGGCCGGGGTCTGCTTCACGGCCGTCCGGGCGGTCTCCCCGCGGCGCCCCTCCGGCCCGCCCGCCGACCCGCTGCGGGAGCTCGCCGAGGGGTGGGCCGAGTTCACCCGGCGCCGCTGGGTGTGGCTGGTCGTGGTCCAGTTCATGGTGGTCAACGCGGCGATGAGCGCGACGGTGTCGGTGCTCGGGCCGGCCATCGCCGACGCCTCGTTCGGGCGCACCGCCTGGGGGCTGCTGCTCACCGTGAACAGCCTCGGCATGCTGCTGGGCGGGCTGCTCGCGGCGCGCTGGCAGCCGCGGCGCGCGCTCTGCTACGGCGTCGCGCTGATCGCGGTGGACGCCGTCCCGCTCCTGGTCCTGGGCCTCTCCCCGGTGCTGCCGGTGCTGTTCGCGGCGATGTTCCTGGCCGGGATGGCCGTGGAGCAGTTCACCGTGGCCTGGGAGGTCTCGCTGCAGCAGAACGTCCCGCAGGAGCGGCTGGCCCGGGTCTACTCCTATGACGCGCTCGGGTCCTTCCTGGCCATGCCGCTGGGGCAGGTCGCGGTCGGCCCGGTGGCCGAGGCGGCCGGCGCCGGCCCGGCCCTGGTCGGCGCGGCGGCGCTGATGCTGGCCGCGACGGGGGTCGCGCTGACCGACCGCGGCCTGCGCACCCTGCGCCGGGTGGACGGGCCCGCCCCCGCGGCTTGACTTCAACCAAGGTTGAGGTTGTTGGCTTGTCCGCGAAGCCACGCAGGGGGCGCCCCGGGCGCCCCGCGACCATGAGGAGGACCTTGCGATGATCCTGGTGACGGGTGCGACCGGCAATGTCGGCGGGCAGGCGGTCCGGCAGCTGCACGCGGCCGGCGAGAGCGTCCGGGCCCTGGTCCGCACGCCCGGCAAGGCGGTCTTCCCCGACGGGGTGGAGGAGACGGTCGGGGACCTCTCCGACCCGGCCTCGCTGGAGGGCGCGTTCAACGGCGTCGACGCGGTCTTCCTGGTCTGGCCGCTGTTCGGCGCGGAGACCGCGCCGGCCGTGCTCGAGGCCGCCGCCCGGCACACCGAGCGGGTGGTCTACCTCTCCTCCGGCGGGGTGGACGACACCGCCCTGGAGCAGGGCGACGCGATCAACGACTTCCACGGGCGGATCGAGCTGCTGCTGGCCCGGTCGGGCCTGCGCTGGACGGCGGTGCGCGGCGGCGGCTTCGCCTCCAACGACCTGGGCTGGGCCGAGCGGGTGCGGCAGGGCGCGACGTCCATCGCCACCCCGTTCCCGGGCGCCGTGCGCTCGGTGGTGCACGAGGGCGACCTGGCGGCGGCCGCCGTGCACGTGCTCACCGACCCCGACGGCGGAAAGCGGCACGACGGGATGAAGTACACGGTCACCGGCCCGGAGATGCTGACCGAGGCGGAGCGCATCGCGATCATCGGTGAGGCCGTGGGCCGCCCGATCAGCGCCGAGCCGATGCCGCTGGACGAGGCCCGCGCCGAGCTGATCGCCTCCGGCCTGCCGCCCGAGTACGCCGACGGCATCCTGGAGGCGCATGCGGGGTTCGCCTCGCCGGACCACACCGAGGAGCTGCACCCGGTGCAGGAGCTGACCGGGGAGGCCCCGCGCACCTACCGGCAGTGGGTCGCCGACCACCTCGCGGACTTCCGCCCCTGAGGAACCGCCCCCTCCGCGCCGGTCTCGGCGCCGCCGCCTCGACCGACCCTGGAAGAGCGGCGGTGCCGGGACCGGCGCCTTGCGGGGAGCGGGGCCGGCCGCCCCCGCGCTCTGGGTCCGCCGCCCTCTTGACCCGGAAAGCTAAGGGAATTAGCTTTACGGTTAATCAGGATATGCGAACTTTGCGGAGGAGCCATGCACCGCCTCGACCGGCCCGGTGGACGGATCGCCTACGACCTGCACGGCCCGGCCGGCGGGCCGCTCGTGGTGTGCGTGCCGGGGATGGCCGACGTCCGGGCCACCTACCGGCACCTCGCCCCGGCGCTGGCCGGGGCCGGGTACCGGGTGGCCGTGATGGACCTGCGCGGGCACGGCGACAGCGACGCGACCTTCACCGACTACGGCACCCTCGCCACCGCCACCGACACCGCGGCGCTCATCGAGGAGCTGGGCGGGCCCGCGATCGCGGTCGGCAACTCGCTCGGCGCCACCGCCGCCGCCTGGGTCGCCGCCACCCGCCCGGAACTGGTCTCCGGCACCGTGCTGCTCGGCGCCTTCCTCCGCGGCGACGGGCTCCGCGGGCCCCTCGCGCTGCTGCTCCGCGCGATGCTGCTCCGCCCCTGGGGGCCCGCACTGGGCACCGCCTACCTGCGCGGCCTGTTCAAGGGGCGCACCACCGAGGGGCACGCCGAGCACATCGCGGCGATCCGTGCCGGGTTCGGCCCGGCGGACCGCTACCGCGCCGTCACCGCCACCATCGCCAACGCCTTCCGGCCGGTCCCGGCCCGGCTGGACGACGTGGCCGCGCCCGCCCTGGTGGTGATGGGCGCCGACGACCCCGACTGGCCGGACCCCGCCGCCGAGGCCGACTGGATCGCCGGCCGACTCGGCGCCCGGCGGCTCGTCGTGCCCGAGTGCGGCCACTACCCGGCGGCGCAGCGCCCCGACCTGGTGGCTCCGGCGGTGCTGGAGTTCGCCGCCGCGGTCGCCCCGGCCGCCCCGGCCGGCGCGGAGGGGGGCGCCGGTGCCTAGGGCCGGACTCACCCCCGCCTCGGTGGCCGGGATCGCGGCCCGCCTCGCCGACGAGGAGGGCTTCGACCGGCTCTCCCTCTCCTCGGTGGCCAAGGCCGCCGGCGTCTCGGTGCCCAGCCTGTACAAGCACGTGGCCGGGCTGAACGGGCTGCGGCGGGCGGTCGGCCTGCTCAGCGCCCGCGAGTTCGGCGCCGTGGTCGCCCGCGCCTGCCTGGGCCGCTCCGGCGAGGAGGCGCTCCGCTCGGTCGCCGCCGCCTACCGGGGCTACGCCCGGGCGCACCCCGGCCGGTACGAGTCGCTGAACCTCGCCCCCTCCCCGGAGGACGCGGAGGCCGCCGAGGCCTACCGGGTCCCGGTGGACGTGCTGGCCGCGGCGCTGCGCGGTTTCGGCGTCCCCGACGAGGAGGCGGTGGACGAGGTCCGGGCGCTGCGCAGCGCCCTGCACGGCTTCGTCGACCTGGAGGCCCGCGGCGGCTTCGGGCTCCCCCGGGACGTGGACCGCAGCTTCGAGGTGCTGGTCGACCGGTGCGTGGCCGGCCTGCGCGCCAGGTCCGGCCCGCCCTGACCCGGAACGCGCGCGGGGCGGCGGCCGATCGTCCGGCCGCCGCCCCGCGCACTCGCCGTGCGGAGCCGCTCAGAGCAGCAGGGCCAGGACCACCCAGGCCACCGGCCCCGCGATGAGCAGCGAGTCGACCCGGTCCAGCAGGCCGCCGTGGCCGGGCATGAACCGGCCCATGTCCTTCATTCCGAGATCGCGCTTGATCAGCGACTCGATCAGGTCGCCGAGGATCGCGGCGCAGACCACCGCGACGCCCAGCACCAGGCCCACCCAGACCGGCCCGCCCAGCATCAGGGACACGGTCAGCGCGCCGGCGATCATGCAGGCCAGCACCGAGCCGGCGAAGCCCTCCCAGGTCTTGTTCGGGCTGATCACCGGCGCCATCTTGTGCTTCCCGAGCAGGATTCCGGCGAAGTAGCCGCCGATGTCGCTGCTGATCGTCACCACGATGAACGCGATGAGCCGGGCCCGGCCGTCGTCCGGGTCGGCCACCAGCAGCTGCCAGGTGCCGAGCAGGAACGGCAGGTAGCAGAGGGTGAACAGGTTCGCCGCGGCATCGCGGACATAGCCCTCCGCACCGCCGCGCAGCCGCCAGCCCAGCGCCGCGATCGCGGTCAGCGCCGTGGCCCCGACCAGCCAGTCGGGGCCGCCGAAGTGGGCGCAGAACTGCATCGCCACACCGCCGACCGCCAGCGGCGGCAGGGCCAGGCGGGCGCCCTGGCCGCCGACGGCGCGGTTCAGCTCGCGCAGTCCGATGAGCGTCGCCGCCGCCGTGATCAGGGCGAAGGCTTGGGGGAAGGGGTAGAGGGAGAGCAGGACCAGGGCACCGAGGGCGACGCCGCTGGCGATCGCCACCGGGAGGTTGCGCCCGGTGCGGACCGGCTCTCCGTTCGGTTTGTGCAGTTTGAAACGCTGGTCGGCGCCGGCCGCACCGCTCTCCGCGGCCGGCTCGGCGCTCTCACCGCCTGCCTCGGCTCTGTGGTCCGGCTCGGAACCCGAGTCAGAGTTGGCCACCGGGTCTTGCTTCTTCCTAGACTTCGAGCAGCTCGGCTTCCTTGGCCTTCAGCATCTCGTCGATCTCCGCGCTGTACTTGTGCGTGATCTCGTCGAGCTCGGCCTGGCCGCGGTGCCCCTCGTCCTCGCCGATCTCGCCGTCCTTGACGGCCTTGTCGATCAGCTCCTTGGCCCGCCGGCGCACGTTGCGGATGGAGACCTTGCCGTCCTCGGCCTTGGTCCGCACCACCTTCACGTACTCCTTGCGGCGCTCCTCGGACAGCTCGGGGAAGACCACCCGGATGATGTTGCCGTCGTTGGCGGGGTTGACCCCGAGGTCGCTCTCCCGGATGGCGCGCTCGATGGCGCTCATCGAGCTCTTGTCGAAGGGGGAGACGACCACCATGCGCGGCTCCGGGACGGAGAACGAGGCCAGCTGGTTGATCGGCGTCCTGGCCCCGTAGTACTCGGCCGTGATCTTGTTGAAGGCCGCGGGCCCCGGGCGGCCGGTGCGGACCGCGGCGAAGTCCTCCTTCGCGACCCCGACGGCCTTCTCCATCTTCTCCTCCGCTTCGAGGAGGGTCTCTTCGATCATTTCGGCTCCCGTGTGTCGCTGTGGTCCGTGGGGTCGTACGGCTGGGGCCGCGCGGCCGGTGCACCGCGCAGGCGGGCCGGGGCTGCTCAGGCGTCCGGCGGGCAGACGATGGTGCCGATCTTCTCGCCCCGCACGGCGCGGACGATGTTGCCCTCGCCCATCAGGTCGAACACCACGATCGGCAGCCCGTTGTCCATGCACAGGCTCACCGCGGTGGCGTCCATGACCTTCAGGCCGCGGGTGAGGACCTCGTTGTAGTTGAGCCGGTCGAACTTGGCCGCGTCGCTGTTGCGCCGCGGGTCGGAGTCGTACACCCCGTCGACCTGGGTCCCCTTGAGGACCGCCTGGGCCCCGATCTCCAGGGCGCGCTGGGCCGCCGTGGTGTCGGTGGAGAAGAACGGCGCTCCGAGGCCGGCGCCGAAGATGACGACCCGGCCCTTCTCCAGGTGGCGGACGGCGCGGCGGGGGATGTAGGCCTCCGCGACCTGGCTCATGTGGATGGCGGTCTGCACCCGCGTCTCGATGCCCTGGCGCTCCAGGAAGTCCTGCAGCGCGAGGCAGTTGATGACGGTGCCGAGCATGCCCATGTAGTCGGCGCGGCCCCGCTCGACGCCGCTGGCGGACAGCTCCGCGCCGCGCATCATGTTGCCGCCGCCGACCACGACGGCGACCTGAATGCCCTCCTTGACCGCCTGCGCGATGGCCTCGGCGACGTACTGGACGACACCCGCGTCGATACCGAGCTGCTCTCCGCCGGCGAACGCCTCGCCGGAGAGCTTCAGTACGACACGGCGCCATCCGGCATCGTGCATCTCCGGCATGTCCGCGGCGCTCTGGCCCTCGTTCTCCGGCACGGCGCTCGGCCTCCTTCTGGTTCCCCCGAGTGGTACGGCGCGGGGGCACCCGTTGACCGTGTCCCCGCCTTGATCCACCGAAGGTGCCGGGGATCAGCGCTCCCCGGCACCTCCATCATGTCAAAGTCCTCAGGACTACTGGCCGACCTTGAAGCGGACGAAGCGCTTCACGGTCACCCCGGCCTCGTCCACGACCTTCTGCACGGTCTTCTTGTTCTCCTTGACGAACGGCTGCCCGAGCAGCGTCGCCTCCTTGAAGAACCCGTTGACCCGGCCCTCGATGATCTTCGGCAGGGCCTGCTCCGGCTTGCCCTCCTCGCGGGCGGTGGCCTCGGCGATCTCGCGCTCCTTGGCGACGACGTCCGCGGGGACCTCGTCCTTGCTCACGTACTTCGGCGCGAGCGCGGCGATCTGCTGGGCGAGGTCCTTGCCGACCTCGACGTCGGCCTTGTCCAGCTCGACCAGGACGCCCATGGTCGGCGGCAGGTCCGGGTCGGACTTGTGCATGTAGCTGGCCACGTAGGCGCCCTGCACCTTGGCGAAGCGGCGGAGCTCCAGCTTCTCGCCGATGACGGCGCTGCGCTCCTCGATGACCTGCTGGACGGACTTGCCCTCGCTGAACTCGGCGGAGAGCAGGGAGGCCACGTCGGCGTAGTCGCCGGCCGCGACGAAGGCGGCGATCTCGTCGGCGAGCTTGATGAAGCTGTCGTTCTTGGCGACGAAGTCGGTCTCGCAGTTGAGCTCGACCAGGACCGCGCTGCTGTCGTCGTCCTGCTTGAGCACGACGAGGCCGTTGGCGGCGGTGCGGTCCGCGCGCTTGGTGACGGACTTGGCGCCCTTGATCCGGAGGAACTCGACGGCCTTGTCGAAGTCGCCGTCGTTCTCCTGCAGGGCCTTCTTGCTGTCCATCATGCCGGCGCCGGTCATGTCGCGCAGCTTCTTGATGTCGGCGGCGCTGAAGTTCGCCATAGCTGTTCTCTGTTTCCCTTGACGTGGGTCGACGTGGACGCGGGGAGAAAGGGGCCCTCCCGCCCGGGGGCGGGAGGGCGCGGGCCTAGGCCTGCTCCTGGCCCTCGGCGGCCGGGGCCTCGGCGGCCGGGGCCTCGGCGTCGGCGGCCGGAGCGGCCTCCTCCGCCGGGGCGGCCTCAGCGGCCGGAGCCTCAGCGGCCGGAGCGGCCTCGGCGGGCTTCTCCTCGGCCTTGCCCTCCAGGAGCTCGCGCTCCCACTCGGCCAGCGGCTCCTCGGCGGACTTCTTCTCGCCGGCGGAGGCGCCGCCGGAGCGGACCAGGAGGCCGTCGGCCACCGCGTCGGCGACCACGCGGGTCAGCAGGCTGACGCTGCGGATCGCGTCGTCGTTGCCCGGGATCGGGTAGTCGACCTCGTCCGGGTCGCAGTTGGTGTCGAGGATCGCGACGACCGGGATGTTCAGCTTCCGGGCCTCGCTGATCGCGATGTGCTCCTTCTTGGTGTCCACGACCCAGACCGCGCTGGGCACGCGGGCCATGTCGCGGATACCGCCGAGGGTGCGCTCCAGCTTCTCCTTCTCGCGGCGCAGCCCGAGCAGCTCCTTCTTGGTGAGGCCGGAGGCGGCGACGTCGTCGAAGTCGATCTCCTCCAGCTCCTTGAGGCGCTGGAGCCGCTTGTGCACGGTGGAGAAGTTGGTGAGCATGCCGCCCAGCCAGCGCTGGTTGACGTAGGGCATGCCGACCCGGCGGGCCTGCTCGTCGATGGCCTCCTGGGCCTGCTTCTTCGTGCCGACGAAGAGGATGGTGCCGCCGTGGGCGACCGTCTCCTTGACGAACTCGTAGGCGCGGTCGATGTAGGCCAGCGACTTCTGCAGGTCGATGATGTAGATGCCGTTGCGCTCGGTGAAGATGAAGCGCTTCATCTTCGGGTTCCAGCGACGGGTCTGGTGCCCGAAGTGGACGCCGCTCTCGAGCAGCTGACGGATGGTCACGACAGTGGCCATGACACTTCCTCCCTGGCGCGGCGGGCGCGGCCCGCCTCGGTTGTCTCCTGACGCCCCGGCCGGACCGCCGCGCCGCCGAGTGGCGGTGCGGACCGTGGATACGACCCCTCCCTCGCGGAAGGCGCGTGGGCGTGCGAATTGGTCGGCTCACAGTGAGCCGCCCACGATTCTAACCGGCATCGGATGGCGGCGCGCCCCGTAACCGCCGACTCCGCGAGATGTCAAGCACATGCGCCCCGGAACCCGCGTGTCGCGGCGGCGGAACCGCCCGTCCACAGCCCGCGGATTCCCCCTGGAGAGACGGGCGCGTCCCGGCCACCCTGGGGACATGAGCCCCACCCGCCTCTCCGCCCTCTGCCGCTCCGTCCTCTGCCGCCCCCTCCTCTGTCGCTCCGCCCTCTGCCGCCCGCTCCGCCTCCGCCGCCTGCTGCGCCCGGTGCCCGCCGCGGCGCTGCCGCTCCTCGCCGCGGTCCTGCTGCTCGCCTGCTGCCGCCCCCAGCCGGCCGCCGCCGACGCGCACCGCTGGCAGTGGCCGCTGGACGGCCGGCCGCGCGTGGTCCGCCCGTTCTCCCCGCCTCCCGAACCGTGGCTGCCCGGCCACCGCGGGGTGGACCTGGCCGCTCCGGCCGGCGCGGAGGTGCGCGCCGCGGGCCCCGGCCGGGTGGCGTTCGCCGGGCGCGTCGCGGGCGTCGGCGCGGTCTCGGTCCGGCACGGCGCGCTGCGCACCACCTACCTGCCGGTCAGGGCCTCGGTGGCGCGCGGGGACCCGGTCGCCGCGGGCGACCCGCTGGGCACCCTGGCCCCGGGGGCCCGGCACTGCCCGCGCGGCCCCTGCCTGCACTGGGGGCTGCGCCTGGGCCGCGACTACCTCGACCCGCTGGCCCTCCTCGGCCTGGGCGAGGTCCGGCTGCTCCCACCGGACGGCCGGTCCCCGGCCCGCGCCCCGACCGCCCGGAACCGGCCGGGCGGCCGCCGCCGTGCTTTCCAGCCCGTGCGACCGGCCCGAACACGGCCGAGGGGCGGCACGGCGGAGGAAACGGCGGAGAAACGGGGGCCGGCGCCGCACCGGGCCGCGCCCTTCGGCCGCCCCGTTCCGGGGTCCCCCTCACCGCAGAGCGCCCCGGAGGCGGGGCCGGGCGACCGCCGCAGCGCCCTCCGGTCCGCGCGGCCGGGCCGGCGCGGTGCGGACGCGCCGCGCCGCGCCTGCGGGGCCGGTACGGCGGGCGCGCGGGTCAGGCGCGGGGGTGCGCCCGCCGGTAGACCTCCTTGAGGCGGTCGATGGAGACATGGGTGTAGATCTGCGTGCTGTCCAGCGAGGAGTGGCCCAGGTACTCCTGGACGCTGCGCAGGTCGGCGCCGCCGTTGAGCAGGTGGGTGGCGGCGCTGTGCCGCAGGGCGTGCGGGGAGGCCGCGGTGCCGTCCTCGCCCGGCCCCATCCGCTCGCGCACGTCCTGCCGGGCGCCCCGGACGCCCAGCCGCCCGCCGCGCGCGCCGAGGAACAGCGCCCGCCCGCCGGCCCCGGTGGCGAACGCCGGGCGGCCGTCGCGCAGCCAGGCGTCCAGGGCGTCCAGGGCCGGCGCGCCGATCGGCACCGCCCGCTCCTTGCCGCCCTTGCCGAGGACGCGCAGGGTCCCGCGCTCCCGGTCCACGTCGTCCAGGTCCAGGCCGCACAGCTCGGCCACCCGGATGCCGGTCGCGTAGAGCACCTCGACCACCGCGGTCCGGCGCAGGCCGCGCGGGCTCCCCTCGTCCTCCGCCGGGCGCTCCAGGGCGGCGGCGGCCTGCTCCTCCCCCAGCACCTTGGGCAGCCGCCGGTGCCGCGCGGGGGTGGCGAGCAGCGGGCCGGGGTCGTCGCCGAGCCGCCCGAGCCGGTGCAGGTGGGCGGTGAGCGCCCGCGCCGCCGCGATCCGCCGGGCGACGGTGGCGCGGCTCGCCCCGGCCTCGGCCATCCGGGACAGCCAGCCGCGGAGCAGGGCGATGTCGATGCCCTCCGGCCCGGCGCCGCGGCCGGCGGCGTAGGCCAGCAGGCTCCGGGCGTCGCCCAGGTAGGCGCGGACCGTGTGCGGGGAGCGGCCGCGCTCGGCGTCCAGGTGCCGGGCGAAGTCGTCCAGCAGCTCCCGGTGCTCCTCCGCGCTCACCGCTCCCCTCCCGGCTCCCGGGGCAGGCAGGCCACCCCGTCCACCTCCACCAGGTAGCGGGAGTCGGCCAGCCCGGTCACCTCCACCAGGGTCGCCGCGGGCCGGGGCTGGTGCACCAGGAACTCGCGCAGCACCTGCCGGACCGACTGCAGGTCGGCGATGTGCCGCAGGTAGTAGTTGACCTTGACCAGGTGGCGGATGTCCGCCCCGTGCGCGCCGAGCACCGCCTCGATGTTCCGGAAGACCTGCCGGGTCTGCGCCACGGCGTCCCCCTCGGCGACGCTGCCGTCCGGGGCCTCGGGGACCTGGCCGGAGATGAACAGCAGCGGACCGTCCGCGACGAAGCCGTCGCTGTAGTTCTTCGCCATGCGCCAACCCTAGCCGCGCCCCGCCCCGCTCCCCTGGACGAACCGGGGCGTTTCCCGCACCGCTTCCCCGCGCTTCACCCCGCGTTCGGCAGCGGAGACCGCCCCCACCGCGCCTCACCCTCCGGATCACCGCCCCGCCGGGCCGCCGGGGCCGGCGGAAGGGCGCGAAGCGGACCACGGTCGGCGGCCGCCCCGAGGCGGGAGGCCCTCTCCGGCTCGCCGCCGGGGTAGGGGGACCGCGAGGAGGCGCATCGCTCCCGGCGGCCGAGACGCCGGGCCCCGCGTTCTCCGTCGGCGATCCGGTGCCCCGCCCAACGGCCCGCTGGACGAGCGCGCGGAACCGCTCCCCCACGGCGGGCGGGGAAGCGCGGGGGCTCCGCAGGGGGAGGCGGGGAAAGGCCGACGCCCCTGGTCCGGCGCAGGCCGCCGGGCGCCGGGCGCCGGACGGCGGGCGGCGGCGTCACGGGGGCTCGCTGTTCCTCCGGCGGCGCCAGCCGGAGGGGCAGCGTTCGATGAATCCTCCGGCCGCCAGCAGGCCCAGATGGCGCAGGGCGGTGTCCAGGCCGGTGCCGGCCTGGGCCGCGACGGCGGCCGGCCCGGCCCCGGGGCGCTCCGGGACTGCGTCCAGGATGCGGCGGGCCTCCTCGTCCAACCCGTCGCAGGCCATCACGGTGCCGCCGGAGGCGGCCAGCTCCTCCCCGATGGAGCCGAGCTGCTCGGCGACCTCCGCGGCGCCGCCGACGCAGACCGCCTGCCAGTCCCGGAGCAGCCGGTGGCAGCCGGCCGAGAGCGCCGAGGTGACCGGCCCCGGCACCGCCATCACCGTGCGGTGCAGCTCCTGGGCGTGGTGCGCGGTGTTCAGCGCACCGCTGCGCAGACCCGCCTCCACCACGACGGTGCCCGGGGTGAGCGCGGCGATCAGCCGGTTGCGCACCAGGAACCCGTACCTGGTGGGCGCGGCGCCCGGGGCGTTCTCGGTGACCAGGACCCCGTGCTCGGCGATCTCGCCGAAGAGCGCCTCGTTCCCCCTCGGGTAGAACCGGTCCGGCCCGCAGGCCAGCACGGCCACCGTGGGCGTCCCGCCGGCCAGCGCCCCGCGGTGCGCCGCGGAGTCGATGCCGTACGCCCCGCCGGAGACCACGGTCCAGGCCCGCACGGACAGCGCGTGGCCCAGTTCCGAGGCGACGTGCAGCCCGTAGGCGGTGGCGGCCCGCGACCCGACCACCGCCACCGAGCGCAGGCAGGAGTTGCGCAGGTCCTTGCGGCCGCGGACCCACAGCGCATAGGGGCGCCGGTCGCCGAGCGGGTCGAGCCGGCCGGGCCACTCGGGGTCTCCGGGCGCCACCAGCCGCGCACCGGCCTCGGCCGCCCGGTCCAGCAGCCGGTCCGCCTCGACCCGCTCGGCCCGCAGCCGCCACCGCTCCGCCCGGTCCCCGCGGCGGTCCTCCGCGGTCGCCGGGAGCAGCCGGTCCAGGGTCCCGCCGCGCAGCGCCGCCCACACCTCGGCCGCGGGCCGCTCGCGCAGCAGCCGCCCCAGCGCGGCGTCCCCTGCCTCAGCCGCCGCGGTGAGGCAGGCCCGCGCCATGCCCTCGTCCTCCACCGGCCCGGTCACCGCACGTCTCCCGCCCCGCCGCGATGAAAGGCGGGCGGCGCCCCGCACCGCCCCCTCCCCTCGCCGCCCCAGGCGGCCCCGAACACCCGGCGCGGTCCGGCGGGGACACCGGCAGAACCGAGCCCCTGGAGCATGCGAACCGGGCCGAGCGCCCGAGACGGCCGGGCGGGCACACAGGCCGAGCCGATCACCCGGCGCAACCCGGCGGGCCGCCCTCTCCTCCGGCTGCTCCCAGCGCCGTTCCCCCGCGCCCGTGTGAGCGCGCAGGCCGGACCGGACGCCCGAGGCGCGCGGGCAGAGGCGGTCGGCGGCACCGCTGCCGTTCCTTCCGGCACGGCCTCGGGGCGATCCCTGCGGCGCCCCCTGGGGCCGTCGGCGGTTCTGTTCTCTGCGGCTCTGCTCCCCTCTGCGGCTCTGCTCCACGAGGGACGGAAGCGGGCCCTGGACCGGCCCGGGTCTCGGGTCATGGGTGGCCTCCCGACCAGAGGGCGTAGGCGAGGGCCGCGTGGTCGCCCTCGGGGATCGGACTGCCGTCGAGGTCGGCCAGGGTCCAGGCGACGCGCAGGGTGCGGTCGACCCCGCGGGCGCTGACCTCGCCGCGCTCCATCGCCCCGGCCAGCACCCCGCGGGCGGCGTCGCCCACCGGGAAGGTGCGGCGCAGCTCGGCCCCGGGCACCTCCGCGTTGGCCCGCCAAGGGGTGCCCTTGAAGCGGCGGGCAGCGCGCTCCCTCGCCTCGGCGACCCGGGCGGCGACGGTGGCGGAGTCCTCGGTGAAGGCCCGGTCGGCGAGGAGTTCGGCGCGGGTCACCGGCTGGAGTTCGAGCTTGAGGTCGACCCGGTCGAGCAGCGGCCCGGAGAGCGTACCCAGGTAGCGACGGCGCACCGCGGCCGGGCAGATGCAGGCCGCCCCCGGGCGCGCGCAGGGGCACGGGTTGGCGGCCATCATCAGCTGGAAGCGGGCGGGGAACCGGACCGCGCCCGCCGCCCGGGAGACCAGGACCTCGCCCGTCTCCAGCGGCTGGCGGAGCGCGTCGAGGACGCCCCGCTGGAATTCCGGGGCCTCGTCCAGGAAGAGCACGCCCCGGTGGGCGTGCGAGACGCAGCCCGGGCGGATGACACTGCTGCCGCCGCCGACCATCGCCGCGCGGGTGGCCGAGTGGTGCGGGGCGCTGTACGGGGGCCGGGTGATCAGGGGCTCGCCCCGGGGCAGGGTGCCTGCGACCGAGTGCACCGCGGTGACCTCCACCGCGTCCTCGGTGCACAGCTCGGGGAGGATGGTGGGCAGCCGCTCGGCGAGCAGGCTCTTCCCTGTTCCGGGCGGGCCGACCAGCAGCAGGTGGTGGCCGCCGGCCGCGGCGATCTCCAGGGCGCGGCGGGCCATCGGCTGGCCGGCGACGTCGGCGAGGTCGGGGCGGCGCCTGGGCGGCTCCGGCTCCTCGGCGATGTCCTCCTCGTCGTCGATCTCCTCGACCGGGCGACCGCGCAGCCGGGCGAACAGCTCGGGCAGCGAGCCGACCGCGATCACCTCGACGTCGGGGACGAGGCGGGCCTCGGCGGCGTTCTCCCGGGCGACGACGAAGGTCCTCAGGCCGGCCCGCGCGGCGGCCAGCACCGCGGGGAGCACCCCGCCGACCGGGCGGGTGCGTCCGTCCAGGCCGAGTTCGGCGAGGAAGACGCTGTCGTGCACGCCCTCGGCGGGGACCGCGCCGTCGGCGCCGAGCACGGCGGCGGCGATGGCCAGGTCGAACCCGCTGCCGCGCTTGGGCAGGCTGGCCGGGGAGAGGCTCACCGTGATGCCGCAGTCGGGCCAGCTCTCCCCGGAGTTGGCCACGGCGGCGCGGATCCGGTCCCGGGCCTCGCGCAGGGCGGTGTCGGGCAGGCCGACCAGGGTGACCGCGGCCGGCCCGGTCCCCAGATGGGCCTCGACCTCGACCGGGTGCCCCTCGACACCGACCAGCGCCACCGACCGGGTGCGGGCGATCGGCATTCAGGCCACCCCCCGGTCGTGCCGGAGGTAGGCGCGGCCGTCCCTGCGGACCAGCACGCCGATCACGTCGACCCGGGTGCGCGGCGGGGCGGTGCGCCGGTTCTCCTCCCGCCACAGCCGGGCCAGCCGCCGCAGCCGTCTGCGCTTGCCCCGGTCGACCGCCTCCAGCGGCGTGCCGAACCGCAGCCCGGTGCGGGTCTTCACCTCGACCACGATCAGGGTGCCGCCCCAGCGGGCGAGGATGTCGATCTCGCCCTCCCGGCACCGCCAGTTGCGCGCCAGGATCCGCAGCCCGGTCCGGCGCAGGTGCGCCGCGGCCAGGTCCTCCCCGTACCGGGCGAGCGCCGCCCGGCTCCAGGCCCGCTCCCGCGTCTCGAAGCCCATCTCCGACCACCTCCGCCCTCCACGGTGACCGCTCCGCCCCCACCGCGGGGAACCGATCCGCCGCCTGTGGACAGCCCCCTGTGGACGAGCGTGCTCCGGCGACGGGTGGACGGCACCATGCGGCGGCGACGGCAGAGGTAGGGGCGTGGCGAAGGCGATCACCCGAGCGCGGTGCCCCACGGGGTCGGGGTTCAAGCTGGCAGCGACGGCAGGGAGGGGGACCGGCCGGTCGGTCCGGCGCGGCGCATCGCGGAGTGCAGGTTCAAGCGAGCAGCGACGGTGGGGAGGGGGACCGGCCGGTCGGTCGGGCGCGGCGCCTCACCGGGTGACGGCTCAAACCGGCGGCGACGGCGGGAAGGGGCGGGGTCGGGCGCCCCGGCCGGGTGCGAGCCCCACGGAGCGAAGGTTCAAACGGGCAGCGAAGGCAGCAGTGGGGCGGGGCGAAGGTGGTCGCCCGGGCGCGGGCCCCACGGAGCGGGGGTTCGAGCAGGCGGCGACGGCGGCGGTGGGCACCGGCCGGTCGGTCGGGTGCGGCAGAGCAGATGGGGGCGGTCGGAGTGAGCCGGGGCGGCGGGATCGCCGCGCCCGCGTCGCCCGGGCGCCGGGGCCGGCCGCCATCGAAACCACCACCCCTCTCCGACCTGGGCAAATACGCAGGGTGATGGTGGGATGAGGCGCCCTGCGCACCGCGAGAGCACCCCGGTGATTCCTGGGCGCGCATCCTGGGCCGGATCGCCCCCTGGCAGGCCCGGTTGGGGCCGATCGGGCCGGTGTTCGGGGATTCGAGCAACCCGGAAGGCCGCAAAGCAGGGGGCCGGAACCCAGGGAGGGCAGAAGTGGGGGCGGTATGACGCTTTTGTTCTCCCGAGGGAGCCCTACTTGGCCACTCTGGGTAATCGACGAGGGGGTGGTGGAGGCTTCGAGGCTTACTACTCGCTGGTAGATGCAATCGAGGTGCTGCGGAGGTGCGCAGGGCGCCCCCGCCCCCGCCCGTTCCTCGCCGCAAACCAGGCAGATAGGGATAAGGCCCCCTGACGGACCCGGGCGGCGCGGGCCGGCCCGCGCCGCCGGGGCGCCGCCCTGCTCCCCTCGCCGGGAGCACGCGCCGGGCCCGGCCGGTGAACGCGGCGCCCGGCCCGCTCCCCCCTCGCCGCCCGCTCGAACCTGCACTCCGCGGGGCGCCGCACCCGACCGACTGGCCGGTCCCCCTTCCCCGCCGTCGCCGCCCGTTTGGACCTTCCCCCGTGGGGCGCCGTGCTCAACCGGAGTGCCCGACCACGCCCCTACCACTGCCGTCGCCGCCCCGCCCCGTCCCTTCTCCCCCCTCTGCGGTTCGGGGAGGGGCCGGGAACGGGTGAGGCGGGGGCCGCGGTGCGGCCCCCGCCTCGGGTCGGGTCGGTGTACCGGGGTCAGCTCTGCGGGCGGCCGCCCGGGGGGACTTCGAGGTCGGACTTGGTGATCTCTTCGACGTTGACGTCCTTGAAGGTCACCACTCGGACGTTGCGCACGAACCGGGCCGGGCGGTACATGTCCCAGACCCAGGCGTCCTCCATCGCGACCTCGAAGTACATCTCGCCGTTCTCGGTGCTCCTCGGCTGCAGATCCACGTGGTTGGTGAGGTAGAACCGGCGCTCGGTCTCCACCACGTAGCTGAACAGGCCGACGACGTCGCGGTACTCCCGATAGAGCTGGAGCTCCATCTCGGCCTCGTACTTCTCCAGGTCCTCAGAACTCATCTCGCACTCGCTTCCGTCGTGCACTTCAGGTCCGCCGGCCCGGCCCCCTTCGCCCCGTTCGGCGCCTACTGGTCCCGCCATGCTCGAAAGCGGACGTCTTCCGCCCCAGGTCCATGATGCGGCATCTGTCAACCGCGCGCTGTCATTCGGCGGAATCCTGCGCGTACGGGGCGCGCCGGCGGAGCCGGCGGGAGAGCAGGGGCAGCGGGAGCACGCCGACCACGCCGAGGGCGAGCGGGGACGCGTCCGGCACCGGCGCGGCGGCCGCGGCCTTCTCCCCTTCCTCCCCCTCCTCGTTCAGCGGCTCGAAGGTCTCCGGGATGGGCAGCGTGGTCATCCGGTCGAACGGCCACACCAGCACGAACGCCCGGCCGATCACGTTCTCCTCGGCGATGGTCCCCTCGCCCGGATCGTTCTGGTGCAGCCGGGAGTCGTAGGAGATCTGCCGGTGGTCGCCCATCAGCCACAGCCGGCCCTCGGGCACCTTGACCGGGCCGAACTCGGTGTGCGTCTCCTGGCTGCCCGGGTAGAGGTAGTCCTCTTCGTCCAGCGGCTCGCCGTTGACCATGACCCGGCCCTCGGCGTCGCAGCACTCCACGGTGTCGCCGCCGACGCCGATCACCCGCTTGATGTAGTCCTTGCCGGTGGGCTGCACCCCGAGCTGCTGGCCGACCCAGGTGAACGCCCGGTTCACCGGGTTGCCGGAGGGCTCCGGCTGGACGCCCTCCTCGTCCCAGGTGCCCGCGCCGTTGAACACCACCACGTCGCCGCGCTCGATCTCGCGGACCTGGTAGACGAGCTTGTTGACCAGGACCCGGTCGCCGATCTGGAGAGTGTCCTCCATCGACTTGGACGGGATGAAGAACGGCTGGACCACCCAGGTCTTGATGACGAACGCCAAGACCAGCGCGATCACGATCAACAGGGGAAGCTCTCTCCAGAAGGAGCCCGACTTCCCGCCCGTGTCCTGTTTCTTGGCGTTCATCTCGTTCTGCGCGCTCCCCACCGGATCGTCCGGCCCATCGGCCCCTTCCGCCCCGGATACGGGTCTGGCTCCCCCGTGCTCGTGCTCGGGGGAGCCAGTCTGCTTCGGGTCGGACGCTTCGTTGCTCATCGGGAACGAAGCTTATCCGAGCGGCGCCGCGGGCGCCGTGCAATGCGCCGGGCCCGAACCGGCGCGGCCGGAGGCTACTTGGCGACCGGCTCGCGGCGCTCGCGGATGCGGGCGGCCTTCCCGCGCAGGTCGCGCAGGTAGTACAGCTTGGCGCGGCGGACGCGGCCGCGGGAGGCGACCTCGATCTTCTCGATCACCGGGGTGTGCACGGGGAAGGTGCGCTCGACACCGACGCCGTAGCTGATCTTGCGGACCGTGAAGGTCTCCCGGGCGCCCGGGCCCTGCCGCCGGATCACGACGCCCTTGAAGACCTGGACACGGGTCCGGTTGCCCTCGGTGACCCGCACGTGCACGTTGAGCGTGTCGCCCGGGCGGAAGTCGGGAACGTCGGAGCGCAGCTGGGTCTTCTCAAGCTCCTGGATAGCGGTGTGCATCTCAGCGATTCCTCATCGGTTGCGCGCCGCGGCGACGGACATTGCGGTTCGCGCGGGCGGATTCTGCTGCCGGGGTCGAAGTGTGTGCCTCTGGCGGAATTCTCCGCGGCCGTGGGCGACAGCCGACAGCGTACGGACAAACGTCTACGGCAGGGGCAACTCGTCTAGTCTGCCATAGATTCGGGCCCGGCCTGTAACCGGACGCCTTCGAGGACTTCCTGGTCGTGGCGGTCGAGGCGGTCGGCCGGAATGCGGTCCAGCAGCTCCGGGCGGTTCCGCGCGGTCTTGCGCAGCGCCTGGTCCCGGCGCCACCGGTCGACCGCCCCGTGGTTGCCGGAGAGCAGCACCGGGGGCACCTCCCGGCCACGCCACACCGACGGCTTGGTGTAGACCGGCCCCTCCAGCAGGTTCTCCATCTCACCGGGGGCGAAGGAGTCCTGGGTGACCGACTCGGTGTTGCCGAGCACACCGGGGAGCAGCCGGGAGACCGTCTCGACCATGACCAGCGTGGCCGACTCCCCGCCGGCCAGCACGTAGTCGCCGATGCTCAGCTCCACCACCGGCATCCGCCCGGCGGCCTCCTCCGCGACCCGGGAGTCGATCCCCTCGTAGCGGCCGCAGGCGAACAGCAGCCACGGCTCCGCGGCCAGGTCGCCCGCCTTCGCCTGGGTGAACGGCACCCCGCTGGGGGTGGGCAGCACCAGGGTGGGCACCGCGTCCGGGCGGCCGAGCGCCGCGGCGCCGGCCGCGATGACGGCGTCCAGCGCCTCCCCCCACGGCTCGGGCTTCATCACCATGCCCGGCCCGCCGCCGTAGGGCGTGTCGTCGACGGTGCTGTGCCGGTCGTAGGTCCAGGAGCGCAGGTCGTGCAGGTGCACGTCGAGGATCCCGGCGGCCCGGGCCTTGCCGATGAGCGAGAGCTCCAGCGGCGCGAAGTAGTCCGGGAAGATGGTGACGATGTCGATGCGCATGGGCGGTCAGTCGGTTCTCTCGGGGGCGCCCAGTTCGAGCAGCCCGGGGGGCGGGTCGATGGTGATCCGCCCGGCCTCGGTGTCGACCTCGGGCACGATCTCCCGGACGAACGGCACCAGCGCCTCGGCGCCGGAGCCGCGGTCGATCACCAGCGTGTCCTGGGCGTGGTGCAGCACGTCGGCGACGGTGCCGACCTCGGCCCCGTCGGCGGTGACCGCGCGCAGCCCGATCAGCTCGTGGTCGTGGAACTCGTCCGGGTCGTCCAGCGGGGCGATCTCGGCGGAGTCCACCAGCAGCACGGTGCCGCGCAGCGCCTCGGCCGCGTCCCGGTCGCCGACCGATTCGAAGCGGACCAGCAGCCGGCCCGAGTGCCTCCGGACCGCGGCCACCGTCAGCGGCCCGGTCCGCTCGGGGTCGGTGAGCAGCCGGGCGCCGACCGCGAAGCGCAGGACGGGATCGTCGGTGCGCACGTCCACCGCGACGTCGCCGCGGATTCCGTGGGCCCGGCCGATCCGGCCGACAACGAGGCGCATCCCTCTCCCAAGTCGTCTCTCGATGGTTCCGCGCGGGCGGCGGTGTGCCGCCTTCCCCTCGGCGAGGGGTGCCGGGCGCGGTCCGGCGGGTCCGGGGCCGCTCGGCCCTCTTTCGGACATGACGCCGGGGCGCCGACCCGTCAGGATCGGCGCCCCGGCGCGCGGTTCAGCGCACTTCGTGAAGGTCCAGCAGGTCGACGCGGACGTACTTGCCGCCGGCCAGTGAGCCGATGACGGTCCGCAGCGCCTTGGCGGTGCGGCCGTTGCGGCCGATCACCTTCCCGAGGTCGTCGGGGTGGACCCGGACTTCGAGCACCTTGCCCTTGCGGAGCCTGCGGGCTCTCACCTGGACATCGTCGGCGTTGGCCACGATGCCCTTGACCAGGTGCTCAAGCGCCTCTTCCAGCACGTCAGGCCTCGCCCTCGGGCTTCTCCTCGGCCTCGGCGGGCTTCTCGGCCGCCTTGTCGGCCTTCTTCTCGGACTTCTTGGCCTTGCCCTTGCCCTCGTTGTCGGGCAGCACGAGCTCCTTGAGCACGGCCTGGAAGGCGGCCTCCTCGGCCTCCTTGTCCCGGGGCTCGGCGACCTGGAGCGGCTTCTGCGGCTTGGGCAGGCCCTTGAACTCCTGCCAGTCGCCGGTGCGCTTCAGGATGGTCTTCACCGCGTCGGTGGGCTGGGCCCCCTGCGACAGCCAGTACTGCGCCCGGTCGGACTTGACCTCGATGAAGGAGGGGTGCTCCTTCGGGTGGTACTTGCCGATCTCCTCGATGGCCTTGCCATCGCGCTTGGTGCGGGCGTCGGCGACGACGATGCGGTACTGCGGCGTACGGATCTTCCCCATACGCTTGAGCTTGATCTTGACGGCCACGGAGTGGTTTCTCCTGCTATGACGATGTGAGTGCCGGAAGGCGCTCCGCGTGGGGTTGCGGGGGCCGCCCGGGCCGGACGTGGGCGCCGGGCAAGTAGAGGGCCGGCCCGGTGCCGTGAGTCGCACCGTCGATTATGCCAGAGCCGCGGCGGCACCGGGTGCGTCCGGGCCGCTCCGGGCGGGTCGATCCGCGCCCGCCGCCCCCCGGAGGCCGACCGCGGCGGCCGGACCGGTGCCGCGGTGCGCCCGAACTCACACCGGACGGCACCGCCCCGGGCCGGAGTCCGGCCCGGGGCGGAGGGTCACTTCTCGGGGAGCTTGAACGCGGAGAGGTCGGGCATCTTGCCTCCGCCCAGGGCCGGCGGGAGCTGCCCGCCGCCCAGGCCCGGGGGCAGGTCCGGCATCTGCTGCCGGTCGCCGCCCTCTTCGCGGCGGCGCTGCCGCTCGGCGGCCTTCTCCGCCTCCTGCTGCTTGGCCTTGAGCGGGTTGCCGCTGCGCTGCTTGCCCTTCTTGGCCTTCTTCGCCTGGGCCTTGGCCTTCTTCCGGTTGCCCCCCATGCCCGGCATCCCCGGCATGCCGGGCATCCCGCCGTTCTTCATCTGGCGCATCATCTTCTGCGCCTCGAAGAACCGGGTGACCAGGCCGCTCACGTCCCCGACCTGGGTGCCGGAGCCGTTGGCGATGCGCAGCCGCCGGGAGCCGTTGATCAGCTTGGGGTTCTGCCGCTCCGCCGGAGTCATCGAGCGGATGATCGCGGTGATCCGGTCCAGGTCGCGGTCGTCGACGTTGTTGATCTGGTCCCGCATCTGCCCCATGCCGGGCATCATGCCGAGCAGGTTGCCGATCGGGCCCAGCTTGCGGACCATGCTGATCTGCTCGAGGAAGTCGTCGAGGGTGAAGTCCTCGTCGGAGGCCAGCTTGCCGGCCATCTTGTCGACTTCTTCTTGCTCGAACGTGCGCTGCGCCTGCTCGATCAGGGTCAGCACGTCACCCATGTCCAGGATGCGCGAGGCCATCCGGTCCGGGTGGAAGAGGTCGAAGTCCTCCAGCTTCTCACCGGTGGAGGCGAACATGATCGGCCGCCCGGTGATGTGCCGGATTGACAGCGCCGCGCCGCCGCGGGCGTCGCCGTCCAGCTTGGTGAGGGCGACCGCGTCGTAGCCGACGCCGTCCAGGAAGGCCTGGGCGGTGTTGACCGCGTCCTGGCCGATCATCGCGTCGACGACGAAGAGGATCTCGTCCGGCTGCACCGCGTCGCGGATGTCCGCGGCCTGCTGCATCATCTCGGCGTCCACGCCGAGGCGGCCCGCGGTGTCGACGATGACGACGTTGTGGTTGGACCGCTTCGCGTGCTCGACGGCCTCCCGGGCGACCTCGACCGGGTCGCCCACCCCGTTGCCCGGCTGCGGCGCGAACACCGGGACCTTGGCCCGCTCGCCCACCACCTGCAGCTGGGTGACGGCGTTGGGGCGCTGCAGGTCGGCGGCGACCAGCAGCGGCGTGTTGCGCTGGGCGGCCAGCCAGCGGGCCAGCTTGCCGGCCAGCGTCGTCTTGCCCGCGCCCTGCAGGCCGGCGAGCATGATGACGGTCGGCGGGTTCTTGGCGAACCGGATCTCGCGGGTCTCGCCGCCGAGGACCTCGACGAGCTCCTCGTTGACGATCTTGATGACCTGCTGCGCCGGGTTGAGGGCCTTGGAGACCTCCTCGCCGCGCGCACGCTCCTTGATCCGCCCGATGAACTCGCGGACCACGGGCAGCGCGACATCCGCCTCCAGCAGCGCGAGGCGGATCTCCCGCGCGGTGGCGTTGATGTCCTCCTCGGACAGCCGGCCCTTGCCGCGCAGCGAGGTGAAGACCGATGTCAGCCGGTCGGAGAGCGTCTCGAACACGAGTGTGGCCAGTCCTTCGTCTCGGGATTGGCTTCCTAGGTTACCTGCCGGGGCGCCCGTCGCGCGCCCCCCGGTCGCGGCCCCTTTCGGACCGCGTGCGAGCGCCCCGGGCCGGTCGGCCGGCCCGGGGCGCAGAGGGGCGGGGTCAGTTCCCGCCGCCCCCGGCGGGCTCCTCGGAGGCGCCCTCCTCCTCGGGGGAGGCCTCGCCGCCGGAGGCCCCGGCCTTCTTGGCCTCCTTCAGGCTCTTGGCGATCTCCTCGCCGGCCGACTTGCTCAGCCCGCGGGTGGAGAGCAGGCCGCTGGCGTTGATCTCGTACTCCTGCGGCTGCTCGGTGGGCTCCAGCGCGTAGTCGGCGCTGCACGAGATGCCCACGCTGCCGCCCGCCTCCAGCACCTCGGAGGCGTTGCACTTCTTCTCGCCGAGCTCGTCGTTCTTGAACGTCGCGTCGAGCCGGACGATGACCTTGCCCTCGCCCTTGCCCTCGGAGACGTCCTTGGCGGTGCCGGAGATGGTGCACTGGCCGCCGGTCTGGCAGTCGAGCTGGAGCTGGCCGTCCCACTGCAGCGCGATCCGGGCGTCCCGGGAGGAGGTGAGCTCCTCCTCGGTGGCGGTGATCGCGTCGTCGTAGACCTTGTCCACGTCGGCCTGCTCCGGCTGGGTCAGGTCGAGCTGGACCCGGGAGCCCTCCTCCCCCTCCGGGGCGAGGTTCTCGATCTCCATCCGGAGCAGCCGGTAGGGCTCCTCCTCGCTGATCCACACCCGGTTCTTCTCGCCGCCCTCCAGGTCGACGCGGTAGCCCGGGGTGCCGTCCAGGTCCTCCAGCTGGGCCTTGGCCGATGCGGTCCCCAGCCCCTCCAGGATGTCGGCGAGCGCGTCCGGCGCCAGCACCTCGCCGGGGTCGACCCCCAGCATCGACGGCGCGACCCGGACCCAGGACCCGGCGTACTCGCCGGAGTCGGGGTTGGCGATGCTCTGGTCGAGCCAGAACTCGTCGGCGGCGTTCACGAAGAGGCGGCCGTCGACCTCCAGCACCTCGGCCTCGTTCTCCCCTTCCTTGTAGGTGCCCTGCGTGGTGCCGGCACTGGTGACGGTGAGGGCGGTGTCGTTCACGCCCTCCTTGCCCTCACCTGCGGCGACCTTGCCCTGGACCGCGACGGCCGGGGCGGAGCGCAGCTGCTCCAGGGCCCCTTCGAACACCGGCGCGGCGTCGACCGGGGCGGCCTCGGTCGCGCTGGGCTCCTCCCCGCCGCCCGGGGTCAGATCGCTCAGGTCGAGGGAGCAGCCGGACGCGCCGAGCGCGACCGCAGCCGCCATCGCGGCATAGGTGAGCGGTCCGTTCGACCGTCGTCTGCTGGACTTAACCGGCGCCATCTTGCCTCCAGGCCCGTTGCGGGCGCTCCCGCGGCACGGCTCTCGTTCCGGGGTGCGCGGAGATGTCGGGCTCTCTTCAGTCGGTCACGGGACGCGCGGGAGCCTCCGAGGGCTCCGGGGCGCGGCTCGGAGGGCCGCTCCAGGCGATACCGGCCGCGGCCGAGCGGCCGCGGGCGCCTTCCGGCCCTTCCGTGCGTGCCAGGGTACCGAATCCCGCCCTCACTCCTGGCAAACGACGGCTTACGAATCCGCCGGAGTTCCGGCGCCGCCCCGGTTCCCGGCCGGTGACGCCCCCGGACACACCGCTGGGCCGGCGCGGGCTCTCGCCCGTCGTCGGCCCAGGGTCCGCCCCGCGGCGTCACCGGCCCGGCCCCGCCGCTCGGCGCTGAGCGGCGGGGGCCGGGGCCTACCGCGAGGCCACCTCCTCGCCCGGAGGCGTCGGCGAGGAGAGCTCGTACTCGTCCAGTTCGTCGAAGGCGTAGGCGGTCTCGGCGTGCAGCTCGCCGTCGAGGCCGTTGGTCTCCACGTGGACCGGGATCCGGAAGCCCATCACCAGGTCGATGGCCTTGCCGATGGCGTAGGTGAGGACGAAGGAGTAGAGCGCCACCCCGGCCACCGCGACCAGCTGCACCAGCAGCAGGTAGCCGTCGCCGCCGTAGAGCAGCCCGTCGATGTCGCCGGCGGCCTCGGAGGCGAGCAGCCCCAGCGCCAGGGAGCCGATGATCCCGCCGACCATGTGGATGCCGACCACGTCCAGGGCGTCGTCGTACTTGAACCGGTACTTCCAGCTGATGGCGTAGGCGCAGACGCCGCCGGCGAGCAGGCCCAGGGCGATCGCGCCGACCGGGGTCACGTCGGCCGCGGCCGGGGTGATGGCGACCAGGCCGGCGATGGCGCCGGAGGCGAAGCCGAGCGCGGTCACCTTGCCGTAGCGCAGCCGCTCCACCAGCATCCAGGCGCCGGTCGCGGCGGCGGTGGCGACCTGGGTGTTGACCAGCGCCAGGGCGGCCGAGGCGTCCGCCGCGTAGGCGGAGCCGCCGTTGAAGCCGAACCAGCCGAACCAGAGCAGGGCCGCGCCGAGCAGCACGAAGGGCAGGTTGTGCGGGCGCATCGACTCCGAGCCGAAGCCCTTGCGGCGGCCCAGCACGAAGGTGAGGGCGAGCGCGGCCGCGCCGGCGTTGATGTGCACCGCGGTGCCGCCGGCGAAGTCGATCACCTCGGCGCCGCCGATGTTCAGCATCTGCACCAGGCCGCCGCCCCAGACCCAGTGCGCCACCGGGAAGTAGACCAGCAGGGACCAGACCGGGACGAACAGCAGCCAGGCGCCGAACTTGGCCCGGTCGGCGATGGCGCCGCTGATCAGGGCGACGGTGATGACCGCGAACATCATCTGGAAGCCGGCGTCGACCAGGAGCGGGTAGCCGCCCTCCTCGTCGATCTCGCCGATCATGCTGCTCAGCCCGGCGTCGTCGAGCCCGCCGATGAACGGGCTCAGCGGGCCGGAGCCGCCGCCGTAGGTCAGCGTGTGCCCGACCAGCACCCACAGCACGCTGACCACCGCGATGCTGGCGAAGCTCATCAGCATCATGTTCAGCACGCTCTTGGCGCGGGACATGCCTCCGTAGAAGAACGCCAGCCCCGGCGTCATCAGCATCACCAGAGCGGCACTGATCAGCAGCCACGCGGTGGTGCCCGTGTCGAGCCCTTCCATGGGTCGCCTCCTTGAACGGCCTGCAGGGAAAACGGGTGGGGGATGCGGGGATCCGCCGGCGGACGGCGCGAGCACGTCGTCGGGCACCGCGTGAACGCCTCGGTGATCACTGTCCGCCCGCCGTGTTTCCCCACCGCTCTGGGCTTGTTGCGCGGCGGTAAAACACCTCGTCCGCGCGTTACGGGCGGGTGACGCGGGCCCGCGCGGGCCGGCCGGGGAGGGGCGCCCGGCCCCGGAGACGGCGAAGGGCCGGCCCCCCTGCTGGGAGGCCGGCCCCGGTGCTGCGCGCCCGGTGCGGCGGGCTAGTCCTCCTCCGCGCCGCCGAGGATCGCGTCGACGAAGCCCTCCGGGTCGAACGGCGCCAGGTCGTCCGGGCCCTCGCCGAGGCCGACCAGCTTGACCGGGACGCCGAGCTCGCGCTGGACCTGGACGATGATGCCGCCCTTGGCGGTGCCGTCCAGCTTGGTGAGGACGATGCCGGTGATGTTGACGACCTCCGCGAAGACCCGGGCCTGGCGGAGCCCGTTCTGCCCGGTGGTGGCGTCCAGCACCAGCAGCACCTCGTCCACCTGGGACTTCTTCTCCACCACCCGCTTGACCTTGCCGAGCTCGTCCATCAGCCCGGTCTTGGTGTGCAGCCGGCCGGCGGTGTCCACGATGACGGTGTCGGCGCCCTCCTCGACGCCGCGGGAGACCGCGTCGAAGGCGACGCTGGCGGGGTCGGCGCCCTCGTCCTTGCGGACGACCGGCGCGCCGACCCGGCTCCCCCAGGTCTCCAGCTGGTCGGCGGCGGCGGCGCGGAAGGTGTCGGCGGCGCCCAGCACCACGCTGCGGCCGTCGCCGACCAGCACCCGGGCGAGCTTGCCGGTGGTGGTGGTCTTGCCGGTGCCGTTCACCCCGACGACCATCACCACGCCCGGCCGGTCGCCGTGCGGGCCGGTGTGCACGGTGCGGTCGGTCTCGGTGCCGATCTGCGCGAGCAGCTCCTCGCGGAGCAGGCCGCGCACCTCCTCGGGGGTGCGGCTGCCCAGCACCTTGACCTTGGTGCGCAGGTTCTCGACGATCTGGGAGGCCGAGGTCACGCCGATGTCGGCGGTGATCAGGGTGTCCTCGATCTCGTCCCAGGCGTCGTCGTCCAGCTTGTCCGAGGAGAGCAGGGTGAGCAGGCCCTGGCCGAAGACGCTCTGCGAGCGGGCCAGCCGGGCGCGCAGCCGGACCAGCCGGCCGGCGGACGGCGGGGGCGTCTCGATCTCGGGCGCGGCGGGCTCCGGCTCCGCCGGCGGGGCGTGCTCGGCCCCCTCGGTCACGTCGACCCGCTCGGCCGGCTCGGCCTCCTTCTCCGGCGCCTCGGGCTCCGCGGTCGCGGTGGCGGTGGCGCTCTGCCCCTCGCCGGTGGGCTGGTCGGCTCCGCCTCCGGGGCGCCTCGGCCTGATCAGGAAGACGCCGCCGAACACCAGGAGGGCGACGACGAATACGGCAACGGCGAAGATCGTGTAGTCCATCAGTCTCCTTGCGAGGTCCCCCGGCCCGCGGTCGAGAAGTGGGACGCGTCGGTGGCACCGCCCCTCGTCGCGGGGCGCCGCGCCCGTTCGGCCGCAGGCCCGGCCTGGTCGGGGGCGGAAGGCGTGGCGCAGACCAGTTTCGCAGACCACCGGCCGCGATCCGGTCACGCCCGGGGCCCGGTCAGGTCGCGCGGTGCCGGGTGGTGCGCAGGATCACGATGAAGAACGGGGCGCCGAGGAAGGCGGTGACCACCCCCAGCGGGAGCTCCGCCGGGGCGATGACGGTGCGCGCCAGGACGTCGACCAGGACCAGGAACCCGGCCCCGCACAGCAGCGACATCGGCAGGATGAGCCGGTAGCCGGTGCCCACCAGGCGGCGCACCACGTGCGGCACCACGATGCCGACGAACCCGATCAGCCCGGCGACCGCGACCGCCGACGCGGTGGCCAGCGATGCGGCGCCGATCACCACCAGCCGCACCGCGGTGGTGTTCAGGCCCAGGCTGACCGCCTTCTCGTCGCCCAGGGCCAGCAGGTCCAGCAGCGGGCCGCAGACCAGCACGACCGCGGTGCCCAGGATCGCGTAGGGGGCGACCATCGCCACGTCCTCCCAGCCGCCCTTGGACAGCCCGCCGAGCAGCCAGGCGTAGATGCGCTGCAGCTCGTCGATGCGCATCTGCTGGACCAGGGTCTGCACCGCGGACAGGAAGGAGGAGACCGCGACGCCGGCCAGCACCAGGGAGGCGGTGCCGTTCCGCCCGGCGGAGCGGCCCAGCAGGTAGGCGGCGGCCACGCCGAGCAGCGCGCCGAGGAAGGCGGCCACCGGGACCATGGCGCGGGGCCCGTCGAACCAGGCCGCGCCGAAGGCCATCACCAGGGTGGCGCCGAGCCCGGCGCCCCCGGCCGCCCCGAGCAGGTACGGGTCGGCCAGGGGGTTGCGGAAGACGCCCTGGTAGGCGGCGCCGGCGACGGCGAGCAGCGCACCCACCATCGCCCCCAGCACCACCCGGGGCAGGCGCAGTTCCACCAGCACCGCGAGCTGCCGGTCGTTCAGCGGGGGCTCCATCCCCGGCACGGCCTTGGCGACCAGCGTCCCGGCGATCTGGCCGGGGGTGATCGAGGCGTAGCCGGCCGCGACGCCGAGCAGGAGCGCCGCCGCGAGGAAGGCGGCCGCGCCGGCGAACCAGGCCCACGCCGCCGCTCTCCGGCCCCTCACCCCGATCAGGCCCCCTGTGCGGCCAGGGCCGCGTCGGAGACGCTCTGCGCCAGGTCGACGATGCGCGGCCCCCACCGGGAGGCGATGTCCTCGTCGAACTGGACCACGCCGTCCTCCTTGACCGCGGTCACGGTGTCGAAGGCGTCCCGCTTCTTCAGTTCGGAGACGGCGTCGTCGCCGGGGTAGGCGACGAAGATCAGGTCCGGGTTCTCCTCGACGATGAACTCCGGGGAGAGCTGCGGGTAGCCGCCGGACTCGGCGGCGCCCTCGGCCTGGTCGGCGATGTTGGTCAGCCCCAGCTCGGAGTAGACCTGGCCGATGAAGGTGTCGGAGGTGGCGGAGTACATCCCCTCGTCGACCTCGTGGTAGACGGTGGGCGATTCGTCGCCGAGCCTCTCCTTGGTCTCGGCGGCGATCTCCTCGATCTCGCTCTGCACCTCGCCGGCGGCTGTGTCGGCCTCTTCTGCGTTGCCGGTGGCCTCGCCGAGCAGCCGCATCTGGGCGTAGGTGTCGTCGAAGGTCTGCGCGGCGTCCAGGACCAGCACCGGGACGTCGATCTTCTCCAGCTGGTCGGCGGTCTCCTCCGCGTCCCGGGCGAGGACGACCAGGTCGGGGTCCTCCTCGGCGATCGCCTCCACGTTGGGGGTGAACCCGGACAGGTCCGTGGTGGGCGCCTCCTCCGGGTAGTTGGAGTACTCGTCGACGGCGGCGACCTGCTCGCCGGCGCCGACCGCGAACAGCATCTCGGTGGAGCTCGGGGAGAGCGAGACGATCCGCTCCGGGCGGGCGTCCAGGGTGACCTCGCCCCGGGCGTCGGTGACGGTGACCGGGAAGGCGCCGCCGCCCTCCGCCTTGTCCTCGGCGGGCTGCTCGCCGCCGCCGCAGCCGGTGAGTACGAGAACGGCGGGCAGCAGGGCCGCCGGTGCCAGGCGTGCGATGCGCACGGGACTCCTTCGTCGAGGGTGGAAGGTGCCCAGCCCGCAGGGTGCGGACCCGCCCTTTCCACGAGGACAGTGGTCGCGGGCACCGGCGAGGCGGCCTGGCTCGTCCCGCCTCTCGGCGGGCGTCACAGTTGCGGGACAGCGCCGGATCACCGGGCGGCGGGGCCGCCCGCCGGACTTCGCTCGGTCGGTGCCGCGGCCCGGCGCCCCGCCTGCGGGGCACTCGGGCCGTGGTGTCCACTTTAGGGCAACGCGGAAAAGGGGTTCAGCCCGCGGCGCGGTCCAGTTTCTGGCTGATCACCTTGGAGATCCCGTCGCCCTGCATGGTGACGCCGTACAGCGCGTCGCCCGCCTCCATGGTGCGCTTCTGGTGGGTGATCACGATCAGCTGCGAGGAGGAGCGCAGCTCCTCGAAGATGAGCAGCAGCCGCTGCAGGTTGGTGTCGTCCAGGGCCGCCTCGACCTCGTCCATCACGTAGAACGGGGAGGGGCGCGCCTTGAAGATCGCGGCGAGGAAGGCGACCGCGGTCAGCGACCGCTCGCCGCCGGAGAGCAGGGAGAGCCGCTTGACCCGCTTGCCGGGCGGGCGGGCCTCCACCTCGACGCCGGTGGCCAGCATGTCCTCCGGCTCGGTGAGCACCAGGCGGCCGTCGCCGCCGGGGAACAGCCGGGCGAAGATCTGCTCGAACTCGCGCTGCACGTCGGTGTAGGCGGCGGAGAAGACCTCCTGCACCCGGTCGTCCACCTCCTTGACCACGGTGAGCAGGTCGCGCCGGGTCTTCTTGAGGTCCTCCAGCTGGGCGTTGAGGAAGGAGTGCCGCTCCTCCAGGGCGGCGAACTCCTCCAGCGCCAGTGGGTTGATCTTGCCCAGCCGGTTGAGCTGCCGCTCGGCCTCCTTGGCCCGCTTCTCCTGCACCTCGCGGACGTAGGGCAGCGGGACGGCGTCCTCCCCCTCGGCGCCGGGCGGCGGCGGGACCGGGACCCGCGGGCCGTACTCGGCGACGAGCACCGGCACCTCCACGCCCATCTCCTCCAGGGCGCGGGTCTCCAGCTGCTCCAGGCGGAGCCTGCGCTCGGCCCGCGCGACCTCGCTGCCGTGCACCACGTTGACCAGCTTCTCCAGCTCGACGGAGAGCTCGCGGACCCGGGCCCGGACCGTCTTCAGCTCGGCGTCGCGCTCGGCGCGGAGCCGCTCGGCCGCGGCGCGCCGGGTGTCCGCCTCGGCCAGCGAGGAGCCGATCCGCTCCAGGGCCAGCCCGGCCGCCTGCGCGACCGCCTCGGCCACCCGGGACTGCTCGGCGCGGAGCCGGCGCCGCTCCTCGGCGCGGCGCCGCGCCTCCCGCTCCGCCTCGGCCTGGCGGAGCAGGCCGTCGGCGCGCCCGGCGATGGAGCGGGCCCGCTCCTCGGCGGTGCGCACCGCCAGCCGGGCCTCCATCTCCAGCCGCCGCGCCTCGGTCGCCTCCAGGGCCAGCTCGTCGCGGATCCCGGTGTCCGGTTCGGCGTCCTCGGCCGGCTCGGCCTCGGCGGCGGCCAGCCGCCGCTCCTGATCGGCCAGCCGGTCCAGGTCGGCGGTGCGCCCGGCGGCGGCCTTGGCCGCGGCGGCCGCGTACCGCTCCACCTCGGCCTCGGCGGCGCGCGCCTGGCCGCCCAGCTTGCCCAGGCGCCCGGCGATCTCGTTCCGCCGCTTGTCCGCCTGGCGGCGGCGGGCGTCCAGCTCGGACAGGGCGGCCTTGGCCGCGGCGCGCCGCTCCTCGGCGCCGGCGATCCCGGCGGCGGCGCGCTCGCACTCGTCGGCGGCGGCGGCGATCCGCTCGCCGGCCTCCTCCACCGCGGCCTGCACCTCCAGCAGGCTCGGCGCCGACGCCGAGCCGCCGCGCACCAGCACCGGCCCGAACACGTCGCCGTCGGCGGTGACGCAGCTCAGCCGTGGGTCGGCGGCGCGCACCGAGCGGGCCTGGGCGGCGTCGGCCACCAGCACCACCCGGTCCAGCAGGGCGGTGAGGGCGGCGTCCAGCGCCTCGGGGGCGGTGACCGCGTCCCGGGCGTAGCGCAGCCCCTCCGGCGGCTCCGGCCACCGCGAGCGGGGCCCGGCGCCTCCGGGGGCGTCCGCGACGACGATCCCGGCGCGGCCGGCGTCGTCCTCCCGGAGCAGGGCGAGCGCGGCCTCGGCGGTGCCGTGCCGGTCCACCGCGACCGCGTCGGAGGCGGCGCCCAGGGCGGCGGCGACCGCGGTCTCCCGGCCCGGTTCGACGTCGATCAGCGCGGCCAGCGAGCCGATCAGGCCGGGCAGCCGCTCGCCGGCGCCGAGCAGCGCGGCCGCGCCGTCCTTGCGCTCCAGCCCCATCTCCAGGGCCTCTTTCCGGGCGGTGAGCGCGGCGCGCTCCCGCTCGGCGGTGCGCTCGGCGGCGCGCAGCCCGCCCAGTTCGGCCTCGGCCGCCTCCAGTTCGGCGCGGGCGGCCTCCAGGGCCGAGTCGAGCTCGGCGTCGCCCTCCTCCAGGCCCTCGGCGGCGGCCGCGGCCTCCTCGTGCTCCAGCCGGGCGGCCTCGGCCCGCTCCCGGGCCTCCACCGCGGCGTCGTCCAGCCGGCGCACCTCGTCCTCGCTGGCGGTGAGCCTGCTGCGCAGCGCCTCGACCTTGCCGCGCAGCCGGACCAGGCCCTCCCTGCGGTCGGCGGCGGCCCGGGCCGCGGCGGCCAGCCGGCGCTCCTCGGTCTCCAGCGCCGACTCCGAGGCGGCGCGCCGCGCGACGGCCTCCTCCAGCGAGGCGCGCGCCTCGTCCAGCCGGTACTGCAGCTCCTCCTCCTGGGCGGCGGCCTCCTCGGCCTCGCGCTCCAGTTCCTCGGGGTCGCGCCCGGTGCGCTGCTCCTCCGGCTCGGCGGAGAGGTTGCGGTGCCGCTCGGCGGCCAGCCCGGCCACCGCGTCCAGCCGCTCCTTGAGCCGGGACAGGCCGTGGTAGGCCTCCTGGGCGCGGGCCAGCGCGGGCGCCGCCTCGGCGGCCGCCTCGTCCAGCACCGACTCGCGGCGCTGGGCGTCGGCGAGCGACCGCTCGGCGGCCTCCCGGCGGCCGCGCACCTCCGCCTCGTCGGCCTCCTCCTTGTCCAGGGCCTCCTTGAGGGTGACGATGTCGTCGGCGAGCAGCCGGAGCCGGGAGTCGCGCAGGTCGGCCTGGATGACGGCGGCGCGCCGGGCCAGCTCGGCCTGGCGGCCCAGCGGTTTGAGCCGGCGGCGCAGCTCCGCGGTGAGGTCGGTGACCCGGTCCAGGTTGCCCTGCATCGCGTCGAGCTTGCGGAGCGCCTTCTCCTTGCGCTTGCGGTGCTTGAGGATGCCGGCGGCCTCCTCGATGAGGGCGCGGCGCTCCTCCGGGCCGGCGTGCAGCACGGTGTCCAGCTGGCCCTGGCCGACGATGACGTGCATCTCGCGGCCGATGCCGGAGTCGCTGAGCAGGTCCTGGATGTCGAGGAGGCGGCAGGTGTCGCCGTTGATGGCGTACTCCGAGCCGCCGTTGCGGAACATCGTCCGCCTGATGGTGACCTCGGTGTAGTCGATCGGCAGCGCGCCGTCGGAGTTGTCGATGGTCAGGCTGACCTCGGCGCGCCCCAGGGGGGCGCGGGAGGACGTCCCCGCGAAGATGACGTCCTCCATCTTGCCGCCGCGCAGGCTCTTCGCCCCCTGCTCGCCCATCACCCAGGCGAGCGCGTCCACCACGTTGGACTTGCCCGATCCGTTCGGGCCGACGACGCAGGTGATCCCGGGCTCGAAGCGGAGCGTGGTGGCGGAGGCGAAGGACTTGAAGCCGCGCAGCGTCAGGTTCTTCAGGTACACCCCCGGGCCCCTTCACTCGGTCGACCTCCCCGGCCGCCCCCCGACCGGTCAGTCAAGGGTGCCACGACCGGCGGTTCGCGGTGGCCGCATCGGGTCCGAGAGTCCGCCCTCCGGGCAAGGATTGTGAGAAAAGTCCCGGGGTACACCGACCGTGAAAGGGTCGGGGTCGTCAAGAGGGTCGGAATTGCGTAGAGCGCGATCGGGCACGGCGGGGCGCCTGCACGTTCCGCCGCGCGGATGCGCCCGCGGGCCGCCGTGAGGGGGCGGTTCCGCCGTACCGGGTCTGCCGGGGGCTGCTCTGCGCGGAAGGGGGGCACCGGGGGTGTGGTGGAGCGTTCCCGGAGGTGCACCCGAGGGACGCCGGGTTCGTTCTGTTCGGGCGCCCCTTGCCGTGGTGCGTCGCGTACCGCGGGTCGCTAGGCGAGAGCGGGCTCGCGCTCGGTCGCGTTCACCGCGACCTCGGCCATGGCCTCGGACAGGCGATCGTTGCTGTCCTGCAGCCGCCCGATCTCGTCCTCAAGGTCGCGTACCCGCTTCTGCAGCCGTCGCATCTCCTGAACCATACGCGGGTCAGGACCACCGACGTGGCCGAACAGAGCCTTCGCCATGATGTGGGTCCTCCACATTGAGTGACCAGATGAGGTTCACGCGCCCATGAGCCACGGCGGGCAGAGTCGCGCCGCCTTCCTCGTGGGTCTCGGAGCGCGGTCTGTCTTCCAGAGTCTCACCGCGAACGTCACCGGTCAAGGTTGTAAGGAACTGTACGTAACTGCGCCGTGACCAGGGCAGGAAACGGCGCACGATCCGCCTGAAAGGCGCCCCCTCCCCGCCTCGCGGAGAGTCGTGCGGGGCGGCCCGCGGACCGCGTCACCGAACCAGGATACTCACCGCTCGGCGAAACCGGTGAAGGAACCCCGGTACTCGCCCCAGCGCGGCACCACCGAATCGACCCTGCCGGGCGTCCCGCCGCCCTCCAGCAGCTCCAGCAGGCGCGCGCAGCCGTCCCGGCCGCCCTCCGCCACCACCTCGACCCTGCCGTCGGCCAGGTTGGTCGCGGCGCCGGTCAGCCCCAGTTCCAGCGCCCGGGCCCGGGTCCACCAGCGGAACCCGACCCCCTGCACCCGGCCGCGCACCCAGGCCGTCAGCCGCACCGGCTCCCCGTCGGCGCCCATCTCGTCCCCCGTTCCCCGCGGATCCCGGATCCCGTCCCGCACTTCTCCCCGTCCTCCCCGCCCGCAGCGGTCCCCGGCGCCCCCCGGGGCCCCGGGGCCGCGCGGGGGTCCGCCGGCGGCTACCGCCGGGCGGCCGCCCGGGCGCCGGCCGCGGCGCCCCGCGGGCGGGGCTGGCAGCGCGGGCAGCTGTAGGAGGAGCGGTTCATGAACGGCTCGCGGCGGATCGGCGCCCCGCACCGCTCGCACGGCTCGTCCTCGCGGCCGTAGGCCTTGAGCCCGCGCTCGAAGTAGCCGCTCTCCCCGTTCACGTCGACGTAGAGGCCGTCGAAGGAGGTGCCCCCTTCGGCCAGCGCCTCGGCGAGCACCGCGCGCACGTGCCCGAGCAGCTCGGCGACCTGCGCCGGGCGCAGCCCCGAGGCGGGCCGGGCCCAGTGCAGCCGGCTGCGCCACAGCGCCTCGTCGGCGTAGATGTTGCCGACCCCGCTGATCAGGGACTGGTCCAGCAGGGCCCGCTTGATCTCGGTGCGCTTGCGGCGCAGCGCCGCGGTGAACGCCCCGTCGTCGAAGAGCGGGTCCATCGGGTCGGCGGCGATGTGCGCGATCACGTCCGGGAGCGCGCCGCCGCCGGCCGCGGGCACCAGCGGTGCGACCATCAGGTGGCCGAACGTGCGCTGGTCGACGAAGCGCAGCTCGCGGCCGTCGGCGGGCAGGCCCAGGCGCACCCTCAGGTGCCGCTCGTCGGGGCCGCCGCCCGGCTGCACCAGCAGCTGGCCGCTCATCCCCAGGTGCGCCAGGAGCGCATCGCCGGAGTCCAGGGTGAGCCACATGTACTTGCCGCGGCGGTCGGCGGAGACGGCGGTCCGCCCGGCGAGCCGGCCGGCGAAGTCGGCCGCGCCGGCCGCGTGCCGGCGGACCGAGCGCGGGTGCAGCACCTCGACCGGGCCCAGGGCGCGGCCGACCACCCAGCGCTCCAGGCCGGCCCGGACCACCTCGACCTCGGGGAGCTCGGGCACCTCAGGCCCGCCCCTGCTGCCCGCCGGCCTCGGCGGCGCGCGCCTCGGCCCGCGCCTTGATCGCCTTCCACGCCGACTCGGCGGCCTGCTGCTCGGCCTCCTTCTTGCTGCGGCCCTCGCCCGCGCCGTAGTCGTCGCCGGCGACGCGCACCGTGGCGCGGAAGGTCTTCTGGTGGTCGGGGCCGCTCTCGTCGACGTGGTACTCGGGCACCCCGAGCATCTCCGAGGCGGTCAGCTCCTGCAGCGAGGTCTTCCAGTCCAGGCCCGCGCCGAGCCCGGAGGCGGTGGCGATGAGCGGGTCGAACAGCCGGTGCACCAGCTCGGAGGCGGCGTCCAGGCCGAGGTCCAGGTAGACCGCGCCGATCAGGGCCTCCAGGGTGTCGGCGAGGATGGAGGACTTGTCCCGGCCGCCGGTGCCCTCCTCGCCCCGGCCCAGCCGGATGAACCCGCCGATGCGCAGGCCGCGGGCCACGTCGGCGAGGGCCCGCATGTTGACCACGGCCGCACGCAGCTTGGCCAGCTGCCCCTCGGGCAGGTCGGGGTGGTTGCGGAACAGCGTGTCGGTGACGATGAGGCCCAGCACCGAGTCGCCCAGGAACTCCAGGCGCTCGTTGGTGGGCAGCCCGCCCTTCTCGTAGGCGTACGAGCGGTGCGTCAGGGCCCGGCTGAGCACCTCCGGGCTGATCTCGACACCGACCGCCCGCTTGAACTCCCGCGCCTCGGCCGCGCTGATCTGAAAGGCCACTGGTCGTCACACTCCCCTGGTCTCCGGCGGCCCCGCGGGCCCTCCCCGGGCGGGGAGCGCGGCGGCCGCGACCGCGCCGTCCAGGGTCGCTCGAAGGCGTGGTGGCCGCCGCTGCTGCGCACAGACGGCGGGAGGGCCCCGCTGCCGGCGGCCACCGCGACCTCGGGATGGCCCGGATCGGCGCGGTCCCAAGCTTATTCACATGTACTCGACGAGCCTATTGCCCGTCCCGGCCTCGGACAGCCGAAAAAGCGGGCCCGCCCCGGCGCCGGGGCGGGCCCGCGGGACCGCGGGTCAGGCCGGGTTGACGACCTGGCGGTTGTTGTAGGTGCCGCAGGTCGGGCACGCGGTGTGCGGCAGCTTGGGGTCGCGGCAGCGCGGGCAGTTCACCAGCGACGGGCGCGACGCCTTCCACTGCGAACGGCGGGTACGGGTGTTGCTCCGCGACATCTTCCGCTTCGGGACGGCCACTTCAATCCTCCTGGGTCACCCCCGCGGGCGCGGGAGCTCACTTACCGGGTCACCCCGCGGGCGCGGGGTCCACCATGCACGCTCCGACGGCGGCCCGCCTGCCCCTCCCGCGGAGCGGGAGGGGCCTCAGGCCGCCGAACGCGAACTCAAGCGCGAACTCAAGCGTCGCCGGACGAGCCGCCCAGCTTCCGCAGCGCCTCCCACCGGGGATCGACGCGCTCGCCGTGGCCGTGGTCCGCACCGGCCTCGGCGAGTTTCACCCCGCACTCGACGCACAGGCCGGGGCAGTCTTCCCGGCAGAGCGGCGAGAGCGGCAACGCGAGCACCGTCGCGTCGCGGAGCACCTGTTCGAGATCGAGCAGGTCTCCCTCAAGATAGTAGTCCTCCTCGCCCTCCTCCTCGTCCGGGACGTCCTCGGCGCGGCCGTAGGCGTCCTCCTCCGGGTACCGGAAGAGCTCCTGGTAGGAGGCCTCGAACGAGTGGGAGACGGGGTCCAGGCAGCGCGCGCACTCACCCTCGTACCTGGCCTCGGCGGTGCCGGTGACCAGGACCCCCTCCATCACCGCCTCCAGCCGGAAGTCCAGCTCGATCTCCGACCCCTCGGGGATGGCGGAGGTCCCGGCCGCGAGCGAACCGGGGGCGGGGACCACGCGGGTGGCGGTCCTCATGGAGCCGGGCTGCCGCCCCAGTGGCCGGGTGTCGACCACGTACGGGGAGCGGGGGTCGAGTCGAGTCAGTGTGATCGCGCTTTCCGTGGAGTCGGCCCGGTGCACCGGGGCCGAGGGGACCTTTATCTCGCCGGCCGCGGCTCCCCGTACCGGTCGGGTGTGCAGCGGCCGAACCTGGATTCTAGCGATCGGCACTGGTCCTGCCCAAATCAGCGCCGCCGCGCCCGCCCCGCGCGGCGGGTCAGTCCGCGGCGGACCGGCGGGCCGCGTACTTGCGCCGCAGCCGCTCCTCCACGAACGGGGTGACCAGGCTGCTCACGTCGCCGCCGTACTGGGCGACCTCCTTGACCAGGCTGGAGCTGAGGAAGGAGTACTGCGGGTTGGCCGTCATGAAGATGGTCTCCACCCCGGCCAGCTTGTAGTTCATCTGGGCGATCTGCAGCTCGTAGTCGAAGTCGCTGACCGAGCGGAGGCTGCGGACGATCATGTCCACCCCGTTCTCCCGGCAGAAGTCGACCAGCAGCCCGTCGAAGGTGGAGACCGAGACGTTGCCGAAGCCCTTGGTCCCCTCCTCCAGCATCTCCAGCTTCTCTTCGACGCTGAACAGGCCCTTCTTGTTGACGTTGTTCAGCACCGCGGCGACGACCTCGTCGTACTGGCGCGCGGCCCGGCCGATGATGTCGATGTGCCCGTTGGTGACGGGGTCGAAGGATCCGGAACAGACGACTCGGCGCACGGCGACCGCTCTCCTCTCCTGCGGGCGGGCGGCCGGTACCGCCTCACCCGGAATTGTGCCCCGCGGCCGGGGTGGATTCGTGGTGACTCGCGGCGCGACCGTACCAAAGTGCGGCTTCTCCGTATCTGCGCCCCCTGGTACCGGTGTACCCCTCCGGCCAGACCGGCTCCGGGCCGCGGGCCGAGCGCTCCAGCACCACCAGGGCGTCCTCGGCCAGCCAGCCGCCGTCGCGGAGCGCCGCCAGCACCTCGCCGACCTCCTCCTCGGAGACGGCGTAGGGCGGGTCGGCGACCACCAGGTCGTACCCGCCGCCGGAGGGCCCGCGGGAGAGCACCCGCCGCACCCGGTCGGCGGCCAGCAGGGCGCCGGGCAGGCCGAGCGCCTCGATGTTGCGCCGGATCACCGCCGCCGCCCTGCGGTCCGCCTCCACCATCAGGGCGTGGGCGGCGCCGCGGGAGAGCGCCTCCAGCCCGATCGCCCCGGACCCGGCGTACAGGTCGAGCACCCGGGCGCCGTCCAGGCCGCCCAGTTCGGACAGGACCGAGGAGAACAGGGCCTCCCGGGCCCGGTCGCTGGTGGGGCGGGTGGTGCGCCCGTCGGGAACGGAGATCCGGCGCCCGCCCGCGGCGCCGGCGATGATGCGGCTCATGCCCAGAACGCTACCCGCGCCCGGACCCGGACGCCCCCGTCCGCCCGCCGCCCGCGGGCGGTGCTCTCGACGCCGCGGCCCTGCCAGAGCGCTCTGGCAGGGCCGCGGCGTCGAGAGCACCGGGACGGCACGGGCCTCAGGTCTTCTCCAGGTAGTCGGCGCGGTCCTCGGTGAGCATCTCCTCCAGGGCGGCGGCCAGCCCGGGGTGCTCCTTGAGCTCGGGGTCGGCGCCGATCAGCGCGCCGGCCTCCTCCCGGGCCCGGCGGATCAGCTCCTCGTCGCGGAGCAGGGTGAGCAGCCGCAGCGAGGAGCGCCGGCCGGACTGGGCCCCGCCCAGCACGTCGCCTTCGCGGCGCTGCTCCAGGTCGACCCGGGAGAGCTCGAAGCCGTCGGTGGTGGCGGCGACCGCGGCCAGGCGCTCGCGCGCCGGGCCGTCCGGTTCGGCGTCGGTCACCAGCAGGCAGAGCCCGGGCAGCGAGCCCCGGCCGACCCGGCCGCGGAGCTGGTGCAGCTGGGAGACGCCGAACCGGTCCGCGTCCAGGATCGCCATCACCGAGGCGTTGGGCACGTCCACGCCGACCTCGATCACGGTGGTGGCGACCAGCACCTGGGTCTCCCCCGCCGCGAACCGGCCCATCACCGCCTCCTTCTCGTCCGGGGCGAGCCGGCCGTGCAGGGCCTCCACCCGCAGCCCGGAGAGCGGCCCCGCGGCCAGCTCCGCGGCGACGTCCAGCACGGCCAGCGGCGGCCGCCGGTCGGCCTGGGCCTCGGCGCCCTCGTCGGGGGCGTCGGTGCGGTCCGGCCCCTCCTCCTCGGCCCCGGCGTCGCCGCCGATCCGCGGGCAGACCACGTAGGCCTGGCGGCCCTGGGCGACCTCCTCCCGGATCCGCTCCCAGGCGCGGGCCAGGTAGTGCGGCTTCTCCCGGGCGGGCACCACGTGCGTGGAGATCGGCGCCCGGCCGCCGGGCAGCTGGGTGAGCGAGACCACGTCCAGGTCGCCGTAGACGGTCATGGCCACGGTGCGCGGGATGGGGGTGGCGGTCATCACCAGCACGTGCGGGCGGCCCTCGGCGGCCTTCTCGCGCAGGGCGTCGCGCTGCTCCACGCCGAACCGGTGCTGCTCGTCCACCACGACCAGGCCCAGGTCGGCGAAGGAGACGTGCTCCTGGAGCAGGGCGTGCGTGCCGACCACGATCCCGGCCTGGCCGGAGGCGGCCTCCAGCAGCGCCTCGCGCCGGGCGGCGGCCCCCTGCGAGCCGGTGAGCAGCGCCACCCGGGTGGCCTCCTCCGCGCCGCCGATCCGGCCCGCCTCGGCCAGCGGGCCCAGCATCTTCGTGATCGACCGGTGGTGCTGCTGGGCGAGGACCTCGGTGGGGGCGAGCAGCACCGCCTGCCCGCCGGCGTCGACCACCTGCAGCATCGCGCGCAGCGCGACCAGGGTCTTGCCCGCCCCGACGTCGCCCTGGAGCAGGCGGTGCATGGGGTGGGCGGAGTCGAGGCCGGCCGCGACGGACTCGCCGACCTCGCGCTGGCCGTCGGTGAGCTCGAACGGGAGCCGGGCGTCGAAGGCGTCGAGCAGGCCGCCGGAGCGGCGCGGCCGGGGGCGGGCCGGGACCTCCTCGGCCGCCCGGCGCCGCTGCGCCAGGGCCAGCTGGAGCACGAACGCCTCGTCCCACTTGAGCCGCTTGCGGGCCGGGCCGATCTCGGCCATGTCGTCGGGGCGGTGGATCTTCTCCAGCGCGGCGCCCAGGCCGATCAGGCGCTGCCGGTCGCGGACCTCGGCGGGCATCGGGTCGTCGATCCCGGGGTCGCCGCCGCGCGGGCCGAGCAGCGCGGCGATGCAGCGGGTGATGTCCATCGAGGACACGCCCTTGGTCGCGGGGTAGATCGGGATCGGGCGCTCGGCGAACTCCTGGGCGCGCCCCTCGCCGGTGCCGTCGTCGGGGAGCATCTCGTAGACCGGGTGGGCCAGCTGCTTCTTGCCCCGGTAGGTGGAGACCTTGCCGGCGAACATGCCGCGCCGCCCGGGGCGGAGTTCGCGCAGGTGGTAGCCGGTGTTGTGGAAGAAGGCCAGGGTGAGCCGGCCGGTTCCGTCGGTGATGGCCGCCTCCAGCAGGCTGCGCGGCCCGCGGCCGCCGCGCAGGTCCCGGCGGGTCGCGCTGAGCACCTCGGCGACCACCGTCACCTGCTCCCCCTCGGCGAGCGAGGCCAGGTCGGTGAGCTCGCCGCGGGTGGCGTACCGGCGCGGGTAGTGGCGCAGGAGGTCGCCCGCGGTGTGCAGGTCCAACTCCGCGGCGAGCTTCTTCGCCGCCGTCCCGCCCTGCGTCGTGCGCAGCGGTTCGTCCTGAACGACCACCGGTTCCCCTCCCGGTCCCTGGGCGTTCCCGCGTTCGCGGACCGCCCGCGTGCCACGGCCTGTGCGGCCCCGCGGGTCCCACCGTAGGACCCCCCGCCGACTTCGCGCGACGCCCGCGGACCCGGGGCCGGGTTATACTCGTTCGAGCATTCCCGGCGGGGGAGGCACGCCGACGGCGCCCCTCCGGGGAACACGCGGACACCGACCGATCAGCGGCGACCGCTCCGTTTAGCGGACGCCCAGGTCATCGTGTACGCTTCCACGGTTGGCGCACCGCGCCGACCTGCCTTGATCATCAGACCTCTCTCGGGTCGACACAGCAACGCGTGCCGAGCGCATGCGGGCCCGAGCGCTTGAATGGAGTTACCGTGGCTTCCGTCTGCGACGTCTGCGGCAAGGGCCCAGGGTTCGGTAACAGTGTCTCCCACTCGCACCGCCGCACCCGCCGCCGCTGGAACCCCAACATCCAGACCGTGCGCACCCAGCAGGGCGGTACGCCCAAGCGCCTGAAGGTGTGCACCTCCTGCATCAAGGCGGGCAAGGTCGACCACTGATCCGGGAGCGGGCCGCACCGCCCGCCCACCGGGGCAGTACAGCAGAGCGCCGCACGGCCGGACACGGCCGCGCGGCGCTTTCGTCGTTCCCCGGAACCGGTGGTCTCGACGCTGCGGGGGCCGCTAGGAGCAGGGGGCGCCGTTCAGCGTGCAGCTGGTCGGCTCCTGGGCGGGGCCCTCGGCGGTGAAGTTCACCGTCACCGACTCGCCGGGGGCGATGCCGCCGGACCAGGAGGGCTGCCGGGCGACGACGCCGTCGGAGGTGGCCTCCCAATCGACGTCCCAGGCCGAGGTGACGGTGGCGTCGGAGAAGCCGAGCACCAGCTCCCAGCCGTCCATCGCGCCGTCGCCGGTGTTGGTGACGGTGACCCGGCCGGTGAAGTTGGACTCCGAGGACTCGACCGTGGAGTAGCTGACCGCGCCGGCGCCGCCGGGCGCCTCCGCGCCGTCCTCCTCCTGGGCGGCCTGCGGGGACCGCTCCGGCTCCTCGGCGTCCTGCCCGGGCTCCTCGCCGGGCTGCTCCGCGCCGGTCTGCGAGGTGGTGTCGTCCCGCTCCCCGCCCGCGTCCGGGCTGGGCGCGGAGTCGAGCTCACCGCCGGGCGCGGGGCCGGCCCCGTGGTCGACCGGGGGTTCGCTGAACCGGAGGTAGATCTGGGTGGTGCTGTAGCCGAACAGCACCAGCCCGATCATCACCCCGGAGATGATCAGGACGCTGAGCAGCCGGGGCGGGCGGACCCGCTTGGGGACGGTGCTCTCCAGGACGTGGCCGACCGTCGCCAGGGGGCCGGAGTTCTCCGGCTCGGACCGGTGCGCGCCGCGCCGGCCCCGACCGGCTGCCTCTGACCGCCCCATACAACGCCTTCCGACCGTTTCCCGAGCCGCAGCGGAGGGCGCCCCGTCGGCGCCGTTCCCGTACCGCTCGGCCGCGCCTCGCTCCCCGGCCCGGAGGCCGGGGCGCCCTCTCGGCTCTGTTCCATGCCCGCCGGGCCCGCATGCCCTGTGGCCGCATCGGCGGCACGGGGCGACAGCTTAGCGTGATTTACCCCCTAAGCCCGACCCGGCTAACGCGCTCTGGAGAAGCCTGACGCATCGTTTGCCGTCCGCCCCGGGCACGGCGGCGCCTCAGCCGAAATGGTCCCATCCGGACCGGGCCGGCGGGCGGCCGTCCACGGTGACGCCCCCGCCTTCCCGGACCTCGCCGATGACCGCCCAGCCCTCGGGGACCGCCTCCGGGGGGAAGGCCGCGGCCAGGGCGTGGTCCTCTCCCCCGGCCAGCATGTAGTCGGCGGCCTCCCGGCGGTGGCCGTATCCGGCCAGCAGCGCGGCGGCCTCGGCCAGCCCCGGAGGCGGGACGAGGGCCGCGCGGCGCAGGTCGACGGCGACCCCCGAGGCCGCGGCGATGTGCCCGAGGTCCTGCAGCAGCCCGTCGCTGACGTCGAGCATGGCGGTGGCGCCGGCCCGGGCCGCGCGCGGCCCCGCGCCGTAGGGCGGGGCGGGGCGGCGGTGCTCGTCCAGGGCGGCCCGGGCCCCGGCCTTCTCCACCGCCTCCTCCTCGGCGCCCGCGATGAGCAGCGCCATCCCGGCCGCGGACAGCCCGAGCGTCCCGGCGACCGCGACCGCGTCCCCCGGCCGGGCGCCCGCGCGGGTCACCGCCCGGCCCCCGTCCAGGGAGCCGAGCGCGGTGACGGAGACCGTGATCCGGTCGGAGCGCACGGTGTCCCCGCCGGCCACCGCGGCGCCGGCCGCCGCGCACTCGGCGCGCACCCCTTCGGCGAACCCGTCGGCCCAGTCGACCGGCAGGTCGGGGGGGACGGCCAGGCCGATGAGGAGCGCGGTGGGGCGGGCGCCCATCGCCTCGACGTCGGCGCAGTTCTGCGCGACCGCCTTGTGCCCGACGTCGCGCGCGGCCGACCAGTCCCGGCGGAAGTGGGCCCCCTCCACCAGGACGTCCATGGTCGCCACCACGCGCCGGTCGGGGGCGCCGACGACGGCGGCGTCGTCCCCGGGTCCGAGGATTACATCGTCCGTCTCGGGGAATCTGGCCGTCACGCGTGCGATCAGCCCGAATTCGCCCAGGTCCCCAATCGTGCTCGCCACGGGCAACAGGGTACGGTGTCGGCCTGGCGCACTGGTCTGGACCCGCGCGCGTTCCCCCGCCGGGCGGTACCGTGCCGCCGCGGCATCCGTAGTTCCCTGGGAGGGTTCCACCATGGTGCAGGCCTATGTTCTCGTGCAGACCGACGCCGGGCTCGCCGGCGACCTGGTCGACCGGATCCGCGGCATCGACGGCGTCACCCGGGCCGATGACGTGACGGGCCCCTACGATGTGATCGTGCACGCCGAGGCCGGCGACATCGACGAGCTGGGCCGCCTGGTGGTCGCCCGGATCCAGCGGCTGGACGGCATCGCGCGCACGCTGACCTGTCCGATCGTGCAGATCTGAGCCGGCCCGTGAGCCCCGGGCCGAGCCGAGGGGCTGGAGGACCGATGAGACGACGCGCCGCCGCGGGGGCATCCGCGGCGACCCTGCTGCTCCTCGCCGGCTGCACCGCGGGCGCGGTCCAGGTCCCCCTCCCCTCCCCGGAGCCGGAGGCCGAGCGGCTCTGCGGCGCGCTCGCCGAGGGCCTTCCGGACGAGATCTTCGGCCAGCGGCAGGTCCCCACCGAGCCGGAGTCGGACCTGGTCGCGGCCTGGGGTGACCCGGCCATCGCGCTGCGCTGCGGGGTGGAGCGCCCGGAGGCCTACCGGCCCGACTCCCAGCTGACCGTGGTCAACGGCGTGGCCTGGCTGCCCGAGCCCGCGGACCGGCCGACCACCTACACCGCGCTGGGCCGCGAGGCCTACGTGGAGGTGACCGTGCCGCCGTCCTACTCGCCGCCGGCCGAGGCGCTGGTGGCGGTCGGCGACGCGATCGGCGAGGCGGTCCCGGCGCTGCCCGACGGGGAGCTCTGAGCCGGGCGGGCCCCGCCCGCGTGTTCCCCGTCACCCCGGACCGGCCGGCGGCCGCGGCGCACCGCGCCCCGCCCTCCCGCCCCGCCTTCCCCTTTTCCCGTGTCCGCGCTGCTCGGAGCGGTCCGTGCCGGTTACGGAGGCGGCCCGGCGCCGGCCGCCGCGCTCCGGCTCCGCGCACCGCCCCGCTGTGATCTTCCACCCCGGGCTCGCTCTCCTACACGCCGTAGCACTACAGTTTGTAGTACTACGGCTCGTCGACGCCGTGGCAGCACGAGATCCGGCAGCAGGAGAGGCGCATGGAAGCACTGGACCTGGCGCGGTGGCAGTTCGGGATCACCACCGTCTACCACTTCCTGTTCGTACCGCTCACGATCGGCCTCTCGGTCATCGTCGCCGTGTTCCAGACGGCCTGGTACCGGACGGGGAAGCACTCCTACCTCCAGGCCACCAAGTTCTTCGGGAAGCTCTTCCTGATCAACTTCGCCATGGGCGTGGTCACCGGGATCGTGCAGGAGTTCCAGTTCGGCATGAACTGGAGCGAGTACTCCCGCTTCGTCGGCGACGTGTTCGGTGCCCCGCTGGCGATGGAGGCGCTGCTCGCCTTCTTCCTGGAGTCCACCTTCATCGGGCTGTGGATCTTCGGCTGGGACCGGCTCTCCCGCCGGCTGCACCTGGCCTGCATCTGGATCGTGGCGATCGGGAGCAACCTGTCCGCCTACTTCATCCTCGCCGCCAACGCCTGGATGCGGCACCCGGTCGGCTTCGACGTCGACCCGGAGACCGGGCGCGCCCGGCTCACCGACATCTGGGCGGTGCTCTCCAACACCCAGGCCTGGTCCACCTACCTGCACGTGGTCTCGGCGTCGTTCATCACCGCCGGGCTGTTCGTGGTCGCGGTCAGCGCCTTCAAGCTCTGGCGCGCCCGGCACCACGGCGACACCGGGAACAAGGGCGTCGCCCCGTCCGCCGGCGAGGGCGAGCTGTTCCGCAAGGCCCTGCGCACCGGCATGGTCGTCACGCTCATCGCCGGCGCGGTCGTCGTCCTCTCCGGCGACCACCAGGCCAAGCTCGCCGCGCGGTACGAGCCGATGAAGCTCGCCGCCGCCGAGGCGCACTGGGAGACCGAGGACGGCGCCGCGTTCTCCACCTTCGCCGTCGGCGACACCGAGGCCGGCGAGAACAGCATCGACCTCACCATCCCGCACGTGCTCAGCTTCCTGGCCACCGGGAAGATCGACGGCACGGTCGAGGGGATGAACGACCTCCAGGCGAAGTACGAGGAGCAGTACGCCGAGTACGGCGAGGTGGACTACATCCCCAACGTGTTCGTCATGTACTGGTCGTTCCGGCTGATGATCGGCCTGGGGCTGGCCGGCGTCGCGGTCTCGCTGCTGGGCCTGTGGCTGACCCGCGGCCGCCGGCTGCCGAAGAGCCGCTGGTTCTACTACGCCGCGATCGCCGCGCTGCCCGCCGCGCTGAGCGCCAACATCTTCGGCTGGGTCCTCACCGAGATGGGCCGGCAGCCGTGGACGGTCCACGGCGAGCTGCTCACCGCGCAGAGCGTCTCCCCCGGGGTGAGCCTGGGCCAGGTCGCCTTCTCGCTCACCGTGTTCACCCTGGTCTACGGGACGCTCGCGGTCATCGAGGCGGGCCTGCTGTGGCGCTACGTCAAGGCCGGCCCCACCCACGTCGTCCCCGACCTCGACGAGGACGGCTCCGGCGACGACGCCTCCGTCCCCGCCTTCGCCTACTGAGGAGACCGCAGCAATGGATCTCGCGACCATCTGGTTCATCGCCATCGCGGTCCTGTGGACCGGCTACTTCATCCTGGAGGGGTTCGACTTCGGGGTCGGGATGCTGCTGCCCTTCATCGGGCGGAAGAACGTCGACCGCCGGGTGATGATCAACGCGATCGGCCCGGTCTGGGACGGCAACGAGGTGTGGGTGATCACCGCCGGCGGCGCCATGTTCGCCGCCTTCCCCGCCTGGTACGCCACCCTGTTCAGCGGCTTCTACCTGCCACTGCTGCTCATCCTGCTGGCGCTGATCGCCCGCGGCGTCGCCTTCGAGTACCGGGCCAAGGTCGACACCGACCGCTGGCGCGCCGGCTGGGACAAGGCGATCTTCTGGGGCAGCGCGGTGCCCGCCTTCCTGTGGGGCGTCGCCTTCGCCAACATCGTCCGGGGCGTGCCGGTGGACGCCGACCAGATCCTCGCCGCCGGCCTGCTCCACCTGTTCAACCCCTACGCGCTGCTCGGCGGGGCCACCACGGTGTCGCTGTTCGCACTGCACGGCGCGGTGTTCCTCAGCCTCAAGACCGGCGACCCGGTCCGCTCGGCGGCGCGCCGGGCCGCGGTGCGGATCTCCTTCGCGGCCCTGCCCGCCGGGGCCGCGTTCCTGCTCTGGACCCAGCTGGCCCACGGCAAGGCCTGGACCTGGCCGGTGGCGGCCATCGCCGCGGTCGCGCTGGCGCTGGGCGTGCTGCTGGCGCTGCGCGGCCGGGAAGGGCTCTCCTTCACCGCGACCGCGGTGGCCATCGGGGCCGCATCGGTGCTGCTGTTCGGGTCGCTCTTCCCGAACGTGCTGCCCTCCACCATCGACCCGGCGTACAGCCTGACCGTGCAGAACGCGTCCTCGGCGCCGTACACCCTCACCGTGATGTCCTGGGTGGCCGTGGTCTTCCTCCCGCTGGTGCTGGGCTACCAGGCGTGGACCTACTGGGTCTTCCGCAAGCGCGTGACCCGGGAGCAGATCGAGCCGGTCCCCGCTTATGGTGGCGGTGGGGGAACCGGGAGCGGCACCGCGCCGGCCGCCCCGACCGGCTGAACGCACCCGGGAATCAGGGAACGGAGCCCCATGCGCCCTCTCGATCCGCGCCTGGTCCGCACGGCGAGCGCCGTGCGGGTCCACCTGGCCGTGACCGCGGCCTCCGGCCTGGCCGTCACCGGGCTGGTGCTGGCCCAGGCGTGGCTGCTCGCGCACACCATCGCCGGCGCCGCCGGCGGTGCGGGACTCGACGAACTGTCCTGGGCGATCGCGGCCGTCGCCGCGGTCGCGGTCGCCCGGGCGGCGCTGTCCTACGGCGCCGAGACGGCCGCCCTGCGCTCCGCGGCGCGCGCGAAGTCCCAACTCCGCCGCCGCCTCGTCGCCCACGTCACCGGGGTCGGCGCGGAGCCGGGCGGCTCTCCGGGGGCCTCGCCTCCCCCGGACCCGGAAGCGGTCCGATCGTCAGGGCGGACCGGTTCCGGCGGGGCGGGTACGGCCGGTGAACTGGTCACCCTCGCCACGCGTGGCCTCGATGCTCTGGATGACTACTTCGCCCGGTATCTTCCTCAGCTCGTCCTGGCCGTGCTCGTCCCGATCGCCGTGCTCGTGGTGGTGGCCGGGGCGGACTGGATCTCCGCCCTGGTCATCGCCGTCACCGTCCCGCTGATCCCGGTCTTCATGGCGCTGGTGGGGTGGCACACCCAGGCCCGCACCGAGCGCCGGTGGCGGCTGCTCAACCGGCTGGGCGGGCACTTCCTGGACGTGGTGGAGGGGCTGCCCACGCTGGCGGTGTTCCGCCGGGCCAAGGCGCAGGCCGCGGTCATCCGCCGGATCACCGGCGAGCAGCGCCGCAGCACCATGGCGACGCTGCGCATCGCCTTCCTCTCCGCGTTCGTGCTGGAGCTGCTGGCCACCCTGGCCGTGGCCCTGGTCGCGGTGGAGATCGGCATCCGGCTGATGTACGGCGTGCTCGACTACGAGACCGCGCTGCTGGTGCTGATCCTCGCCCCGGAGGCCTACCTGCCGCTGCGCGAGGTCGGCGCCCGGTTCCACGCCAGCATGGAGGGGGTCGCCGCGGCGCAGCAGGTCTTCGAGGAGCTGGACCGCCGCCCGGCGGCCGCGCCCCGGCCCGGATCCGAGAGCCCCGCCCGCCCCCTCCCCGGCGCCGCGCTCGGCGTCCGCTTCGAGCGCGCCGGGCTGACCTACCCCGGGCGCGATGACCCCGCGCTGCACGGGATCGACCTGGAGGTCCCGGCCGGCCGCCGGGTGCTGATCACCGGCCCCAGCGGCTCCGGGAAGACCTCGCTGCTCTCCCTGCTGCTCCGGTTCAACGAGCCCACCGAGGGGCGGGTCTGCGCCCTCGCCCCGGACGGCCCGGTGCCGGCCGCCGAGGTCGCGCCGGACGAGTGGCGGCGGCGGATCGCCTGGGTGCCGCAGCACCCCTACCTCTTCGACGACACCGTCGCCGACAACATCCGGCTGGGCGCGCCCGACGCCGGCGACGAGGCGGTCCGCCGGGCCGCCGAGCTGGCCGAGGCCGACGGGTTCGTCCGGGAGCTGCCGGACGGCTACCGCACCCGGCTCGGCGAGCGCGGCACCCGGCTCTCCGCCGGCCAGCGGCAGCGGATCGCGCTGGCCCGCGCGTTCCTGCGGGACGCGCCGGTGGTGCTGCTCGACGAGCCCACCGCCCACCTGGACCCGGAGAGCGCCGCCGCGGTGCGGCGCGCGGTCCGGCGCCTGCTGCGCGACCGCACCGCCCTGGTCGTCGCGCACGACACCGGCTGGGCGTCGGTGGTCGACGAGGTGGTCGAGGTGCGCGCCGGCCGGATCGCCACGGAGGCCGCCCGATGACCACGACCGGCCCGATCCGAACGGAGGCGCGATGAGCGCGCAGGGCACCGGCCCGGCGACCCTGCCGGACGGCGCGGAGACCGGAACCGGCCCGATCCCCGCCGGCCGCGGCCGGGACCCGCTGCGGCGGATGATCATGCTGGCCTGGCCGCGCGGTTCGCGGTTCGCGCTGGGGGTGCTGCTGGGCGGCGCGGCCACCGGATCCGGGGTGGCGCTGCTCGGGGTGTCGGCCTGGCTGCTGGCCATGGCCGCCCAGCACCCGCCGATCACCGCGCTGAGCGTGGCGATCGTGGCGACCAGGGCGCTGGGCGTCACCCGCGGCCTGACCCGCTACCTGGAGCGGCTGGTCACCCACGACGCGGCGTTCCGCACCCTGGCCGACGTCCGGGTGCGGGTCTACGAGCGGCTGGCGCGGACCGAGCCGATCCGCCGGTTCCGCTCCGGCGACCTGGTCTCCCGGCTGGTCAACGACACCGAGGCCACCCAGGACCTGCTGATCCGCGGCCTCACCCCGCCGCTGGTCGCGGTGGTCACCGGCGGCGCCGCCGTCGCGGTGTGCACCGCGCTGCTGGCCCCCGGCGGCGCCCTGCTCGCCGCCGGGCTGCTGCTCGCCGGGCTCGCCGTCCCGCTGGCCGCGGCGGCCCTGGGCAAGGGGCCGGGCCGGCGCCAGGCCGAGGCCCGCGGCGCCCTGTCCACCTCGCTGGTGGACGCCCTGCACGGCGCCCCCGACCTGATCGCCTACGGCGCCATGGACCGGGCGGTGCGCCGGGTGGAGGAGGCCGACGCGGAGCTGACCCGGGTGGCCCGCCGCGACGCCGGGCTGCTCGGCTTCGGCGCCGGGGCCACCGCGCTGATCACCGGGCTGACCGTGTGGGGCTCGCTGCTCCTGGGGGTCGCCGCGGTGCAGGGCGGGACGCTGGGCCCGGTGCCGTTCGCGGTGCTGGTGCTGACCACGCTGGCCGCGTTCGAGATCGTGGCGCCGCTGCCCGCGGTGGCGGCGCGGCTGGGGGCGATGCGCGCCTCCGGCGAGCGGCTGTTCGGGGTGCTGGACACGCCGTCCCTGGTGCGCGAGCCGGAGGAGGAGCGCTCCCTGCCCGAGGCGCTCCCCGCCGAGCTGCGGATCCGCGGCCTCAGGGTGCGCTACGGGCCGGAGGAGCCGTGGGCGCTGCACGGGATCGACATCGACGTCCGCCCCGGGGAGAAGGTCGCCGTGCTGGGCCCCAGCGGCGCGGGCAAGAGCACCCTGGCCGAGGTGCTGTTCCGGTTCCGCGACCCGGACGGGGGCACCGTGGAGCTGGGCGGCGAGGACGTCACCGGCTACCCCCGGGACGAGGTGCGCCGGGTCGTCGGCGGGGTCCCGCAGGACCCGCACGTGTTCACCAGCACGCTGCGGGAGAACCTCCGGCTGGCCCGGCCCGAGGCCGAGGACGGGGAGCTGTGGGAGGCGCTGCGCCGGGCCCGGCTGGACGGCGACGCGGAGGCGATGCCGGAGGGCCTGGACACCGAGGTCGGCGTGCACGGCGCCCGGCTCAGCGGCGGCATGCGGCAGCGGCTGGCGCTGGCCCGCGCCCTGCTCGCCGCGCCTCAGGTGCTCGTGCTGGACGAGCCCACCGCCCACCTGGACCCGGACACCCGGGACGCCGTGGTGGCCGACCTGCTGGACGCCGCGGAGGGCTGCTCGACCCTGCTGATCACCCACGACCTGGCCGGCCTGGACCGAGTCGACCGGGTCTACGTCCTCTCCGAGGGCCGCGTGCTCCAGCAGGGCTCCCCGGCCGAGCTCGCCGCCCGGGACGGCTGGTACCGCAGCGCCCTGAACCCGGGGGGCTGAGCCGGAGGGGCGGCGGACCGCTCTCCGGTCTCTCCGCATCCCCCGCCCCCGGCAGGGCGGGAGCCGCACGACCGGGCGGGTCCGGGCACCGGGCGCCCGCCTTCCGGCACCGCCGGTCCGCTCTGTTCCGCGGGGGCGGGATCGCGGCGGGCGGCGCCGGGCCGTGCGGCCGGGATCAGTCGTGCAGGCCGAACATCTCTTCCAGGCGCATCTTGTAGCGGACCTTGAGCGAGCCGCCGCGCATGTCGCCGTGGACGGTGAAGTGCGGCGCCGGGGGCGCCGGGGTCTCCGGGACCCGGCTGTCGACCAGGCCGAACCAGGAGGAGTTGACCCGGATCTCGGCGGTCGCGCCGTCCGGCAGCACCAGCCGGGTCTCCCCCCAGGAGGTGGCCAGGTCGACGTCGACCGGCCCGTCGGGCAGCTCGGCCGAGCGGAAGTCCAGCACGGTGGAGCCCATCGGGTTGGAGACCCGGATCCTGCGCGGAACCGTCCAGTGCCCGCGGCGCACCACGCTGCCGACCTTGGCCCGGAGCACCAAGGGCTCCTCCTCGGGACGGGGTGCCGGGGCGGCACCGCCCCGGGAGGGGGCGCGGGAGGCGGGCTCCGCGGGCAGGTCGGCGGTGAGCGGCGCCAGGTCGTCGTAGGTGCGGGCGGCGAACGTCGCGTCCAGCCGCTCCTGGAGCTCCTCCAGGGTGATCCGGCCGGCGGCCGCGGCCTCCCGGAGGATGCCCGCGACCCGCTCCCGGTCGGCGTCGGAGGCCCGCATCCGCCCGTTGGGTTCTCGGTACTCCACTGCTCCCCCGCCCGTGTGCGCTCTGCTGTGATTCACCCTAGCCGGAACCCCCGGAAAGGCGTATCCCCTCCGCCGCGCCGCCGGCGCCGGTCAGCCGCCGACCGGCGCCGCCCGCTCCTCTCCGGCCCGGGCGTCCAGCAGGCCGCGGGCGCCGGCCACCCGCTCGAACACGACGGTGCCCAGCGGGGGGACGCTCGCGGCCAGGGCGAGGAGGCCGGTCCACAGGCCCCAGCGGAGGCGGTACCAGGCGGCCGCCGCGACGACCACGTAGACGATGAACGCCACGCCGTGCAGCGGCCCGAAGATCTTCACCCCGATCTCGTCGCCCACCACCACGTACTTGAAGAACATCCCGATCAGCAGCCCGACCCAGGTGGCCGCCTCGATGACGGCGATGATCCGGAAGGCGGTGAGCACCGGCGCGGTGCGCTGCCGCGGTGCGGCGGGGGCGGAGGAGGACATGCAGGGCTCCTGGTCGGTTCGGTCCGGAAGGGCGGCCGGCTCCGGAGGGGTGCGGACCGGCCGGGTCCAGTCTCGCCGACGCCCGCACGCGCCCCGCACCGGCCCCGGCGTGATCCGGGTCGCCCCGCGCTCCGCCCCTGTGCTCAGCCCCCGTGCTCCGCTCCGGCCCCGCTCTCCCCGGCCCCGTTCGGACCCGGGGGGGCGGACCCGGGCCGCCGCACCGAGGGCACCGCGGTCGGCGGGCGGGCGGCACCGGCCGAAACCCGTGTCGCGCGCTCCTCCCCCGCCACCTCTTCGACCAGCGGTATCGACCGGCCCACCGGCCCCGGTTCTCCGGTTTCGGACCGCTTGTTACCACGGTTTAGGACATCTATCCTCCGCGCAGAACCGCAGGTCGCAAAAGGCCCCGGAAAGATCTTCGGAGGGGGTTCGAAAACACCCCCGAAAAGACCGCCGTGACCTGCGAAGACGATGCACATCCCCAAGGTTCGGGAAAGCAGCGGAATCGCCCTCCGCACGGCGTTTGCCGGAATTCCGCCGCGAGCATGTCTCTAACGAAACCGCAGGTCGGCCCACGACCGTCCACCCCCCTTCACCTTCTCCTAGGCGACCGGAGGACAGCAGGACGTGCCCAAGCTCGCGATCTCTCCGACCTTCCTCTCCGACTTCTCCCGCCTCGACCCCGGCGTGCGCGGCGCCGCTCTGACCGTCGTGCAGGCCTTCATGGACGGCGACGAAACCCGCCTGGAGACCGTCCCGGACCTGGCCGACCACCGGGTCCGGCTGCTGCGCATCGGCCCGGAGTGGGCCGGCGTGGTCGCTCCCGGCCCGGGCGACGGCCGCTGCCTGGTGGCGATCCGGCGCAGCGACGACGCGCTGGCCCTGGCCCGCGAGGTCTCCGCGGAGCCGGGCGGCTCCGCCTTCGTCCCGCCGCAGTCCAGCGCCGAGCTGTTCTCCGGCAGCGCGCCGCCGGCCGGCGCGCCCCGGGTCACCGGCCCCGACGAGCTCTCCGCCCACCTCGGCAAGTCCTTCGACGAATGGCAGATCACCCTCCACCCCAACCAGCACCGCATCGTCGACGCGCGGTTCGCCGGATCGGCGCAGATCACCGGCGGCCCCGGCACCGGGAAGACCGTTCTCGCACTGCACCGCGCCGCGCACCTGGCCGCCCGGGACGCCGCCGAGCACCCCGGCGACACCCGCCCGTCGGTGCTGCTCACCACCTACAACCGGCTGCTCGCCCAGACCCTCTCCGGCCACCTGGACCGGCTCGTCCCCGAGCCGGACGTGCGCTCCCGGGTGCAGGTGATCACCATCGACAGCCTGGCCCGCAGCGTGGTCTACGAGCACACCGGGCTGATCCCGGACGCGCTCGGCAAGGAGGCGCTCAGCGAGCGCTGGCGGGAGGCGGCCTCGGCGGAGGGGCTGCCCTACTCCGGCCGCTTCCTGGTCGACGAGTGGGAGCAGGTCGTCCTGGCGCACGACTTCACCAGTGCCGCCGACTACATCCGCTGCGAGCGCAGCGGGCGCCTGCTGCACCTGGCACCGGAGCACAGGCCGCAGGTGTGGGACGCGATCCAGCGCTACACCGCGGCGATGCGGGTCTCCGGCGAGTGGTCCTACCCGCAGATCGCCGCGCACGCCGCCGAGCACCTGCGCCGCACCGGGGCGCGGTACCGGCACGTCGTGGTGGACGAGGCGCAGGACCTGCACCCGGCGCAGTGGCGGATGCTGCGCGCCGCCGTGCCCGTCGGCCCCGACGACCTGTTCATCGTCGGCGACCCGCACCAGCGCATCTCGGACAACCGGGTGTCGCTGGCCTCGCTCGGCATCAACGTGCGCGGCCGCGGCCACCGGTTGCGGATCAGCTACCGGGTCAGCCAGGAGATCCTGAGCTGGGCGATGCCCATCCTGGCCCGGCACTCCGCGGTCGGCCTCGACGACGACGCCGACACCCTGGCCGGGTACCGCTCCCTGCTGCACGGCCCGGAGCCGGTGCTGCGCGGCTGCCGGGACCGGAACGAGGAGCGGAGCGCGCTCGGCGAGTGGGTGCGGGTCTGGCTGGAGGCCGGGGTGGCGCCGTCCTCGGTCGCCGTCGCGGCGCGCAACCAGTGGGTGGTCCGGCACGTGACCAAGGAGCTGCAGGCGCGCGGCATCCCGACGGCTCCGCTGGACGCCCCCGGTGACCGCTCCGGCGTCCGGGTGGGCACCATGCACAAGCTGAAGGGGCAGGAGTTCCGCTGCGTGGCCCTGGTCGGGATCAGCGACCCGCTGCTGCCGCCCAAGGCCGCCATCGACTCCGCGGAGGGCGACCCGGTCGCGCTGGAGCAGGTGCACCAGCACGAGCGGAACCTGCTCTTCGTCGCCTGCACCCGGGCCCGCGACGCGCTGTACGTGTCCTACGTGGGGACGCCGAGCCGGCTGCTGCCGCAGGCCGAGCACCCGGCCGAGGAGGCGGCCGAACCGGCCGGCTCCCCGGCCCGCTGACCGGCGGCCCGAAGGGCCACCGCCGAGGACGGCGGCGGGCGGAGGAACCGCGGCCCGGAGGGCTTCCGCCGAGGGCGGGCCCCGGCCCCGGTGCGGAGAGGTTCCGCCCGGGCGCCGGGGCCCGCCCCGTTCCGTCCTCTCTCCCTACCGGTGCCCCGGGCCGCCGCCGGGACCATCGGGGCGGGCCGGTTCAGCCCTCGCTGTCGGCTCTGAGGTCGAGGCCCTCCACCGCCAGGTGGTCGGCCTCGGCCACCGGGCGGGAGACGTCGACGTTGGGCACCGGGATGTGCGAGGGCAGCAGCGGCGGCGGGAAGTCGGGGGTGAAGGTGATGGGGATGCCGAGGATGGTGATGGTCAGCGACCGGACGTGCATGACGATGTCGCCGCCGTCGGTGCCGGAGAGGTTCATCGAGGGCAGCGCCAGCGAGGCCCGGGACTCCCCGTGCCGCCACCACAGCTCGCCGTCGGTCACGTCGCCCTCGGTCATCACGATGCGCAGGTAGCGCTCGGGGCCGCTGCTCGCGGGGTACTCCACCACGCCGCCGAACCGGGCGCCGCGCATGGTCAGCCACTCCGCGGTGAGGCCGGACTCGGCGTCGGAGGCGGTGAACGGGCCGTCCTCCCCCTGGACCACCGGTACCTCGGGGGACTCCCCGGCCTCCCGGGCCGCCTGGCAGGCCCGCACCGCGTCGAGGAGCTCCTCCTCTCCGGCGGCGACCGACTCCTCGCCGGTGCGCAGCTCGCACTCGGCGGGGTCGGCGCCGTCCGCGGGAACGTCGCCGGGCTCCTCCGACTCCTCCCGCTCCTCCCCGGGCTCTTCTCCGCCCCCTTCCTCCGGGTCCCCGCCGCCCGGCTCCTCCCCCGGTCCGCCGGGCCGCTCCGAGGCGGACGGGGAGGGCGAAGGCGACGGGCTGGGCGAGGCGCCGGGGTCGGCGGGGGCGCTCTCCTCGCCGTCACCGCCGCCGCCGAACCAGTCGTCCCACGGCCAGCGGAAGTCGGCCGGCGCGGCCGCGGGCAGCACCAGCAGCAGCGCGATCGGCGCCGCCGCCAGGGCGCGCGGCCGGCCGCCCTCGCCGTCCGCCCCGGCCCCTTCGGCTCCGGTCCCGCGCGGGCGGCGCGCCCGGCGCCGGCCGCCCCGCGGCCGGGCCGGCTCCCAGGAGAAGACCAGCGCCCCGCCCACGATGCCGAGCAGCATCCCGATCACGAAGCCGCCGAAGTTCGCCGTGACGAACGAGGCGATCGAGAGCAGGGTGCCCACCACGCCGTAGAACATCCGCTGCTGCGGCTGCACCCAGACCAGCAGGCCCAGTGCGATCAGCAGCAGGCTGACCAGGTAGACGGAGATGCCCGCGATGCCCGCGTAGATCACCAGGTTGAGCGGGAGGATCAGGCTCTGCGCCGACGGGGCGACGAGCATCTCCACCGCGGCGATGATGAGCAGCAGGCCGCCCCAGAAGGGGCGGCTCCGCCGCCAGTCGCGGAAGGCGCGCAGCGGGCCGCGGCGCGCGGTGCTGTCATCGGCCATGGGTCAGAAGCACTCGTGGTCACCGGGCTTGAGCGCCAGGGTGAGCCCGCTGAGCTTGAGCGTGCCGGCGTTCACCGCCCAGGAGGTGATCTCCGGGTCCTGCACGCTGATGGTGTCGGCCTGCAGCCCGAAGCCGCCGGCCGGGCCGGCGCCGCCCTCGGCCTTGTCCAGGGTGCTGGCGTCGCGGCCGATCTCGATCTGGGAGAACTCGGCGTTCCCCTGCAGCTGCTCGATGTCCAGGGTGAGGTTGCTGCCCTCCACCGGCCGCTCGCCGCCGGCGTTGATCAGCAGCGTCGCCTCCCCGATGGGCAGCGGCATCAGCACCGACATGCACATGTCGGTGAGCTCGGCGCTGTCGACCGTGGAGAGCCCGACCGGCCGGGAGCTGTCGTCCACCGAGGTGGCGACGTCGCCGTACTGGGTGAAGCCCTCGCCCTCCAGGGAGGAGGCGGACATCTTGAAGCTGTCTCCGGAGACCGCGAAGGAGGCGGCCAGCAGTCCCTGGGTGGTCATCAGTCCGAGGATCGCCGCCGCCCCGAGGCCGGGGAGGACGGCGATGCCGAACTTGCGCCACCGGGTCCCGCCGTCGGGGGCCTCCTCGGCCGGGGTCTCTTCGATCGGCTGGTCGGGCATGGGGGTTGCTCCTGAGTCTCTCGCCGCTCTGGGACGGCGTGGCAGGGGATCGGGGACCTTGCGCCGGACATCGCCTCGCGTGTTACATGGACCACGCCTACTCGGGGGTAGTGAGGAAGATTACAATAGTTAATGTCACGTTTCCAAGTGGTTGATTCGCCTCCCCGTGCAACAGAGCGGTCACGCCGAGGCGACCTCCCCGGACGCAGAAAAGGTGCCCCCCTGTGGCTTCTGAATCCGCGCCTCCCGCCGGCCCGTCCGCAGCCCCCGCCCCGAGCACCGATGGAGACCCCTTCGACTACGACGTCGTGGTGGTCGGCTCGGGCTTCGGCGGATCGGTCAGTGCGCTGCGGCTCACCGAGAAGGGATACCGGGTCGGCGTCCTGGAGGCCGGCCGGCGCCACACGCCCGAGACGCTGCCGGAGACCTCCTGGGACCTGAAGAACTTCATCTGGGCCCCGCACCTCGGCCTCTACGGCATCCAGCGCATCCACCTGCTGCGCGACGTGATGATCCTGGCCGGGGCGGGCGTCGGCGGCGGCTCGCTGAACTACGCCAACACCCTCTACGAGCCGCTGGACGACTTCTACGACGACCCGCAGTGGCGCGGCATCACCGACTGGCGCCGCGAGCTCGGCCCCTACTACGACCAGGCCAAGCGGATGCTGGGGGTGCGCACCAACCCCACCATGACCCCCTCCGACGTGCACCTCAAGGCGGTCGCCGAGGACATGGGCGTGGGGGACTCCTTCCACCTCGCCCCGGTGGGCGTCTACTTCGGCGACGGCCGCGACGCCGACGGGTCGTGCCCCGCCGCGCCCGGCCGCTCCGGCGGGGACCCCTACTTCGGCGGCGCCGGGCCCGACCGGCGGGCCTGCACCGAGTGCGGCGAGTGCATGACCGGCTGCCGGCACGGCGCCAAGAACATGCTCACCGAGAACTACCTCTACCTCGCCGAGCGGAACGGGGCCGAGATCCACCCGATGACCACGGTGGAGCGCCTCCGGGAGCGGCCCGCCTCCGCCGGCGGCGGCTACGCGGTGGACACCCTGGCCACCGGCGCCCGGCGGGTCCGCCGCAACGCCCGCACCTTCACCGCCCGCCAGGTGGTGGTCGCCGCCGGGACCTGGGGCACGCAGAACCTGCTGCACCGGATGCGCGACACCGGGCTGCTCCCCCGGCTGTCGGCCCGGCTCGGCTCGCTCACCCGGACCAACTCCGAGTCCCTGGGCGGCGCGATGACCCGGCACATCGACCCGCCGGAGGACTTCTCCCGCGGCGTGGCGATCACCTCCTCCATCCACCCCGACGGGCACACCCACGTCGAGCCGGTCCGCTACGGCAAGGGCTCCAACGCGATGGGGATGCTGGCCACCATCCAGGTCCCCGGCGGCGGCCGGGTGCCGCGCTGGCTGCGCTTCCTCGGCGAGGCCGCCCGCCACCCCTACGTCTTCGCGCGCAGCCTGTCGGTGCGCCGGTTCTCCGAGCGGGCCATCATCGGCCTGGTCATGCAGTCCCTGGACAACTCGCTGACCACCTACACCCGGCGCGGGGCACTGGGCCGCCGGGTGCTCACCTCCCGGCAGGGCCACGGCGAGCCCAACCCGACCTGGATCCCGCAGGGCCAGGAGGTGCTGCGCCGGCTGGCCGAGAAGATCGACGGCTTCCCGGGCGGGACCGTCGGCGAGGTCTTCGACATCCCGCTGACCGCGCACTTCCTCGGCGGCTGCCCGATCGGCGCGGGCCCCGAGGACGGGGTGATCGACCCCTACCACCGGCTCTACGGGCACCCCGGGATCCACGTGGTGGACGGCTCGGCGGTCTCGGCCAACCTCGGGGTGAACCCGTCGCTGACCATCACCGCCCAGGCCGAGCGGGCGATGTCCTTCTGGCCGAACAGCGGCGAGCCGGACCCCCGCCCCGAGCAGGGCGCCCCGTACCGCTCGGTGGCCCCGGTGCACCCGCGCGACCCGGCGGTGCCCGCCGGGGCCTTCGCCGAGCTGCGCTTCACCCGGAGCCTGCCGATCACCCCGGCCGCCCCGGCCCCGGCCTCCGCCGCGGCCGGCGCCGCCCGGACCCCGGAAACCGCCGGGGAATAGCGGGAGAAACCGGGAAGAACCGGGGAGAACCAGAGCGGGGCGGCGCGCGCCGCCCCGCCGCCCCGGTCCGCCGCCCTCCCCCCACCCCCTTGCTGCGAGGCCCCATGACCCACCTGCGCCATGCCGCCGACCGCACCGAGACCCTCCGCACCCCCGACGGGGCCGAACTGCGCGTGCACGTACGCGGCCCCGAGCGGGCCCGGCGCACCGTGGTGCTGGCGCACGGCTGGGGGTTCACCTCCGATATCTGGTCCGCGCAGGCGTCGCGGCTGGCCTCGGGGAGCGGCGGCGCCCTCCGCGTGGTCCGCTGGGACCAGCGCGGGCACGGCGGGTCCGGTCGGGGGACCGCGCCGATCACCATGGACCTGCTCGCCGAGGACCTGGCCCTGGTGGTCGCGGAGGCCGCGGCGGAGGGGCCGGTGGTGCTGGGCGGGCACTCGCTGGGCGGGGCGGCCGCGACCGCGCTGGCCGCGGCCCGCCCGGAGCTGTTCGGCGACCGGGTGGCCGGGGTGCTGCTGGCCGCCGCGACCGCCGGCGGCCCGGGCTCCGCCGACCCGGAGTCCCCGCTCGCCGAGCGGGCCGGCGGGGCGGCGATGTGGGCGCTGCGGACGCTCCCGGGGCCGGTGGGGGCGGTGCGCCGGCTCGCCGCCCCGCACTCCGGGCTCTGGCGGGCGGCGGTCCGGCGCGGCTTCTTCGGCCCGGACGCCCGGGTCGCGGACGTGGCCGCCTGCGCCCAGCAGCTGCACGCCGCGCCGGCCCGGGTGCTCGGCGAGTGCCACGCCGCGCTGATCCGGCACGATTCCCGGGGGCGGCTGGACGCGCTGCACCGCGTCCCGGTCACCGTGCTGGCCGGCGGGCACGACCGGATGACCGCCCCGGACCGCGTCCGGGAGCTGTGCCGCGCCCTGCCCGGCGCCCGGGCGCACACGGTGCAGCGGGCCGGCCACATGCTCCCGGTCGAGGCCCCCGAGGAGGTCTCCGCCCTGCTCGCCGAGTTGTGCGGCACGGAGCTCGCCCCGCTCTGACCGCCGGTGATCTTGACGGCTATCAACGCGCGTTGATAGCCGTCAAGATCGCCGGGGAGGGGCTCCGGGTCAGGCGGTCTCGGCGGCCTTCCGGTCGGCCTCTTCGGCGTGCTGGGCGGCGATGTGCTCCAGCATGTCGGAGAAGTGGTCGCCGAGGACGTGGTGCATGTGCCGGGCCATGGCGCGGGCGAGCATGGCGTCCACCGCGCTCTGCGCCAGCGGCCGCAGCCGGCGCACCAGCTCGGCCGCCTCCCCTATGTCGCTGCCCTGCAGGATCCCCTCCGGCGCGTGCTCGGAGAGGATGTGGTCGGCGATCTCCCGGACCAGCTCCCCGGCGGCGGCGTCGACGTGCCCCTCCAGCCGCTCGGCGATGTCCAGCACGCTGCTCACCGACATGCCGGCGGCGACCAGCTCGGCGCCGGCGTGCAGCAGGCGGGGGCTGGGCACCCGGAACCGGTCGCCGTCGACCTCCAGCAGGTTGAGCCGGACCGCCCGCTCGATGTTGTCGTCGGTGACGTCGCCCTTGAACAGCTCCACCAGCTCGTCGGCGGTGATGTGCCCGGGGATCTCGTCGGTCCAGGGGTCGCCCACCGCCGACTCGAAGCCCAGCACGTCGTTGAGGTCGCCGCCGCGCTCCCAGACCGTGACCAGTTCGCGGATGTTGGCGAAGGTGTAGCCGCGGGAGAGCAGCTGGGCGATCAGCCGCAGCCGGGCCAGGTGCGCCTCGGTGTAGATGCCGACCCGCCCCTCCCGCCGGGGCGGCGAGAGCAGGCCCCGGTCCTGGTAGACGCGCACATTGCGCACGGTCGTCTCAGCGAGGCGCGCCAACTCGTCGATGCGGTATTCGGCCATGGCCCCAAGCCTATGGATTCCGCGCTGTTTCCACGACTTGACCCTCTTGCACCGTGACAATGCTCGTTGTAACGTTCCGGCAAGACGTGTGGAGGAGATCACATATGCCCCGACCGACCCTGCCCGACCTGGCCGGCAAGCGCGTCCTGGTGACCGGGGCCTCCGGCGCCTTCGGCGGTGCCGCGATGCAGGTCCTGCGGCACGTCGGCGCGGACGCGATCGGCCTCGACCGCAAGCCCGACCCGGCCGTCCCCGTCCTCGCCTGCGACGTCGCCGACGCCGCCCAGGTGGAGCGGGCCGTCCCGGAGGCGATCGGCCGGCTCGGCGGGCTGGACCGGCTGATCCACTTCGCCGGCGTCGGCCCCGCGGTGGACATCGGCGCCATGCCCGACCGGCTCGCCTACGAGGCCCTCGAAGTCAACCTGCTGGGCACCTGGCGGGTCACCGCCGCCGCGCTCCCCGCGCTCCTGCGCGACCGGGGGCGGGTGGTGGTCACCGCCTCGCTGCTGGCCGGCATCGCGCTCCCGTTCGCCGGGGCCTACGCCGTCTCCAAGCGCGCGGTCACCGCCTACGCGGACACCCTGCGCGCCGAGTACGGGACGCACATCGGGGTGACCACCGTGCACCCCGGCTACGTCGACACCCCGATCCACGACGCCTCGCGCGCCGCCGGCGCCTCGCTCGACGGGCTGGTCCCCGCCGAGCGGATCCGGGACACCGTGCTCACCGCGCTGCGCGCGGCCGCGGCCCGCAGGCCGCCCCGCGACACCGCCTCCACCCCGCTGGGCGGCGCCGCGCTGCGCCTCGCCCGGCACGCCCCGGCCCTGGTGGACAGGATCGCGGCGGTGGAGATCGCCGAGCTGGTGCGCACCGGCGAGCTCTCCGGCGGCGAGATCACCCGGGGGCTGCGCGAACGGCACGGCGCGGCCCCGGACGACGGCGCCGGACGCCCGCCGGCCGCCGCACCCTGACGACCTCCGACCGGTCCGGCCCGGCCCCGGACCACCGCCCGCACCCCCGCGAAGGAGAACCGCGATGACCGTGCAGACCCCGGCGCCCAAGCCGGCGATCACCGACCGCGAGGACATCGCCAAGCGGCTGCTCCGCTCCTCGGCGAAGGCCTCCTACGACCCGCTCGTCGAGATCGACTGGGACGCGCCCATCGACAAGGAGCGCTACGCCCTCAAGCCGGAGCGCATCTCGCTGTACGGCACCGAGCTGTGGGACCGGCTCAGCGAGGAGCAGCGCAAGGAGCTCAGCCGGCACGAGGTCGCCAGCATCGCCTCCATCGGGCTGTGGTTCGAGACCATCCTGATGCAGATGCTGGTCCGGCACGCCTACGACCGCGACCCCACCACCAACCACGTCCAGTACGCCTACACCGAGATCGCCGACGAGTGCCGCCACTCGGTGATGTTCGCGAAGATGACGCAGAAGCTCGCCGGCCGGCACTACCGGCCGGACTTCATCACGCACAACCTGGGCCGGCTGTTCAAGGCGATCTCCAACGGGCCGCTGACCTTCGCCGGCGCGCTCTACGTCGAGGAGATCCTGGACCAGCTGCAGCGCGAGGCGATGGTCGACGACACCCTCGACCCGCTGGTGCAGGCCGTCTCCCGGATCCACGTGGTGGAGGAGGCCCGGCACATGCGCTACGCCCGCGAGGAGCTGATCCGCGACTGGGACCACCACGGCCGGGTCTCCAAGGCCTACAGCCGGTTCGTCCTCGGGCTGGTCGTCTACTTCGCCACCACCCGGCTGATCAGCCCCGAGGTCTACAAGTCGGTCGGGTTGGACCCGCGCGAGGCCGCCAAGGTCGCCCGCCGCAACCACCACCACATCGACACCAAGACCTGGGCGGCGCGCAAGGTCGTCGCGACCTTCGACAAGGCCGGCCTGCTCGCCGGCCCGGCCAAGTACGTCTGGCGCCGCGCCGGGCTGCTCGGCCGCCCCGGCGCGCCGGCCGCGGTCGCGCGCTGACCTCCCCGGGCCGCGCCGCGGCCCGCACGAACGGCCGGGCCCGCGGGCTCGAACGCGCCCGAGTCCCCGCGGGCCCGGCCCCCTTCCCCTCCCCGGGCCGCCCCGCCCTCCCCGCACCCCGCGCACCGAAGGGACGTTCACGGTGACCGAAAACGAGACGACGCCGCATCACCGGGTGGCCATCATCGGCACCGGGTTCTCCGGCATCGGGATGGCCGCCCGGCTCAAGCGCGCCGGACTGAAGAGCCTGGTCCTCTTCGAGCGGGCCGGCGACGTCGGCGGGACCTGGCGGGACAACACCTTCCCCGGCGCCGCCTGCGACGTCCCCTCGCACCTGTACTCGCTCTCCTTCCGGCTCAACCCGGGCTGGTCGCGGACCTTCTCCCCGCAGGCCGAGATCCAGGACTACCTGCGCCGGGTCGCCGAGGAGGAGGACGTCCACCGGCACGTCCGGTTCCACCACGAGGTCACCGGGGCGCACTGGGAGCCGGACGCCAACCGGTGGCGGATCGAGACCGGCCGGGGCGTGTACACCGCCCAGTTCCTGATCAGCGCGTGCGGCGCGCTGGCCGACCCGGCGATCCCGGACCTGCCCGGGCTCGCCGACTTCGAGGGCACCGTGTTCCACTCCGCCCGGTGGGACCACGGCCACGACCTGACCGGGCGCAACGTGGCGGTCATCGGCACCGGCGCCTCGGCGATCCAGTTCGTGCCGCAGATCCAGAAGAGCGTCGCCCGGCTCGACCTGTACCAGCGCACCCCTCCGTGGATCATCCCCAAGCACGACCGCGCCGTGACCCGCGCGGAGAGCTGGCTCTTCAACCACGTGCCCCTCGCCCAGCAGGTGTTCCGGAAGAACATCTACTGGGGCCGGGAGAGCTACGTGCTGGGCTTCGTGAAGTACCCGGCGCTGATGAAGGGCGTCGAGGCGCTCGCCAAGGCGCACCTCAGGCGGCAGGTCCGCGACCCGGAACTGCGCGCCAAGCTGGTGCCGGACTTCCTGCCCGGGTGCAAGCGGCTGCTGCTCTCCAACGACTACTACCCCGCGCTGGACCGGCCCAACGTCGACGTGGTCACCGACGGGGTCGCCGAGATCCGGGAGAAGTCGATCGTCGCCGCCGACGGCACCGAGCGCGAGGTCGACACCATCATCTTCGGCACCGGGTTCCACGTCACCGACATGCCCGCCGCCAAGGTGGTGCACGGCGCCGACGGCCGGACCCTGTTCGACGTGCACGGCCAGGACCTGGAGGCGCTGAACGGCACCACCGTCGCCGGGTTCCCCAACCTGTTCCTGATGGCCGGCCCCAACACCGGCCCCGGGCACACCTCGCACGTCTTCTTCCTCGAGGCCCAGATGCGCTACATCATGGCGGCGCTGGGCTACGCGGCCCGCAACGGCGCCGACCGGCTGGAGCCGCTGCCCGAGTCGCAGGCCGCCTACGCCGCCCTGATGCAGCACAAGACGCGCCGCTCGGTCTGGGTCACCGGCGGGTGCGACAGCTGGTACCTGAACGACAAGGGCCGCAACGTCACGCTCTGGCCCGGGTTCAGCTTCGAGTACGCCCTGCGGACGCTCCGCTTCGATCCGCACAACTACCGGATCCGCTGGGAGTCCGGGGCGCCCCCGGGCCGGAGGGCGGCGGGCCGGCGGAGCGGGCGGCGGGAGGTGGCCGCATGAGCGGCATGGGCGACGACGAGGAGGAGTACGAGGGCCCGGTGACCCTGGTCTTCGGCGGCGACCGGCCGGTCGAGGCCGAGGCGCACATCGCCGGCCACTTCGACCCGCTCAGCGGCGGCTACCGCTGGATCGGGCGGATCTCCGCCTCCCCCGGGGTCGACGCCGAGTTCCGGGCCGGCAACACCGCGGTCCTGGTGCGCACCGCCGACGGCCACGAGGCGCCCGGCACCCTCACCGAGACCAACCCGTGGGGCGGGCACCGGCTCACCGGCCGCGGCCGGCCGCCGTTCCCGGTCCCCGAGGTCGATCCCGAGCAGGACTGACCCGCGGGACCGCCCCCGAGCGCCTCCCCGTGGCATGGGGAGGAAGCGGGCTCCGGGCGGATGGATCGCTGTTATAGGGGACCGTCCATCCGCCCGGTGCGCCGCGCCCTGCCGGCCCTCCGCCGCCCCGCGGCGGTCACCAGGGGTCCTCCCGGCGGAAGAAGGACGCGCCGACGTGCTCGGTGCGCAGCCGGGCGAACCCCGGCTTGATCACCCGGTCGATCAGGTCCAGCCGCTCGTCGTGCGGGACGAAGGCCGACTTCATCGCGTTGACGGTGAACCAGCGCAGGGTGTCGATCCCGTAGCCGAACTCCCTGCTCAGCCGGGCGAGCTCGGCGCTCATCGAGGTGGCGTTGACCAGCCGCCCGTCGGTGTTGACGGTGACCCGGAACCGGAGCCGGCGGAGCATCTCCACCGGGTGCTCGGCGAGCGAGGCGACGGCGCCGGTGTTCACGTTGGACGTGGGGCACAGCTCCAGCGGAATGCGCTTGTCCCGGATGTAGGAGGCCAGCCGGCCCAGCTTGGCGGTGCCGTCCTCGGCGAGCGCGATGTCGTCGGCGATCCGGACGCCCTGGCCCAGCCGGTCGGCGCCGCACCACTGGATCGCCTCCCAGATGGAGGAGAGGCCGAACCCCTCGCCCGCGTGCAGGGTGAGGTTGAAGTTCTCCCGCTGGATGTACTCGCAGGCGGAGATGTGCCGGGTGGGCGGGTAGCCCGCCTCCGGGCCGGCGATGTCGAAGCCGACCACCCCGGCGTCCCGGTAGGCCACCGCCAGCCGGGCGATCTCCATCGAGTCCGCGGCCTGGCGCATCGCGGTGAGCAGCAGGCGGACCCGGACCTCCCGGCCGAACAGCCGGGCCTTGGCGGTGCCGACGCTCAGCCCCTCCAGCACCGCGTCGACCACCTGCTCCCGGGTGAGCCCCTCCCGGGTGTGCTGCTCGGGGGCGAGCTTGACCTCGGCGTAGACCACCCCGTCCTCGGCCAGGTCCTGGGCGCACTCGACGCCGGCCCGGACCAGGGCGGAGCGGGTCTGCAGCAGGTCGAGCACCGGTTCGTAGCGGGAGAGCTGCTCCTCCTGGGAGCCGTGCGCGGCGCCGGAGAACCAGTCCTGGAGCCGGTCCGCGCCGCCCTCCGGGAGGCCCCGGTAGCCGGTCTCGGCGGCCAGGTCGAGCAGGGTCTCCGGGCGGAGTCCGCCGTCCAGGTGGTCGTGCAGGAGCACCTTGGGCATCCGGCGGATCGTTTCGTAGGCGAGTCGGGTCATCGTCCTCCCAAGGCCGTGTCCACCCGGTTCCCCGGGCGGACTCGTTCCGATTAAATTGCCCGAGATCCTAGACCACCGCTCCGGCCCTGCGCGCCCCGACCTGCTGTGAGACGCCTCTCCCCGCCCGCCGGCGGGATCCGCTCGGGCACCTCCGCGTCGACCTGGTGCAGCCGGGCCTGGGCGAACCTGCGCAGCCGGCCGAAGCACTCCGCCGCCGTGGTCGCGTCGCCCACCAGGCCGCCCTTGGTGATCGCGGGGACCCCGTCCAGCGGGCCGCCGCCGACGGTGCCGTGCACCGCCAGCGGCACGATCTCCCCGGCGACCGCGAACGCCCGCACGCCCAGCTCGTCCAGGAGGCTCGCGGCGAGGTCCCCGCCGGTCAGGTAGAGCCCGGTGGGCAGGGCGTGCGACCCGGTCCCGGCCTCCAGGGCGCGCACCGCGCGGGCCACCACCGAGGCGAGCCCGGCGGGCAGCGCGCGCAGCGCGGCGCCCGGGTCCTCGGCGCCCGGCGCCGGCGGGAGCGCCCGCACCACCACGAACTCCGGGAAGACCGCACCGGTGAGCTGCTCCAGCAGGGCCTCCTCGACCTCCTCCGGGTGGGCCCCGCCCGGCTCGGCCAGCCGGACCGGGTCCACGTCGACGAAGCGCACCGGGCCGGTGCGGGCCACCGTCTCCAGCTGGCGCAGGGTGAGGCCGGTGGTGCTGCCGACCACGGCCAGCAGCGGGCCCGGGGCGCCGCCCCGGCCGCCCAGCCGCATCGCGTAGGCCAGCGCGGCGCCGGCCGGGCCGGGGTCGGCCGACACCCACACCACGCCCTCGCTCCGGGCGGCCTCGGCGGCGGCCTCGGCGATGTCCTCGATCCGGTTCTCGTCCACGGCGTCGCAGAGCACCACCGGTTCGTCCCCGGCGACCAGGTCGGCGGTGAGCAGCTCCCGGGTGACCTGGCGGGCGGGCACGTGCCGGACGGCCAGGTCGGTCTGGTGCGCGAGGATCTCGGCGACCAGGCCGGTCTCCATCGGCCAGAACGGGTCCTCGGCGGCTTCGGAGCGCTCCAGCGGCACCCCGTCGAGCAGCTGCACGCCGTCCACGGTGACCCGGCCGGAGGCGGGCAGCGCGGGCACCATGAGCGCCCGCACCCTGCGCCCCGGCAGGCGCTCGCGCACCGCGCGCACCGCCGCCTCCAGCTCCGCGCCGACGTTGCCGCGCAGCACGCTGTCGGTCCGCTTGACCACCAGCTCCACCGGCCAGACCGCCTCCACCACGTCGGCGACCAGGTCCGCGGCCTGCTCGGCGGGGAGGTGCCGGCTGTCCAGGTTGGCCACCACCACGTCGTAATCGTCGGCGGCCACCGACACCTGCTCCGGCGTCACGGTGGCCACCCGCATGCCCGCCCGGGCGTAGCGGGCACCGGTGGCGTTGGCCCCGGTGAGGTCATCTGCCACGACGAGAACCTGGGCCACGGTAGTCGCTCCTTCGCGCGCCTTTGCGCCGCATCGCTCACTGGGTAAGGGCGCGCCGCCGCCCCTCGCTGGGCCGCGCCGCCCCGGTCACCTCGACTCTCTCACCCGCGGCCGGTTCGCAGGGCCGCCCCGGCGAGGAGCGCGCACGCGCACAGCGCGAGCACGTAGCCCACGACCGCGTTCCATCCCCAGTGGTCGTAGAGGAGGCCGCCGAGCCAGCCGAAGGCGCTGGAGCCCAGGTAATAACAGAGGGTATAGAGCGCGGAGGCCTGCGCGCGGACGGCCGGCGCGGCCCGGTGCCCGGCCCAGGCGGCGGCGGTGGTGTGCGCGGCGAAGAAGAAGAACGTGAGGAGCAGCAGTCCGGCCGCGACCGCGGTGAAGGCGGGCACCGCGAGCAGCGCCGCGCCGGACGCCATCGCGATGACCGAGCAGGCCAGCACCGGGTGGCGGCCGAAGCGCTCGACGGCCCGGCCGGTGGCGGCGGAACCGACCGTCCCGGCCAGGTAGGCGACGAACAGGAACGCCACCAGGGTCGGGGAGAGCCCGAACGGCTCGCCCGCCATCCGGAAGCCCAGGTAGTTGTAGACGGTCACGAACGCGCCCATGAGCAGCAGCGCCTGGAGGTAGAGGGCGATCATCCCGGGGTCGCGCAGCGCCCCGGCCAGGCGGGCGGCCATGCCCGCCCCGCCGCTCCCGTCCTTGCGGCGGCGCGGCCGCCGCACGAAGCCCCGGGCGGGCGGCACCGCGACCAGGAAGACCACCAGCGCGGCCAGGCCCAGCAGCGAGTCGGCGGCGACGCCCCAGCGCCAGCCGCCGAAGTCGGCCACGGCCCCGGCGACCAGCCGCCCGCTCATCCCGCCGACGGTGTTGCCCGCGATGTAGACGCCGGCGACCCGGCCCAGGTGCGAGGGGGCGATCTCCTCGGCCAGATAGGCCATGGCGACGGCGGGCACCCCGCCCAGCGCGGCGCCCTGCAGGGCGCGCAGCACCAGCAGCGAGGCGATGTCCGGCGCGAACGGCGCCGCGAGGCCGAGCAGGGTGGAGGCGACCAGCGCGGCGGTCATCACCCGCACCCGCCCGAACCGGTCGGCCGCACCGCTCCACACCAGGACGCAGGCGGCCAGCCCGGCGGTGGCGAAGGAGACGGTCAGCGCGACCGAGGAGGCCGGCGCGCGGAACTCCCCCGCCATCCCCGGCAGCACCGCCTGCACCGCGTAGAGCTGGGCGAACGTGGCGATCCCGGCGGCGGTCATCGCCACCACGACGCGCCGGTGGCCGCTGCTCCCCGCCCGGTGCCCGATCCGGTCCCGCCCGTCCTTCAGCGACTCGTCCACTCATCCGACGTTAGCCGCCGCCCTCCCCCGCCCCCGCACCGGGTCCACCGGACCGGGGGCCGCCCCGCCCCTCGGGGCCGACCGAACCCCGCCCCGGGCGATGATCTCGGCGTTGCCGGGGGTGTCGGAGCGCTCCGACACCCCCGGCGACGCCGAGATCATCGGTGCAGCGGCTCAGGGCATCAACCCTGCTCGCCGGGGGCGACGACGCGGTGCTCGGCGGCGCTGCGGCGGGCGGCCTCGATGACCTCGAGGCCGTGCACCACCTCGTGCGGTTCGACCGGCACCGGCTCGCCCTCGCCGACCGCGTCCCGCACGCCGGCGTAGAAGTCGGGGTAGGCGCCGCGCACGGCGGGCACCGGGCGGACGTCGTCCTCGGCGCCGGCCAGGCCCCAGGTCTCCTCCGGCTGGACGCCCCAGTCCGCGGCGTCCGGGGTCTCCCCCGCGGTCAGCCGGTCCTCCTGGCCGTCCATGCCCTGGACGGTGAACCCGCCCTGGTCGCCGAGGACGCGGAAGCGCGGCCCGGGGCGGGCGGCCAGCGCGCTCATCCACAGCTGCGAGCGGACCCCGCCGCGGTGGGTCAGCGCCAGGAAGGCGTCGTCCTCCGCCGCGACGCCGGCGCGCCGCGCGTCCAGCTCCGCGTAGACGCCGGCCACCGGGCCGAACAGGTTGATCGCCTGGTCGATCAGGTGCGGGCCCAGGTCGTACAGGATGCCCGCGCCCTGCTCGACGGTGCCGCCGTCCCGCCAGGTGTCCTTGGCCTTGGGGCGCCACCGCTCGAACCGGGACTCGAACCGGTGCACCCGGCCGAGCGCCCCCTCGTCGATCAGCCGCCACAGGGTGAGGAAGTCGGAGTCCCAGCGCCGGTTCTGGTAGACGGTGAGCACCCGGCCGAGCCGCTCGGCCCGCTCGACCAGCTCCCGCGCCTGGTCCGAGCCGAGCGCGAACGGCTTGTCCACCACCACCGACAGCCCGGCCTCCAGCGCGGCGGCGGCCAGCGGCGCGTGCGTGTCGTTCGGCGTGGTCACCACGGCGATCTCGAACTCCCCGGCCCGGGCCCACAGCTCCTCGGCCGAGCCGATCACCTCGGTCCCCGGGTACCGCCGCCGCACCGCCGCGGCCCGCTCCGGGTTCCCGGTCACCACCGCCGCCAGCCGCAGCCCCGGCGTCGCCGCGATCAGCGGCGCGTGGAACACCTCGCCGCCCTTGCCGTACCCGATCAGGACGACGTGCAGCTGCGGCCCGCTCTCACCGTTCTCTGAGCTCATGCGCCCCACAGTAGCCAGCCCCCGGCACCCGCCCGGCCACCCGGCGGCCGAGGCAGCGCTGCTCTCCGAGCCCGGCGGCCGCCCGGACCCGCGCACCCTGCACCAGACGCCCGTCACCGACCGGGGGGCGCGGAGTTCGCCGTACGTGAGGGAGAGGCCGTCCTTCCGCCGAAGGCCGCCGTCCACCCGAACGGTGTGCAGTTCTGGGAGGAGGGCCGGCAGCAGGCCGGGCGGGAGGCCGATGAGGAGCTCGCTTCCGGAGAGGTGAACCCTCCGATGACGGGTGAGGGGTTCCCTGCTCATCCGGAGGACGCGGTCGGCGCGTCGGTGTGGCGGCGGATCGGCGGCCATTCCGTCTACCGGGCCCCCTGACGAGCGGCGGGTGGTCAGGCCGCGACGGAGTCGCGGGTCTCGGCCGCGGAGAGGGCCAGGGACAGGACCTCGCGGACGTCGCTCACCGGGTGGACGGTGAGCCGGGACAGGACGTCGTCGGGGACGTCGTCCGGGTCGGGCTCGTTGCGGGCCGGGATGAGGACCGTGGTGATGCCCGCGCGGTGTGCGGCCAGCAGCTTCTGCTTCACCGACGGTGGCCACCCGCAGTGCCCTCACCGAGCGACGCGCGCATCCGTCGGCTACCTGAGCCCTTTGCGGAACCGCGTCCTCGGACTGACGGTTCCGGTTCTAGCCGACTTCCCACAGGCGCACGGTCCCGTCGCTGTGGCCGACGGCGAGCGTGGTGCCGTCCGGGCTGAACCCCACCGACTCCACCCGTTCCTGAGCCGGGAGCGCGGCAGTCTCCTCCCAGGTGCCGGTATTCCACAGGCGCACGGTGCCGTCGTCGTCGCCGGCGGCGAGGGTGGTGGCGTCCGGACTGAACGCCACCGAGAACGTGCATCGCCGATCCGGGAGTGTGGTGTCCTCCGCCCAGGTGCCGGTCTCCCACAACCGCACGGTGCCTCCTGAACACGCGGCGAGCATGGTGCCGTCCGGGCTGAACCCCACCGACTCGAACGAGGGGTCGTTCTCGGCGAGGACGGCGACCTCGTCGCCGGTGTCGGTGTCCCACAGCCGGATGGCCCCGCCGTCGCTGCCCTCGAATACCTCCGCCTCGTCGGCCGCCGTGCCGGTGGCGAGGATGGCGTCGTCCGGGCTGAACGCCACCGAGGTCATATAGTTGGTGGGCCCGTCGAGAACGTCGGTCTCCTCCCCGGCTCCGGTGTCCCACAGCCGCACGGTGCCGACGGCGTCGCTGGTGGCGAGGGTGGTGCCGTCCGAGCTGAACGCCACCGAAGTGATCCAGTCGTCCTCGACGAGGGTGGCGGTCTCTTCCCAGGTGCCGGTGTCCCACAGCTGGACCGATCGGTGGCCGGTGGCGAGGGTGGTGCCGTCGGGGTCGAACGCCACCATCGGGGACCCCACGCCCATCACGCCGTCGTCGTCGATGAGGGTGGTGCTCTCCTCCCAGGTGCCGGTGTTCCACAGCCGCACGGAGAACTTCGCGTCGCTGGTGGCGAGGGTGGTGCCGTCGGGGCTGAACACCACCGAGTTCACCGCTTCCTCGTGTCCGGTGAGGGTGGCGGCGGGTTCGGGGACCTCGGAGGCGGTATCGGACCGGTCGCCTTCGCGGTCGGTTCGCTGGGCGACTTCGCCCACCGTCACGACGGTGGTGGTCACCACGAGGACGGTGGCGATGAGCCAAGCCCTCTTCCTCCACGGCCTCCCCAAGGTGTCGGCCGGCTCTCCGGTCGCGGCGCGCGGCGCGGGGGTGCCCGTGATGGATCCGGTGGGTTCGACGATGGTCGGAGCGGGAGGACGCCCGGTGGATTCGCCGGCTTCGGCAAAGGTCGGGGCGGGGGGACGCGTGGTCGGTTCGGACCCGCCTGCGTCGGCAGGCGGCCGGGTGGTGCCGGGTGGCCGTCCGGCGGCGCGGGCACCGAGGGTGCCGAAGCGGGTGAGGATCGCCCCGGGGGTGGGCCGCTGGTCCGGGTCGTGGTTCCAGCAGCCGACGATGAGCGCGTGGGTATGGGGGTCGATGTCGCCGGGGTCGGGGGGCGGGCCGATGAGGCGGCGGATCGTCGCGGCCATCGAGTCGGCGCTGAAGGGGTTGGTGCCGGTCGCGGCGAAGGCGAGAACGGTACCGAGGGAGAACATGTCCGAGGCCGGGCCGACGTGGGAGTTCTCGGTCTGTTCGGGCGACATGTAGGGCAGGGTGCCGAACACCGCCTCGTGGGTCGTCAGGCTCTCGGAGTCCAGCGGCCGGGCGATACCGAAGTCGATGATGCGGGGCCCGTCATCGCTGAGGATGATGTTGCCCGGTTTGAGGTCTCGGTGGACCAGCCCGTGGTCGTGCACCGCCTTGAGTCCCTCGGCCAGCCCGGCCGCCAACGCGTGCAGAGCGGGGGGCCTGATGGGGCCCCCGTCGCGAACCGCCTGGTGCAGTGTGGGGCCGGAGATGTAGGCGGTGGCGACCCACGGAGGATCACCCTCCGGGTCGGCGTCGACAACGGGGGCGGTGTGGAACCCTCCCACCCGACGCGCGGCATCGACCTCTCGGGCGAATCGGACGCGGAAGTCGCCCTCCCGGGCCAGGGCGCGGCGGATGACCTTGATGGCGACGTAGCGTCCCGAAGGTGTGGTGGCGAGGTAGACCCGGCCCATGCCGCCTTCGCCCAGGCGGTGGGTGAGCTGATAGCCGCCGATACGCGCGGGATCGGACGGCTCCAGCGGCTCCACCCCGTCAGTCTCCCTCCAGGCGCTCGGAGTCAGGCCGGAGCGCACCCCTTGTTCCGCCACACTTGGCCGAGCGCCCTCATCGTAGCCTCAGCGATTTCGGGCATGCACGACATGTCACCGGATCGCAACCAACCCCCCGAACCTCCGGATGAGGTGGTGGCGTCCTGACCGTGGCGGCACTCCGACGGCTCAAGGCGCCCCGCATCCCGCATTCGCGAGGACGGCGCCCGAGAAGATCCGCTCGCATCGGTGGCCATTCGGACCACAGAGACCCCTGACGCACGCGTGGGGCCGCCGGCTCCCCCGATCCGACGACCCCACACTTCGAGAGGGTCTTTCTCGTCGCCCTCAGGCGGCCACAGGCCGGGCCTCCTCGGCGGTCCCCGCAGGCTCCAGTGCCAAGTCCAAGACCTCCCGGACATCACTCACCGGGTGGACGGTGAGCTGCTCCAGGACGTCCTCGGGGACGTCGTCGAGGTCGGGCTCGTTGCGGGACGGGATGAGGACCGTGGTGATCCCCGCCCTGTGCGCCGCGAGGAGCTTCTGCTTGACCCCTCCGATCGGCAGGACTCGGCCGGTGAGGGAGACCTCGCCGGTCATCGCCACGTCGGAGCGGGCGGGGCGGCCGGAGAGCAGGGAGGCCAGGGCGGTCGTCATGGTGACGCCCGCGCTCGGGCCGTCCTTGGGCACGGCGCCCGCGGGGACGTGCAGGTGCACGCCGCGGTCCTTCAGGTCGGCGACCGGGAGCTCCAGTTCCGCGCCGCGGGAGCGCAGGTAGGAGAGGGCGATCTGGGCGGACTCCTTCATCACGTCGCCGAGCTGGCCGGTGAGGGTCAGCCCGGAGGCGCCCGACTCCGGGTCGGCCAGCGACGCCTCCACGAAGAGCACGTCGCCGCCGGTGCCGGTGACCGCCAGGCCGGTGGCCACGCCGGGGACCGCGGTCCGCTCCGCCGACTCCGGGGTGTGCCGGGGCCGGCCGATGTAGCCCTTCAGGTCGTCCGGGCCGACCGCGACCGGCAGCCCGGACCCCTGCACCGCCTCCCGGGCCGCGATCTTGCGCAGCACCCGGGCGATGGAGCGCTCCAGTCCGCGCACGCCCGCCTCGCGGGTGTACTCGCCGGCCAGCAGCCGCAGCGCCGCGGTGTCGAACTCCACCTCGCCCTCGGCCAGGCCCGCCTTCTCCAGCTGCCGGGGCAGCAGGTGGTCGCGGGCGATCCGCACCTTCTCGTCCTCGGTGTAGCCGTCCAGCTCGACCAGCTCCATCCGGTCCAGCAGCGGGCCCGGGACGGTGTCCAGCGCGTTGGCGGTGGCGAGGAAGACCACGTCGGAAAGGTCGAGGTCGACCTCCAGGTAGTGGTCGCGGAAGGTGTGGTTCTGCGCCGGGTCCAGCACCTCCAGCAGGGCGGCGGTGGGGTCGCCGCGGAAGTCGGTGCCGACCTTGTCGATCTCGTCCAGCAGCACCACCGGGTTCATCGACCCGGACTCGCGGATCGCCCGGACGATCCGGCCGGGCAGCGCGCCGACGTAGGTGCGCCGGTGGCCGCGGATCTCCGCCTCGTCGCGGACGCCTCCGAGCGCGACCCGGGTGAACTTCCGCCCCATCGCGCGGGCCACCGACTCGCCCAGCGAGGTCTTGCCGACGCCGGGCGGGCCGACCAGGGCCAGCACCGCGCCGCTGCGCCGGCCGCCGATCACGCCGAGGCCGCGCTCCTCGCGGCGCTTGCGCACCGCCAGGTACTCGGTGATCCGCTCCTTGACGTCGTCCAGGCCGGTGTGGTCGGCGTCCAGCACCCGCTGGGCGCCGGGGATGTCGTAGGCGTCGTCGGTGCGGACGTTCCACGGCATGTCCAGCACGGTGTCCAGCCAGGTGCGGATCCACCCGGACTCCGGCGAGGAGTCGCCGGCCCGCTCCAGCTTGTCCACCTCGGCCAGGGCCGCCTCGCGGACGTGCTCGGGGAGGTCGGCCGCCTCGACCCGCTCCCGGTAGTCGTCCTCCTCGCTGCCGGGGCGCCCGTCCAGCTCGTTGAGCTCCTTGCGGATCGCCTCCAGCTGGCGGCGGAGCAGGAACTCGCGCTGCTGCTTGTCGACGCCCTCCTGGACGTCCTTGTCGATGGTCTCGGCGACGTCCAGCTCGGCCAGGTACTCGCGGGTCCACTCGATCAGCAGGCGGAGCCGCTCGGCGACGTCGTAGGTCTGGAGCAGCCGCAGCTTCTGCTCGGTCTTGAGGAACGGCGAGTAGCCGCCGCGGTCGGCGAGCCGGCCGGGGTCCTCGGTCTGCTGGATGGTGTCGATCGCCTGCCAGGCGCCGCGCTTCTGCAGGAAGGTCGCGGCCAGCGCCTTGTACTCGCGGGCGAGCTCGGTGACCTTGCCGGGGTGGCCGCCCTCGGGGGCGCCCTCCTCGTGCACCTCGACCGAGACCCACAGCGCCGCGCCGGGGCCGGTGGTGCCGGAGCCCACCCGGGCGCGGGCCGCGCCGCGGAGCACCGCGGCGGGGTCCCCCTGCGGGGTGCGCCCGACCTGCTCGACCAGGGCGACGGTGCCCACGCCGGCGTAGGAGCCGTCGACGCGCGGAACGATCAGGACCCGGGGCCTGCCCGAGTCGGAGCGGATGCCGGGAACCTCGAAGCCGCCCTTCCCGGCGGCCTGCGCCGCCTCGACGGCCGCACGGACCTCGGAATCGGACATGTCCACCGGCACCACCATGCCGGGGAGCACGACGTCATCGTCGAGAGGGAGAACCGGCAGCGTCGCAGCGGTCTGCGCTTCACTCATCGAACCCTCCATGGTTGAGTCACTTTCACTCAATAAAGAAGAGTCCGACTTTCTTCCCGGACCGCTGTTCGCCGTGAGCGATCACGGCCGTGATGGAACCGTTGCCGTCCGCATCGGGCCCGGCCCTGGACATCCGCCCGGGTAGGGACTTACATCGGTGGCCACCGGTCTATACCAGTCGCCGGGTGTTCCTGGAGGTGCGCGCATGGCCCCGATCCCGCCCCCGACACCGAAGCTCCGCCTCGCCGCGGCCGGCATGCCGCTGGTCCTGCTGGCCGGCGGCTGCGCCTACCTGGCCGGCGAGGACGGCGGAGGGGCCGACCAGGACTCGGCCGCCTGCGAGTCCTACGCCGAGTGGCAGGACATCGGCGGCACCGTGGAGATCTACGGCTCCATCCGGGACGAGGAGGGCGAGCGGCTGGAGCAGGCCTGGTCGGAGTTCTCCGACTGCACCGGGATCGAGATCACCTACGAGGGCAGCGGCGAGTTCGAGGCGCAGATCCAGGTCAAGGTGGACGGCGGGAACGCCCCGGACATCGGGATCTTCCCGCAGCCCGGGCTGCTCGCCCGGTTCGTGGAGTCCGGCGACGCGCTGCCGCTGCCCGAGGGCGCCCGGGAGCGCGCCGAGCAGGGCTGGACCGAGGACTGGCTCTCCTACGTGGAGCACGACGGCGAGCTGTACGCCACCCCGCAGGCCGCCAACGTGAAATCGCTGGTCTGGTACTCGCCCAAGGTCTTCGCGGAGAACGGCTACGAGATCCCCGAGACCTGGGACGAGATGATCGAGCTCTCCGACACGATGGCCGAGGACGGGCTCAAGCCCTGGTGCGCCGGGATCGAGTCGGGCGAGGCCACCGGCTGGCCCGCCACCGACTGGCTGGAGAACGCGGTGCTGCGCGAGCACGGCCCCGAGGTCTACGACCAGTGGATCGAGCACGAGATCCCGTTCGACGACCCGAAGATCGTGGACGCCCTGGACCGGGTGGACGGCATCCTGCGCAACCCGGACTACGTCAACGGCGGCCACGGCGGCGTGAAGTCCATCGCGACCACCTCCCAGCAGGACGCCGGGCTCCCGGTCTACGAGGGCGAGTGCGGCCAGTACATGATGGGCTCCTTCTACGCCGCGAACTGGCCGGAGGAGACCGACATCTCCGAGGACGGCGACATCTACGCCTACAACATGCCGGCCATCGACGCCGAGGTCGGCACCCCCATCGTCGGCGGCGGCGAGTTCGCCGCGGCCTTCGCCGACCGCCCCGAGGTGGTCGCGGTCCAGGAGTACCTGGCCACCGTCGAGTTCGCGAACAGCCGGGCCGAGCTGGGCCGCTGGTTCTCCGCCCACCGCGACCTCGACCTGGAGCTGCTGGAGAACCCGATCGACCGGCTCTCCTCCGAGCTGCTCCGCGACCCGGACGTGGTGTTCCGCTGGGACGGCGGCGACTACATGCCGGCCGCGGTGGGCTCGGGCACCTTCTGGCGCGGGATGACCGACTGGATCAACGGCAAGGGCACCGAGGAGACCCTCGGCTACATCGAGGACTCCTGGAAGGACTGAGGGCCGGCCGGGCCGGGTGAGCCCCGGCCCGGCGGCACGCGCACCCGCGGCGGGCGATCTGGAGGACCATGGGCTTCGACGTGTTCGAGGAGCTGCCCAAGCTCCTGTGGCTGCTGATCGCCGTCTCCGCGTTCCTCGCGGCGATCGGGCTGGTGCTGCTGGTGGTGGACCGCGGCCCGCGGACCCGGCACGAGTGGTGGCAGGCCGCCTGCTTCCTCGGCCCGGCCGCGCTGCTGCTCGGGGTCGGCCTGGTCTACCCGGTCATCCGCACCACCGCGCTGTCCTTCATGGACGGGTCCGGCGAGGCCTGGGTCGGGTTCCGCAACTACGTGTGGATGTTCACCCGGCCGGAGATCCTGCTGGTGCTCCGGAACACCCTGCTGTGGGTGCTCATCGCGCCGGTGCTGGCCACCGCCACCGGGCTGGCCTACGCGGTGCTGGTGGACCGGTCCCGCTACGAGTCGCTCGCCAAGTCGCTGCTGTTCATGCCGATGGCGATCTCCTTCGTCGGCGCCAGCATCATCTGGAAGTTCGTCTACGCCTACCGGCCCCCCGAGGCCGAGCAGATCGGCGTGCTCAACGCGCTGTGGACCGCGGCCGGCGGCGCGCCCCGGCAGTGGCTGCTGGACCAGCCGCTCAACAGCCTGCTGCTGATCGTGGTGCTGATCTGGATCCAGGCCGGGTTCGCCATGGTGATCCAGTCCGCGGCGATCAAGGCGATCCCCACCGAGATCGTGGAGGCCGCCCGGATCGACGGGGTGGGCCCCTGGCAGCTGTTCTGGCGGGTCACCCTGCCGATGATCTGGCCGACCACCGCGGTCGTGCTGATCACCATCTCGGTGCAGACCCTCAAGGTGTTCGACATCGTCCGCACCGTCACCGGCGGCCAGTTCTCCACCTCGGTGATCGCCAACGAGATGTACAACCAGGCGTTCCGCTACGGGGAGCTGGGCCAGGGCTCGGCGCTGGCGGTCTTCCTGTTCGTGCTGGTGGTCCCGCTCGTACTGATCCAGATCCGCAACACCCGGCGTTCCAGGGAGGCCGCGTGACACGGCAGCGACGGACCGCGCCCGCGCGCACCGCCCCCGCCCGCACCGGCGGCGGGAGCGCCGCCCGGGTGCGCCGCCGGCTCTCCGGGGCCGGGGGCAGCGCGGCGGCGATCGTGATCGCCCTGCTGTGGACCGTGCCCACCGCCGGGCTGCTCGTCTCCTCGTTCCGCCCCGAGCAGGACATCAAGAGCACCGGCTGGTGGACCTTCTTCGCCGACCCCGACCTGACCCTGCGCAACTACCGGGACGTGCTCTTCGGCAGCTCCAGCGACGGCCGGCTGGCCAGCCACTTCGTCAACTCCTTCGTCATCGCGGTGCCGGCCATGGTGTTCGTGGTGCTGCTGGCGGCACTGGCCGCCTACTGCCTGTCCTGGATGCGCTTCCCCGGCCGCGACTGGGTGTTCATCGGGATCTTCGCGCTGCAGATCGTGCCGCTGCAGATGTCGCTGGTGCCGCTGCTCCGGCTGTTCTCCGAGGGGATGTCGGTCGGCGGCGTCCAGGTGCTGCCCGCCTGGGAGCTGCCGGGGGCCTTCCAGTTCACCACCGTGTGGATCGCGCACACCGTCTTCGGGCTGCCGCTCGGCATCTTCCTGATGCACAACTTCGTGTCCCGGCTGCCTTCGAGCATCATCGAGGCGGCCCGCGCCGACGGCGCCGGGCACGGCACGATCTTCGGCCGCATCGTGCTGCCGCTGACCGTGCCGGCCCTGGTGTCGCTGGCCATCTTCCAGTTCCTGTGGGTCTGGAACGACCTGCTCGTCGCGCTCATCTTCGCCGGCGGAAGCGTGGACGTCGCCCCGCTCACCGTGCGCCTGGCCGAGCTGGCCGGCACCCGCGGCAACGAGTGGCAGCGGCTGACCGCGGGCGCCTTCGTCTCGATGGTGGTGCCGCTGCTGGTCTTCTTCTCCCTGCAGCGCTACTTCGCCCGCGGCCTGATGGCCGGGAGCATGAAGGGCTGACCCGGCTCAGCGCACCAGGCCCGCCCGGTAGGCGATGACCACCAGCTGCGCCCGGTCCCGGGCGTGCAGCTTGACCATGGCCCGGCTGACGTGGGTGCGCGCGGTCGCCGGGCTGACGAACAGCCGCTCGGCGATCTCGGCGTTGGACAGCCCCTCGCCGACCAGGGAGAGCACCTCCCGCTCGCGCTCGGTCAGCCCGCCCAGGTCGGGGCGGGGGCCCTCGGCCGACGGCGCCGCCGCGGTGAAGGAGGAGATCACCCGCCGGGTGACCGACGGGGAGAGCAGCGACTCCCCCTCCGCGGCCAGCCGGATCGCGCGCAGCAGCTCCTCCGGCGGGCTGTCCTTGATCAGGAACCCGGCCGCGCCGGCGCGCAGCGCGTCGAAGACGTACTCGTCCAGTTCGAAGGTGGTCAGCACCACCACCCGGGTGCCGGACAGCGCCTCGTCCGAGGCGATGGCGCGGAGCGCCTCGATGCCGTTCATCACCGGCATCCGGACGTCCATCAGCAGCACGTCGGGGTGCTCCCGGCGGACCAGCTCGACGGCCTCGGCGCCGTCCCCGGCCTCCCCGGCGACCTCCAGCCCGTCCTCCTCCTCGATGAGCACCCGCAGGCCCATCCGGACCAGCGCCTGGTCGTCGGCGAGGCCGACGCGGACCGCGCTCACCGGCCGCTCCTGGGGGCGCCCAGCGGCAGCCGGGCGCGGACCGCGAAGCCGCCCTCCGGCCGGGGCCCGGCGTGCAGGTTCCCGCCGACCGCGCGGGCCCGCTCGCGCATCCCCGCGATCCCGCTCCCCTCGGCGTGCTCCGGGACGGCGGCCCCGCCGTTCTCGATCTCCACAACGACCTCCGTGCGCTCGTAGCCGACCCGGACCCGCGCCTCCGCCCCCGGTGCGTGCCGGAGCGCGTTGGTCAGCGCCTCCTGCACGATCCGGTAGGCGGCGTGGTCGACCGCCGCGGGCGGGACCACCGGGCTCCCCTCAGTGTGCACCGAGACGCGCTGCCCGGCCGACTCCATCCGGGCCGCCAGCTCGCCCAGCCGGTCCAGTCCGGGCAGCGGGGCCCGGTCGTCGCCGGGGGCGGGCGCGGGGGCGGCGCCGTCGCCCTCGCGGAACACCGCCAGCGTGCCGCGCAGCTCCTCCAGCGCGTCCTTGCTGGTGGAGCGGATCGCGGCGAGGGAGTCGCGGACCCGGTCGGGGCGCTTGTCCAGCACGTGCAGGGCCACCCCGGCCTGCATGTTGATCACCGAGAGGCTGTGCCCGACCAGGTCGTGCACCTCCCGGGCGATGCGCAGCCGCTCCTCGTAGGCGGAGCGGCGCAGCTCCTCGCGGCGCTCCTGCAGGGCGTTCTCCCGGCGGCCGCGGACCGTGACGCCGACGGCGAGCGCCGCGAGCAGCAGCGTGGTGTAGGGGACGGCCACCGCGTAGGTGGAGGCCTCCAGCAGCCCCAGGTAGGGCCGGCCGACCCCGGCGGCCAGGAGCAGCGGCAGGACGGCCGCGGTCCACGGCGCCCAGGAGCGCAGCGGCGCCAGGGACGCCATGGTGTAGGCGGTCACCACCATGCCGGCCAGGATCGGCCCGCTCCCGCCGACCTCCGCGACGAACACCGCGGCGCCCAGCGCGGCGGCGGCGAACGCGGCCCGCGGGTAGAACCGGCGCAGCGCCACCGCCAGGGCGACCGCCCAGATGCAGGCGAAGGCGAGCGGCTCCGGCGGGAGCGGGTCGGCGCCCGCCCACGGCGGGCCGTCCCCCCACCCCGGCCCCTTCCAGGGCGGACCGCCCTCCGGCCCGCCCTCCGGGAACCGGCCGGGGGTCCGCGCGGCGCGCAGGAAGACCGCGGAGAAGGCCAGGACGAGCAGGCCCAGCGGCACGTCGAGGGCGAGCCGCCGGGCGGCGCCGGACCGCCACGGGGCGCGGACTCTGTCAAGGAACGACCTCACACCGGTGACGTTAGCCCGGCGGGCCGGTCCCGCGCGTCGGCCGGGGAGCGTAGCGCGCGTCGGCGCCGGAGCGTAGCCGCGGTGACGACGGCCGGACGATGTGCGCGACCGCCCGGCGGGCGGACGGTGGGTCCATGACCACGATGCTCACCGCCGCGGCCGAGGCCGCGACCCGATACGGACCCGGGTGGGCCGGCCACGGCCCGCCGCCCTTCGCACCCTTCGTTGGAGCCGCCATGCTGTGCCTGCTGATCCTGCTCATCGCCCTGGCCGCGTTCCTGCTGGTCCGCGCCAAGAAGGGGCACCACCGGCCGCCGTGGGCCGGCGGACCCGCCGCCGAGAGCCCGGAGAACGCCGCCCGCCGGGTGCTGGCCGAGCGCTTCGCCAAGGGCGACATCACCGTCGAGGAGTTCATGGAGCGCGCCAGCGCGCTGAACTGGACGCCCGGCCGGGACGAGAAGGGCCGGCGGTGACCACCGCGCCGGCCGCCGCGGGGACGCCGGGCGCCGTGCGCGCCCGGCGGCTCCCGCCGGGGTGGCGGAAGGCCGCGCTGAGCGTGCACGTGATCGCCTCGGTGGGCTGGGTCGGCGTGCACGGGAGCCTGCTGACCCTGGCCGCCCTGGGGTGGGCGACCGGCTCCGCGGCGACCCGGGAGGCCGTCTACGGCGCCGCCGGGCTCCTGTCCGGCCTGCTCATCCTGCCGCTGAGCCTGACCGCGCTGGCCAGCGGGCTGATCCTGTCCCTGGGCACCCCGTGGGGGCTGTTCCGGCACTACTGGGTGGCGGTCAAGCTGGGGCTGACCGCGCTGCTGGTCGCCGGAAGCAACCTGAGCATCGGCCCGGCCGTCCGCGCGCTCGGCGCGGACCCGGCCGCGGCCGGCGCGGTCGACCGCGTCTCCGCGCTCGGCGCGCTGTCGGTCTCGTTCACCGTCCTGCTGGCGACGGTGCTGCTCTCCACGGTCAAACCGTTCGGCCGGATCCCCCGCCGCCCCGCACGGCAGGGCCCGCGGCGGTGAACCCGGCGCCCGGGCGGGGGCCGGCCCCGGCGGGGCGGCCGCCGGCGCCGGGTCAGCCGATGTCGCGCACGCTCTCGATGATCCTGCGCATCCGGGACTCGCTCAGCGCGTCGGAGACTCCGGCGTCGGCCACCACGCTCAGCGTGCGCAGCCGCCCCTCGCGCTCCTCGTCGAGGAAGGCCGCGGTGTAGACCACGGCCTTCTCCGGCGCGCACTCGCTCAGGCCGTCGGGGACGGTGACGTCCACGATCGCCAGGTGCCCGGAGAGGCCGTTGGCCTCCAGCGGCTCGACCGACCGGACCTCGGTGGAGGAGGCCTGGTCCTCCTTCTTCCCGCTGTAGCCCAGCTCGCCCCAGCGTTCGGCGACCTTCGGCGCCGAGTCCTCGGTGTCGGTGGAGTCCAGCACGCCGAACGCGCCGACGTCGGCGCGGGCGCCCCAGTCGTCGCAGGGCGACTGGAGGTAGGAGGAGGCTCCCTCCCAGACGTAGTCCAGTTCCCCGTCGTCGTCCTCGTCGAAGCCGATGTCGTTGCCGCGCCCCGGGGAGATCCTCCAGTCGCTGTAGGGCACCTCGTAGTAGAAGTCGTAGTACTCGGCGGTCGCCAGCTTCCAGCCCGGGTTGACCAGGTCGTCGGCGTCCGTGGAGGGCTCCGGGGAGGGTTCGGGGGACTCCTCCGCGGCCGGGGAGGCGCTCGGGGGCGGGGAGGCGGCGGTGCCTCCGCCCCGGCCGTCGCCGCGGAAGGACCAGACCACGATGCCGATCGCGATGACCGCGGCCGCGACCATGACCAGCACCAGGGAGATGATGAGGATGCGGTTGCCCACTCCCTGCCGCCCCGGTGGCGGTCCGCCCGGCATCGGGCCCTGCGGCGGCCCGTAGCCTCCACCCTGATAACTCACTGGTCTCTCCTCGTCGCGCCCCGTGTACGGGGGATCGGGGCGATCGGGGTACGTCAGGTGAGACTTTAGAGCAGGTCCCGCGGTTCCCCGAGGGCGGGGATCGGGCCCGGTCGGGCCGGACCCGGCCATCTCATCGGGGCGCCGCCGGGGTCACGCCGGGCCGCGCAGCGCGGCGCGGGCGGTGTCCATGGCGGTGGTGCGGTAGGCCGCGCCGAACAGGCAGACGTGCACCAGCAGCGGGAAGAGCTGGTGCAGGGCGATGCGGCCGCGCCAGCCGGCCGCCAGCGGCGCCGCCTCGTTGTAGGCGTCCCGGACCCGGTCCAGGTGCGGCAGGCCGAACAGGGCGAGCATCGCCAGGTCGGCCTCGCGGTGGCCGCCGCAGGCCGCCGGGTCGACCAGCAGCGCCCCGTCGTCCTGCCAGATGACGTTGCCGCCCCACAGGTCGCCGTGGATCCGGGCGGGCGGCTCCGGTTCGCCGGCGAGCTCCTCGACGGCGCCGATGACCTTCTCCACCTCGCGCACGTCGCCCGGGGTGAGGGCGCCGCGGTCGGCGGCGCGGCGCAGGAAGGGCTCCAGCCTGCGGGTGGCGTAGAACTCCGGCCACTCCGGGTGCGGGGCGTTGTCCAGCGGGAGCGGGCCGATGTAGCCGTCCCTGGGGGCGCCGAAGGAGTCCGCGCCGGCCAGGTGCATCGAGGCGAGCCGGTACCCGAACCGCTCGGCGGCCTCCGGGGTGGGCGGGCGGGCCTCGACCCAGGGCAGCACCAGGGCGGTGTCGTCCCAGCCCTGCACCGGCACCGCGGGGGACCCGAAGGAGCGGCCCAGCCAGTCCAGGCCGAGCGCCTCGGCGCGGAACAGCCCGGGGAAGGAGGCGTCCCCCTCGGGGAGCGCCTTGGCGAACAGCGGCGGGCCGTCCGCGGTGTCGACCCGGTAGGTGCGCCAGGCGTGCGAGGCCCCGAGGGCGTGCACCCGGACCGCCTCCCGGCCGGCCAGTTCGCCCACCCGGGCGGCGATCCGCTCCTCGCTGTCCACTCGGTCTCCTACTTCTGGCGCGCGCGGGCGGGGTCGGGGCCGAGGCGCTCGGCGAGCTCTTCGGCCAGCCCCTTGGCGGCCGCCTCGACCATGGTCAGCACGGCGGTGAAGCCGTCCTCCCCGCCGTAGTAGGGGTCGGGGATCTCCGGGTTGGCGCCGGTGCCCGGCGCGAACGAGCGGAACAGCGCGATCCGGGAGCGGGCCTCCTCGTCCGGGGCCAGGGCGCGCAGCTCGTCGAGGTTGTCGGTGTCCATGGCCAGGACGAGGTCGCGCTCGGCGAACCAGGACGGGGAGAACCTCCGCGCCTCGTGGTCGGTGGGGTAGCCGTGCACCCGGAGCGTCGCCGCGGCGCGGGCGTCCATACCGGAGCCGATGTGCCAGCCGCCGGTCCCGGCGCTGTCCACCTCGACCCGGTCGGCGATGCCGGCGCGCTGCAGGTCGGAGGCGAGGACCTTCTCCGCCATCGGCGACCGGCAGATGTTGCCGAGGCAGACGAGGATGATGCGGTAGGCGCCCGCGGTCCTGCGGGGTTCGGGCATGCTCATGCCCCCACCGTATTCCAGTTCGGCCCTCGGTCCGCAGCACCACAAGGGGCGGCCCGCGATCCGGTCCCGCCCGGCCGGCGCCGCGCGGCCCGGCGGCGCCGGGTCAGCCCTTGGGCAGCCGGACCACCGTGACGAAGAAGTCGTCGATCTGCCGGACGACCTGGATGAACTGCTCGAAGTCGACGGGCTTGGCCACGTAGGCGTTGGCGTGCAGCCGGTAGGAGCGCAGGATGTCCTCTTCGGCCTCGGAGGTGGTGAGCACGACGATCGGGATGTGCGCGAGGCCGGGGTCGCCCTTGACCTCCTCCAGGACCTCCCGGCCGTCCTTGCGGGGCAGGTTGAGGTCGAGCAGGATCAGGTGCGGCTGCGGGGCTTCGGCGTACTCCCCCTCGCGGCGGAGGAAGCGCAGCGCCTCGACCCCGTCGGAGACGACGTGCAGCCGGTTGCCGACCTTGTGCTCCTCGAACGCCTCCTTGGTCATGAGGACGTCGCCGGGGTCGTCTTCGACCAGCAGCACCTCTATGGGTTGCACCAAAGTGACCTCGCTCAATGTCTCAGACCTTCTCGGAATCGTCGGGGGCCGCCCCTCCGGAGCCGCCGTCGTCCCCGTCCTCGTCCCGGCCGGCGGGACCCTCCCCGGCGTCCTCCGGCGCGGGGCCGACGGCCGGGGTCCCCCCGGCGGGGGTCGCGGCGCCCTCCCCTGCGGAGACCGCCGTTCCGCCCTCCTCTGCGCCCCGGTCGCCGGGCGCGGCGGGCAGGGACCAGCATATGCGGGTGCCGGGCTCGTCGGATTCGGTGTCCAGCCAGATCCGGCCGCCGTGGAACTCCACGATCTTCTTGCACATGGCCAGGCCGATGCCGGTGCCGCCGTACTTGTCCCGGGTGTGCAGCCGCTGGAAGATGACGAAGATCCGCTCGGCGTACTGGGGGTCGATGCCGATGCCGTTGTCGGCGCAGCAGAAGACCCACTCGTCGCCCTCGCGGCGGGCGCTGATGTGCACCCGGACGTCGTTCTCGCCGCGGAACTTCACCGCGTTGCCCACCAGGTTGAAGAAGACCTGGGTGAGCAGGGTGCGGTCGCCCTCGATGGTGGGCAGGTCCTCGCCGGTGACCACCGCGCCGGCCTCGTCCAGCCGGGTCTCCAGGCTGTTGAGCGCGTCCTCCAGCGCGGTGTTCAGGTCGACCGGGGCGAAGTTCTTGGTCCGGCCGACCCGGGAGAACGCCAGCAGGTCGTTGATGAGGGTCTGCATGCGCTTGGCGCCCTCGACCGCGAAGTCGATGTAGGAGTCGGCCCGGTCGTCGAGCTGCCCCCGGTAGCGCCGCTGCAGCAGCTGGCAGAAGCTGGCCACCTTGCGCAGCGGCTCCTGCAGGTCGTGCGAGGCGACGTAGGCGAACTGCTCCAGCTCCAGGTTGGACCGGCGCAGCTCCTCGGCCTGCTCCTCCAGCAGGTCCGACTGCTCCTGCAGCTTGCGCCGGGCCGCGCCGACCTCCTGCAGGTCGCTGACGATCCGCTCGCGCATCGCGTCGACGTCCCGGCCGACCCGGGTGATCTCCGGCGGGCCGTGCAGCTCGATGCGGTGCGCGTAGTAGCCCTCGGACACCTGCTGCAGGTGCCGGCCGAGCTCGTCGAGCGGGCGGAGCACCCAGTGCTGCAGCATCACCCAGAGGAACACCGAGAGCATCAGCACGGTGAAGCCGACCAGCACGAGGAGCGCGACCACCTGCTGGGTGGCGTAGGTCAACCCGGCGCGGGCGCTCTCGATCTCCTCGCCGATCAGCCGGTCGGCGTCGGCGGAGGCCCGGCGCAGCTCGTCGAAGAGGTCCCGGCCCAGGCCGTAGTCGGAGGCGTCGACCTTCTCCCCGGCCTCCACCTTGTCCTTGGTGGGCTCGGCGAACTGCTGCTGCCAGGCCTCGCCGGCGTCCAGCACCCGCTGCACGGCGTCGGAGATCTGCTGGTTGCTCTCCACGACCGCCTTGAGCGTGGGCCGCGTCTCGCGCAGCGTGTTCCCGCCCTGCTGGTAGGGGCTGAGGAACTCGACGTCCTCGGTCAGCGCGTAGCCGCGGATGCCGTTGTCCATGTTGAGGTAGGCCGACATGGTCTGCTGCACCGCGGACTGCGCCGGGGAGAGCTCGTCGACCTGCCGGTCCAGCGACTCGCGGGCGTTCAGCGAGGCGAAGGTGATCACCGAGACCGCCGCGATGAGCAGCGCGGCGACGATCGCCAGCAGCACGGTGACCCGGCGCCGGAGGGTCCAAGGGTTCAACGGGCGCTCCCGTGGGTGACCAGCAGCATGGCCACGTCGTCCTGCAGGGGTCCGCCGTTGTACCGCTCGGCCTCGTCGACGACGCGCTCGGGCAGGTCCACGATGGAGGTGCCGGAGTCGATCACCCCGCCGAGGATCCGGCGCAGGCCCGCGACCTCCAGCCGGTCCGGCGGGCCGCCGTCGTAGGCGTCGACCAGGCCGTCGGTGTAGAGCATCAGGGTGGCCCCGCGGGGGAAGGCGAACTCCTCCACGTCGGCCTCGCTGTCCGGGAAGACGCCCAGCGGCGGGTGCGGGGAGGCGCACACCTCCTCCACCTTGCCGGCCTCGATGAGCAGCGGCGGCGGGTGGCCGAACAGGCGGATGCGGGCGCGCTCGCCGCCGTTGTCCAGGCTGATCTGGCACAGCGTGGCGTACATCTCCTCCTGGGTGCGCTCGCTGACCAGGATCTCCTCCAGCGCGGGCAGCAGCGCCTCTTCGGCGACCCCGCCCATGACCAGCGCCCGCCAGGCGATGCGCAGCTGCACGCCGAGCGCGGCCTCGTCCGGGCCGTGCCCGCTGACGTCGCCGACGATGACGTGGGTGGTGCCGTCCTTCTCCACCGCGTCGTAGAAGTCGCCGCCGACCAGGGCCCGCTTCCGGCCGGGGCGGTAGAAGGTGCGGTGCGACAGCGGGGAGCTGTCCAGCAGGACCTGCGGGAGCAGGCCGCGCTCCAGGCGCATGTTCTCCCGGGCGTAGAGCTCGGCCTCGCGGAGCTGCCGGGCGTTCTCGTCGGCGCGCTGGCGCTCCACCGAGTAGCGCAGGCTGCGCGCCAGCAGCGAGCCGTCGACCTGGCCCTTGACCAGGTAGTCCTGGGCGCCGGCGGCGACCGCGGCGACCCCTTCGTGCTCGTCGTCCAGGCCGGTCAGCACCACGACCGCGGCGGAGTCCGCGCTGTCCAGCACGGTGCGCAGCAGGTCCATGCCGCCGGCGTCGGGGAGGTTGAGGTCGAGCAGGATGCAGCAGCGGAAGCCGGGGATCGCCCCGCGCGCCTCGCCGAGGGTGCGGACCCAGGTGATCCTGCACTCCAGGGCGGTGTCCGCGAGCAGCTCCTCGACCAGGAAGGCGTCCTGGGCGTCGTCCTCGATGAGCAGGACATCGACCGAGGAGACCCGGGGTTCCCCGGGGCCGGCCGCAGCGGCGGCCTCACCGGCGCGGTCGGCACCGGCCGGCCCCGCTGATTCGGATCGCGTCACGCTCACAGCCCCAAGTCCTCGATCGTCGATATCGCCCGCGCCGCCCCCTTGCACGGCAGACAAACGATAATGTCCCGCCGCGCGCCCCCGCCACCACATGCGACGAGGGCCTCAGCGCTCCGGCGCGGCGCCGTCGCCCCTCCGTCGGCGGCGCGCCGCGCGGCCGCCACCGTGCACAACGCTCGGACCGGTGCACCTCGTTCCCGCCGCCCCGCCTGCGGTTCCTCTCCCCGCGAGGGGCCCGGCGGCCCGCTTCGGCCACCGTGGACGTTTCGTCCCGATTCGAGAACTGTGCACACCTTGTCCGCCGGACAGGATACCGGCCGCCCCCGCCCGGCGCCGCGCACACGGGAAAGACCGGCGCGCACCCGCCCTGACCGGCGGCGCGACCGCTCCCTCCGATCCCGCCCGGTGCGGCGCATCCCACGTTTCCGACAGAGTGTCGTATCCGCCTTGACACCCGTCGCCGTCTTGATGACATCATGTCAGAAAGAACCTCGACGGCCCGGGGACGCGGGCCGCGCGCGGAATCGAGGAGTACCCGCATGGACGCACCGGGCACCGGGGCGGAGCCCTTCTCCGCCAGACTCAAGGCCGCCACCTGGGAGGCCCACCAGGAGGCCGAGCAGCACGGCTTCACCCAGGCGCTGCTCGACGGGCGGCTGGACCGGGACGGCTACGCCGCCATGGCCGCCCAGCACCACTTCGCCTACGCCGCCCTGGAGGAGGTCGGCCGCTCCCTGGCCGGCGATCCGCTGGCCGGCCCGTTCATCACCGCGGAACTGCTCCGCCTGCCCGCCCTCGAACGCGACCTGGCCCTGCTCTACGGGCCGGACTGGGCCGACCGCATCTCCCCCACCCCGCCCACCGCCACCTACGCCGCGCGCATCCGGCAGATGGCCGACGACCCCGCCGGATACATCGCGCACCACTACACCCGCTACCTCGGCGACATCTCCGGCGGCCAGTTCATCCGCAGGATCGCGGTGCGCACCTACGGCTTCGGCGAGGACGGCGGGGCCGCCTTCTACGACTTCTCCTCCCTCGGCAGCCTCCCCCGGTTCAAGGACGGCTACCGCGCCCGGCTGGACGCCCTGGAGCTGGACGAGCCCGCCCGGCACCGGATGATCCGCGAGACCCGGCTCGCCTACCAGCTCAACACCGAGGTCCTGGCCGACCTCGGCCGCCGGCACGCCGACGGCCTCGCCGCCTGACCCGGAAGGACCGGCACGGAGCAAGGGGCCCCGGGCGATCCGCGCCGCCCGCGGCCCCTCCCCTCGCCCCCGGCGGGGAAAGGAGCCCGAGCGAGGCCCCTGCCCGGGCCCGCTCCCTCTCCGCGGCTTCGGGACGCCCCCGGCCCCGGCGGGAAGAGGGCCCGCGAGAGCCACCGGACCGCCCCCGCCGACGCTTCCGGGGCCGCCGGGCGGATCCGCAGGCCGCTTCGGCGCCGTCCCGATTCCGGCCCGCGCGAGGGCGCCCGTACGGCGCGCCGCCGTGCCACCATGGAGTCCATGCCCAAGATCTCCGCTCCGACCATCGCCGCGCACCGGGCCCAGACGCGCGAGCGCATCCTGGCGGCCGTCGCCGAGCTCGCCCGCACCCAGGGCATCGACGAGATCTCGATGACCGACGTCGCGGCCGGGGCGGGCATCACGCGCACCGCGCTGTACAACTACTTCCCGGACAAGGCCGCTCTACTGCTGGCCTTCGCCGAGCAGGGCACCGCCGGCTTCGTCGAGCGCTACCGCGCCGCCCTGCTCGGCGGCGCCGCCCCCGCGGAGCGGCTCTCCTCCTTCGTCCGCTTCCAGCTGGAGGCGCTCGCCGAGCACCCGCACCCGGCCGCCGCCGAACTGGGCGCCAGCCTCGGCCCGGACGCCTACCAGAAGCTCGCCGACCACGTGGAGCCGATGCAGCGCCTGCTGGTCGAGGTGCTGCAGAACGGCGTCGAGGAGGGCGCCTTCGACCCGGTCCCGGCCGAGCCCACCGCCCGCCTGGTGCTGGCGATGATCAGCGCCCAGCGCGTCCCGATCCAGCAGGGCCAGACCGCGCTCGACGAGGCGCACCGGCTGGTCACCTCCTTCACCCTGCGCGCCCTGGGGGCCTCCGAAGGCACCGGAGCCACGGCCCCCGGCCACGGCTGACCCTCCCCGGCCCCGCGCCCACCCTGCCGAGCCCAGGGCCACCGCTCTCCCCAGGTCCCCGGCCCCGCGCCCACCCTGTCGAGCCCAGGGCTGTTGCTTTTCCCGGCCCTGGACGCACGTCCCGCACGGGACCGCAAGGCGGTGGCCGGGCAAAAGCAACAGGCCGGGGCTCAACACCGTCGTGGCCCACGACGACGCGGAGCTCGACGGGGTGGGTGCGGGGCCGGGGCCCCTGCTCGGGCCCTCCCGTTAGGGCGCCGGATGGGGCAGAATCAGGCACGCTCGCCGACGCCTCCGCTCCCCTCCGGAAAGGCCGACCCGTGCTCTCCCTCCTGTGCCTCCTCACCGGCGCGGCCCTGGTCGCCGCCGCACTGGCCGACCGCGTCCCGCGGCTCCGCCCGGCGGCCGCCGTGCTCCCCCTCCGGCTCACCGAGACCGGGCGGGCCGCGCTCACCACCCTCGGCGGCAGCGCGCTGATCGCCGCCCTCTTCCTCGCCCTCTCCGGGCTCTGACCCCGGCCCCTGCGCACCGCGCGCCCGCTGCGAGCAGAGCCCGGAGCAGTGCGGGCGTCCCGGCGGTCAGCGCGGCAGGCGCAGCACGGCCCGGCCCGCCGCGGCGGCGGCCAGGGCCCCGGTGAGGGCCGCGGCGGCCGCCGCCGCCTCGCGGCGCCGGGCGCGGTCCCGGGCGTCCTGCTCGGCGGCGCGGCGGGCCTCGGGCCCGAACTCCCCGCCGCACAGCTCGGGCCGGAGCTCCAGCGGGCGCCAGACCGGCGGCCACTCCGCCGCACGGCCCAGGTCCCCCCGGGCCGAGGTGCGCGGCTTGAGGCGGACCGGGGCGCCCTCCTCGGCGCGCAGCGGGCGCGGGGCCGGCCCCCGGTAGTACAGCGGCCCCGGTGCGGCGGCCGCCGCCTCGGCGAGCAGCCGGGCGCAGGCGCGGGCCGCGCCCAGCGCGGTGTGCTGACCGGTCGGCCACCGGCCGCCCAGCGCGTGCGAGGCCCGGGGCAGCGAGTAGGAGTCCAGGTCGACCTGGGAGCGGAGCGCGCGCAGCGTGCACAGCCCCGGCACCCGGGCGGGGCGCTCCCCCTCCCCCGGCACCGCGGAGAGGAACGCCTCCGCCTCCTCCAGGCCGTGAGCGGCCAGCACCGCGCCGGAGAGCAGCTCCGCCAGCGGGGCGGCCAGCTCATCGGCGCGCGGCGCGCCCAGCATGTCGCCGCCGGTGATGCCGCTGTGCACCGCGCCTGGGACCGGGACGCCCGGGTAGACCAGGGTGGTGAACTCGCGCAGCACCTCCCCGGTGCCGCGCATCCGCACCACCCCGACCTCGCGGGGCCGGTCGCGGTCGTCCGGCCCGGGGCCGCCCGGCCCCACCGCGAGCACCGCGAACTCCAGATCGCGCACGGGCCGCGCGCCCGCGCCCGCCGACCGGGTCAGCGCCCCGGCGGCGACCGCCCCCGGTGTCCGCACCCGCCTGTCCGCCAGCCGCTCCAGCACGTCCCGCGCACCTCCCGTCCGCCTGCGCCCGGCGCGCCTGCCCGCCGGGGACCGGGCACCGACCCTACGGCACCGGCGGGCCGCGCCCCGGCCGGAGCCGGGCCGCGGGAAGAGGTCCGCCCCGCGATACGTTGAGCCGTCTGGCACCTTCCTCACCAGCCGCGAATGGAGTACGCGTGTCCCTGTCGCCGTCTGAGCTTCCCGCCTACGTTCCCCTCGCCGAGACCACCCGGTCCGGCCTCCGGGAGAGCGTGCACTTCGGCGCCGTGGTCGGGCTGACCGCCTCCGGTGAGACCGGGTACGCCCGCGGCCCGGTCGACCTCCCGGTGTTCCCGCGCTCGGCCGCCAAGCCCTTCCAGGCGGTGGCCGCGCTGCGCGCCGGGGCCGACGTCGAGGGGGCCCGGCTGGCCATCGCCGCGGGCAGCCACAGCGGCCAGGACATCCACGTGGAGGCCGCCTCCAAGACCCTCGCCAAGGCCGGCCTCACCGCGGACGACCTGCAGTGCCCGCCGGACTGGCCGATGGGCCGCCGGTTCCGCGACGACCTGCTGCGCAGCGGCGGGCAGCCGACCCGGCTGCTGATGAACTGCTCCGGCAAGCACGCCGCGATGCTCGCCGCCTGCGTCGCCCGCGGCTGGAGCACCGGCGACTACCTGGACCCCGCCCACCCGCTGCAGGTGCTGGTCCGCTCGACCATCGAGGAGCTGGCCGGGGAGCCGGTCGCGCACACCGCGGTCGACGGGTGCGGGGCGCCGCAGATGGCGATCTCGCTCACCGGCCTGGCGCGCGGCGTGCAGGCCATGGTCGCCGCCGGCCCCGACTCCCCGGAGGGCGCGGTCATCGCGGCGATGCGGGCGTTCCCGGAGTACGTCGCGGGCGAGGGCCGCGACGACACCCGGATCATGCGCGGCCTGCCCGGCGCGGTCTCCAAGATCGGCGCCGAGGGGGTCATCGTGATCGCCGCCCCCACCGGGGAGACCGCCGCGGTGAAGATCAGCGACGGCGACGCCGAGACCCGGGCGCGCACCATGGTCGGCCTCACCGCGCTGGACGCCCTCGGGGTGGACGTCTCGCCCCTGTCCGACCTGCTCAGCGGCGACATCCTGGGCGGCGGACGGAGCGTCGGGGCGATCCGCCCGCTGTGAACCGCGGCCGGCCCGGCCGCACCGGACCCCTCACCTGTACGACGAAGGCGGGATAGAGCACATGCGCGACATCGTCATCGCCGGCGCCGGGATGGCCGGCCTGCACTCCGCTGAGGCACTGCGGGAGGCCGGCCACGACGGCCGGATCACCCTGATCGGCGCCGAGCGGCACCGGCCCTACTCCCGCCCGCCGCTGTCCAAGGAGGTGCTCACCGGGATCGGCTCGCCCAAGGGCGTGGCGCTCCGCGACGACGAGCAGATCGACGCCCTCGGCCTGGACCTGCGGCTGGGGCGCGCGGCGGTGCGGCTGCGCCCCGGCGACCGCGCGGTGGAGCTGGACGACGGCTCGGTGGTCCGCGGCGACGGGCTGATCATCGCCACCGGCGCCACCGCCCGCCGCCCCGGGACCGACCTGCCCGGGGTGCACGTGCTGCGCACCATCGAGGACGCCGAGGCGGTGCGCGACGCGTTCGGCGCCGCCGGGCGGATCGCGGTGGTCGGCGCGGGGTTCGTCGGCGCCGAGGTCGCGGCCAGTGCCCGCGCCGCCGGGCTGGAGGTCGTGCTGATCGAGGCGGCGCCCACCCCGCTGACCCGCGCGGTGGACCCGCGGATCGGCTCGGTCCTCACCGAGCTGCACCGGGACAACGGGGTGGAGGTGCGGCTGGGAACCCCGGTGGCCGGGTTCGAGGGGGCCGGCCGGGTGGAGCGGGTGCGGCTGGCCGACGGCAGCGCGGTGGAGGCGCCGCTGGTCGTCTGCGGCCTGGGCGTGGAGCTGAACACCGGCTGGCTGGCCGGCTCGGGGGTCCGCCTGGCCGACGGGGCGGGCGGCGTGCTCTGCGACGCGCACGGCCGGACCACCGTGCCCGGCGTGTACGCCGCCGGCGACCTGGCGAACTTCCCGCACCCGCGGTACGGGGGGCGGATGCGCCTGGAGCACTGGACCAACGCCGGGGAGCAGGCGGCGGTCTCCGCGCGCAACCTGCTGGCCGGGGAGGGGGCGCAGGAGCGCTACGAGCCGGTCCCCTACTTCTGGTCCGACCAGTACAAGATGAAGATCCAGCTGCTGGGGCAGGCCGCCCCCGCCGACACGGTGGAGTTCGTGCACGGCTCGGCCGAGGACCGCAAGTTCGTCGCGTTCCTCGGCCGGGACGGCCTGCTCACCGGGGTGCTGGGACTGCGCTCCACCCCGAAGACGATGCGCTACCGGCCGCTGCTGGCCGAGCGCACCACCTGGGACGAGGCGCTGGCCGCGGCCGGGTTCACCCCTCGACGCTGAGCGCCTGCTTGGGGCACATCCGGACGGCCTCCTCGACCTTGGCCCGAAGGTCCTCGGGCGGTTCCTCCTGGAGGATGTAGAGGTTGTCGTCGTCGCGGACCTCGAACACCTCCGGCAGGATGCCCATGCACACGGCGTTGCTCTCGCACAGGTCGTAATCGGCGATGACCCGCATGGTGTGATCCTCCTCGCTTTCCTGCTCGCCTGCCCCGAGCCTAGACCCGGTGCGCGGCCCGCGCCCGCGCGGGGGCGGTTCCGGCCGCCCCCGCGCGGGCGCCGCATCGGCCGCGGCGCCGCGGATGCGGTACCGCGCACCGGTGCGGGAAGCCCGCGAGGAGCCCGCCGGGGACCGCCCGCGCCCGGTCCCCGGCGCTCGGACCTCGGCGCTCAGGCCTCGGCGAACCGGTCCGTGGCCTCGATCAGCCGGTGCAGGATGCCGGGCTCGTTGAACGCGTGCCCGGCGTCGTCCACCACGTGGAACTCCGCCTCCGGCCAGGCCCGGTGCAGGTCGAACGCGGTCCGCGCCGGGGTGCACACGTCGTAGCGGCCCTGCACGATGACGCCGGGGATGCCGCGCAGCCGGTCGGCCCGCTCGATGAGCCGGCCCGGGGTGAAGAAGCCCTTGTTGGTGAAGTAGTGGTTCTCGATCCGGGCGAAGGCCAGGGCGTAGTCGTCCTCGGCGTGGTGCGCGCGGAGCGCCTCGTTGGGCAGCAGGGTCACCGTCGACCCCTCCCACACGCTCCACGCGCGCGCCGCCTCCACCCGGACCTCGCGGTCGGGGTGGTTCAGCCGGGCCGCGTAGGCGGAGATCAGGTCGCCCCGCTCCGCCTCCGGGATGGGCGCCAGGTACCCCTCCCAGGCGTCGGGGAACAGGTGCGAGGCGCCCTCCTGGTAGAACCAGCGCAGCTCGTCCTCGCGCAGGGTGAAGATGCCGCGCACGATCAGCTCGCTGACCCGCTCGGGGTGCTCCTGGGCGTAGGCCAGCGCCAGCGCGCTGCCCCAGGAGCCGCCGAAGACCTGCCACTTCTCCGCCCCGGTCATCTCCCGGAGCCGCTCCATGTCGGCGACCAGGTTCCAGGTGGTGTTGGCGGACAGGTCCACGTCCGCGCCGGAGGCGTGCGGGGTGCTGCGGCCGCAGTTGCGCTGGTCGAACAGGAGCACCCGGTAGCGCTCGGGGTCGAACAGCCGCCGGTGGTCCGGGCCGCAGCCGCCGCCGGGGCCGCCGTGCAGGAAGACGGCCGGCTTGCCCTCGGGGTTTCCGCACAGCTCCCAGTAGACGCGGTCGCCGTCGCCGACGTCGAGCATGCCGCTGTCGTAGGGCTCGATCGGCGGGTAGAGGGTGCGCAGGGACATGGGGTGGTGCCTTCCTTCTCTTCTCGGTCGCGCCGGCCGCGGAGCCGCGGCCGGGGCGGGTCGGCGCAGGGGTCCTCCCCGGGGCCGGGGGCCGCCTCCCGGCCGGTGCTCCGGGCGCCGTTCCGCGGATCATCCCAGGAACACCCGCCCGGGGCATCCGCGGCGCAGGGCCCGCGCCCCTCCCCCGTCGACGGCTCAGGGCACTAGAGCCGGTCCAGCAGCTCCGTCTTCTTGGCGGCGAACTCCTCGGCGGTGAGCAGCCCCTCCTCGTGCAGCCGGCCCAGTTCGCGGATGCGGCGGAAGACCTCCTCGGCGTCCCGGCGGGCCGCCTCCCCGCCGGCGCCGGCGGGGGCGCCGGGCGGCGGCGCGGCCTCCAGGGCCGCCGGCTCCCCGCCCGCCCCGGGCGGCACCGCCCCGGCGGCGGTGCCGGCGGCCAGGTGGGCGTTGGCCACCGCGGCCAGCAGCCGGACCCGGACGTGCTCCTTGGTGGTCATCGAGGTCAGCGCGGCGGTGTCCCGGTAGACCGGGAGCGCCGCGGAGACGTCCGCGTCCTCCCGGAGCAGGAAGCGCACCCCGCCGTAGCCGGAGATGCCCGGCTCCTGCCACTCCGCGCGCAGGATCCGCTCCGCCGGCAGGATGCGGCTCTTCTGCCGCCACTTGTCCGCGCTGTACATCAGCCGGGGCCAGCTCAGCCGGACCGTCTCCCCGTCGAAGACGGCCTCGCCCTCCAAGGTCTGCGCCTTGAACGGCAGGCCGGGGACGAGCGAGCGGGCCACCTCGCCCGGGTCCGCGGCGGGGCCGGCCAGCCGGGCCCCGTCGGCCGCGGCGCGCAGCTGGTCGGCGTGGTACTCGGCGAGCAGCGCCCCGGGGGCGGGGCCGGTGAGGACGAACGGCGGCGCGTCGTCCTCCGCCCCGGCGCTCATCAGGAACGGGTCGGCGCCCTCGACCAGCCGCACCTCCAGCCGCCACTTCCGGCGCCCCTTGCCGGCGTGGAAGTCCACCGAGGCGACGGCCGCGAACGGCACCGTGCAGGCGCCCACCGCCCGCAGCAGCCGGTGCACGCCCCACTTGTCGGCGTACTCGATCCGCAGCCCGTCCTCGCCGAACCGCCACACGCCCTGGTCGCCGCTGAGCTCGCTCACCCGGCAGATCCTAGTGACGGCGGGGCCGGGAGGCCCAGGGCTAGTCCGTCCACAGGCGGCCGGGGCGGCGGGACAGGGGGGACGGGTGCGGGCTAGAGTGACACCGCTCACACGTCGGATGCGGAGGTCCCCACCATGAAGAACAGCGCCACCGCCGCCTTCCGGGAGGCGCGCGACTTCCTGCTGGAGCACCGGGAGGACTACGAGGCGGCCCGGCGCGGCTTCCGCTGGCCGGCCCCGGAGCGGTTCAACTGGGTGCAGGACCACTTCGACCCCGCGGCCGAGGAGCACCCGGACCGGCTCGCCCTGCGGATCGTGGACGAGGAGGGCGGCGAGACCCGGGTGACCTACCGGGAGCTGGCCGAGCGCAGCCGCCAGGTCGCGAACTGGCTGCACAACCAGGGCGTCCGGTTCGGCGACCGGATCCTGGTGATGCTGGGCAACCAGGCCGAGCTGTGGGAGACGACCCTGGCCGCGATCCGGCTGGGCGCCGTGGTCATCCCGGCGACCCCGCTGCTGACCGGCGGCGACCTGGCCGACCGGCTGGAGCGCGGCCGGGTCTCGCACGTGATCACCGACGCCGCCGACACCCCCAAGTTCGCCGGGCTGCCCGGGCACTGGACCCGGATCAGCATCGGCCACATGGAGGGCTGGCTCTCCTACGAGGACTCCCAGCACGCCGCGCTGGACTTCGCGCCCGAGCGCACCACCCGCGCCGACGACCCGCTGCTGCTCTACTTCACCTCCGGCACCACCTCGGTGCCCAAGCTGGTGCAGCACACCCAGCTCTCCTACCCGGTGGGGCACCTCACCACGATGTACTGGATCGGCATCCGCCCGGGCGACGTGCACCTCAACATCTCCTCGCCGGGCTGGGCCAAGCACGCCTGGAGCAACGTCTTCGCCCCGCTGAACGCGCAGGCCACCGTGCTCGCGGTGAACCAGGGCCGGTTCGACGCCGCGGCCCTGCTGGACCAGGTCGTGCGCTGCGGGGTGGACACCTTCTGCGCCCCGCCGACGGTGTGGCGCATGCTCATCCAGGCCGACCTGGGCCGGTGGAAGGTCGGGGTGCGCGAGGCGGTCTCCGCCGGGGAGCCGCTCAACCCCGAGGTGATCGAGCAGGTCCGGGCCGCCTGGGGGCTGACCGTGCGGGACGGCTTCGGCCAGACCGAGACGACGCTGCTGGTCGGCAACTCCCCCGGCCAGGAGGTGCGCCCCGGGTCGATGGGGCGGCCGATGCCCGGCTACGACATCGTGCTGGAGGACCCGGCCTCCGAAGAGCTCTCCGACCAGGGCGAGATCTGCGTGGCGCTGGAGAACGCCCCGGTCGGCGTGATGGCCGGCTACCGGGACGGCGACGAGATGACCGCCCGGGTGATGCGCGGCGGCCGGTACCACACCGGCGACGTGGCCTCCCGGGACGCCGACGGCCACATCACCTACATCGGCCGCGGCGACGACGTCTTCAAGGCCTCCGACTACCGCATCTCCCCCTTCGAGCTGGAGAGCGTGCTGATCGAGCACGCCGCCGTCGCCGAGGCGGCGGTGGTCCCCTCCCCCGACCCGGTCCGGCTCTCGGTGCCCAAGGCCTACATCGCCCTGGTCGAGGGCGAGGAGCCCGGCGCCGAGCTGGCCCGGTCGATCCTGGAGTTCTGCCGGGAGCGGCTCGCGCCCTACAAGCGGGTCCGGCGGCTGGAGTTCGCCCCGCTGCCCAAGACGATCTCCGGCAAGATCCGCCGGGTGGAGCTGCGCACCGCGGAGGGCGGCCGCGACCCGGGGGAGGCGGCCCGCAACCCGCACGAGTACTGGGAGGAGGACTTCCCCGGGCTGAAGGGGTGACCGGCGGGGAGGGCCCGCCCGGCCCGGCCCTCCCTGATGAGCCGCACCACACTCGACCCGCGCCGCCCGCCGGTCCGCCCGCCAGCCGCTAGGGTGCAGATGGGCAGTTCAGGCATGCTTGGGAGAGGACTCGGCGCAGCGATGATGAGCACGAACGACACCCGGATCACCAGCTACACGCCGCTGATCGCCCCGCGGGACCTGCTCGCCGAGCTGCCGATGGGGCCGGAGCGCAGCGACCTGGTCGCCGACGCCCGCGCCGAGGTCAAGCGGGTGCTGGACGGCGAGGACGACCGGCTGCTGGTCATCGTCGGCCCCTGCTCGGTGCACGACCCCGCCGCCGCGCTGGACTACGCGCGCCGGCTCAAGGCGCTCACCCCCGCGCTCAGCGCCGACCTGTGCATCGTGATGCGGGTCTACTTCGAGAAGCCGCGCACCACGCTCGGCTGGAAGGGCCTGATCAACGACCCGCGCCTGGACGAGAGCCACGACGTGCACCGCGGCCTGCGCACCGCGCGCAAGCTGCTGCTGGACATCAACTCCCTGGGCGTCCCGGCGGGCACCGAGTTCCTCGACCCGATCACCCCGCAGTACATCGCCGACGCGGTGAGCTGGGGCGCCATCGGCGCCCGCACCACCGAGAGCCAGGTGCACCGCCAGCTCAGCAGCGGCCTGAGCATGCCGGTCGGGTTCAAGAACGGCACCGACGGCGACGTGCAGGTCGCGGTGGACGCCTGCGGGGCGGCCGCCGCCTCGCACACCTTCTTCGGCGTCGACCCGGCCGGCGCCGGCTCGGTCGTCGTCACCTCCGGCAACGCCGACTGCCACGTCATCCTGCGCGGTGGCCGCTCCGGCCCCAACCACGGCGCCGAGGACGTCGGGGCGGCGCTGGACACCATCGAGGCGGCCGGGCTGCGCCGCCGCGTCATGATCGACGCCAGCCACGCCAACAGCGGCAAGGACCACAAGCGCCAGCCGCTGGTCGCCCAGGCCATCGCCGACCAGATCGCCGAGGGGCAGCAGGGCATCGCGGGCGTCATGCTGGAGAGCTTCATCGAGGAGGGGGCGCAGAAGCTGGGCGACCCCGCCGAGCTGGTCTACGGGCAGTCCATCACCGACAAGTGCATGAGCTGGTCCACCACCGAGCAGGTGCTGCAGGGCCTGGCCGAGGCGGTCCGCGCCCGCCGCAAGGCCTGACCCGGGGAGCGCACGGCCCCGCGGCGCTTCCGCCGCGGGGCCTCGCCGTGCGCGCGCCGGTCCGCCGGAGGACCCCCGCTCGCCGCTGCCCCCTCCCGCCGGGCCGGAGCGCGGCGTGCGGGCGGTGCCGCGGCACGGCGCCCCCGGCCCGCGCCGCCCGGGCCTGGGATGTGACCGGCGCCGCTGCTAGGCTGGCTCCCGGTCGCCGACCCCGTGCGGGAGAGCGCCCGCGCAGCCGGCGCGGGCCGCCGAAGGAGCAATTCCTCCCCAGAGAACCTCTCAGGCGCGACGGACCGCACGGACGAGACCACTCTGGAAAGCAGGGGCGCCGGTGCCCCTCGCCGAAGGTGCAAGCCGCGCCGTGCGCGCGGTGAAGCTCTCAGGCACCGATGACAGAGGGGGAGGATGGCCACAGCGCTGGTTTCCGACCGACGACCATCCTCTCAGGAGTCACCATGACAGCCGCCGGCAGCGATTCCGCGGAGCTGCGCGAGACGCCGCTCCGCGCCGCCCACGAGGCGCTCGGCGCCACCCTCGTCGACTTCGCGGGCTGGCTGATGCCGCTCCGCTACAGCAGCGAGAAGGCCGAGCACACCGCGGTCCGGGAGAAGGCCGGGCTCTTCGACCTGTCCCACATGGGCGAGATCCACCTGCTCGGCCCGGAGGCCGCCGCCGCGCTCGACCACGCCCTGGTCGGCCACCTGTCCAAGGTCGCGGTGGGCCGGGCCCGCTACACGATGATCACCGACGCCGACGGCGGCGTCCTGGACGACCTCATCGTCTACCGGCTCGCCGAGGAGCACTACCTGGTGGTGGCCAACGCGGCCAACGCCGGCACGGTGCTGGCCGCGCTCACCGAGCGCGCCGCCGGCTTCGACGCCCGGATCGAGGACCGCTCCGCCGGGACCGCGCTGATCGCGCTCCAGGGCCCGGCCGCGGTGGCGATCCTCGCCCCGCTGACCGACGCCGACCTGGACGGGATCAAGTACTACGCGGGCTACCGGCACACCGTGGCCGGGCACCCGGTGCTGCTCGCCCGCACCGGCTACACCGGCGAGGACGGCTTCGAGCTCTTCGTCGACGCCGCCGAGGCCCCCGCGCTGTGGGAGGCCCTGCTCAAGGCCGGCGAACCGCACGGGCTGGTGCCCGCCGGGCTGTCCTCCCGGGACACCCTGCGCCTGGAGGCCGGGATGCCGCTGTACGGCCAGGAGCTGAGCCGGGACCTCACCCCGTTCGACGCCGGCCAGGGCCGGGTGGTCAAGTTCGAGAAGGAGGGCGACTTCGTCGGCCGCGAGGCGCTGCGGCGCGCCGCGGACCGGGGCCGCTCCCGCAAGCTCATCGGGCTGGTCGGCCGGGGCCGCCGCCCGGTGCGCAAGGGCATGCCGGTGCTGCGCGACGGGGTCGAAGTGGGATCGGTCACCAGCGGCGCGCCCTCCCCGACCCTCGGCAAGCCGATCGCCATGGCCTACGTCGACGCGGAACTGGACACCTCCACCGGCGCGTTCAGCGTGGACGTCCGCGGCCGCGGCGAGGAGGTCGACGTGGTCGACCTGCCGTTCTACAAGCGGGAGCGCTAGCCCGCCGGCCCGCGTCCGGTGCCCGCAGGCGCCCCGGACGCGGACCTGGCGTGCGCTCCGCCCCCGCCACCCGGCACAATTTGCAGGTGGGTGGGGTGCGGACCGCGACAGAGGCCTGCACTCCGAGGCCGAGGTCGCGCGCAGCGGACGGGCGCGGACCGGTCGACAGCACAGATCCTCCTGGAGAATCCAAATTGAGCGTTCCCGCTGAGCTGAGCTACACCAACGAGCACGAGTGGGTGGCCGTCAACGAAGGCATCGCCACCGTCGGCATCACCAAGTTCGCCGCCGAGTCCCTGGGCGACATCGTCTTCGTCGAGCCCCCGGAGTCCGGCGCCGCCGTCTCCGCCGGGGACACCTGCGGCGAGATCGAGTCCACCAAGTCGGTCAGCGACCTCTACGCGCCGGTCACCGGCGAGGTGGTCGAGGTCAACCAGGCCGCGGTGGAGGACCCCGAGGTCATCGGCAGCGACCCGTACGGCCAGGGCTGGCTGTTCAAGGTCGAGCTGTCCGAGGACCCGAAGGAACTGCTCACCGCCGAGCAGTACACCCAGCTGACCGAAGGCGAGGGCTGAGCAGCATGAGCGACCAGGACAACCTTCTCGACCGCACGCTCGCCGACTTCGACCCCGAGGTCGCCGCGGCCGTGGACAGCGAGCTGTCCCGCCAGCGCGGCACCCTGGAGATGATCGCCTCGGAGAACTTCGCCCCGCGCGCCGTGCTGGAGGCGCAGGGCACCGTTCTCACCAACAAGTACGCCGAGGGCTACCCGGGCCGCCGCTACTACGGCGGCTGCGAGCACGTGGACGTCGTCGAGCAGCTCGCCATCGACCGGGCCAAGGCCCTGTTCGGCGCCGAGCACGCCAACGTCCAGCCGCACTCCGGCGCCCAGGCCAACACCGCGGTCTACTTCTCCCTGCTCAAGCCGGGCGACACCATCCTCGGGCTGGACCTGGCGCACGGCGGCCACCTCACCCACGGGATGAAGATCAACTACTCCGGGAAGATCCTCAACCCGGTCCCGTACCACGTCCGCGACGCCGACGGCCTGGTCGACTACGACGAGGTGGCCAAGCTCGCCGAGGAGCACCGGCCGGCGATGATCGTGGCCGGCTGGTCGGCCTACCCGCGGCAGCTGGACTTCGCCCGGTTCCGGGAGATCGCCGACTCGGTCGGCGCCCTGCTCATGGTGGACATGGCGCACTTCGCCGGGCTGGTCGCGGCCGGGCTGCACCCCAACCCGGTGCCGCACGCCGACATCGTCACCACCACCACGCACAAGACCCTGGGCGGCCCGCGCGGCGGCCTGATCCTGTGCAAGCAGGAGTACGCCAAGAAGATCAACTCCGCGGTCTTCCCGGGCATGCAGGGCGGCCCGCTGGAGCACGTGATCGCCGCCAAGGCCGTCGCGCTGAAGGCCGCCGCCTCCGAGGAGTTCGCCGACCGGCAGCGCCGCACCGTGGCCGGCGCGCGGCTGCTCGCCGAGCGGCTCACCCAGGCCGACGCCGCCGAGGCGGGGGTCAAGGTGGCCAGCGGCGGGACCGACGTCCACCTGGTCCTGGTCGACCTGGTCGACTCCGAGCTCGACGGCCAGCAGGCCGAGGACCGGCTGGACGAGATCGGCATCACGGTGAACCGCAACGCGGTGCCGAACGACCCGCGGCCGCCGATGGTCACCTCCGGGCTGCGCATCGGCACCCCGGCGCTGGCCTCCCGGGGCTTCGGCGACGCCGACTTCACCGAGGTCGCCGACATCATCGCCGAGGCGCTCAAGCCGGGCTACGACTCCGCCGCGCTGCGCGGCCGGGTCGAGGCGCTGGTGCGCAAGCACCCGCTCTACCCGGGCCTGTAGCCGGCCCTTCCGGTCCGGCCGGTCCGTCCGGCGGCAGCCGGGTCGAGCGCGCCCCGCCCGGGGCGGGCGCGGCCCGGCTGCCCCCGTTTCCGGCGGCCCCGCCCAGGAGGGGCCGCCCGCACAGCCACACAGCCACACAGCCACACAGCCACACAGCCACACAGCCACACAGCCACACAGCC
>NZ_ANBB01000023.1 GCF_000341105.1 Nocardiopsis potens DSM 45234
ACAACGACCCTGCCGGGTCCCGCGCGGCACCGGACGCACCGCCGCCGACCGGGCAGGGCACCGCCGGCCGCACCGCCGCGCCGGCCCCGGATCCGCTACCCGTCCCGTCCGGACGCGGCCCCGCGCACACCCGGCCGCACCGGACCCCGCTTCATCCCCTGTGCTCAACGAGGAGGGCAGGACCCATGGCCATCAGCGTCTTCGACCTGTTCAAGATCGGCATCGGGCCGTCGAGCTCGCACACCGTCGGCCCGATGAAGGCCGCGCTCACCTTCGTCGAGGGCCTCACCGCGGAGGGGAAGGCCCCTCTGACCGCGTCGGTCCGCTGCGACCTGTACGGGTCGCTCGCCCTCACCGGCAAGGGCCACGGCAGCGACACCGCCGTCATCCTGGGGCTGCTCGGCGAGACCCCGGAGGACGTCGACGTGGACGCCGTCCCGGAGCTGCTGGCGTCGGTCCGGGAGACCGGGCGGATGCGGCTCGGCGCCGACGGCCCGGAGATCGCCTTCGACCCGGCGCGCGACGTGGACTTCCACCGCAAGGAGAGCCTGCCCGGCCACCCGAACGGGATGCGGTTCACCGCCTACGGGGCGGACGGCGGGGAACTCCGCTCCAAGGTCTACTACTCGGTGGGCGGCGGCTTCGTGGTCGACGAGGCGGCGGCCGGCGCCGACCGGATCACCCCGGACACGACGGTGCTCCCGCACCCCTTCTCCACCGCGGAGGAGCTGCTGGAGGTGTGCCGGAAGACCGGCATGTCGATCAGCTCGGTGATGCTCGCCAACGAGCGGGCGTTCGGCCGCACCCCGGCGGAGATCAGGGCGGGCCTGCTGGAGATCTGGCAGGCCATGCGGCAGTGCGTGCGCCGCGGGGTGAGCACCGAGGGCACCCTGCCGGGCGGGCTGCGCGTGCCGCGCCGCGCGCACCGGCTCTACCGCCAGCTCGGCGGCGCCTGCGACGACACCGGCCTGCTCGCCCCGGCGGCCCCGGACACCAGCGACCCGATGCACGGCAGCGACTGGATCACGCTGTACGCGCTCGCGGTCAACGAGGAGAACGCGGCCGGCGGCCGGGTGGTCACCGCCCCGACCAACGGAGCGGCCGGCATCGTCCCCGCCGTGCTCCACTACTACCTGCACTTCTGCCGCGGCTCCGGGGACGACGGCGTGGTCCGCTTCCTGCTCACCGCCGCCGCGATCGGCATCCTGTTCAAGGAGAACGCCTCCATCTCCGGCGCCGAGGTCGGCTGCCAGGGCGAGGTCGGCTCCGCCTCCTCGATGGCCGCCGCCGGCCTCGCCGAGGCCCTGGGCGGCACCCCGGCCCAGGTGGAGAACTCCGCCGAGATCGCCATGGAGCACAACCTCGGCCTCACCTGCGACCCCATCGGCGGCCTGGTCCAGGTCCCCTGCATCGAGCGGAACGCGGTCGCCTCGGTCAAGGCCATCACCGCCACCCGGATGGCCCTGCGCGGCGACGGCAGCCACTTCGTCAGCCTGGACAAAGTGATCAAGACGATGCGGGACACCGGCCGCGACATGCACGACAAGTACAAGGAGACCTCACGCGGCGGCCTCGCCGTCAACGTGATCGAGTGCTGAAACACAGGCGGCGTCCTGGTACATGGACTAGCATTGGTACATGTCCATGAAGAGAACCAATGTCTATGCCGACCCAGAGGACCTCGCCCTCCTCAAGGAAGCCGCTCAGCGGCGCGGTGTCCCCGAGGCGGAACTCATCCGTGAAGCCATCCACCTGGCGGCCATGGCGAACCGCGTCTGGGACGAGCCTCTCGACTGGCCCGTTTTCGACGGCAGTGGTGAGACCGCAACCAGCGAGGAGGTGACGGCGGCGGTCTCCGAGGGAGCCTCTGACAGGTGCTCGTAATCGCCGACACATCCGGGATCATCGCAGCGTCCGACCGGAACTCCTCCGAGTCGGCAGCGTGTCAGAGCGTGCTGCAGGAGGCAGGGACCGTGATCATCTCTCCTCTTGTGCTGGCGGAGGTCGATCACCTGGCGAAGGCCAGGTTCGGCTCCGATGCTCGAAACAAGCTCATCTCATTCATCCTCGCGCAGGCCCGCCGACTCCGCTTTCAGATTCCAGAGGTCGGGACGGAGGTCCTCAATACGGCACAGGACGTTCAGCGGCGCTACAGCGCTCTCGACCTGGACCTCGCCGATGCAGTGAACGTGGCCCTGGCCCACGAGTACAGGACCGCTACCGTCCTGACGCTGGACCGCCGCGATTTCCGAGCCGTACGCCCCCTGACCCAGCACAAGGCCTTCCGCCTGCTACCCGACGACCTGTGAGCGGCCCCCTCCACCGAGGAATCCCGGCGCGCGGCTCGTCAGCGGGCGAGCCGTCCGTTCAAGCCCAGCAGACACCCGGCCCCCCGGAGCGCGGTCTCCATGACGTGCCAGTGGCGGAGCAGGCCACCGGTGGAGCGGCCTTGTCGGCGAGGGGCGGGCCTACCCCTCCAGTGCCGACATGTCCATGTGGACGACCTCCCACAGGTGGCCGTCGGGGTCGAGGAAGCTGCGGCCGTACATCGGGCCCTCCTCCTGGGCCGGGCGGGGCTCGGTGGCGCCGGCGGTGAGGGCGCGGTCGAGGAGGGCGTCGACCTCGGCGCGGGAGTCCGCGGAGAGGGCGTTGATGACCTCGCGGTGCACGGCGGTGTCGGCGACCGCCTGGTCGGTGAACTGCTTGAAGAAGTCGTGCACCAGCAGCATCACGGAGATCTCGTCGCTGATCACGATGGCGGCGGCGTTCTCGTCGCTGAACATCGGGTCGATCCGGTAGCCGAGTCCGGTGTAGAAGTCCTTGGCCCGGTCGAGGTCGGCCACGGGCAGGTTCACGAAGATCTGCTTGCTCATGTGACGAAGGTAACACCTGCGACCGCAGATCGCCCCTGGTCAGGGCGGGGCCGATGGGGATCGGGCCGCCGGGATCCCCTGCCGGCGGGGCGATCCCGGCGCCGGAGGAATCGGGGACGGGTGCCGCGCGGAGGCCGGTTCCCGGCGCTCCGGGCCGGCCGCGCCGGTCAGTCCCGGGCGGCCAGGGCGGCCGGTTCGTGCGCGGCGCGCAGCGCGGCCTCCCGCGGCCCGTCGTCGTTGAGCGGGCAGCCGGCGCACTTGGTGTCGGCGAAGCGGTAGTAGAAGCAGCAGCCGGCCCGGACCAGGAAGGTCCGCTCCGGGCGGTGCCCCGGGCGGCCGGCCAGCGCCAGCGGGAACGGGCGCTGGCGGAGCTCGACCCGCCTGCGGTCCCGGTTCAGGCAGGAGGCGATCCGGTGCGCGCGCTCCCAGGCCGCGGCCTGGTCCGCGCCGACCTCCTCGGCGCCGCGCAGCAGCGCCTCGAACGGGGCGTCGGAGATGCGGTCCCACTGCGCGCGGACGCCGAAGCGGGTGTGCGCGCGGACCGCCTCGATCACCGGTTCCAGCACCGAGACGGCGCCGGCCACGAACCACTCGTCCAGTTCGCGGTCGCCGCGGACGGGCAGCACACCGGGGCGCGCCGCCATCGGGTCCCCGGCCAGGACGGCCGTCGCGCCCTGGCGGAACGCCGCCTCGACGACGCGGCCGTTCTCGTCGTGGCGGATCCAGAACCGGTCCGCGGCCAGCTCCGGCGCCCTGCCGGCGAGGTAGGCCGAGACCGAGGCGAAGCAGAGCACCTGCCGGCCGGTGTCGATGGAGAGGAAGGCTGCGGCCGCCGTCCGGTGCCCGGAGCAGGACCGCTCGGCGAGCAGGTCGATGAGCTCGGGGACCCGCTCGGGCAGCCGGTCCGCCCGGATCCACCCGTCGCCCTCGGGGCCGGGGGCCGCGGGGGCGACGAGCCGGACGCCGATCGCGAGCTCCCGCTCGTTGACCCAGCGCACGACCCCTGCCAGCGGATGGCAGCTCTTCATGGACCCCCCTGAGGCGAGCAGGCTCCGCGAGGGGGCTCCCGTCGCCGACCCTCAGAACTGTAGGTAAGCCTAGCCTCATACCCCTGCCCGGGGGAACGGCGGGGCCCGCTTGAACGGGTGCGCCCGCCGAACCCTCCGGCCCCATACCTGCCCGGATCGGGCGCGCCCGCCTCGTCGCGGACCACGACGGCGTTGAGCGCGGGGCCCGGGACCGAGGGAGAGAGCAGCTGCCCTGGGGGCGACAGGGTGGGCGCGGGGTCGGGGCCAGGGGAAGGGCACCGCTCCGGGCACAGGGTCAGGCCACCCGGCGGCGGTCTCGGCGGGGCGGGGTCATGGCCATCCGGACGACCGCGGGGACCCGGTCGGTCTCCAGGGCGGTGCGCAGGTCGTGCAGGGCCTCGTCGCGGATCCGGGACCGGACCCCGGCCACGTCGGCGTCCTCGTCGAGGGTCAGGTCGAGGCGGAGGCGCGGATCGCGGGCCGAGTCGATCAGCCGCGCGCGGACCCTGCGCACCCTGGGAAGTCCGGCCGCCGCCTCCTCGACCGCCCCCTGCACCGCGCCGGCCGCCGCCTCGGTCCGGCCGCGCCCCTCCTCCGGCTCCAGCAGCACGTTCCGGACCGCCTCCGGCCGCGCCTGGACCAGCAGCCAGCGCAGCGCCACCAGGGCGGCCGCCACCGCCGCCGCGGCCGCTGCGTAGGGCGCCCACGGCGGGGCCGCCGCCGCGGCGTCGCCGATCCGCGCCCCGGCCGCCTCCGGGCCGAGCAGCCCGGCCCCGGCCGCCGCCCCCGCGGCCCCGGCCGCGGCCAGCAGCAGGCCGAGGAGGCCGAGCCCCCAGCGGTTTCCGCGCGCGCCGCGGCGCGCCGTCCGTGTCAGCGCCATCGCCCTCACGTCCTCGCGAACCGGACCCTGATGCCGACCCGCATGCCGCGCAGCGGGTCGAGTTCGCCGAGCCGCCGCCGCACCGCGTCGTCCACCTCTCCGCGCAGCGTCGGCGAGCCGCTCAGGTCGCTGTCGACCCGCACCCGCACCCTGCGGCCGCGGACCGAGACCCGCGCCCCGCGCACGCCGCCGACCTCGCGCGCGGCGGCCGCCAGTGCGCGCTTCAGCGCGGACCGGGAGATCCCGACCACCAGATCGGGGTCGTCGGTGCGCAGCGCGGTCCACCCGGTGCGCCCGGGGAGCAGGGCCGACCCGATGAGCAGCAGCCCGATCAGCGCCAGCACCGCCGAGGCGACCTGCACGCCGAGGTCGCCCAGCCGGGCGCCGGCCAGCCGGTCGGCCGCCGCGCTGAAGAACGGGATCCGCAGCGGCGCGCCGGCCAGGTCGGCGATGACCACCGCCGCCGCCAGCGCCGCGACGGCCAGCAGCAGGGCCGCCGCGATCAGCGCGGGCCAGGACCTGCGCGGCCGGAAGGTGCGCACCGCCACCCGGCGCGCCCGCCGCACGGTCGCGCCGTCGGGGCGGCCGACCGCCTCCTCCACCGTCGTCATCGCGCCCTCCCGCTCGCCGCTTCCCCGCGCCGTGCCCGGTGCGCCCGGCGCGCCCGCTCCGCGCCTCCCCCGGCGCTCATCCGACCCGCCCGGCGCGCACCAGCTCGGAGACGTCGATGTCGACCCTGGGGACCCGCATCCCGGTCAGCTCCTCGACCCGTTCGGCGACCCGGGTCCGCAGCCCGGCGGCGGTGCTGCGGAGCGGGACCGGGTAGGCCAGGGCCACCGTCAGCCGGATGACCGCGGTATCGCCGCTCAGCCGGGCCTGGGCCCGCGCCGGCTCCGGGGCGCCGAACGGGCCGCGGCCGCCGAGCGGGCGCACCGCGGGCTGCTCGGCGGCGGTGCGGACCGCGATCTTCTCCACCACCCGGGCGGAGACCTCGGTCCGGCCGCGCGCCCCGGCGTCCGCGGCGCCGCCGGTCCGCTCGGCCGGTGCGGCGCGCTGCCCCGGCACCGGCGGCGCCGGGGCGGTCGCCGCGCCCTCTCCCCCGCCGGCGGGCACCACGGCCCCCATCAGGTGCGCCGGGTGAACAGGTCGGACAGGTCGAGGTCGCCCTGTATCACCCGGCCGGCCAGGAACCCGAGCAGCCCCAGCACCAGGACCAGGACGAACGCACCGAACCCGCCGAACGCCCCGGCGACGCCGAGCACCGACCCGAAGGCCAGTCCGACGATCGGCCACACCTGCACGCCCTCCATGCCGCCTCCTCTCCGCGATGATCTTGACGCTGCGGCCCTGTCAGAGCGCCCTGACAGGTCCGCAGCGTCGAGATCATCGGGTGGCGGGGGTCAGACCGTCCCCGCCACCACGTCCTCCACCGAGACGTGCACGTCGCCCGGGCCCGCCTCCGCGGCCGCGGCCCCGCGCACCTCCTCGGCGATGTCGGGCAGGGGGCGGCCGTAGCGGACCACGACGCCGATCTCGATGCCGGAGTCGCGGACCGCCACCCCCTTGACCCGCACCCCGGCGCCGAGCGTGGCGATCGTGCCGTAGGGCCCGGCCGACAGCTCGACCACGTCCGGGAGGGCCGCCACCCGCTCGGCCACCCGCCGGGCGGTCTCGATCACCTCGGCACCCGACATCGGCTCACCGCACCCGGGGCGGTTCGTCGCCGTCCGGCTCCTCGCCCTCGTCGGGCAGGTGGATGTCGTCGATGCTGATGTTGACCTCGGTGACCTCCAGGCCGGTCATCCGCTCCACCGAGCCGATGACGTTGCGCCGTACCGCGGCGGCCAGGTCCGGGATGGACACCCCGTAGTCCACCACCAGGTCGATGTCGACGGCGGCCTGCCGCTCGCCGACCTCGACCGCGACGCCGCGCGCCGCCGATCCGCCGTCCGAGCCCGCCCCGGACGACACCAGCCGGTCGCGGACGGCGCCGAAGGCCCGGGCGGCCCCGCCGCCCATCGCGTACACGCCGCTCACCTCGCGGGCGGCCATGCCCGAGATCTTGGCCACCACGTGGTCGGCGATCTCGGTGCGCCCCTCGGCGGTGACCAGGTCGCCGCTCTGCGAGCGCGACCGGCGGTTCTCGTCCGGGCGGGCCCCCGGCACCTTCGCCTCGCTCTTCGTGTCGGTCACTGCGCCCCTCCTGCTCGGCCTCGGCGCCGGTCAGCGCTTGAAGACGTCCTTGGCCTTCTCCGCGGCCTCCCCGGCCTTCTCCTTGGCCTCCTTGGCGGCCTCCTTCGCGGCGGCCTTGGCCTGGTCGGCCTTGCCCTCCCGCTCCAGGTCCTCGTCGCCGGTGACCTTCCCGGCGCCCTCCTTGGCCTTGCCGGCGAATTTGTCGAACTTGTCCCCAGCGTCGCCCATGGCCGTTCTCCCCCCCCCAGTTGCGCGCGCCGCCCCCGCGGCGCCGTCCGGCGGTGCGGCTCCGGCGCCCCGGAAGGGGCGCGCCGCTCCGCCGCGGTCGCGAATCGACCCCAACCCTACTGTCACGCCTGGTCATGCCAAAGAACCGCCGAGTAATAAAACGAAAAACGGCCGGACCCGGGGCGCACCCGGTTCCGGCCGTTTCCTCGCCCTCCGCCGGTCAGCAGAGGGCGGCCCCTGCCCTGGTCAGTGGAAGACGGACCCTCCCGTGGTCAACGGAAGACGAACCCTCCCGTGGTCAACGGAAGACAACGGTCTTGGAGCCGTTGAGCAGCACCCGGCGCTGGGCGTGCCAGTTGACCGCGCGGGCCAGCGCCACCGACTCCAGGTCGCGGCCGATCGCGGTGAGCTGCTCGGGGCTGTGCGTGTGGTCCACCCGGGTCACCTCCTGCTCGATGATCGGGCCTTCGTCGAGGTCGGCGGTGACGTAGTGCGCGGTCGCCCCGACCAGCTTCACCCCGCGCGCGTGCGCCTGGTGGTAGGGGCGGGCGCCCTTGAAGCTCGGCAGGAAGGAGTGGTGGATGTTGATGATCCGGCCGGACATCTTGGCGCACAGGTCCTCGGAGAGCACCTGCATGTAGCGGGCCAGCACCACCAGGTCGACGTCGTAGGAGTCGACCAGCTCCAGCAGGCGGCGCTCCTGGTCCCGCTTGCTCTCCGGGGCGACCGGCAGGTGGTGGAAGTCCAGCCCGTAGGAGCGGGCGAGGAATTCGAGGTCGGGGTGGTTGGAGACGACGGCCGCGATGTCGGCGTCCAGCAGCCCGCTGCGCCACCGGTAGAGCAGGTCGTTCAGGCAGTGCCCGAACCTGGAGACCATGACGAGGGTGCGCGGCCGGCGGTCGCGGCGCCACAGCCGCCACTCGGTGGCGGGGTCCGCGCCGTCCTCGGCGGCGGCCGGCAGCGCGGCCGCCAGGCCGGCGAACGCGGCGCGCAGCCCGTCCTCGCCGATCGGCTCGGCCCCCGGGCGCGGCTCCGCGGTGAACTGGGTGCGCAGGAAGAAGCGGCCGGTGTAGTGGTCGCCGTACTGCTGGCTCTCGGTGATGTTGCAACCGTGCTCGGCGAGCAGGTTCGCCACCGCGGCGACGATCCCGCGGCCGTCGGGGCAGGACAGCGTCAGCACGAATTCACGGTCGTTCATGGTTCACGGCACTCCGGAGGACAGCGAGAGCACTGCAGGTCAGCAGCGATCATCCAGGTTATCCAGGTGGAGCGGCGCCCGGGGGCGGAAGCGCGCGGATCCGGTGCGATCCCACATTCGCGCCCGGCCCGGCGCGCACGGCATATATGAATGTTTTTCACGAAAGTGTGGGATGCTCCCGCTATGAGAAGCGCTCGCGAAAGCTACGACGCGGCGACCCGGGACCTCACCGCCCCGTTCGCCGCCGTGGACCTGGCCGCGTTCCGCGCCAACGCCGCCGACCTGGCCGAACGCGCCGGGGGCACCCCCATCCGCATCGCCTCCAAGTCGCTCCGCTGCCGTGCCCTGCTGCGGGAGGCGCTCGGCCTCCCGGGGTTCGCCGGCGTCATGGCCTTCACCCTCCCCGAGGCGCTCTGGCTCGCCGCCGACCCCGGCGGCCCGGTCAGCGACGACGTCCTGGTCGCCTACCCCACCGCCGACACCGCCGCCATCGCCGAACTCGCCGCCGACCCGCGCGCCGCCGCCTCGGTGACGCTGATGGTCGACTCCGTCGCCCACCTCGACCTCATCACCCGGGCCGCCCCCGACCCGGTGTCCCCGATCCGGGTCTGCATCGACGTGGACACCAGCTGGCAGCCGCTCGGCCCGCGGATGCGGATCGGCGCGCACCGGTCGCCGCTGCGCACCCCGGCGCACGCCGCCGCGCTCGCCCGGGCCGTGCTCCGCCGGCCGCAGCTCCTGCTGGACGGCGTGATGGCCTACGAGGCGCAGATCGCCGGCGTGGGCGACGCCCCTCCCGGCCGCCCGCTCTACGGCCGGACGCTCCGCTGGGTGCAGAACCGGTCCCGCCGCGAGCTGGCCGCCCGGCGCGCCGCCATCGTCGAGGCGGTGCGGGGCGTCGCCGAGGTGCGCTTCGTCAACGGCGGCGGCACCGGCAGCCTGCACACCACCAGCAGGGAGCCGGCCGTCACCGAGGTCGCCGCGGGCTCCGGCCTGTACCAGCCGCACCTGTTCGACCACTACACCGCCACCGAGCGCCGCCCGGCCGCGCTGTTCGCGCTGCCCGTGGTGCGCCGCCCGGCCCCGGGCGTGGCCACCGCGCTCGGCGGCGGCTACCCGGCCTCCGGCGCGGCCGGCGCCGACCGGCTCCCGCTGCCCTACCTGCCGGAGGGGCTGGCCTACAGCCCCGCCGAGGGGCCCGGCGAGGTGCAGACCCCGCTGGTCGGCCCCGCCGCCGACGAGCTCGCCGTCGGCGACCGGGTGTGGATGCGGCACGCGAAGGCCGGCGAGCTGTGCGAGCGCTTCGCCGAGCTGCACCTGATCGACGGGCTCGGCACCGGTGCGGCCCGCGTGGTCCGCACCGTGCCCACCTACCGGGGCGAGGGCCGGACCTTCCTCTGACCCCGGAGCCGCCGCCCCCGGACGCGGACGGGGCGGGGAGGGGGCCGCGCCCCCTCCCCGCCCCGGAGTCCTCCGCCGGACCTGCCCTCAGCGCCCGCGCTTGGCCCTGCGGCGCACCAGCGCGACCACGCCGACGACCACCGCGATGCCCACCCCGGCGCCGAGGATCAGTGCCTCCGGCGGGAGCTGGCCGCGGGTGGAGTAGGTGGAGACCACCTCGTCCTCGCCCTTGAGCATGACGCTGCCCTGAGGGGGGTCCTCGACCCGGCTGTCCACCCGGACCGCGCTGCCGGTCGCCAGCGCGCGGGCCTCGTCGACCAGGCGCTCGCCGGCTCCGCGCAGCCGCTCGGCTCCGCGCCGCGCGAGGTTGGCCGGGCGGGTCCGGTCGTTGAGCTCGTCGAGCGTGGCGGCGAGCCTCCGCTGCACCTGCTCGATCTCCGCCCGGACCCCGGCCGGGTCCCGGCGCGCCCCGGCGGGGCCGATCTCCTCCATAAAGCGCTTCCTTCCGCTACCGCAGGGTCGCCTGTGAGGAGTCCGCGACCGGCCCCAGGGCCGACGCCCCCTCATGCGGCCCCGTGAATCCCAACGCGCCTTCGATCCCGTCCACGACGCGGAAGAAGTCCCGCGTGGACAACCACAGTTTATAGATGATCGCGATCTCGAAGGCGAGGAGCAAAACACCCGCTATCGCGGTGATCCAGACGATCGCGGCAGCCGAGACCACTCCGGCGAGCGGGGCCAGCACGAACACCGCCATCTGGAACTCGATCCCGCTGACCAGGTGGGTGCGGATCCGGCGGGCCCGGAGCGCGTCCCATACCCGCTGGTACCAGGGGAACCGGGTGCGGAACTCCTGGTGCAGGTCGACCCGGGGCAGCGGGCGGGCCAGGTGCACGTCGGGCTGCTTGCCGGCGACCGCGTCCTGGCGGCTCTCCTTCTCCGCCTGGGTGCGCAGGATCTGCTCCAGCACGGAGATGCCGTGCCGCAGCACCGCCTGCTCGCCCTGGTCGCTCATCGGCCGCTGCCCGGCGCCCGGCGCACCGTCCTCGTCGACCAGCATGGACAGCTCGGCGCGGGCCCGCTCCAGCACGCCGGCGATCCGCGAGCGCATCTCCCGGCGCATCTTGTACACCTGGAGCGCGTCGAGGTAGCGCAGCATGTCCGCGGAGACCACGGCCAGCGCCATCCAGACGAACACCACCTGGCCGCCGACCACGTACTGGCCGCCCATCAGCGCGACCGCGCACACCAGCACCCGGAACCGGTCGAAGACGTAGTCCATCCAGGAGCCGAACATCGTCTCCCGGTCGGTCAGCCGGGCGAGCTTGCCGTCCATGCAGTCCAGCAGGAAGCACAGGTAGTACAGGAGCGCGCCGGCGACCAGGAAGCCCGGCGTCCCCATGGCGAAGCACGCCGCCGCGCCCAGCCCGAAGAAGAGCGCCGCCACGGTCAGCTGGTCCGGGGTGATCCGGGTGCGGTCGGCGACCAGGCGCACCAGCCGGACCGCCGCGGGGTCGACGAAGGCCACCGTCCACCACGAGTCGCGCGCGCGGCACGTGCGCTCCCGGACATCGTCCAAGGTGTATTCGGCCATCGTCGGTGCGCTCCCGGGCGGGTAGGGGTTCCGGTCGAGGGGTGTGACGGATGAGTCTACGCATCCGGCAGGCGGCCACAAGAGGGGCCGCCGCGTTCCGGACCTCCGGCGGCGAGGCCGCCGCGGGGGCGGCGGGGTCCCGGCGGGCGGCTCTGCGCCCTGCGGCGCTCGGGGAGGGGCCGCGCCGGGGAGGGCGGGGGACGCCCGGCGGCGATCCGGAATCCGCACAACCCTACGCGATATCGGGCACTTCCCCTGCATGTCGCGCCCCCTCGCCTCCCGGCGGCGCCCCGGCAATAGGCTGGGGCGGTCAGACCCAGCCACCACGGACAGCAGAGGAACACAGTCCCGTGACCGACACCAGCGCGCGCCTGCAGCCGGGCGACACCGCCCCCGACTTCACCCTCCCCGACGCCGACGGGAACCCGGTGACGCTGAGCGAGGTGGTCAAGGCCTCCGGCGGCAGCGCGGTCGTCTACTTCTACCCCGCGGCGATGACCCCCGGGTGCACCACGGAGGCCTGCGACTTCCGGGACAACCTGCGGGCCTTCGACTCCGCCGGGCTCACCGTGCTCGGCGTCTCCCCGGACGCCCCGGAGAGGCTCGCCGCCTTCCGCGACAAGGAGGGCCTGACCTTCCCGCTGCTCGGCGACCCGGAGAAGACCGCGCTGCAGGCCTACGGCGCCTTCGGCGAGAAGAAGAACTACGGCCGCGTGGTGCAGGGCGTCATCCGCTCCACCTTCGTGATCGGCCCGGACATGACCGTGCAGAAGGCCTTCTACAACGTGAAGGCCACCGGCCACGTGGACCGGATCAAGCGCGAGCTCGGGCTCTAGCGGGGCGCGCCGGCGGACCGGGGCGGAGGTCCGCGACCGAGTTGCGGTCCCTCCCCCGGAGCTGCCATTCTCGACAGCGGCGGCCCCCGGGGCGCCCGCGGGGAGCCTTCTCCCCATGGGCCGGGGCGGCCGCGCGCGGGGCCGTAGCCCAATCGGCAGAGGCAACCGTTTTAGGGGCGGTCCAGTGCGGGTTCGAATCCCGCCGGCCCTACGGCTGGACATACGACGGAGGCGCAGGCGGCGGGCCGCCTGCGCCTCGGTGCTCTCCGCCGGTCCAGCGGAACGGCGCTCCTCCCGCGGCCGACGGAGCAGCACCCCTCCGGGTCGGCGGAAGGGCGCCCCTTCCGTGGTCAGCGGAACAATAGAGCCCACAGCACCACCGCGAGCAGCGCCAGCACGCCCAGCCCGACGCCGATGACGACCGGTAGGCGGGTGCCGCCGCGGTGCTTCCCGGAGCTGGTCAGGCCGAGGGTGTCGGTGGACTCCCGGATCGAGGTGAGCAGGTGGCCCACCGACTCCGGGCGGTGCCGCTGCAGCCGCTCGTGCAGGTGGCTGACCGACTCCGAGACCGAGTCGTGCAGTTCGGAGACGGACTCCTGGAACGAGTGGCGGAGCACGTGCGCGCCCTGGCGGAAGTGCTCCCGGGCGGAGTCGCGGGAGGCCTCCCCGCCGCCCGCGTCCGCCTCCTCGTCCTCGGCCGGCGCGGTCTGCACGCCGCTCCCCTGCTTCTGCGGCGGGACCACCGGGTTGGCCCCGGTCTCCGCCGCGGACCGGGCGGCCGTCTCCGGGCTGGTCTCCGGCGCCCAGGGGGCGAGCGCGGCGATCCGCAGCATCTTGGCGGCGTTGTCCGCGGTGAGCCGGTCGGCCGGCTTGACGTGCAGCAGCCCGGCCAGGACCGGGGCGAGCGGACCGGCGTTCTCGGCGGCCGGCGGCTCCTCCAGCTCGACGCCCTTGAGGATGCGGATGTAGCCCTTGCGGTCGTAGGGCGGGTGGCCCTCGACCGCGGTGTAGAGGGTGGCGCCCAGCGACCACAGGTCGGACTCGGGGCCGACCGGGCCGGCCTTGGCCCGCTCCGGCGGGATGTAGGACGGCGAGCCGATGATCCGCCCGGAGGTGGTCAGCGCGGACTCCCCCGCCCACGCCGCCAGCCCGAAGTCGGTCAGCACCACGCGGCCGGCCTCGCTGATCATCACGTTGTCCGGCTTGACGTCGCGGTGCACGATGCCCTCGTCGTGCGCGGCCTTGAGCGCGTCGATCAGCTGCAGGCCGATCTCGGCGACCCGCTGGTAGGGCAGCGGGCCGGCCACGTCGAGGATCTCCGCCAGGGTGCTCGCCACCACGAGCTCCATGACGATCCAGGGGCGGTCGTCCTCGTCCACCACGTCGAGCACGGTGACCACGCCGGGGTGGGTGAGCCGGGCCGCGACCCGCGCCTCCCGGGTGGTGCGGCGGAGCAGCTGCTCGCGCTCTTCGGAGGAGAGGTCGGTGGGCAGGCGCAGCTCTTTGATCGCCACTTCGCGGTCGAGGACGAGGTCGGTGGCGCGCCAGACGGTGCCGACGCCGCCCCGGGCGATCTCCTCCCGCATCCGGTAGCGCCCCTTCAGCACGCGCTCCTCGGGCCCGGCCTCGAGGGTGGCCGGGCGCGCGGAGTCGGACGAGGGGTCGGGCCGCTCGGTCTCTGGGTTCTCGATGGAGGACACGGTCACTCAGCGGGTCTGTTCGAGGGCCATCGCGGCCTCCTGCGGGCGGTTCGCGGTCGCGTCGACGGCGGCGTCGACCAATGCTCGGACCAATCGTTATATCAGCTCGAATGGGCGTCCGAACTGGCGGTTGCCGGATCACGACCACTTGGCTTCGGTTCTGTTATGTCCGATCGGACGCCCCGCATTCCGTGATCCGGCTCTCCCCGAAATGTATGCACCGCAGCACGGGGTTCAAACCGGCGGACCGGGCCGGTCCGGCCGGCGCCGCAGGTTACGACGCCGGCCGGGGCCGATCAGTTCCAGAGGTTCTCCGGGTCGCGCACGTCGACCTGGCCGAATCCGGCCTCGCTCAGCGGGTCCTTCAGCGACGCGGCGTCGCCGACCGCGATCACCGCCATCTCGGCCGGGTCCAGGTAGTCCTCGGCCGCCGAGCGCAGGTCCTCGGCGGTGAGCGCCTCGTAGCCGGCCCGCAGCCGGTCGACGTGGTCGGCGGGCAGGTCGTGCACGACCATCTCGACCAGCGCGTGGGCCAGGCTGCGGGCGTTGGAGTAGGTGACCGGGAGGCCGACGGTGTTGGCCTGGCGGACCGCGGCGAGCTCGCCCTCGGTGGCGCCGTCCGCCTTGAACCGGCGGATCTCCTCCAGCGCCGCGGTGAGCGAGGGCGCCGTGGTGGGGGTGTCCACCTGGGTGCTGACCAGGAAGACGCCGCTGTCCCGGCGCAGGTCGAACCGGCTGCCCACGCCGTAGGTGTAGCCGAGCTCCTCGCGCAGCTTCTGGTTGAGCCGGGAGGTGAACATGCCGCCCAGCACCTCGCTCATGCCCTCGGCGCGCGGCAGGTCGATCTCGGCGCGGGACGGCGCGCGCTGCGCCAGGATCAGCGCCGACTGCACCGAGCCGGGGCGGTCCAGCAGCAGCACCCGGGGCAGGTCCCCGGCGGCCGGGGCCGGTGCGACCGGCTCGGGGAAGGCGGTCCGGGCGGTGTCGCCGAACACGGTCCGGCCCAGCCCCTCCAAGTCGACGCCGGACAGGTCGCCGACGACGACCAGGGTGCCGGCCGCGGCGGCGACCGTGCCGGCGTGGAACTCGCGGACCATCTCCGGCTCGACGCCCTGCAGCGCCACCGGGGCGCCGCTGATCGGGGTGGCGTAGCGGCCGCTGAACAGCTGGCTGCCGATCGCCCGCATGGCCAGCCGGCCCGGCCGGGACGCCTCCAGCCAGAAGCCTTCGAGCAGCTGCTCGCGGCGGCGCAGCACGTCCTCGTCGCGCAGCGCCGGGCCGCGCACCGCCTCGGCGAACAGCGCGGTGGCGTCGGAGATCCGGGTGGTCGGCGCGTCCACCCCGGTGACGAAGCCGTCCCAGGTGGCGTAGCAGATCCAGTCCGCGCCGTGCCGCTCCAGGGCGGGCGCCAGGGAGTTGTCGCCCTGGACGCCGTCCTCCAGCGACTCGGCGGTGAGCATGGCCACGCCCTTGCGGTCCGCGGGGTCGCTCAGCCCGCCGAAGGGCTGGACCAGGCGGATGGAGGCGTACTTCTGGCCGGGCACGTCGATGGCGACGATGTCGCCGCCGCCGACGGTCAGGCGGGTGTGCTCAGGGAAGGTGTAGGGCTTGGGGGCGCCGAGAACGGGGCGGGGCTGCAGCTGGCTCACAACGGCTCTCTCTTGGTGTGTGCTGGGCGGCTGGGCGTGCGCGGCGGCTCAGGCGGCGGTCTCGGCCGACTGCTCCGCGTTCTCGGGGTCGAAGCGGACGGTGAGGCGGTTCTCCGCGACCAGCAGCCGGCCCGCGGCCTCGGCGACCTCCTCGGCGGTGATGCCGGTCCACCGGTCCGGCCAGGTGTAGGCGAGCGAGGGGTCGCCGAACAGCTGGGTGCAGGCGCCGAGCTCGTCGGCGAGCCCGGAGGGGGTGGAGATGGCCTGGAGGTGGTCCCGCTCCAGGATCGCGCGGGCCCGGTCCAGCTCCTCCTCGGTGATCCCCTCGGCCAGCGTCGCGGTCTCCTCCAGGACGGCCTGCTCCAGCTCGTCGCCGCCGACGCCCTCCCGGGCGATCGTGTTGACCAGCATCAGGCTGGGCGTGTAGCGGAACGGGATGATGTCGGCGGAGTCGCCCGGGGCGGCCAGCTCGCGCTCGATGACCAGCCGGCGGTAGAGCCGGCTGCCCTGGCCCTGGCCGAGGACGGCCGAGGCGAGGTGCATCGCGTCGAACCCGCGCTCGCCGTAGGGGTCGACCCGGTAGCCCTGGAAGACGCCGGCCGCGGGCACCGCCTCCACCACGGTCTCCCGGACCGGGCCGCCGATCGGGCCCTGCAGCGCCGCGTCGGGGGCGGTGGGGACCTCGGTGCGGGCCGGGATCGCGCCGAAGTAGCGCTCGGCCCGCTCCCGGACGTCGGCCGGGTCGAGGTCGCTGACCACGGTGAGGACCAGGTTGTCCGGCCCGTAGTGCAGCCGGTGGAAGGAGAGCACGTAGTCGAGGTCGGCGGCGTCCAGGTCGGCCATGGAGCCGATGGTCGGGTGGTGGTAGGGGTGCCCCTCCGGGTAGCCGAGGCGGAGGATGCGCTCCAGCGCGGTGCCGTAGGGCGCGTTGTCGTAGCGCTGCCGGCGCTCGTTCTTGACCACGTCGCGCTGGTTGTCCAGCACCTCCTGGGACATCCCCTCGCGGAGCGTGGCCAGCCGGTCGGCCTCCAGCCACAGGGCCAGGTCCAGGGCGTGCTCGGGCACCGTCTCGAAGTAGTTGGTGCGGTCGGTGGAGGTGGAGGCGTTCATCTCGCCGCCGAGCCGCTCGATCGCGTCGAAGTGCTCGCCCTTCGCGACGCCGCCGCTGCCCTGGAACATCAGGTGCTCGAAGAGGTGGGCGAAACCGGTCTTGCCCGGTACCTCGTGGCGCGACCCGACGCCGTACCACAGGTTGACCGCGGCGACCTGGCCGGTGGCCGCGGGGGCCGTGACCAGGCGGAGCCCGTTGTCGAGTGTGTGCTGAACGATCCGCGCAGCAGCGCCGTTGCTCGCCACTTGTGCATGCACCCCTTGTCCGGCCGGTGAAGGCCGTCGTGTGTCGTGGTCCCGGAACGCAGCCTATGCGTTCCGGGGCTCGCGCGCGCACGAACGGTGATGCGGCCCCGCGGCGAGTGCGGGGCCGCCGCGGCGCAGGGGTCAGGCGCCGCCGCCGGCGCGGCGCAGCACCCGCAGCGACCCCACCGCCCGGACCTCGGTGAAGTCCCCGGAGTCCAGGGCCCGCCGGTAGACGTTGTAGGGCGGCCGGCCGCCGTCGGCCGGGTCGGGGAAGACGTCGTGGATGACCAGGGCGCCGCCGGGGGCGACGTGCGGGGCCCAGCCCTCGTAGTCGGCCTGGGCGGCCTCCTCGGTGTGGCCGCCGTCGATGAAGACCATGCCGAGCGGGGCGCCCCAGAGCCGGGCCACCTCGGCGGAGCGGCCGAGCACCGCGACCACCACGTCCTCCACCCCGGCGGCGGCCATGGTGCCGCGGAACTCGCCCACCGTGTCCAGCCGGCCGGTGCGCGGGTCGACCAGGGACGGGTCGTGGTACTCCCAGCCCTCCTGGTGCTCCTCGGAGCCGTGGTGGTGATCGACGGTGACCACGGTGCCGCCGGCGGCGCGGGCCGCGGCGGCCAGGTAGACGGTGGACTTGCCGCAGTAGGTGCCGATCTCCAGGACCGGGCCGAGCGGGGCGTACTCCAGGGCGGTCCGGTAGAGGGCCTCGCCCTCGTCGGCCGGCATGAATCCCTTGGCGGCCTCCGCCGCGGCGCGCAGGTCGGCGGGCATGGCGGGGGCGGTGCGTGCGGTCACGGGGCGTCTTCTCTTCTTCCCTCGGGGGCGGATCGGCCGGCGAAGGCGCCGGTGAGGCGGCGCACCGCCTCGTCGAGCACCTCGTCGCGCTTGCAGTAGGCGAACCGGACCAGGTGCCGGCCTTCGTCGACGTCGTCGTAGAGCACCTGCGCCGGGACGCAGGCGACGCCGGCCTCGGCCGGCAGGTCCCGGGCCAGCCGCACGCCGTCGGTGTAGCCGAGCGGGCGCACGTCGGCCATGACGAAGTAGGTGCCCTGCGGCCGCAGCACGCCGAAGCCGGCCGCGGACAGGCCGGCGGAGAGCCGGTCCCGCTTGGCCTGGAGGGCGTCGCGCTGGGCCCGGATCCAGTCCTGCTCGCCGCGGATCGCCTCGGCGATGGCCAGCTGGAGGGCGCCGTTGGCGGAGAAGGTGAGGAACTGGTTGACCGTCTGCACCGCGCGCACCAGCGGCCGGGGGCCGGTCACCCAGCCGGTCTTCCAGGCGGTGACCGAGAAGGTCTTGCCGACCGAGGAGACCGAGACGGTGCGGTCGCGCATGCCGGGCAGGGCGGCGAGCGGGACGTGCTCGGCGCCGTCGTAGACCAGGTGCTCGTAGACCTCGTCGGTGATCGCGATGAGGTCGTGCTCGCGGCAGAGCGCGGCCACCGCCTCCAGCTCGTCCCGGGTGAGCACGGTGCCGGTGGGGTTGTGCGGGGTGTTGACGATGATCAGCCGGGTGCGCGGGCCGACCGCGGCGCGCAGCTCGGCGGGGTCGAAGGTGAACCGGCCGTCCGGTCCGGGGCGGAGCGGGACGGGCCGCCGGACGGCTCCGGCCAGCGAGACCACCGCGGCGTAGGAGTCGTACATCGGCTCGAAGAGCACCACCTCGTCGCCGGCCCCGGCGAGCGCCAGCACCGAGGCGGCGATGCCCGCGGTGGCCCCGACGGTGACGTAGACCTCGCCGTCGGGGTCGTAGGAGAGGCCGTACCGGGCGGCGCGGTCCTCGGCGACCGCGGCGCGCAGCTCCGGGCGGCCGGGGCCGGGCGGGTACTGGTTGACCCCGGCGCGGATGTGCTCCGCGGCGGAGTCCAGCAGCGAGCGGGGCCCGTCGGTGTCCGGGAAGCCCTGCCCGAGGTTGATCGATCCGGTCTCGGCGGCCAGGCGGCTCATCTCGGCGAAGATCGTCTCGCCGTAGCCGCGCATCCGTTCGACAAGGGGTTCTTCCACACCGGCAGCATAGACGCGCCGCCTCCCGCGGGCGGCGCCCGGTCGGCCGCCGGCGGTGGCGCGGCTAGCCGCCGGCGGTGGCGGTCCGCTGGGCCGGGCGGAGCTCGGTGAGCGCGTCGAGGAGCCGGGCGCGGTCCTCGTCGCTGATCTCCTCGACGAAGCTGCGCATGGTGGCGCCGGGGTCGCCGCAGCCGCTGAACACCTCGCCCATCCGCCGCGCGGCGTGCTCGGCCCTGGTCCGCACCGGGCGGTAGTGCCAGGCCCGCCCGGACTTCTCCCGCCCCAGCAGGCCCTTGTGGAAGAGGATGTTGGTGACGGTCATGACGGTCGTGTAGGCGACGTCCCGCCCGTAGTCCATGGTGGCCCGGATGTCCCGCACCGCGAGGGCCCCGTCCGCGTCCCAGAGCGCGTCCATGATCGCGGCTTCGAGTTCGCCGAACTCCTTCACCAGCCCAGCACCTCCCTGGCGTCCGTGCCGTCATGCTAAGAGCGCCGCCCCCGGCGCGAAGGGGATTCCGGGATATCGCACCGATCCGCACGCGGCGCCGGGCGGCGCCGCCCGAATCGGCGACCGGGCCCGGCCCCCGGCTCCCGAATCGACGACGGCCCGGCCGCGCCGCACCCCGGCCCGGGCGCCCCGGTGCGGCGTGCGCCACAATCGGAACCGGTCCCTGCGGACCGGGGCGCGGTGCCCCGCCCGGCGCGGGCGGCGGCGGTCGAGCGGAGGAGGGTTCCGTGGACGAGACGGCGGGCCGGGGCGGGAACCGGCGGGCCCGGATCAGGCTGACCGGCGAGGAGGCCGAGGCGTTCCTCGCGGCCAACCGGAAGGTGCAGGTGGCCACGGTCGGCAGGGACGGCGCACCGCACCTGTCCACGCTGTTCTACGCGATGGTCGATGGGCGGCTGGCGTTCTGGACCTACGCCTCCTCGCAGAAGGCGGTGAACCTGCGCCGCGACCCGCGGATGACCTGCCTGGTCGACGACGGCGAGGACTACGGCGAGCTGCGCGGGCTGGTGCTGTACGGCACCGCCGAGCTGGACGCCGACCCGGCCGCGGTGGCCCGGGTCGGCACCGCGGTGACCGCGGCGATGACCGGGGTCCCGGCGGCCGATCTGCAGGGGCCGGAGGCCCGGGAGGGCATCGAGCGGGCCGGGCGCAAGCGGGTCGCGGTCTTCCTGGACGTGGAGCGGACGGCCAGCTGGGACCATCGCAAGCTCTGACCGCCGGCGGGCCGGGGAGCCCGGGCGGGGGCGCGAAGGCCCCCGGGGCCCGCGGGCCCCGGGAGCGTTGCGCGCACCGGACCCGCTCCCCGCCCCGGCGGGACCCCCGTGGCCCGCCGGAATCCGGGACCGGCCGTCCTGCCCGGTCGCGCACACCCGGTACGACGCCGCGGGGCGCCTCCCGGTTCCGGCCGACCCGGGAAATCCGTTCCGACCGGCAGGGTTGGCCGGGGCGCGGGCGGGGCATGGTGGTCTGCGGCCGGCCTCCGCCGACCCCGGCCGACCAGGGCGGATCAGACCCTTCCACCCCCGCTCTGACCTCGATTTTGTGAATGATTGTTAGGTATCTCCCAGTCCACTCTCGGCCTGGGGGGAGCATCTTCATGCCCGGACGGCTAGCCTGTTACCGGGATCGTCGGCCGGGTGATCGCACCCGTGCGGCCCTGCGATCGTCGGCGCGCTCCGACTCCCGCTCCGCCGAGCGGCGGTCCCCACATCCATACATTCACAAGCGAGCTGCGGAAGAGGGCGATCTCCGCCGTGTCGTCTGAGGCGTCTCAACCCCTGACAGATTTCGGCCCGAACGAGTGGTTGGTCGAGGAGCTTTATCAGAAGTACCTGAACGACCCGAACTCCGTTGACAAGGCGTGGTGGAACTTCTTCGCCGATTACAAGTCCGGATCCGCCAAGGGTGCGGCCAAGGGTGCGCCGTCGGCCACGGGCGCACCCTCCGGCAACGGCGGGAAGGCCGAGGCCAAGCAGGCCGCTCCCGCCGCGAAGGGCGCGAAGAAGCCCGCCGGGAAGGAGGCCGGCCCCTCCGCCGCTCCCACCGACGAGGCCCTGAAGGTCACCCAGGAGCGGCTGCGCGGCGCCCCGGCGCGCACCGCGACCAACATGGAGTCCAGCCTGACCCTGCCGACCGCGACGAGCGTCCGCGCGGTCCCGGTCAAGCTGCTCTTCGACAACCGCATCGTGATCAACAACCACCTGCGCCGCGCGCGCGGTGGCAAGGTGTCGTTCACCCACATCATCGGCTACGCCATGGTCAAGGCCCTGGAGTCGATGCCGGAGATGAACCACTCCTACGTCGAGATCGACGGCAAGCCGGGCGTGGCCAAGCCCGAGCACGTCAACTTCGGCCTCGCGATCGACCTGCAGAAGCCGGACGGCTCCCGCCAGCTGGTGGTGCCCTCGGTCAAGGCCGCCGACACCATGGACTTCAAGGAGTTCTGGAGCGGCTACGAGGACCTGGTCCGCAAGGCCCGCGGCAACAAGCTGGGCGTGCCCGACTTCCAGGGCACCACGATCAGCCTGACCAACCCGGGCGGCATCGGCACCGTGCACTCGGTGCCGCGGCTGATGCCCGGCCAGGGCACCATCATCGGCGTCGGCTCGATGGAGTACCCGGCCGAGTTCCAGGGCGCCTCCCCCGAGACGCTCAACCGGCTGGCCATCAGCAAGGTCATGACGCTCACCTCGACCTACGACCACCGCATCATCCAGGGTGCGCAGTCGGGCGAGTTCCTCAAGCGCATCCACCGGCTGCTGCTCGGCGAGGACGGCTTCTACGACGAGATCTTCAAGTCCCTGCGCATCCCCTACGAGCCGGTGCGCTGGACCCAGGACATCTCGGTGGACACCTCCAACCAGCTGGACAAGACCAGCCGGGTGCAGGAGCTGATCCACGCCTACCGGGTCCGCGGCCACCTGATGGCCGACACCGACCCGCTGGAGTACAAGCAGCGCCGCCACCCCGACCTGGACGTGCTCCAGCACGGCCTCACCCTGTGGGACCTGGAGCGCGACTTCCCCACCGGCGGTTTCGGCGGCAAGCCGGTGATGAAGCTCCGCGACATCCTGGGCGTGCTGCGCGACACGTACTGCCGCACGGTCGGCATCGAGTACATGCACATCCAGTCCCCGGAGGAGCGGGAGTGGATCCAGGCGCACGTCGAGCGCGAGCACGAGAAGCTCGACCACGACGACCAGCTGCGCATCCTGCGCCGGCTGAACAGCGCCGAGGCGTTCGAGACCTTCCTGCAGACCAAGTACGTCGGGCAGAAGCGGTTCTCGCTGGAGGGCGGCGAGTCCCTCATCCCGCTGCTGGACGGGATCATCTCCCGGGCGGCCAAGGCCGAGCTGGACGAGGTCGTCATCGGCATGGCGCACCGCGGCCGGCTCAACGTGCTCGCCAACATCTGCGGCAAGTCCTACGGCCAGATCTTCGGCGAGTTCGAGGGCAACCTGGACCCGCGCTCGGCGCACGGCTCCGGTGACGTCAAGTACCACCTGGGCACCGAGGGGACCTTCGAGACCCCGGAGGGCGAGAAGATCTCCATCTCGCTGGCGGCCAACCCGAGCCACCTGGAGACCGTCGACCCGGTCGCCGAGGGCATCGTCCGCGCCAAGCAGGACGTGCTGGACAAGGGCCCGCAGGGCTTCACCGTGCTGCCGCTGCTGATCCACGGCGACGCGGCGTTCGCCGGGCAGGGCGTGGTCGCCGAGACGCTCAACCTGTCCCAGCTGCGCGGCTACCGCACCGGCGGCACGGTGCACGTCATCGTGAACAACCAGGTCGGCTTCACCACCTCGCCGGCGGACAGCCGGTCCAGCGTCTACGCCACCGACGTGGCGCGGATGGTGCAGGCGCCGATCTTCCACGTCAACGGGGACGACCCGGAGGCCGTGGTGCGCGTCGGCCAGCTGGCCTTCGCCTACCGCGAGGCGTTCAACAAGGACGTCGTGGTGGACCTGGTCTGCTACCGGCGGCGCGGGCACAACGAGATGGACAACCCGCAGTTCACCCAGCCGCTGATGTACAACGTCATCGACGCCAAGCGGTCCACCCGCAAGCTGTACACCGAGGCGCTGATCGGCCGCGGCGACATCACCGTCGAAGAGGCCGAGCAGACCCTGCGCGAGTACCAGCAGGAGCTGGAGCGGGTCTTCGCCGAGACCCGCGAGGCCGACAAGAAGCCGGTCGAGCCGGGCTCGGTGGTCCGCCCCGAGGTCTTCGACGAGGGCCGGCTGGACCACACCGCGGTGTCCACCGCGATCTCCCCCGAGCAGGTCAAGGAGATCATCGACACCCAGGTGAACCTGCCCGAGGGCTTCACCCCCCACCCGCGCCTGCTGCCGCAGCTGCAGCGCCGCGCGCAGATGGTGGAAGAGGGCGGCATCGACTGGGCCACCGGCGAGCTGCTCGCCTTCGGCTCGCTGCTGCAGGAGGAGCACCCGGTCCGCCTGGTCGGCCAGGACAGCCGGCGCGGCACCTTCGGCCAGCGGCACGCCGCCCTGGTGGACAAGAAGACCGGCGAGGTGCACACCCCGCTGAAGCGCTTCGACAAGGGCACCTCGAAGTTCTACGTGCACGACTCGCTGCTCAGCGAGTACGCGGCGCTGGGCTTCGAGTACGGCTACTCGGTGGAGCGGCCGGAGGCCCTGGTGGCCTGGGAGGCGCAGTTCGGCGACTTCGTCAACGGCGCCCAGTCGGTCATCGACGAGTACATCAGCTCCAGCGAGCAGAAGTGGGGCCAGCGCTCCGGCGTCACCCTGCTGCTGCCGCACGGCTACGAGGGCCAGGGGCCGGACCACTCCTCGGCCCGCATCGAGCGGTTCCTGCAGATGTGCGCGCAGGAGAACATGACCGTGGCGATGCCCACCACCCCGGCGAACTACTTCCACCTGCTGCGGTGGCAGGCCAAGTCGCCGATCCACCGGCCGCTGATCACCTTCACCCCGAAGTGGATGCTGCGCGCCAAGCAGGCGACGTCGACGGTGGAGGACTTCACCACCGGCGCGTTCCAGCCGATCATCCCGGACGCCACGGTCAAGGCCGAGGACGTCCGCCGGGTGGTGCTCTGCTCCGGCAAGATCTACTACGACCTGGACGCGGCCCGGAAGCGCAACGGCGACACGCACACCGCGCTGATCCGGGTGGAGCGGCTCTACCCGCTCCCGGTCGAGGAGATCCGCGCCCAGCTGGCCGCCTTCCCCAACGCGGGCGAGGTGCTGTGGGTGCAGGAGGAGCCGGCGAACATGGGCCCCTGGCCGTTCGTGGCGCTGGTCTTCTCCGAGCAGCTGGACCGGCCGTTCACCCGGGTCTCCCGCCCGGCCAGCTCCTCCCCGGCCGCCGGCTCCGCCAAGCGGCACGAGGTGGAGCAGCAGGCCGTGGTCAACACGGTGTTCCCGCCGGTGGAGTAGCCGTGTACGAGACCGATCGCGGTGTCGAGGAGCTGGAGCGGCGGCGCGGGGCGGAGGAGGTCTCCTTCGCCTGGCTCGCCGAGCAGCTGCGCGTGTTCACCGACCTGAACCCGGAGTTCGAGACCCCGGTCGACCGGCTGGCCACCTGGCTGGCCCGGCTGGAGGACGACGAGGAGGAGTGAGCCGGCGCCGCAGCGCGCACCGGAGGGGATCCCCGCATCCGCGGGGGTCCCCTCTTCCGCTTCCGCCCTCCCGCGCCGCCCCTCCGGGCGCCGATCCCGTCGCCGTCGCCGCCTCGGCCGGCGTCGAGGCGGCGGCGCCGCCGGGATCATCGGGAGGGGCGGGTCGGGGTTCTCCCGGAGCCGTCCCTGAACATCGCGACATATCTTGAATTGCCACGGGACGCGACATAACGTGTGTGTATCACCGTTCGATACGAAAGGGTTTCCCGATGGCTCGCTGGACCATCGACCAGCCGACGACGCGGGTCCTGGACGGCATCGTCGCCCTTCGCGTCCGCATCATCGGCGGCCATGTGAACATCCTGCCCACCGACGACCCGGTCTCCTTCGAGGTCTCCGACATCGTCGGGGAGCCGGTCCTCGCCAGCCAGCAGGCCGGCATCCTCACCATCACCTACGAAGACCTCACCGGCAGCGGCTTCCTGGACCGGCTCAAGCCGGTGCAGCTCTCCGGCTACCGGGACGTCGGCCGGCGCTCCGCCACCATCGGCGTGCGCGTTCCGCGGGACTGCCCGGTGGAGGTCACCTCGGTCTCCGCGCCGGTCGTCGCCGCCGGGCTGACCGGCAAGGTCCAGCTCCGCACCGCCTCCGGCGACGTCACCGCCGACGACCTGGGCGGGGAGCTGGAGGTCAACACGGTCTCCGGCAACCTCTCCGCCCGCAACCTCCGCGGCGGCCTGTCCTTCAACAGCGTCAGCGGCCAGCTCGCCCTGGCCGGCGGGAGACTGGCGTCGTTCTCCGCCAAGACCGCCTCCGGCCAGCTCCTCGCCGACGTGGACCTCGCCGACTCGGCGCGGGTCCGGCTGGCCGGCATCTCCGGGGACGTCGCGCTGCGCCTGCCCTCGGACGCCTCGGCCACCGCGGAGCTCCGCTCCGCCACCGGCACCCTGGACTCCGAGTTCGGCCTCGACCGGCACGACCTTCCCGGCCGGAGCCGGATGAACGGCAAGATCGGCAGCGGGATCGACCCGGCCTCCATCGGCATCACCACCGTGTCGGGGGCGGTGTCGCTGCTGCGCCGCTCGTCCGACACCCCCGCCTCGCTTCCGGAGGGGAACTCATGAGCACCATCTTCGGCCACGGCCGGCTCCGGCTCTACCTGCTCAAGCTCCTGGACGAGAGCCCCAAGCACGGCTACGAGATCATCAGCCTGCTGCGCGACCGGTTCATGGGGGTGTACTCGCCCTCGCCCGGGACCGTCTACCCGCGCCTGGCCCGCCTGGAGGAGGAGGGCCTGGTCACCCACGAGGAGGTGAACGGCCGCAAGGTCTACCGGCTCACCGACCTGGGCCGCGAGGAGCTGCACAACCGCAGCTCCGACCTGGACGACCTGGAGCGCGAGCTCACCGAGTCGGTGCGCGACATCGCCCGCGCGGTCAAGGAGGACGTCCGCGACACCATCAGCTCGCTCCGCGAGGAGCTGAAGTTCGCCGCCGCCGGGAGCCGCCGCGCCCGCGGCGCCGAGCAGGAGCGCACCGGGGAGCGGAAGGAGCGGGAGGAAGAGGAGCAGGAGGAGCGGACCGCCTCCGGCGAGGAGCGGGAGCACGCGGGCGAGCACGCCGGCGAGCGCTGCGGGCCCCGCGGCCGCCGCGGCCCGCGCGGGTTCGGCGGCTGGTGGGAGAAGGACTGGGACCGCTTCGGCCGGTGGGGGGCCGGCTGGGGCGGCGCATGGGGCCGCTGGGAGCACGGCGAGCGCCCCGAGTTCGACCGGGCCCTGCACGACTTCACCGACCGGGTCCGCGACGTGGTCCGCGAGGCGGGCAACGTGGGCGAGTCCGCCGCCCGCGACCTGCGCCGGATCCTGGACGAGACGATCGAGGTCATCCGGCGCGACGCGGCCGGCTGGGGCCCGGCCCCGGCCCCCGAGGAGAGCGGGGACCGAGGGGACGCCCCCGCCTCCGACCGGGACGGCGGGGAGGGTCCGGAGGGCGGGAGGTCCGAGGGGCCGGCCGAGGAGAAGGGCGGCCGCCCCGCCGACTCCGCGGGCCCGTCGGCGCACGGCCCGTTCGCCCAGCCCCCGGCCGACTCCGACGCCGGCTCCGACCCCTGGTCCACCGCGATCCGCGAGGACCGGGAGGAACGGGCCCGCTCCGAAGAGCCGGAGGACCGCGGCCCCGACACGGCCGCCGCCCCGGAGAAGGACGAAAAGGAGAAGGGCGACGGCGGCACGCCGTCCTGACCCGCTCTCCCGAGCCGTATTCTGGCGATCGCCCCCTGCTCCAGGGGGCGATCGTTTACTGTGGCGTTGTCGTACTCGGCGGAGAGGAGCCGTTCGATGTCCCGTACCGTCCATGTCCCCTATGACCTGGAACAAGACGAGGACGGCGTGTGGTGCGCCCATGCGCAGCTCCGCCCCGGCGTCGGCGCGCACGGCGATGGCCCGGACCCGGAATCCGCCGTCGCCGATCTCCGTGTCGCCCTGACCGCCTTGATCGAGGAGTTCGGTTTTCCCAACGAACTGACTCTCGAAGTCGCCTGATGCCGCCTGTACCGAGCATGCGTGGCGCCCTTGTGGTCAAGGCACTGCAGAAAAAGGGCTTCTTCGTGGCCCGGGTCAGCGGCAGCCACCACATCATGCGACACCCTGATGGACGGGGCACCACTGTCCCGGTCCATTCCTCCAGGGATGTCAGCAAGGGAGTGCTCCGCGGCATCCTCACCGACACCGGTCTCTCGGTCGACGACCTGAAGTGATCACACGGCTGCGGCCCGGCTCGATACCGAGCCGGGCCGCAGCCGTGTTCCGCCCCCGTCAGACGGTGAAGACGATCTTGCCGAACTGCTCGCCGGCGAGCAGCGCGCGGAAGCCCTCCTCGGCGCGGGCCAGCGGGAGGACGCGGTCGATCTCCGGGCGCAGGCCGGTGCGGGCGCACATCTCGGCGAGCGCGGCCAGCTGGTCCCGGGTGCCCATGGTCGCGCCGATCACCCGCAGCTGCTGGAAGAAGACCCGGGTGAGCTCGGCCGGCGGGGCGTCGCCGCTGGTGGCGCCGCAGGTGACGATGGCGCCGCCGGGGCGCAGCGAGCGGAGCGAGTGGGCCCAGGTGGCCTGGCCGACGGTGTCGAAGGCGGCGTGCACCTTCTCCGGCAGGCGCTCGCCGGTGGGCACCGCGGCGTACGCCCCCAGCTCCACCGCCCGGTCCCGCTTGGCCGCGCTGCGGCTGGTGGCGTAGACCCGGTGCCCGGCCTGGGCCGCCATCCGGATCAGCGCGCCGGCCACCCCGCCGCCCGCCCCCTGCACCAGCACCGACGAGCCGGGGCGCAGCCCCGCCTTGTCGAAGAGCATGTTGTAGGCGGTCAGCCAGGCGGTGGGCAGGCAGGCCGCCTCCTCGAAGGAGAGCTCCTTCGGCTTGGGCACCAGGTTGCGCCGGGGAACGGCGATCTTCTCCGCCAGGGTGCCGTCGTGGACCTCGGAGAGCAGCGAGCGGCGCGGGTCGCGGGTCTCGTCCCCGCCGCCGGCGTCCGGGTCGCCGATGACGCCGTGCACGATGACCTCGTCGCCCTCCTCGTCGACGCCGGCGCCGTCGCAGCCGAGCACCATGGGCAGCCGGTCGGCGGGCAGCCCGATGCCGCGCAGGCTCCACAGGTCGTGGTGGTTGAGGGCGGCGGCCTTGAGGTCGACGACCGCCCAGCCTTCGCGGGCCTTCGGGTCGGGCCGCTCCCCCGCCTGCAGGCCGGAGAGCGGGTCGTCGGGGTCGATGCCGATTGCCGAGATAGCGAACATGCCCCGACCTTAGATCGTCGGTGTGCCCCGGCTCACCCCCGCCCCGCGCCCTGCGGCGCGGCGCGTCCGGGCGGGCTCAGTCCCGGGCGCCGCCGGGACTGAGGGTGAAGGCCACCACCCGGCCGCCCGGTACCGCCTCGGTGTCCCACTCGCTGGCGACCGCGTCGATGATGGCCAGGCCGCGGCCGCCCTCGGAGTCGGGCGAGAACCTCTTGACGGTGGGGTGGGCGCCCGGGTCCTCCCCGCGCGGGCCCTCGTCGTGCACGGCGACGGTGAGGTGGCCGGGGCTGTGGTGCACCTCCACTCCGAACCGCCCGCCCGCTTCCCCGCTGCGGGTGTGCCGGATCGCGTTCGAGGCGACCTCGCTGACCAGCAGCAGCGCGGTGTCCAGCATCTCGGGCGGGATGGCCGGGCACAGCCCCAGCGTGGAGCGGACGAACCGCCGGGCCTGGGCGACGTGGCTCTTCTCGCCGGGGAAGCCGCACCGGGCCATGACGACCGCCCCCGCACCGCGGGCCCTCGGCACATAGGGGAAGTCCCGGGCCTGCAGCTCCTGCGCCGACCGTCCGGAGAGTGTCGCGCTCATGGTCCCCCCTCAGCGTGTCGGCCGACTCGGACCCCGGGTCCGCCCTCCGCGCACCGCCCCGCGCCGCTCTCCGCGGCGTGCGTCCCATCTTCCACAGCGCCGACCACGCGTGCAATTGCTTCGCAGAATTCTCCTTACCCGCTTTACGCCCACCTGATGTCGATTGGTGTCGCCTCTGTCGCGGATGGCGGGGATTCCTCCCGGTCTTTCGCCACCGGGGCCGGTACCGCACGTCCGCGATGACGGCGGGAACCGGTCGATCCCGACGGAGGCGCGCCCGCACCGAGCGGCTTTGCGCGGCTCTGCACTCCGGCACCGGCACGGACGCCCTGCCCGCACGCACCCGAACGGCCGGGCGCGCGCTGGACACCCGCTCCCGGTGGAGGCGGCGGGCGCGGCGGAGCCGCCCCTCCGCCTCCTGCCGCCTGATCGCGGACGAGCGCCGAATACGGATATTCGGCTGCACACTTACCGCCGGCGGACGCTTGGGGTCCGGCTCCGATTCGCCCCCCATCCTGAAGGCCGGGGCATTTCCGGACCAAGACCTGTAGCCTTCTCCCGTTCTCCATTCGGCCTCTTCCCTCACTCCAGGAGGTCCCGATGCCCCCGGCCAACAACCCGACGGCGCGCAGGCGGCGACTGGGCGTTGAATTGCGAAGGTTGCGGGAGAAAGCCGGAATGACCGGAGAGGAGGCGGCCGAGTGCATGGCGTGGTCCGGGAGCAAGCTCTCCCGGATCGAGCGCGGGCAGGTCGCCACCAACTCCGACGACGTCCGCGACCTGCTGGAGCTGTACGAGGTCGGCGACGAGACACTGCGCACCACGCTGGTGACCCTGGCCCGCGAATCGCGGCGGCGGGGGTGGTGGCACGTCTACGGCGACGTGATGCCCGAGCGCTTCGAGGTCTACCTCGGCCTGGAACCCGAGGCCGAGGTCCTCCGCTTCTACCAGGCGCAGATCGTCCCCGGGCTGTTCCAGACCGAGGACTACGCCCGGGCCCTGCTGGAGGCCCACCCGGCCGCGGTCGCCCCCGACGAGATCGAGCGGCGGGTGGAGCTGCGGATCCGGCGCCGGGAGCTGCTCTTCAGCGAGCAGACCCCGCACGTGTGGGTGGTGCTGGACGAGGCGGTGCTGCACCGGCCGGTGGGAGGGCCGGCGGTGATGGCCGAGCAGATCGGACATCTGCTGGAAGCCGGTCAGAGGACGCAGGTGACCATACAGATCGCACCTTTCGGAGTCGGGGCGCATTCCGGACTCGACGGGTCATTCGACATCCTCGAGTTCCCCGAGTCGGACGTCCATGCCCCCAAACTCGTCCATTTGGAGAACCTGACCAGCAGCCTCTATATAGAAAAGGCCAAGGAGGTGCGCTTCTACACGGTGGCCTTCGAACACCTGCGCACCGCCGCCCTGCACCCGGATAAGACCCGCGAGGTCCTCGCCGACCTCCGGCAGCGCATGCGGAAGCAGGCACAGGATGAATGATGAGAAAGAGGAGGCGCGGCATGTCCGCGATCGATTCAGAGCACCCCCGGGGCGCCCGCGGCGCCCTCGCGCCGGAATGGCGCACCAGTTCCTACAGCGGAACGGGCGGCGGGCAGTGCGTCGAGGTGGCCGATCTCCCGGCGGCCACCCTGGTGCGCGACTCGCTGACCCCGGACGGGGCGGTCCTCGCCTTCGGGCGCGGGGCGTGGGCGGCCTTCGTGGCGGCCGGCGCGAAGGGGCGCCTGTAGCGCCCCGGGCCTGACCTGCGGACCTGCGCGGGCGACACGCACCCGCGCACCGCGGCGGGCGGCCCCGGAAACGGCGGATCCGGAGCGGTACACCCCGCTCCGGATCCGCTACGCACCATCACCGGTCGACTACCCGCCGGTATCGACCCAGGCTAGGACAGCCGGGCCACCCCGTCCTCGCGGGCCTGGGCGGCGACCGCGGCCGAGACCGCGGGGACCACCCGCTCGTCGAAGGTGCTCGGGATGACGTAGTCCGCGGCGAGGTCGTCGCCGACCAGGTCGGCCAGGGCGTTGGCCGCGGCCAGCTTCATGTTCTCGGTGATGTCGGTGGCGCGCACGTCCAGCGCGCCGCGGAACACCCCCGGGAAGGCCAGCACGTTGTTGATCTGGTTGGGGAAGTCGCTCCGGCCGGTGGCCACGACGCTCGCGTACTTGTGCGCGACGTCGGGGTGGACCTCCGGGTTGGGGTTGGCCATCGCGAAGATGATCGCGTCGGAGGCCATCGTGGCGACCACGGACTCGGGGACCTCGCCGGCGGACAGGCCGATGAAGACGTCGGCCCCCTCCAGCGCGGCCTCGATCGACCCCTGCAGGCCGGCCTTGTTGCTGATCTCGGCGAGCTCGGCCTTGACCGGGTTGAGCCCCTCGCGGCCGGAGTAGATGATCCCCTTGCTGTCGGCGACGGCGATGTCGCCGATGCCGCCGTCGATCAGCATCTTGGTGACGGCCACCCCGGCGGCGCCGGCGCCGGAGACGACCGCGCGCAGGTCGCCGAGGGTGCGGCCGGTGAGCCGGGCGGCGTTGCGCAGCGCGGCGACCGTGACGATCGCGGTGCCGTGCTGGTCGTCGTGGAAGACCGGGATGTCCAGCAGCTCGCGCAGCCGGGACTCGATCTCGAAGCAGCGGGGGGCGGAGATGTCCTCCAGGTTGACGCCGCCGAAGGAGGGCGCCATCCGGGCCACGGTCTCGACGATCTCATCGGTGTCGTTGCAGGTGAGCGCGATCGGGACCGAGTCGACGCCGCCGAACTGCTTGAACAGCAGCGCCTTGCCCTCCATCACCGGCAGCGAGGCCTCCGGGCCGATGTCGCCCAGCCCCAGCACCGCCGAGCCGTCGGTGACGACCGCGACCACGTTGCTCTTCCAGGTGTAGGTGTCGACCAGCTCGGACGTCTCGGCGATGGCGCTGCACACCCGGGCGACGCCGGGGGTGTAGGCGAGGGAGAGGCCGGCGTGGTCGGTCACGTCGACCGAGGAGCGGACCTCCAGCTTGCCGCCCCGGTGCAGGGCGAACGCCGGATCGTCGTCGAGTTCGGAATGCCGCTCGCGCGGCGCATCGGTGGTCAACTTTCAAACCCCTCATCATTCAGACCCGCGGCGTCGGCCATGACGTCGGCGGTTGCGGTGAGCACTGGGCAGCGCGCGAAGGCGTCGGGTGCTAGGGGGAGGGCTCCGCCGGCCGGTCGGCCATGACCGGTGGTCCGGAGAGCCCGCCTTCGCCCGGTCCGTATGCGAACCAGGCGCTGCCGCTTCCACGGGGGTGGCCCGTTATCCAATCATCTCACAACGGTGACCGGACCAACATGACGGGTAGGAACGATGGTATGCCCGAACGGCCAGGAAATATCGTCTGATCAGCCAATTCGTCGCGTTTTCCGTGGCCGGTCGGCGCTGCGGCAGCGCCGGACGCCCGGTCCGGCCGGACCTGAATGGAGACCCCTGTGGCCTCGCCGATCCGTTTCTTCCAGCCCGGCCAGTTCAGCAGAGGCGCGGTCGCCGCGGGGGCCGCGGCGCTACTGCTCTCGGCCTCCGCCTGCGGCGGAGGCGACGGGGGCGGGGGCGGCGGGCAGGGCGGCGCCACCCCCGACGTGCAGCCGGACGAGGAGCTCGCGGCCCTGGTCCCGCAGGAGGTCCGGGACGCGGGCACGCTGACCGTGGGAACCGACTCCAGCTACGCCCCGGCGGAGTTCCTGGACACCGACGGGAAGACCATCATCGGCTTCGACGTCGAGCTGTTCGACGCGGTCGCCGCCAAGCTGGACCTGGACGTCGCCTGGGAGAGCGCCACCTTCGGCACCATCGTGGAGGGCGTGGACTCCGGCAAGTACGACGTGGGCATCTCCTCGTTCACCATCAACGAGGAGCGGCTGGAGCAGGTCAACATGGTGAGCTACTACAACGTGGGCACCCAGTGGTTCACCGCCAAGGGCGACCCGGCCGGCGTCGACCCGGAGAACGCCTGCGGCAAGACCATCGCGGTCCAGGCCAACACGGTGCAGGTGCCCGACATCGAGGCCCGCAGCGAGCAGTGCGAGGAGGACGGCGAGCCCGCCATCCAGATCGACCAGTACGAGGGGCAGGACGAGGCCACCCAGTCGATCGTCTCCGGCAAGAGCGACGCCGGGCTGGCCGACATGCCGGTCGCCTTCTACGCGATCGAGCAGACCGGCGACAAGCTCGAAGCGCTGGGCGAGCAGTACGAGGCGGCCCCTTACGGCGCGGTCGTCCACTCCGACTCCGACGAGCTGGCCGAGGCGATCCAGGCGGGCTACCAGTCGATCATCGACGACGGCACCTACGAGCAGATCCTGGACGGCTGGGGCCTGGCCGACCAGGGCCTGATCGAGGAGTCCGAGGTCAACCCGGACATCGCGGCCGAGGACGAAGACGGCGAAGCCTGACCCCGAGACAGGACGAAGAGCGCAGCGGCGTGAACACACCCACCGAACCACCCCGGCCGGCCGGGCCCTCCGCGGAGGACTCCCGGCCCGCCCCCGTCAAGGCGGTCCCCGTACGGCACCCCGGGCGCTGGGTCGCCTCCGGGGTCCTGCTGGTCCTCGCGGCCATGTTCGTCAACATGCTGGTGACGAACGAGAAGTTCAACTGGCCGTTCATGTTCGAGCACATGTTCTCGGCACCGGTGCTCAACGGGGTCTGGACCACCCTGAAGCTCACCGTGCTGGCGATGCTCCTGGGCATCTCGCTCGGCATCGCCGTGGCCGTGATGCGGCTCTCCGGCAACCCGGTGCTGGCCACCCTGGCCTGGCTGTACACCTGGTTCTTCCGGGCGGTCCCCCGGCTGGTGCTCTGCGTGCTCTTCGGCAACCTCGGCATCCTCTACCAGAACCTGGAGCTGGGGCTGCCGTTCGACAACCACTGGATGCCGCTGCTGGGCCTGGAGGGCGACGCCCGGTTCTTCAGCGTCCCGATGAACGACGTGCTGACCCCGTTCATGGCCGCGCTGCTGGCGCTGGCGCTCTCCCAGGGCGCCTACATGGCCGAGATCGTCCGGGCCGGCCTGCTCTCCGTGGACAAGGGGCAGACCGAGGCGGCCCAGGCGCTGGGCATGAGCCGGGGCAAGACGCTGCGCCGGATCACCCTGCCGCAGGCGCTCCGGGTCATCGTGCCGCCGACCGGCAACGAGGTCACCGCGATGCTGAAGGACACCTCGCTGGTGTCGGCGATCCCGCTGACCACCGAGCTGTTCTTCCAGCTCCAGGCGATCGGCAACCGCACCTTCGACCTGTTCCCGATGCTGGTCGCGGCGTGCATCTGGTACCTGGCGATCACCAGCCTGCTGATGGCGGGCCAGTTCTTCCTGGAGCGCTCGTTCACCAAGGGCGACCGCAAGGCGCAGGCCGAGATCGCGATCATGCAGAGCAAGGCGGGACATTGAGCGGGAATCCGAGCGGGACACCGGACGCGGCGGGGCTCCCGGAGCGCCCCGCGGACGACCTGATGGTGGTCGCCGACGGCGTGCACAAGAGCTTCGGCCGGCTGGAGGTGCTCAAGGGCATCGACCTCCAGGTCCGCCGGGGCGAGGTGATGTGCGTGGTCGGCCCCTCCGGGTCGGGGAAGTCGACCTTCCTGCGCTGCATCAACCACCTGGAGAAGATCACCGCGGGCCGGCTGTGGGTGAACGGCCGGCTGATGGGCTACCGGGAGCACGACGGCCGCCTCTACGAGCTGCACGACAAGCAGGTCGCCGAGCAGCGCCGGGACATCGGCATGGTGTTCCAGAGCTTCAACCTGTTCCCGCACATGTCGGTGATGGGCAACGTCATCGAGGCCCCGGTCCAGGTCAAGCGGGAGTCGCGGGCCCAGGCCCGGGCCCGCGCCCTGGAGCTGCTGGAGCGGGTCGGGCTGGCGGACAAGGCGGAGAGCTACCCCCGGCAGCTCTCCGGCGGCCAGCAGCAGCGGGTGGCGATCGCCCGGGCGCTGGCGATGCGCCCGGAGCTGATGCTGTTCGACGAGCCCACCAGCGCGCTCGACCCCGAGCTGGTGGGCGAGGTCCTGGAGGTGATGAAGGACCTGGCCCGGGAGGGCATGACCATGGTCGTGGTCACCCACGAGATGGGCTTCGCCCGCGAGGTCGGCGACAACCTGGTGTTCATGGACGGCGGCGTGGTGGTGGAGTCCGGCGACCCCCGCGAGGTGCTCGGCGACCCCAAGCACGAGCGGACCCGGGCGTTCCTCTCCAAGGTGCTCTGAAGGCCCGCCCCGCGGTGGCCGGGACCCTGCCGGAGCGCCCCGGCCACCGCCCCGGCCACCGCCCTGGCGGCGGGCCGCGGCCCCGGGGCGGATAGCGTGGGGGCGACGGCACCGACCCGACGAGGAGCACCGTGATCCGCCCCGCACGCCCGGATGACGTCCCCGCCATCCTGCGACTCATCCGCGACCTGGCCGCCTACGAGCGCGAGCCGGACGCGGTGCAGACCACCGAGAAGGACCTGGAGCAGGCCCTGTTCGGCGAGAACCCCGCGGTCTTCGCGCACATCGCCGAGGACGCCGGCGAGCCGGTGGGCTTCGCCCTGTGGTTCGTCAACTTCTCCACCTGGACCGGCAGGCACGGCGTCTACCTGGAGGACCTCTTCGTCCGCCCGGAGATGCGCGGCCGCGGGTACGGCCGGGCCCTGCTCACCGAGCTGGCCCGGACCTGCGTGCGGCGCGGCTACCGCCGGCTGGAGTGGTCGGTGCTGGACTGGAACGAGCCCTCCATCGCGTTCTACCGCTCGCTGGGGGCCGTTCCGATGGACGAGTGGACGGTGTACCGGCTGCACGGCGAGGCCCTGGAGGAGCTGGGCGCCGCCGAGGCGGGGTGAGCGGGCCCCCTCCGGTGCTCCGGAGGCGCGGGGTGGCGGGGAGGCGGCAGGCCCCTGCTGTGCCCCGGCCGCCCGCGGGCCGGAGCCGCGGACCGAAGAGGGGCCGCGCCGCCGATCCGGACCGTTTCGCGTTCCCGCCGGTGAGAGGCGTGCGGCCCGGTGCGGCAGGGGCTGCGGGCCGCCCGGCGGCGGACACGGAGCGGGCCGTGTGCAGCGGGGCCGCCGCGAAACAAGATAGATTGCTCTCAAGCGGCAATCTCGCTTCCCGGAGGAGGGACGTGACCGAAGAAACCGCCGCGCCCGTCTCGGGCGCCACGGACGTACGCGACGCCGTCACGGTCAGGATGCCGGCCGACAGCGCCTACCTCTCCGTGCTGCGCACCGCGACGGCCGGGCTGGCCGCGCGCCTGGACTTCACCCTCGACGAGATCGAGGACCTGCGCATCGGGGTCGACGAGGCCTGCGCGATGCTGCTCGCCCAGGCACTGCCCGGCACGGACCTGACCACCGAGTTCGAATTGACCGGGGACGGCATGCGGATATCGGTGTCGGTGCTGACCTCGGACGGTCGGCTGCCGGCCCGCGACACCTTCGCCTGGACGGTGCTGTCCGCCCTGGCCGGGGAGGTCGACACCGGTACCGGCCCCGACGACCGCGTATTCATCGTCCTGCACAAACGGCGTGGCACGGTGGAGACGGCGTGAGCGAGAGGGGGCCCGCTCTGACGGCGAAGACGGAACACGCGGTGCCGGACCGGGCACGCGCACGAGAGTTGTTCGAGCGCCTGAGCGAGCTTCCCGAGGACTCTTCGGAGCGCCAGCGCATCCGCGACGAGCTCGTGGAACTGCACCTGCCTCTGGTCGAGTACCTCGCGCGCCGCTTCCGCAACCGCGGTGAATGGCTCGACGACCTCACCCAGGTCGCCACGATCGGCCTGATCAAGTCGATCGACCGGTTCGACCTGGAGCGCGGGGTCGAGTTCTCCACCTACGCGACGCCCACCATCGTGGGCGAGATCAAACGGCACTTCCGCGACAAGGGGTGGGCGGTTCGGGTGCCGCGCCGCCTGCAGGAGCTGAAGCTCTCCCTGACCAAGGCGGTCAGCGACCTCTCCCAGCGGGAGGGGCGCGCGCCCACCGTGCACGAGCTCGCCGAGCACCTCGGGATGACCGAGGAGGAGGTCCTGGAGGGGCTGGAGTCGGCCAACGCCTACTCCACCGTCTCCCTGGACGCCCCGGACAGCGGGGACGAGGACGCCCCCGCGGTCGCCGACTCGCTGGGCATCGTGGACGACTCGCTGGAGGGCGTGGAGTACCGCGAATCGCTCAAGCCGCTGCTGGAGCAGCTGCCGCCGCGGGAGAAGCGGATCCTGCTGCTCCGCTTCTTCGGCAACATGACGCAGTCCCAGATCGCCCAGGAGCTGGGCATCTCGCAGATGCACGTGTCCCGGCTGCTGGCCCGCACCCTGGCACAGCTGCGCCAGGCGCTGACCACCGACGACTGACCCGAGCGGCCGCAGGACGGCCCCGCACCGCGACCGCGGTGCGGGGCCGCCTCCGTTCTCCGGGTCCTCCGGCCGGGCCCGTCCCGGTCAGCCGCCGCCCTTCGGCTTCTCCGGGGCGTCCTCCCCGGGGAGCCGGCCGCCGGGGAAGAGCACCTCGGTGACCGGGCCGGACAGCACCAGGCCCAGGACAGCGACGGCGGTCGCCGCCATCCCGACGCTGATCGCCATCTGGTCGCTGGTGTACATCGAGTAGGCGATGACCAGCATGAAGATCTGGGTGAGCACCACCGGGCCGCGGGACCAGGACTGGAGCGTGAACAGGCCCCAGGCCACGTAGCAGACCGCCGCGGCGGCGGCGAAGGCCAGGATCGCGAGCGGGACCGTGAACGAGGCGGAGCCGCGCCCCTGGATCGCCTCGATCACGACCCGGACGCCCTCATAGGCGATGACCAGGCCGATCAGGCCCTGCAGTGCGGCGGCGGCGACGATGTTGAGCGGACGTGAAGACACCCTCCACAGTATCCGCCCCGGACGCGCCGTCCGGCCCGCCCCCCGCTCGGCCGGCGGCGCCGCTCCCGGCCCCGGCGCGCGGTGCGCCGGACCCGGGAGCGGCTGCGGGACAGGGCCTCTAGACTGGCCGGGTGCGCGCGCTCTTCATCGTCAACCCCCAGGCGACCACCACCACGCCCCGGTCCCGCGACGTCATCGTCGGCGCCATCGCGCGCGACGTGGAGCTGCACGTCGCGCAGACGGAGTACCGGGACCACGCCCGGGAGCTGGCCCGCGACGCGGCCGGCGAGGGCTTCGACACGGTGATCAGCCTGGGCGGGGACGGCACGGTCAACGAGGTGGTCAACGGCCTGCTGCGCACCCCGGAGGGGCTGCCCCGGCCGAGCTATGCGGCGATCCCCGGGGGCAGCGCCAACGTCTTCGTCCGCGCCCTGGGCATGCCGACCGACCCGGTGGAGGCGACCGGCGCGGTGCTGGAGGCGCTCCGCTCCGGGTCCAGCCGGACGGTCGGGCTGGGCCGCATCTCCGGCCCGTCCGACGACCGCTACTTCACCTTCTGCGCCGGGTTCGGCTGGGACGCCGAGGTGGTGCAGGAGGTGGAGCGGCTGCGCCGGCGCGGCCGCCGCGCCTCCCCCGCGCTCTACATCAACACGGCGCTGCGGATGTTCATGTCCGGGCGGATCCGGAACCCCTCGCTGGTGCTGGAGGCGCCCGGCCACGACCCGGTGTCCGGGCTGCACTTCGCGCTGGTCACCAACACCACGCCGTGGACGTACGCGGGCTCGGTGCCGGTGCAGCCGACGCCGCGGTCGCGGTTCTCGCTGGGGCTGGACGTGTTCGGGATGACCACCATGGGCACCTCGGCCACCGCGCTGCTGCTCCGCCGGATGCTCTCGCACCAGGGGGTGCCGCCGGAGGGCCGGGGCTACATCACCCGGCACGACATGCCCTCGCTCAGCATCGCCTCGAAGCGCCCCCGCGCCTTCCAGATCGACGGGGAGTATCTCGGCGCGCGGAGTCGGATCGATTTCCACTCCGTACCGAAGGCATTACGAATCATCGTCTGAGGCGACCGGACGGTCGCTTGTGACACACGCGACACCGCCGCCCGCGCCGATCGGCCACGGGCGCTCTTGCGTGCGCCTGTGAACCCTGACAGGCTCGACATGACGCCGCACGTTACGGGCGAGTAAAACGGATGATTCCGAGGTGGGAACGGCTCCCGAGCACGTTCGCCCCCGGCTCACACCGGACGTCGTCCCGTTGGGCGGGCGCGCTTCGCGCGCCGGGGCGACAAGGGTGTGCCCCGCGCTCATGTTCGTGAACGAGTTCACAATGCGCACGCCCGCGAATGCCTCGCTGTGAGGAGTTGATCCGCATGGACTGGCGCCACCACGCCGCCTGCCGTGACGAAGACCCCGAGCTGTTCTTCCCCATCGGTGACTCGGGCCCCGCTCTCATGCAGATCGAGGAGGCCAAAGAGGTCTGCGCCTCCTGCCCCGTGTCCAGTGCCTGCCTGCGCTGGGCTCTGGAGACCGGGCAGGACGGCGGCGTATGGGGCGGAATGAGCGAGCAGGAGCGCCGCTCGCTGCGCCGCCGCCGCAACGCCGGCCTCCGCCCGGTGGTGCGCACCGCGGTCTGAGCGCTCCGGCCCTCCGTCACACCCCATTCCTACCATCCCCGCCGATCCCGGCTCCGCCGCCCCCGCCGCTTCCCCGCGGCGGGCGCCCCGGACCCGGGATCGACGCGTTCGGGGCCGCTCCGCGGACCGGTCCCGGAGGCGCGGCCCTCCGCGTCCGATCCGCCGGCGGCCCGGTGCCGCGGGGCGGATCCGGCCGGCCCCGCAGGCCCGGCTCCGCAGCCCGGCCCCCGGGGGCCGGCCCCGGAGGCTCAGCCCTGGACGTCCCGGTCCACCGGCAGCTCGATCGCGACCGCCGTGCCGCCCTCGTCGCGCGGCTTGATCTCCAGCCGGCCGCCGAGCTCGCCGACCACCAGCGTCCGCACGATCTGCAGGCCCAGGCTGTTGGTGCTCTCGAAGTCGAAGCCGGGCGGCAGGCCGCCGCCGTCGTCGGTGACCTCGATGTGCAGTGTCCCGGAGCGGTCCTCGGTGCCCGGCGGCGGGTCCTCCCGGCGCACCCCCACCTCGATCGAGCCGGGCCCGTAGTCCAGGCCGTGCTCCACCGCGTTCTGCACCAGCTCGGTGAGGACCATCGACAGCGGGGTGGCGACCAGCGCGGAGAGCAGCCCGAAGTGGCCGACCCGGCGCGGGGTGACCGGGGCGCCGGTGGTGGAGACCTCCGCGGCCATCTCGATCACCCGGTCGGCGATGTCGTCGAAGTCGACGATCTCGTCGGGGGTGTGCGAGAGCATCTCGTGCACGATCGCGATCGAGCCGACCCGGCGCACCGCCTCGTCCAGCGCGGCCCGCCCCTCCAGGTTGTCCAGCCGGCGGGGCCGCCGCCGGGGCA
>NZ_ANBB01000024.1 GCF_000341105.1 Nocardiopsis potens DSM 45234
CGGCGGGCCTGCAGCCGGAGCAGCGCCGCCACGGTCTGCAGGTTGTTCTTGACCCGGTGGTGGATCTCCCGGATGGTGGCGTCCTTGGTCATCAGCTCGCGCTCGCGCCGGCGCAGCTCGGTGACGTCGCGGACCATGACCAGCGCGCCGACCCGCACCCCGTCGTTGACCAGCGGGATGGCGCGCAGCTGCACGGTGGAGCCGCGCGCCTCCACCTCCGCCTCGCGCGGGGCCCGGCCGCCCGCGGTCCAGGTCAGCGACTCGTCCCGGGCGTCCCCGGCGGAGGCCAGGGCGAGCGTGGTGCGGGCCAGGCTGGTGCCGTACAGGTCGGCGGTCAGCCCCAGCCTGCGGTAGGCCGAGAGCGCGTTGGGGCTGGCGTAGACCACGTCGCCGCCCTGGTCCAGGCGGAGCAGCCCGTCGCCGACCCGCGGCGAGCGGACCATGAGCGGCTCCTGGTCGCTGAACGGGAACTGGCCCTCGGCGATCATCTGCGCCAGGTCGCTGGCGCTCTGCAGGTAGGTGAGTTCGAGCCGGCTGGGGGTGCGCGCGGAGCTCAGGTTGGTGCTGCGCTGGATCACCCCGATGAGCTTGCCGTCCCGGCGGACCGGGATGGCCTCCTCGCGCACCGGCACGCCGCCGGACCAGTCGGGGTCGCCCTCCCTGCGGATCCGGCCCTCCGCCCACGCCCCGTCGATCAGCTCCAGGCGCGCGGTGATGCGGGGGCGGTCGGCCTCGTCGGCGGCGCGCGCGGTCTCCGCGGAGAGCTCCGTCTCCACCAGGTCGTCCTGGAAGGCGGTGGGGCCGGTGGTGGGCCGCATCTGGGCGACCGAGACCCAGCCGGTGTCGTCGCGCATCCGCACCCACAGCACGAGGTCGGCGAAGGAGAGGTCGGCCAGCAGCTGCCAGTCGGAGACCAGCGAGTGGAGCCACTCCAGGTCCGCGCTCTTGAGTGCGGTATAGCGTCGGATCAGGTCGCTGAGGTGAGGCACTCACAGATCATCCCACGGGTGGAGGCATACTCGAGGAACGTACTCGACCAGTGGTCCACACCAGTGGGCCCGCGTGCACCGCGACGGCGGGTGGAGGCAGAACGACGTGACGGGTCAGCGAACGATCCGCGAGGATCCCCGGGTCCCCAAGTACTACCAGGTCAAAAAGCAGCTCCTGGAGCTGATCGAGACCATGTCCGCGGGCGAGCCCGTTCCTCCCGAGCGCACCCTCGCCGCGGAGTTCGGCACCTCCCGGACCACCGTGCGCCAGGCCCTCACCGAGATGGTGGTCGAGGGGCGGCTGCTGCGCATCCAGGGCAAGGGCACCTTCGTCGCCCAGCCCAAGGTGGCCCAGGTGCTCCAGCTGCAGAGCTACACCCAGGAGATGCGCGCGCACGGCCTGCACCCGGCCACCCGGATCCTGGACGTCAGCTACATCAACGCCGACGACCAGCTGGCCGAGCTGCTGGCGATCCGCTCCGGCGGGCGGGTGCTGCGGATCGAGCGGCTCCGGCTGGCCAACGGCGAGCCGATGGCGGTGGAGACCGCGCACCTGGCGGCCCGCCGGTTCCCCGGGCTCCGCCGGCAGCTGGACCGGTACGCCTCGCTGTACGAGGCGCTGGCCTCCGCCTACGAGGTGCGGCTGGCCGAGGCCGAGGCGACCATAGAGACGGTGCTGGCCACCCCGGACGAGGCGCGGCTGCTCGGCGTGGACGTCGGCCTGCCGCTGGTGCTCCACTGCCAGCACAGCTTCGACGCCGACGGGCACCCGGTGGAGTGGGTCCGCTCGCTGTACCGGGGCGACCGGTACAAGTTCGTCACCCGGCTGCGCCCGCCGGACCGGGACTGACCCCCGCCCCTCTTGTCCTGATGCGACGCGGATCACTACGGTTCTTTTGAACTCACCGGTAACGTGACCGCGGACCAGGACAGCGAGGCAGGACATGGACACGCCCCCCTTCTCCGGGCGGATCGAGGGCCACGGCGGCGCGCACGCGGTGGCCGTCGCCCGGCACCACGGCGCCGACACGATGTTCACGCTGAGCGGCGGGCACGTGTTCCCGCTGTACGACGCCGCGGTCAAGCCGGAGCCGACGATGCGGCTGCTGGACGTCCGGCACGAGCAGACCGCGGTCTTCGCCGCCGAGGGCGTCGGCAAGCTGACCCGGCGGGCCGGGCTGGCCGCGGTGACCGCCGGCCCCGGCGTCACCAACGCGGTCAGCGGCGTGGCCACCGCGCACTTCAACGGCTCCCCGATGGTGCTGATCGGCGGGCGCGCCCCGGAGGCCCGGTGGGGCCAGGGCCTGCTCCAGGAGCTGGACCAGCCGCCGCTGCTGGAGTCGGTCACCAAGCTCTCCCGGACCGCCCGCACCACCGGCTCGATCGCCGCCGAGGTGGACGAGGCGTTCCGCACCGCCAACGCCGCGCACCGCGGCCCGGTCTTCCTCGACGTGCCGATGGACGCCCTGTACGACCAGGCCTCGGTGGAGCCGGGCGGCGCCGCCGCGGAGCGCCCCGCCCCCGACCCCGGGGAGGTCTCCGCGGTGGCCCGGCTGATCTCCGAGGCCGAGCGGCCGGTGCTGGTGCTCGGCTCCGACGTGTGGCTGGACGGCGCCGAGGACGCCGCCCTGGAGACCGCCGAGGAGCTGGGCGTCCCGGTGGTCACCAACGGGCAGGGCCGCGGGCTGCTGCCGGGCGGCCACCCGCTGCTGGCCAACCGGGCCCGCGGCGCCGCCCTGGGCCGCGCCGACCTGGTGGTGGTCGTCGGCACCCCGCTGGACTTCCGGCTCGGCCACGGCCTGTTCGGCGGCAGGGACGGCGCGCCCCTGGCCAAGGTCGCGCACGTCGCCGACTCCCCCGGCCAGCTGGCCGCGCACATGGTCCCGGCCGCCACCGCCGCCGGCGACCTGTCCGCGGTGCTGCGCGGCATCGGTGACGAGGCCCGGCCGCGCCCGGAGGTCCGGGAGTGGCGCGCGGAGATCACCGCGGCGGCGGCGCGGGCCGCGGCCGCCGACGCGGAGGTGCTGGCCAGCGGCTCCGACCCGATCCACCCGGCGCGCGTCTACGGCGAGCTGAACAAGGTGCTGGCCGAGGACGCCGTGGTGATCGGGGACGGCGGCGACTTCGTCTCCTACGCGGGCAAGTACATCGAGCCGAAGCGCCCGGGCAACTGGCTGGACCCGGGGCCGTTCGGCTGCCTGGGCACCGGGATGGGCTACTCGATCGCCGCCCGGCTGTCCCGCCCCTCCTCCCAGGTGGTGACCCTGCTCGGGGACGGCGCCGCCGGCTTCTCCCTGATGGACGTGGACACCCTGGTCCGGCACCGGCTGCCGGTGGTCATGGTCTGCGGCAACAACGGCGTCTGGGGCCTGGAGAAGGCGCCGATGCGGATGCTCTACGGCTACGACGTGGCCGCCGAGCTCACCCCGCAGACCCGCTACGACGAGGTGGTCCGCGCCCTGGGCGGCGGGGGCGAGCTGGTGACCGACCCGGACGAGATCGGCCCGGCCCTGAAGCGCGCCTTCGACTCCGGGGTGCCCTACATGGTGAACGTGGCCACCGACCCGGACGACGTCTACCCGCGCAAGACCATGGGCGTCTGACCCGCCCCCGGGGTCCCGGGCCCCGCCCCCGATGATCTTGACGTTGCGGGGGTATCAGAGCGCTCTGCTGCCCCCGCAACGTCAAGATCATCGCCCAAGGGCGCGGCCGGAGCGCTCAGCCGGCCGCGGAGGCGATGAAGCGCTCCCGGTCGACCACGACCCGCTCCACGGTCCCGTCGGCGACCACCCGGCCGCCGCCGGGGCCGCCCTCCTGCACCGCTTCGACGGCGAAGACCAGCCGGCGGCCGTCGGCCTCGCGCAGCTCGGCGCGGACCCGGACGCGCGCGCCCACCGGGCTGGCCGCGAGGTGGCGCAGGCCGACCGAGGTGCCCACCGTGGTCCTGCCCGGCTCCAGGCGGCCGGCCAGCGCCGCCACCGTCGCCTCCTCGGCCAGCGCGAGCACCCGCGGCGTGCCGAGCACCGGCACGTCGCCGCTGCCCAGCGCCTGCGCGGTGTCGGCGGGGCCCACTTCGAGCCGGGCCTCCCCGGTGAGGCCGGGACGCGGTTCCTCGATATCGCTCATGGTCCGGAAACCTACCCGGGGGCTGTTCGGCGGCGGCGGGCAGGCCCCTCCCGTTCCCGATGATCGTGACGTTGCGGCCCCGTCGGCGCGCGTCGACGGGGCCGCAACGTCACGATCATCGGCCGGGGCGGGCTACCAGCGCGGCCGGGCCCGGTGCAGGGCGCGCGCCGCGGCCTCGACCACCTCGGGGTCGTACTCGCCGCCGGAGTCCATCCGCAGCCGCTCCAGCACCGCCTCGCCGCGGTCCGGGTCGACCGACTCGCCGACCAGGTCGTCGAAGGCGTTGGCCACCTTGATGATCCTGCTGCCCAGCGGCGGCGGCCCGGCGGCGCCGTCGCCCTCGCACCCCTCGCACTGCCGGCGGACCAGCTCGGCCACCGGGTCGAGCACCCCGGTCTCCCGGATGATCGCCGAGCCCAGCTCCGCGATGCGGCGCTGCTCGCGCGGGGCGGCCAGCACGGTGGCGCCGCTGGCGATCGGGTCGCGCAGGGACAGCTGGCCGATGTCGTGCATCAGCGCCGCGTACTCCAGCTCGCGCAGCTCCGACTCGCGCATGCCCAGCTCGCAGCCGATCGCGGTGGCCAGTTCGGAGACCCGGCGGGAGTGGCCGGCCTCCACGTAGCCGCCGACCTCGGTGACCCGGGACAGCGCGCGCACGGTCTGCAGGTAGGTCAGCCGGATGTCGGCGAACCGGCGGAACGCCACCTGGGTGACGAGCAGCGGCGCGATGAACACCAGCAGGCCGACCAGGCCGGTGGCGGTGCAGGCCAGCGAGATCAGGATGCCGGTGGCGCCGATCGCCATGCCGATGCCGAACTGGGCGCGGAACTCGTCGCGCAGCGCCACCGAGATGCGGGTGCCCACCCGCTCGGCGCGGATCAGCGCGGCCAGGGCGGCGTCCACGCACCAGGCGGCCAGGACCAGCGCGATCATCACCGCCAGGGTCAGCCACCAGTCGCGCGGCGCCGGGGAGAGCAGGTCGGCGAAGGGGCGGAAGGCGGCGGCCAGGGCCACCGCCGTCAGCAGGCGCCGGGAGAGGTCGCTCCAGCGCGGGCCGCGCCCCACCGCGATGTGCGGCAGCTCGCCCAGGGCCAGCCCGAGCGCGACCACCGCCACCACCTGCTCGGCGGAGTGGTGCACCGGCCGGCCGCCGATGTCGGCGAGGAGCGCGTAGCCGATCGCGCCGGCCGAGGCGATGGGCGCGGTCTCCCGGCGGCCCGGCAGGGTGATCCGGACCAGCTCGCCGACCGCGATGAGCACGCCGAAGGCGAGCGCGACCTGGGTGTCGGCGAACCCCGCGGCCAGCGTCCAGACCAGTGCGCCCAGCCCGCAGACCACCGCGGCGGCGATCACCCACATCCGGACCGGGTCGATGCGGGTCGGCCCTCCGCGGCCGCGCAGCGGGCTCCTCGCCCCCTGGGCCATCACCGGTCGCCCTCCCCGGCGACGCGCAGCGGGACGCTCGGGTCGTCGTGGTCCTGCTGGGCGACGTCGGCGCCGTCGTCCGGCGGCTCGATGTCGACCGGCGGGTCCCAGCCGTCCCGCTCGACCGCCCGGACCAGCGCCTCCACCATCCGCGGGTCGAACTGCTCGCCGGCGCAGCGGCGCAGCTCGGCGACGGCCTCCTCGACCGAGCGGGCCTTGCGGTAGGAGCGGGTGGAGGTGATGCAGTCGAAGACGTCGGCGACCGAGACGATCCGGGCGCACTCGGGGATGTCCTCCCCGGCCAGGCCCATCGGGTAGCCGCGGCCGTTCATCTTCTCGTGGTGGTGCATGATTCCGGCCAGCGCCTCGTCGAGGAAGCCGATCTCGCGGACGATCTCGTAGCCGCGCATCGGGTGCAGCTGGATCGCGGCGAACTCCTCCTCGGTGAGCCCGCCCGACTTCTGCAGCACCTTGGTGGGGACGCCCAGCTTGCCGATGTCGTGCAGCATTCCGGCATAGCGGACGTTGCGCACCCGCTCGGCGCTGAGGCCGAGCTCCTGGGCGATCATCCCGGACGCCTTGGAGACCCGCATGCAGTGGCCGCGGGTGTAGTAGTCCTTGGTCTCCACCGCCTGGGCCAGGGTGGCCAGGGTGGCGTCGTGCGCGTGCTGCTCGGCGACGTACTGGTAGAACGCCCAGCGCGCGATGAACAGCGGCAGCAGCACCAGGAGCACCGCGAACAGCCCGACCAGGTCCCAGATGGCGGCGATGAGCAGGCCGAGCATGGCGTAGCCGAGGGAGGCCAGCTCCAGGCCGACCACCGGGCGCCAGCGCATCCGGCCGGGCCGGCGCAGCTGCAGCACGCCCAGGCAGCGCAGCAGGCCGGCGATGAGCGCGCCGTTGACCGCGGTGTGCACCAGGATCGCCGCCGTGTAGGGCAGCACGATCCACGGGAAGTCATCCCGGTCCGGGACCCCCATCCGCCCGCCCAGCAGCAGGTAGGCGTGGCCGGCCGCGTAGCCGGCCAGGGCGAACTGGGCGCCGTTGAAGAACCGCTTGACCAGGTTCTGCCGGCGCAGCACCACCAGGACCGAGCAGAACCCGACCACGGCGGCGCCGACCGGACCGGTGAGCACGACGGCGGCCAGGGCCGCCGAGGAGCTCGGCGAGATGCCGGTCCGGTCGCCCTCGCCGCCGCCGTTGTCGACCATCGTGCTGATCGACTCGGCCACCAGGAACAGGACCGCGAGGAGGACCAGGGTGACCGGTTCGATCCCGGAGTAGGGTCCGGCGGCCAGCACCGCGAGGGCGCTCAGGACGACGAGGCCGACGTACAACCGCGCCGCTACCGGCAGCGAACGCAATTCTCCGTACCTCCTGCCCCATTGCCGACCGAACCGTCATGATTTCATCGTTTCCGTTCTACCACCAGGACCAGCCTCCCGCTGCGTTGACCAGCAAGAGAGCGGCCACCATCAGCGTGTGCAGCAGTGCGATGATCCCCGTCATGTCGCCTCCGCCTCCCTCGGTTCCGGCCGCCGCCCCCTGCGACCCGGCACGGATCCCCCCTCGGGGGCGGCAAGCGAATTACCCCAAACGGTCGATATGGCGGCCAGTTTAACGGCCTGTTCGAGGGCCCCGATTTCCGCGGACCGAACCGTGAGCCAACCGTGAGAAACGGTGTTCATCCCCGTTCCGGAATGCGAAACTACGAATCCGTTTCGAATTCCATTCAACTACTCGGAGTGATTATGGGCGCCGCCCCCGGCCTTCGCCGACCACCTGTCCGCGCGGAGCATTCGGCAGGTCACGGCGGAGATGAGGCGTCTACCGGCGACGGAGAGTCACGGCCCCGGCGGCCGCGCCGGCCAATGGGCCCCTTGCCCGCCTTCCGGGAGGCCGGATAAAAATTGATTCGACCATCGGGCGTGTCGACCGGCCACCGTTCCACCCATCCCCCATTTCACCGCCATTCGCGAATAACGACCGCTTGACACCGTTACATGCCGAATGCCGCACATCACGAAAATTCACGGGGGATGAGGTGAATCGCAGGAGAACGCACCGGTCGTCCCGGAAGGTCCCCGGGGTGCGGGCACGGAAAAAGCGGCGCCCCGCAGCTGCGGAACACCGCTTCCGGGCGGCCCCGGCCGGGCCGGGCTCGCGGTCACTCCACCGCGCCCTCCCGCTCGACCAGGTCGGTCCGGGCCGCCTCCAGCCGGAACAGCACCTTGCTGCGCAGGTCGTCCGGGACCGGGTCGCAGCCGCAGCACTTGGCCACCAGCTTCTTGACGACCTCCTCCAACCCGTACTCCTCCAGGCAGGGGCGGCACTCGTCGAGGTGGCGGCGGACCTCCTCGCAGCCGGCCTCGGCCAGCTCGCCGTCGATGTAGGTGTAGAGGTTCGCGAGAACCTCGCTGCACGGTGTCTCGTGCGTTCCTCCGCAGCTCATCGCCGTTCCTTCCGCGCCGCCCCGCCCTGGGAGGCTCCCGTGGCCACCGATTCCCTACCCGACCCGCCGGCCCCGCCGAGGCCTTCGCTGGAGAGGATCCCGCGGTCCACCGCGTACTCCTCCAGCAGGGTTCTGAGCTGCCGCCGCCCCCGGTGCAGCCGCGACATGACCGTCCCGATCGGGGTGTCCATGATCTCGGCCACCTCCTTGTAGGCGAAGCCCTCGACGTCGGCGAGGTAGACCGCGATGCGGAAGTCCTCCGGGAGCTCCTGCAGGGCGCGCTTGACGTCGCTGTCGGGGAGGTGCTCCAGCGCCTCGGCCTCCGCGGACTTCAGGCCGCTGGAGGAGTGCGACGCGGCCTGGGCCAGCTGCCAGTCCTCGACGTCCTCCGTACCGGCCTGCTTCGGCTCGCGCTGCTTCTTGCGGTAGGAGTTGATGAAGGTGTTGGTGAGGATGCGGTACAGCCAGGCCTTGAGGTTCGTGCCTTCCTTGAACTGGTGGAACGACCCGAAGGCCTTGGCGAATGTCTCCTGGACGAGGTCCTCGGCGTCGGACGGGTTGCGCGTCATGCGCAGCGCCGCCGAATACAGCTGGTCCAGGAACGGGAGCACGTCCCGTTCGAACCGGGCCCCCCGCTCGTCGAGTGTCTCCTGGCCTTGACTCAAGCCCGCCTGCCTCCTTGTACTGGTGTGCCGTGGGGCAACCGTCGCCTCACGATACGACGCCCAAGGAGCGGACCGCACGTCCGGACCCGCAGGTCGCGCGGTGGAGGGCCGGTCGAGCACCGGATCCTCGGTCACAGTCGGCATCGACCTCGCTGACCTCCTCTTCGACTTCCCGTTCCGATGCGTCCCCGGCGGGCCGGGCGCCCTGCCGGGACGATGAAGGTGCCAACAACGGCGCTCCCCCGCTGATTCCGGCGGCCGGACCGGCGCCGAAACCCGAGAACGCGACCGGAATTCCTCGCACCGCCTGCCCCCACCGGGTGATGCGTGCAAGAGTGCGGGTAGAACCGTCAGCAAAGACGTGGGAGAGGAGTGTCGTGCGCCCGTCCTCCAGTTCCGCGGCCCGTGAGCAGGCGTCCCCCCGAGGCGATGCCGCCGCGGAGCCGCCACCGCCCCGGTCCCCCGCGGCGCACTTCGCCACCACCGATTCGCTCACCGCCTACTGGCGGTTCTACTGGGCCGTGGCCGGGACCCAGCTCGCCCGCTGGCTCCCGGAGGAGCCGGGCGTGCTGCTCGACATGTCCGCCCCGGACTTCCGCGGCGCGCCGCGCGCGCTGGCCGCCGGGCACGACGTGGTCACCCTGCTGCCCTCCGCCGAGACCGCGCCCCGCCGGACGCTCTCCCTGGTCAACGGGAGCGCCCAGGTACCGCGCCGGCGGCGCTCCCCCGGGCGGCTCCGCCCGGTCGTGGGCGACCCGGCCAACCTGGACGGCTTCGCCTCCGGGGCGTTCGACGGCGTCATCGCGGACAACAGGGTGCTCTCCCGGCAGCTGGCCACCGAGGCCTCGCTGGCCGAGATCGCGCGGGTGCTCCGGCCCGGCGGCCGCACCCTGATCTGCGTCGACTCGGTGGTGCTCGGCATGGCCCTCCTCGCCGAGCAGGACTGCTGGCCGGAGCTGAGCTTCGCGCCCAGCGCCGACGTGCTGCTGGTGCCCTGGCCGGACGGCTCCATCACCCGGTGCTTCACCGCCGAGCAGCTCACCGAGCTGCTGGCCGGGGCCGGCCTGGAGGTGGAGTGGATCCGGCCGCGCACCGTACTGTCCGCCTCCACCGTGGAGCACATGGTCGAGTCCGACCCCCGGGCGCTCAACCGCCTGGTCGAGATGGAGCTGCGCGCCGAGGAGTCCGACGACTACGTGGGCGTGCACCTGCTGGCCAGCGCACGCAAGTCGGATTAGGCCGCCGCCGACCGCGATGACCGCCGCGGCCCCGTCGGAGCGCTCCGGCGGGGCCGCGGCGCCGAGACCACGGCGGAAGCGGGTGGACCGGGCGCCGCTCCCCGCTCGGCAGCGGCGCCCGAAGGGGGCCGGGGCCCGCCCGTCCTCCGCCGGGGCCTTCCGGCCCCGGCGCCGTCCGGCCGTCCTGCGGGCCCCGGGTGCGGCTCAGTCGGCGAGCGGGAGGTAGACCCGCTTGCCCTGCTCCGCGAACTCGGCCGACTTGTCGGCCATGCCCTTCTCGATGGCCTCGACCGTGGACAGGCCGTTCTTCTCCGCGTAGTCCCGCACGTCCTGCGAGATGCGCATGCTGCAGAACTTCGGCCCGCACATGGAGCAGAAGTGCGCGGTCTTCGCCGGCTCCGCGGGCAGCGTCTCGTCGTGGAAGGACTGCGCGGTCTCCGGGTCCAGCGACAGGTGGAACTGGTCCTGCCAGCGGAACTCGAACCGCGCCCGGGACAGCTCGTCGTCCCACTCCTGCGCCCTGGGGTGCCCCTTGGCCAGGTCCGCGGCGTGCGCGGCCAGCTTGTAGGTGATGACGCCGGTCTTGACGTCGTCCCGGTTGGGCAGCCCCAGGTGCTCCTTGGGGGTGACGTAGCAGAGCATCGCCGTGCCGTGCCAGCCGATCTGGGCGGCGCCGATGGCGGAGGTGATGTGGTCGTAGCCGGGCGCGATGTCGGTGGCCAGCGGGCCCAGCGTGTAGAACGGCGCCTCGCCGCACAGCTCCTCTTCGAGCCGCACGTTCTCGGCGATCTTGTGCATCGGGACGTGCCCGGGGCCCTCGATCATCACCTGCACGTCGTGCGCGCGGGCGATGTGCGTGAGCTCGCCGAGCGTGCGCAGCTCGGCGAACTGCGCCTCGTCGTTGGCGTCGGCGATGGAGCCCGGGCGCAGGCCGTCGCCGAGCGAGAAGGTGATGTCGTAGGCCCGGAAGATCTCGCAGAGCTCCTCGTAGTGGGTGTAGAGGAAGCTCTCCTTGTGGTGGGCCAGGCACCAGGCGGCCATGATCGAGCCGCCGCGGGACACGATTCCGGTGATCCGCCTGGCGGTCAGCGGGACGTAGCGGAGCAGCACGCCGGCGTGCACCGTCATGTAGTCCACGCCCTGCTCGGCCTGCTCGATCACGGTGTCCCGGTAGATCTCCCAGCTCAGCTTGGTCGGGTCGCCGTCGACCTTCTCCAGCGCCTGGTAGATCGGCACGGTGCCGATCGGCACCGGCGAGTTGCGCAGGATGCGCTCGCGGGTCTCGTGGATCCGCTTGCCGGTGGACAGGTCCATCACGGTGTCGGCGCCCCACCGGGTGGCCCACACCATCTTCTCCACCTCCTCCTCCACCGAGGAGGTGACCGCGGAGTTGCCGATGTTGGCGTTGATCTTCACCAGGAACCTCTTGCCGATGATCATCGGCTCGGACTCCGGGTGGCGGCGGTTGGCCGGGATGACCGCCCGGCCGACGGCGACCTCGGAGCGGACGAACTCGGGGTCCATCCCCTCCCGCGCCGCGATGTAGCGCATCTCGGGGGTGACCACCCCGGCCTTGGCGTAGGCCAGCTGGGTGACCGCGCCGCCGATCGGCTCGCGGGCCCCGATCCACTCCGCGCGCATCGGGGCCAGGCCCCGGTGGACGTCGATGTCGGCGGTGGAATCGGTGTAGGGCCCGGAGGTGTCGTACAGGTCGAAACGGGTGCCGTTGCCGAGTCCGACGCGGCGGTGCGGCACGCGGAGCACCGCACCGGTATCGGGGTCGGTGACCTCGTGGTAGGCCTTCTCCGAGCCCATGATGGGGCCGGTGGTCACCTCATGTCGGACGTCACGGTCGTCAAGCGCCGTCAAGGCACGCCTCCCTACGTCGGAATTACCCGAACAGGTTCTGCGGTCGGCGGCACCGGCCCCCTTCTGGGGGCAGCCGCCCTCTCAGCCCGCCAAGGCGCGAGCTCCCGCGTGCTATCGATTTGTCGAACCGCGCACCGCCGTCGCGGTGCGCGCCGCGCCGTCGCGCGGCGGATCATATGACCGGGGCCACCATACACAGAGCGCTACCGCCGCTCCACCCCCGCCCCTCCCCGCCCGGCGCCGGCCCCGGGGCGAGGGGGCGGGCCGCGGCCGGAAGCGCAGGGGTCAGAAGAGGGTGGCCGGCTCGGCCGCGGCGGCCTCCGCCGGGTCCGGCGGGTCCAGCAGCGCGGGGCCGTTGTTCTTGATGCTGTTGACCGCCGCGGAGACCTCGCGGAGCTCCAGGCCGCCGACGGGGGTGGCGTCCATCGCGCCGCGCACCGCGTCCCAGCCGGAGGCGGGGTCGAGCCAGGCGTCCCACTCCTCCGGCGGCAGCACGATCGGCATCCGCTCGTGCACGCCGGCCAGATCGCCGCGGGCCTCGGTGGTGACCACGGTGCAGCTCCACACCCAGGCGGCGGGGTCGCCGTCGGGCCGCGCCGGGTCGCGCCAGCGCTCGAACAGCCCGGCCAGCGCCAGCGGCGAGCCGTCCGGGTAGGCGACGGAGAAGGGGCGCTTGCGCGACTTGGCCTTGCGCCTGCGGTGCCCGGGGTCGGTGGCGGGCGAGGTGCCCGCCTCGGCGGTGCCGGGGGCGGCGTCCGGCAGGTACTGCCACTCGTAGTAGGCGGTGGCGGGCAGCAGGCAGCGGCGGCGGCGCAGCGCGTCCCGGAAGGCGGGCTTGTCCGCCACGGTCTCGCTGCGCGCGTTGATCATCTTGTAGCCGACCGCGGCGTCCTTGGCCCAGGAGGGGATCAGGCCCCAGCGGAACGTGCCCATGCCCTGCGGCCCGCGCGGCGCGTCCGGCCCGCGGCGGCCCGGCGGCGTGCCGAGCACCGCCTGCACGCTCTTGCCCGGGGAGATGTTGTAGTCCGGCTCCAGCTCCTCCAGCGGCGGCATGGCCGGGCCGCCGCCGACCGGAGCGGGGGCGGCTCCGGGGATGTCGAAGGCCAGCTGGAGTCCATGCAGGTTGCGAGCCTGGGCGAAGCGTCCGCACATGGGACGAGTCTGCCATCCCGCGCGGACCGCCCGCGCCGCGGCCGCCGGAAGGCCGGTCCGGGCCCGCGGGGCGGCATTCCGTGAATCGATGCCCGTATTCCTCACCCCTCTTTCCCCGACATTCCGCCGACCTGGCGGACTTTTTCTTGAACATCGATTCATTTTTTCGCTTTTCCGCAGGTCAGAGCGAATATGAACAGACGTCTCATGTTTGCTTTCCGCCGTTCTCCGAGTAAGAATCGGGGGCTCCCAGCGGCCGACCCCGGAACCGGGCCCACGGCCATGCCCGGATCCGGGCGCCGCCATTCCCACCGACACCCCGAGGAGGGGCCATGATCCATGCCCGCGGACTGACGCGGAGCTTCACCACCCAGCACGGAAGGGTGGACGCCGTGCGCGGCCTGGACCTGGACGTGGAGCCGGGGACGCTGGTCGCGTTCCTCGGCCCGAACGGGGCCGGGAAGAGCACCACCCTGCGGATGCTCACCACGCTGCTGCCGCCCACCTCGGGCACGGCGACCGTGGCCGGCGCCGACATCGCGACCGATCCGGCCGCGGTGCGCGCCCGGATCGGCTACATCAGCCAGAAGAGCAGCGCCGCGGACACCCAGCGGGTCGGCGACGAGCTGTTCTACCAGGGCCGGGCCTACGGGATGAGCCGGGGGCGGGCCCGCCGCCGGGCCGGCGAGCTGCTGGACCGGCTCGGCCTGGCCGACCTCGCCGACCGCAAACCGGTCTCGCTCTCCGGCGGCCAGCGCCGCCGGGTCGACATCGCCCTGGGGCTGGTGCACGGCCCGCCGCTGCTCTTCCTGGACGAGCCCTCCACCGGGCTCGACCCGCACAGCAGGGCGGAGATCTGGAGCACCATCCTGCGGCTGCGCGAGGAGACCTCGATGACGCTCTTCCTCACCACCCACTACCTGGAGGAGGCCGACAGCATGGCGGAGCGGGTGGTGATCATCGACCGGGGCCGCACCATCGCCGACGGCACCGCCGAATCGCTCAAGGCCGAACTGGCCGGGGACCGGGTGACCGTCGCGCTGCACGAGGCGGACGACGCCGACCGGGCGGCGCGGGTCGCCGCCGGGTTCGCCACCGCCCCGGACCGGGTCTCCCGCCTCGCCCCGGGCGAGTCCGCGCCCGGCACCGCCGACGCGCTCAACGGCTCCCGGGACGGCGCCGCCCGGGTGACCGCGCAGGTCGCCGACGCCGACGCCGCGCTTCCGGTGCTGCTGAGCGCACTGGAGGCCGCCGGGGTGAAGACCGCGGCCGCGCGCGGCGCCCGCCCCACCCTCGACGACGTCTTCCTCTCCCTGACCGGCCGCAGCCTCACCGAGGAGCAGGCCGCCGACGACCCCCAGGCCCACCACCAGCCCGAGAAGGAGCCCTCCGCATGACCGCCACCGCCCCGTCCGCCCCCTCCCCGGCCGGCGCCGGGTTCGCCCGCGACGTCGCCACCGTCTTCCAGCGCGAGATCCGCCCCTCCCTGCGCGAACCGCTGGGGCTGATCCTCTCCCTGGGGCAGCCGCTGCTCCTGCTGTTCTTCTTCGGCCCGCTGCTCGGCGGCGCCCAGGGGGTGGGCGCCCCGGGGGCCGGCGGCGACTCCTCCTGGCAGTGGTTCGTGCCCGGGGTGCTGGTGATGCTCTGCCTGTTCGGGCCGATGATGTCCGGCTACAACCTGCTCACCGAGCTGCTCACCGGCTCGATGGAGCGGATGCTGGTCAGCCCGATCGACCGGAGCGCGATGCTGGTCGGCCGCACGCTGAAGGAGTTCGCGGTACTGCTCGCCCAGGCGGTGCTGATCATCGCCCTGGCGGTCCCGCTGGGCTTCCGGCTGCACCCGGCGGGCATCCTGGCCGGCCTGCTGCTGCTCGGCGTCTTCGGCATCGGCCTGGGCGCGTTCTCGTTCTTCCTGGCGATGAAGTCGACGCCGAGCGGGGAGCTGTTCTACGGCGTCACCCAGCTGGCGCTCTTCCCGCTGATGCTGCTCTCCGGGGTGCTGCTGCCGATGGACTTCGGCCCGCGCTGGCTGCAGATGGTCGCCCTGGCCAACCCGGTCAGCCACATCACCGACGGCGTCCGCGCCCTGTTCTCCGGCGCCTACACCGACCCCTCGGTCCTCTGGGGCTTCCTGGCCGCGGGGGCGATCGCCGCCGCCGGCCTCCTCCTCGGCAACCGCGCCATCCGCAAGGGCGTCGGCGTCTGAGAGAACCGGCGACGGCCCGGCCCCGGCCGGGCGCGGGCCCCGCCTCCCCCGGCGGGGCCCGCGTTCGGGGGCGGGCGGGGTCAGGTCCCGGCGACCTCGATCACCGGTTCGTGGCGGACCGGGAAGTTCACCGAGCGGGCGATGAAGCAGGCGCGGCCGGCGGCCTCGTGCAGGTGCTCGGCCTTCTCCGCCATGGAGGCGTCGGCGACGGTGACCACCGGGTGCAGTACCGCCTCGGTGAACTCGCCGCCGGAGTCGGCGTGGGTGACCATGGTGGCGGTCGCGGTGTCCCGGTAGCCGACCACGTCCACCCCGGCGCCGACCGAGAGCGCCAGGTAGGACAGCATGTGGCACTCGCTCAGCGCGGCCAGCAGGAAGTCCTCCGGGTTCCAGCGCTCCGGGTCGCCGCGGAAGGCCTTGTCCGCGGAGCCCTTCAGGGTCGGCCGGCCGGGGGCGGAGACGTCGTGGTCGCGGCCGTAGCCGCGGTAGGTCGCGGTGCCGGTGCCCGTGTTCCCGGTCCACTCGACGCTGACCTCGTAGTGGTGGCTCTTGTCCTTGGCGTGCACGGCGGGCTCCTCCGGGGTCGGGGCGGCGCGGGCGTTCGGCGTCCAGTCTGGCACCGGGCCCGCGGCGGGGGCCGCGCGGCCGGGCGTTACCGGCGGGGCGGCCGCTAACCTGGGGGCATGCCTGCTGACGCCCCGAACTGGCCTGCGCCGACCGCCTCCAGCGCCGTGGACGCCACGGTCGAACTGCCCGGCTCCAAGTCGATGACCAACCGCGCCCTGGTGCTGGCCGCGCTGTCGGAGACGCCGACCGCGGTCCGGCGCCCGCTGCGCAGCCGCGACACCGACCTGATGGCGGCGGCGCTGCGCGCGCTGGGCGCCCGGATCACCGAGGACGGCGGCGACTGGGCCGTCTCCCCCGCCCCGCTGCGCGGCCCGGCCCGGCTGGACGTGGGCAACGCCGGCACCGTGATGCGCTTCGTGCCGCCGCTGGCCGCGCTGGCCGACGGCGACGTGCACTTCGACGGCGACCCGCGCGCCCGGGAGCGGCCGGTCGGGCCGCTGCTGGAGGCGCTGCGCGCGCTCGGCGCCGGCATCGACGACGAGGGGCGCGGCGCGCTCCCGCTGACCGTCCGCGGCACCGGGGCGCTGCGCGGCGGCCGGGTCGTACTGGACGCCTCCGGTTCCTCCCAGTTCGTCTCCGCGCTGCTGCTCGCCGGGGCGCGGTTCACCGAGGGCGTCGAGGTCCGGCACGAGGGCCCGCCGGTGCCCTCCCGGCCGCACCTGGACATGACCGTGCAGATGCTGCGCGAGGCCGGGGTGTCGGTCGACGACTCCGAGCGGGACGTGTGGCGGGTCGCCCCCGGCCCGGTGAAGGCCGCCGAGATCGCGGTCGAGCCGGACCTGTCCAACGCCGCCCCGTTCCTCGCCGCCGCGCTGGTCGCCGGCGGCCGGGTCACCGTGGCGGGCTGGCCGCGCCGCACCGCCCAGCCCGGGGACGCGCTGCGCGACCTGTTCTCCCGGATGGGCGGGGAGGTCTCCTTCGACGACGCCGGCCTCACCCTGCGCGGCACCGGGGCGGTGCACGGCATCACCGCCGACCTGCGCGAGGTCGGCGAGCTGACCCCGACCATCGCGGCGGTGGCGGCGCTGGCCGACTCGCCGTCCCGGCTGACCGGCATCGCGCACCTGCGCCGGCACGAGACCGACCGGATCGCCGCGCTGGCCCGGGAGGTCAACCGGCTCGGCGGCGACGCCGAGGAGCTCCCGGACGGCCTGGTGATCCGCCCGCGCCCGCTGCACGGCGGCGTGTTCCGCAGCTACGAGGACCACCGGATGGCGACGTCCGGCGCCGTGATCGGGCTCGCGGTGCCCGGGGTGGAGGTGGAGGACATCGCCACCACCGGCAAGACGCTGCCGGACTTCCCCGCGCTCTGGTCGGAGGTGGTGGCGTGAGGGGCGGCGGCCGGCACCTGGACGAGGACGACATCCGCGTCCGGGCGCGCGGCGGCTCCCGCCCCCGCACCCGGATCCGCCCCAAGCACGAGAACGCCCGGGTCGGCATGGTGCTCACCGTCGACCGGGGCCGCTACCGGTGCCTGGTCGACGGCCGGCAGGTCAGCGCGATGAAGGCCCGGGAGCTGGGCCGCGGCCGGATCGTGGTGGGCGACCGGGTGGCCCTGGTCGGCGACCTGTCCGGGGTTCCGGACACGCTGGCCCGGATCGTCCGGGTGGAGGAGCGCTCCTCGGTGCTGCGCCGCACCGCCGACGACACCGACCCGGTGGAGCGGGTCATCGTCGCCAACGCCGACCAGCTCGTCATCGTGTGCGCGCTGGCCGACCCCGAGCCGCAGCCGCGGTTCATCGACCGCTGCCTGGTCGCCGCCTACGACGCCGGGCTGGAGCCGCTGCTCTGCCTGACCAAGGCCGACCTGGCCGGCCCCGAGGAGCTGCTGGCCGGCTACGCGGCGCTGGACCTGCGCGCGGTGGTCACCGACCACCGCGGCGACCTGACCGAGCTGCGCGGCCTGCTCGAAGGGCGGGCCAGCGTGCTCGTCGGCTCCTCCGGGGTGGGCAAGTCGACGCTGGTCAACCGGATCGTCCCGGAGGCCGAGCGGGCCGTCGGCCGGGTCAACCCGGTGACCGGGCGGGGCCGGCACACCTCGACGTCGGCGGTGGCGCTGCCGCTGGACGAGGGCTGGATCATCGACACCCCGGGGGTGCGCAGCTTCGGCCTGGCGCACATCGCCCCGGACGACGTGGTGGCGGGCTTCCCCGACCTGGAGGAGGCGGTGGAGGAGTGCCCGCCCGGCTGCCCGCACGCCGAGGGCGCCGACGGGTGCGCGCTGGACGCCTGGCTGGACGCGGGCCGGCTGGGCCCGGCCCGCGTCGGTTCGCTGCGCCGGCTGCTGGCCGGCCGGGCCGGCGAGGAGGAGGCCGTCACCGGCTGACCCCCGCCGGGGGCGGCCCGGCTCAGCAGACGCCGTCGCCCGGCTTCGGGTTGGCCAGTCCGAACAGGGTGCGGGCGCGCAGGCCCGCCCAGGTGCCGGCCAGCGCCGCCACCGCCCACAGCCAGCCGTGCAGGCTGCCCGAGGCGATCCCGGCCAGGTAGGCGCCGATGTTGCAGCCGCCGGCCAGCCGGGCGCCGATGCCCATCAGCACCCCGCCGATCAGGCCGGCGGCGGCGGTGTTCCAGGCGAGTCCGGTGTGCAGGCGCCAGGACCCGGCCGCGGCGGCGGCGATCGCCGCGCCGAGGATGATGCCGATGTCGGTGAGGCTGGTCTTGTCGGCCAGGACCGGCCCGGCGAGCTGCGCGGCCTGCTCCGGCCGGCTCCAGAACGCCCACTCCTCCGGGTGCGCGCCGAGCAGCTGGAGCAGCTTGGCGCCCCACAGGTTGAACGCCGAGGTGATGCCCCAGGCGCCGCCGGAGACCAGCAGCACCGCGCCGCCCAGCACGGCCAGCGCCGCCGCCCCGGCCGTCATCGGCCAGCCGCCCCGGATGACCCGCAGCGCCCCGGAGGCGGTGGGCACCGCGCCGACCGGCGGCGGGACCCGGCGGTTCTGCACCGCGCGGGTGCCCACCACCACGGCGAGCAGCACGGCCACGGTGATCGCCCAGGAGCCGGCCCAGCCGACGTACTCGGAGAGCAGGAGCGGCGGCAGGGCGGGCAGGTCGGCGACGAGCGGCCAGGCGGCGCTGTAGACCACCGAGCCGATGACGAACCCGGCCAGGGTGACGAGGATGGCCGACTGGCCCGAGCCGACCGCGAAGAGCGTCCCCGAGGCGCACGCGCCGCCCAGCTGCATGCCGACGCCGAAGAGGAACGCGCCGAGGAGGAGCGCGATGCCGATGGGCCCGGCCGACGGCTGCGGGTCGCTGCCGAACAGCCCGGTCCCGGTGCCGATGATCAGGGCGAACAGGGTCGCGGTGGTGCCCAGCAGCAGGGCGTGGGCGCGCAGCCCGGCGCCGTTGCCGACGGCGATGAGCTGCCGCCAGGCCGAGGTGAAGCCGAACCTGGAGTGGAACAGCGCCACCCCGAGCCCGGTGCCGAGCAGCAGCAGGACGGCGGGGAGCGCCCCGTGCACGGCGCCCGTGTAGGCGGCGAGCGCGGCGGCGGCCGCCAGGGCGACGGCCAGCGGGCCGCGGCGGACCGGGCCGAGGCCGGGCGGCCGGGGCGGGGGCGCGGACAGGGCGGGCGGCCGGTTCAGCGCGAGCAGGGGTGCCGGGGCGGCGGGCCCGGCTCCGGGCCCGCCCGCCGGTGCGGGGTCGGCGGATCTCGATGTCACGGCGTCTCTCTCCAGGGGATCGCGGGCGGCCTCCGGGGCCGGCTGCGGGCGGCGGGAAGAACGCACCGGTACCGCCGCCGTGCGCGGCGCGGGGAACCCGCGGGTCAGGGAGGCCGGAACGCCCCGGTGGAGGGGCCCGGCCGGGAGAGGGGTCGCCCGGTGTCAGCGCACGCTTCGACGGCACCGGCGGCGACAGAGGCCGTCATCGGTGCTCGTCAGCGACATGGAGATGAGCACCATGCGCAGGAACCGAGTCGGACCGGACATGTTTCGCAATGGTACGCGCCCGGTCCCGGCCCGGTCCGCCCGGGGCCTCCCCGGTGGAGCGGGGCGGAGGCCGCTTCGGAACCGGGGCGGCGCCCCGGCCCGCTCAGACGTCGACGGTGCCGCCGCAGCGCCAGTAGCGGGAGCCGTCGCGGTCGAGGAAGCCCTCGTCGACCAGGGAGCGGCGGAGCAGGGCGTGGTCGGAGTAGAAGGCCCGCAGCATCGCGTTGACCTCGGGCTCGGTGTAGCGCAGGCCGGGTTCGAAGGCGCGGGCCACGTGGTCGAGCAGGATGAGCCGCTTGGCCCGCTGGACCGGCAGGGTGAGGATGCGGCCGTCCCGGGTGAAGGAGCGGAGCACCCGGGCCTGGTCGGCGGGGGTGCCCTCGGGGACGGGGGCCGCGGAGCGGTCCTCGGCGGCGGCGGTGACCGCGGCCCGGAGCGTCTCCGGGCGGGGCGACCACCGCCCCTCCGCGGAGCGGGCCGCGATGCCGCCGCGCTCCAGCTGGTCCAGGGCGCGCAGCGCGTCCTTCACCGGCAGGCCGGAGCGGAGCGCGACCTCCTCGCCGGTTCCGGCCCCCAGGACCAGGGCGGAGAAGGCGCGCAGCCGTTCGGGGGCGCTGAGCAGGCCGAGCAGGCGCAGGGCGTCGGGGTCGGACATGACCGCCATGCAACCAGAGGTCTCCGCCATCCGTCGCCTCCTTTCCGGCCGGGCGCCGGCGGGCTCCGGGCCGGCGGCGGGTCAGCCGCCCTCCTCCGCCCCGCGGACGCCCAGCTCGTCCAGGCGCGCGAGCAGCTCGGCGGGGTCGGCGTAGACCCGGTAGGCGCCCGCACGCTCCAGTTCGTCCCTGCCGTACCCGCCGGAGAGCACTCCGACGCCCAGCGCGCCGGCCCGGCGGGCGGCGAGCATGTCCCACACGCTGTCGCCGACGACGACCGTGTGCCGCGGGTCGACGCCGAGGTGCGCGGCGGCGGCCAGGAACAGGTCGGGGTCGGGCTTGGCGAACCGGACCTGGTCCCGGGTGACCATCGGGGTGTCCTCGGGCAGGCCGAGGAGCTCCAGGGCGTGCCCGGCGGTGCGGCGCTGGCCGCTGGTGGCGATGGCCCAGGAGATGCCGCGGGCGCTGAGCGTGCGCAGCAGCTCGGTGGCGCCGGGCAGCGGGACGACCGACGAGTGCTGGCGAAGGTACTCCACGGCGTGGTCCTCCACCGCCTCGGCCACCTGCTCGGTGGAGAGCCGCAGCCCGGTCTCGCGCATCAGCGCGTTGACGAACAGGCCGCCGCTCATCCCGATCCGGCGGTGGATCCGCCACACCGACAGCTCGATGTCGGCCTTGGCCAGGGCGTTGCGCCAGGCGATGACGTGCTGGTAGACGCTGTCGATCAGGGTGCCGTCCAGGTCGAACAGCAGGGCCGGTGCGACGGGCTCGGGGAAGGCCGCGGTGGTGCTCGATTCGCTCACCCCGCCAGTCTCGCCCCGGGGCCGGGCCGTTGGAAAGCGGCGCACCGGAGGTTCCCCTGAGGTTCACCCGCCCCATGCGCACCGGCCCGGCCGGGGCGCGGACCCGGCCGGGCCGGGCCGGGCGTCAGGGCGCGCCCGCCCGTCCGCGCCCGGCGAGCGCGGCGGCGACCACCTCCGTGAACGGCCGCGGCGCGTGCCCGGTGAGGTCCGCGACGACGGTGGTGGTCCGGTCCTCCGCGCCGGCCGCGATCGCCGTGTCCAGGCCGGCGAGGAGGCCGGCGTACTCGGCCGGGAGGCCCGCCTCGGCCAGTCCGGCGGCCAGTTCGCCGGCGCCGACGGAGCGGTGCCGCACCGGCCGCCCGAGGGCCGCGCCGAGGATCGCGGCGACCTCGTCGTGGCTCAGCGCCTCCGGTCCGGTGATGATGTGGTCGGTGTTGTGCGGCTCGGGGTCGGTGAGGGCCGCCGCGGCCACGTCGGCGATGTCGTCGGCAGCGACGAAGGCGACCCGCCCCCGCCCCGCGGCGGTGACGATCTCGCCCCGCTCGCGGGCGCTCCGGGCGTGCGGGTGGTCGCCGGTGAAGTTCTCCATGAACCAGGACGGCCGGAGCACCGCCCACTCGCCGAAGAGCTCGCCCAGCCGGGTCTGGACGGCGCCCAGGCCGGGCGCTCCCGGTTCGATCGCGGACGAGCCGAGCAGGACGGCGCGGCGGACGCCCGTCCGCGCGGCGAGTTCGAGGAACGGCCGCATGACCGGTTCCGGGTCGGGGTCGCCGACCGGTGCGAGCAGGTAGACGGCGGTGGCGCCCGCCAGCGCAGCGCGGTGGGTGGCGGCGTCGTACCAGTCGAAGCGGGCCCGGCCGCCGGCGCCGCTCCTGGAGGCGGCCCGGACCGGCAGGCCCCGGTCGGCCAGTCTGCGGGCGATCCGGCTTCCGGTGGTCCCGGTGCCGCCGGTGACGAGGATGCTCATCGGGCGCCCCCTCCGTCCGCCGCCGGGAAGGGGGAGAGCGGGTTCCGGTGGCCGCGGCGGCGGCCGATGAAGCCGGCCGCGTCCTTGGCGGGGAGGGGCCGCAGGCCCCGTGGGAAGAGCTCGGCCGGGTCTTCTGGCATGGGTGCGCCTCTCACTGTCCGGACCCCGGCCCGCTATGATGCGGACCAGCGGTCCGGTTCAACTTAACGGACCGATGGTCCGTTTATCAAGGAGGGTGCTCCGTGCGCGCAGACGCCGTGCGCAACCGGGAGGCCGTGCTGCGCGCCGCCGGCCGGCTCTTCGACGCCGCCGACGACCCGGAGCGGGTGTCGATGGACGACGTCGCCGCCGCGGCCGGCGTCGGCAAGGGCACCCTGTTCCGGCGGTTCGGCGACCGCGCCGGGCTGATCCGGGCGCTCTACGAGGAGCGGGCCGAGCGGCTGTACGCCTCCCTGGAGCCCGACCCCGGCCGCCCCGCCGCCGACGCCGTCGGCGACCTGATGAGCGCGCTGCTCCGGTTCAAGATCGAGAACCGGGCGCTGGCCCGCGCCTTCGAGAACGCGGGCGGCGGCCCGTACACCGCCTCCGGCTACGACCGCCTGCACTCCCGGCTCACCGGGCTGATGACCGAGGCGCGCGGCCCGGACTCCGCCGACTTCCTCGCCCACGCCCTGCTCGCCGGGGTCCGCAGCGACCTCGTCGAGCACCTCGGCGACTGGCCGGAGGAGCGCCTCCGGGCCGGGATGGCCGCCCTGGTGCGGTCGGTGCTGTCCGGCGGCGGCTCCCCCGGCCGGCCAGAGCGGTGATCCCGGTGCCGCGGCCCCCTCAGAGCGCTCCGGCGGGGCCGCGGCACCGGGATCACCGGGGAGGGGCCTCCCGGACCGGGGCCTCGGCGATGCCGGCGACCGCGGCGACGATGCGGTCCGCGGCGCGCTCCGGGTCGGTGGGCAGCAGCACGTAGGAGAGGCTGAGCCTGACCGCGACCTCGGTCATCGCCTCGCCCCGGCGGCCCAGGCCGGGGTGGTGGCGGCGCAGGTAGGCGTCGATCCGCTGCTCCAGCGCCACGTGCAGCGGCTCGGCCCTGGTGGTGAGCACCGGGAGGAGTTCGTCGTCACCGGTGATGATGGCGCGCAGCAGCGGGTCCTCGGCGGTGGTGGCCAGGGTCCAGCGGGCGGCCGCGGCCACCGTGCCGGCCGGCGTCCCCCGGTGGCCGGCCAGGATCCGCTCGACCCCGTCCAGGAACCGGTCCGCCTCGCGCAGCACCACGGCCTGGAGCAGCCCCTCCTTGGTGCCGAACTCGTTGTACAGGGTCTGCCGGGACACCGCGGCGGTCTGCGCGATGTCGGCCATCCGCATGCGCGACCAGCCCCCGGCCACGACCGCGCCGTAGGCGGCGTCCAGCAGCCGCTCGCGGACGCCGCCGGTGCGCGGGGGGCCGGGGTGTTCGGTTCGGGCCGTCATAGGGCCATCGTGTCAAAGATCCGGGCGGCCCCGGGCCGGACTCCGCGGAGGGCGGGGCGGATGAGACGGGTGGGGCGCACGGGGCACCCCCTGCCCGCCCGATCGGCCGGGCAGGGGGTGCCGCCCTGTCTGAGCGCGCCCCGGAGCGGTACCGTTACACGCCATGGCGGCCTTTGACGACGACCTGCGTCTGGCCCACGTCCTCGCGGACGCGGCCGACGACCTGTCCATGCAGCGCTTCCGCGCCCTCGACCTGCGTGTGGAGACCAAACCGGACCTGACCCCCGTGACCGAGGCCGACCAGGCGGTCGAGGAGACCCTGCGCAGCGTGCTCTCCCGGGCCCGCCCCCGGGACGCGGTGGTCGGCGAGGAGTACGGCAAGACCGGGAACAGCAGCCGGGTGTGGGTGCTCGACCCCATCGACGGCACCAAGAACTACGTCCGCGGGGTGCCGGTCTGGGCCACCCTGATCGCCCTGCTGGAGCACGACCGCCCCGTGGTCGGCCTGGTGTCCGCCCCGGCGCTGCAGCGCCGCTGGTGGGCCTCGCTGGGCGGCGGCGCGTGGACCGGCCGCAGTCTGACCAAGGCGTCCCGCTGCTGGGTGTCGAAGGTGGCGGAGCTGGAGGACGCCTCGCTCTCCTTCTCCGAGATGTCGGAGTGGGAGGAGCAGGGGCGGCTGGAGTCCTTCCTCGGGCTGACCCGGAACGTGTGGCGGACCCGCGCCTACGGCGACTTCTGGTCGCACGTGATGGTCGCCGAGGGCGCGGTGGACATCGCCGCCGAACCGGAGCTGTCGCTGTGGGACGCCGCCCCGCTGCCGATCATCCTGGAGGAGGCCGGCGGCCGCGCCACCGACCTGCGCGGCCAGGCGTTCACCGACGGCGGCGCCCTGGTCTGCACCAACGGCGCCCTGCACGACAAGACCCTGATGTGGCTGAACGGCGGGCCGACCCCGGTCCGCTCCGACTGACCCTCCGAACCGCCCGCGCCCGCCCCGGCGCCGCGCCCCGGACCTCCCGGCGGCCCGGTGCCGGGGCGGAGCCGTGTCCGCCCCGCGCCGGACGCGCCCCGCCGGTGTGACACCGCTCTCCCCGGGCCGCGGAGGCCCCGCCCGCCCGCGCCGCGCCCCGGTCCGGCCGCCCCGCTCCGAACAGGGGCCGCGGCGCCCCGCCCGGCCGCGGAGCGGCCCGGAACCCCCGCCGCAGAGGGGTTTTCGGCCCCCTGCTCACTTTGACGACACACGTCCCTTACGCGACGCTGATGCGCACTGGGGCACAGTGGCATCCCGGACCACTCCGGTCACCCGGGGCGCCCCCGCCCCTCCCATCCGCCCCCCGGGTGCGCCGCCCGCACCCCGTACACGCCGGGGAAGAGGCCGACGCTTGCTGCGCTCACTCATCTCGGGCCTGGTCCTGGCCTTCGCCGGTTCCCGAGCCAACATCTCGCGGACGATCCTGTCCTGCGCCGGCATCGTGGTCGGCGTCGGCGCGCTGATCGCGGTGGTGACCGCCGGGCACGTCGGCCAGACCTACGCCAAGGCCTACGGCGAGGCCAACACGGGCGTGGCCGCCACCTACGAGGTCACCTCGCCGGCCCCGGTCGACGACGTCGAGGCCTTCGAGGAGGACATGCTCCGGGCCGGCGGCGAGGCCGTCGCCCTGCAGCAGCCCCTGGACTCCGCCGGGATCCAGCTCCGCCAAGGCACCTCGGTGTTCAAGGACCCGACGGTCTTCTACACCGACCCGTCGCTCTCCGACATCCGGCGGATGAACCTGGTCGAGGGGCGCTGGTTCACCGAGGCCGACAAGGGGTCGCTGGCCCCCGTGGTGGTGCTGAGCGAGAACCTCGCCGAGCAGCTGGACCCCTCCGGCGGCTACGCCGACCTGCAGATCGGGAACAGCGAGTGGCTGCGGGCGCGGGTGGCCGGCGTGGTCGAGGGCACCGCGATGGACGACTGGGGCGGCTCGGGCACGGTCTACCTGATGCGCTCGCCGGCCACCGAGGAGATGGCCTTCCCCGCCGGGATCGGCGCCGCCGACGAGATGGGCATGGGGCTGACCTACCGGGTCCGGGTCTCCCCCGACGGGAGCCCGGGCGAGGAGGCGTTCACCGAGCGGCTCGCCGGCACCTCCTGGCGGTGGGGCCCCCAGGCCGACACGGAGATGCTCATCGTCTTCCGGGCGGACAGCTTCGAGGAGATCGAGGAGGTGCTGGGCTACCTCTCCCTCGGGCTGTTCGGGATCGCCGGCATCACCCTCACCACCGGCATGCTCGGGGTGCTCAACGTCGGGCTGGTGACGGTCCGGGAGCGCCGCCGCGAACTGGCCACCTACAGGGCGCTCGGCGCCGACCGGTTCGCCATGTTCGTCGTGGTGGTCGCCGAGGCGGTGGTGGTCTCGGTGGTGGCCGGGCTGATCGCGCTGCTGGGGTGCTACGGGATCGCCGGGGGCGTCCAGGCGTTCGTCGGGGACATGCTCCCCGCGGGCGTCTCGGTGACCGTTCCCCTGCAGGGGGTCCTCGTCGGACTGGGCAGTGCCGCCGCGGTCGGCCTGCTCGCCGGGGTCATCCCGGCGTGGCGGGCGCTGCGCACCTCGGTGGTGGCCGGATTGCGGGAATAGGAGCGGAAGAACCCTTGAAGAAGTGGATCATCACGGCGGCCGTCCTGGTCGTCCTGGCCGCCGCCGGCGGCACCGGCTGGTTCCTGCTGCGCGGCGGTGGGGGCGACGCGCCCCCCGACGACATCGCCGTGGGGGCCGAGGAGGCCGCCCCCGTCCCGGTGGAGTACGGCTCGATCACCGACGAGGTCGTCCTGGACGCGCAGGTCGAGGAGGACCCGGCGAAGAAGGTGGTGTCCAAGCGCGGCGGCACCGTCACCCGGGTGTGGGTGGGCGACGGCCAGGAGGTCCAGGAGGGCGCGCCGATCGTCTCGGTGCGCTCCGAGGACCCCGGCGCCGCCCCGGAGGCGGGCGGCGCCGGGGACGGCGGCGACGGCGGTGAGGGGGCCGGGGCCGATCGGCCCGCGGCGACCGAGGTCACCGTCACCGCCCCGGTCTCCGGCAAGGTCCGCGGGCTGGACGGGCTCGCCGCGGGCGACCCGGTGGAGCAGGGCGCATCGGTCGCCTCGATCAGCCTGGAGCGGTTCCGCGCGGTCGCCCCGATCCCCGCCAACGACCTGTACCGGTTCTACGACGACCCCGAGGAGATCACCCTCAAGATCGACAAGGGCCCGCCCGCCCAGGCCTGCAGGTTCCTCTCCATCGGCGAGTCCGAGGAGTCCGGCGACGGGGGCGGCTCCGCCCCCGAGGAGGACATGGGCATGCCCGGCGGCGGAGAAGGAGGCGGCGGCACCGGGGCCACCTCGCGGATCTCCTGCCGGGTCCCCGAGGACCTGCAGGTCTTCCCCGGCGTCACCGGGAAGATGTCGATCGTCACCGGAAGCGCCGACCGGGCGCTGCTCGTCCCGGTGACCGCGGTGCGCGGCGGGTTCGAGGAGGGCGAGGTCATCGTCGTCGGCGACGGCGGCGGGCAGGAGACCCGCCGGGTGGAGCTGGGCATCACCGACGGGGACCGGATCCAGGTCGTCGAGGGGCTCGACGAGGGCGAGCAGGTCCTGGACCCGATCCCGCTGGAGGAGGGCTTCGACGCGCCCGGTTCCGGCGGCGAGGAGGAGTCCTCCGAAGAAGGGGTGATGTTCTAGTGGGCGCCGCCGGCGCCCGGCGCGCGCGGCGCGCGGGCGGGGAGCCCCCGGCCGCGCCGCCCGGACCGCTGCTGCGCATCTCCGGCCTGACCAAGGGCTTCCCGGTGGACGGGGAGCGGATCCAGGTGCTGTCCGGCTGCTCCCTGGAGATCGACCGCGGCGAGGTGGTCGCGATCGTCGGGCAGTCCGGCTCCGGCAAGTCCACCCTGCTCAACATGGTCGGGCTGCTGGACACCGCGGACGGCGGCGAGCACGTCTTCAACGGGGTTGACGTCACCCGGCTCGGCGAGGCCGGCCGGGCCCGGCTGCGCAACACCGGGATCGGCTTCGTCTTCCAATCCTTCCACCTGCTGGAGCGGCGCACCGCGCTGGCCAACGTGAGCGTCCCGCTGGTGCTCAACGGCATGCCGCTGATCCGCCGCCGCGCGCTCGCCCGCGAGCTGCTGGAGTCGGTGGGCCTGGGGCACCGGCTGGGCTCCCGGCCGCACCAGCTCTCCGGCGGCGAGCAGCAGCGGGTGGCGCTGGCCCGCGCGCTGAGCCTGAACCCCCCGCTGATCCTGGCCGACGAGCCCACCGGGGCGCTGGACGCCGCGACCAGCTCGGCCGTCCTGGACCAGCTCATCTCGCAGGCCCGCAAGCGGAACGCCGCGGTCGTCATCGTCACGCACGACCCGCTGGTCGCCGAGGCCGCGGACCGCCGGATCACCATCCGCGAGGGCAAGACCTTCGAGGAGCCCTGAGCGGCCCCGCCCGGCCGGGCCCGCCGCTGCTCCGGGCCCGCCGGGGCGGCGGGCGGGAGAGGCCGCTGCGCGGCGCCCGGGAAAGGCGAAGGGCCCGGCACTCTTCCGAGTACCGGGCCCCTGCTCTGGTAGCGGGGACAGGATTTGAACCTGCGACCTCTGGGTTATGAGCCCAGCGAGCTACCGAACTGCTCCACCCCGCGTCGTTGTGTTCACAACCCTAGCGCCCCGCGACCACCAGTGCCAACTCGGCGCCGCACCGCCCCGGAGCGTCCCTCGGGGCCGGCCCCGCCCCCTTCCTTGAGGGCGGCGGAGGCGGCCCCGCGCACCGCCCGCCGTCCGCGAGGGCGCGGCTCCGCCCCACCGCCGGGAGCAGGGCGCACACGGCCCGCAGGGCGCACGGGAGGCGGGAGCCGGCACCGGAGGAGCGCGGCGGGGCGGGGCCGTGCCCGGAGGCCTCGACCGAGCGGAGGGCACCGGGGCCGCCGAGAGGGCGGACCCGCCGGGAAAAGCGCGGAGGCCGGGCACTCTTCCGAGTACCCGGCCTCTGCTCTGGTAGCGGGGACAGGATTTGAACCTGCGACCTCTGGGTTATGAGCCCAGCGAGCTACCGAACTGCTCCACCCCGCGTCGATGTGCCTTCAGCTTAGCGGTTCCCGCTCCCAGCACCAAATCGTTTCCCGCAGGGGCACCGCCGCCCCCCAGGGACGATGATCTCGACGGCGCGGGGGTGCCGCGGAGCGCTCCGGCAGGGCCGCAACGCCGAGAGCATCGCGAGAGGGGCGGGAAAGGCGAAGGGCCCGGCACTCTTCCGAGTACCGGGCCCCTGCTCTGGTAGCGGGGACAGGATTTGAACCTGCGACCTCTGGGTTATGAGCCCAGCGAGCTACCGAACTGCTCCACCCCGCGTCGTTGTGTTCACAACCCTAGCGCCCCGCGACCACCAGTGCCAACTCGGCGCCGCACCGCCCCGCGGGCCCTGGAACGCGCCCCGGAACGCGCCGCGGGGCGGGGGTCGCACACCCCCGCCCCGCAGTGGACTCCGCCGGCCGGACCGGACCGGGAAGGGCCGCCCTACTCGCCCTGCTCCTCGCGCGCCTTCTCCGCGCGCTCCAGAGCCTTGCCCAGCTCGTCGACGGCCTTGCCGTAGGCCTCCCAGTCGCCGTTCTTCATGGCCTCCTGGCTGTCCTCGTAGGCCTTGGCCGCGTCGTCCAGCGCCTGGGTCAGGGCATCGCCGTCGCCGCCACCGCCGTCGCCGCCGTCCTGGCCGTCCTCCTTCGGCTGCTCCTCCTCGAGCGGGCCCTCGCCGCCCTCGAACAGGTTGTTGAGCGCCTCCTGGAGGTTGCCGCCGATGGCGACCTCCTCACCGAAGCCGACCATGACCTGCTGGAGCAGCGGGTAGGAGGCGTCTCCTCCGCCGCCGGCCTGCACGTACAGCGGTTCGACGTAGAGCAGCCCGTCGCCGAACGGCAGGGTGAGCAGATTGCCGTAGGTGACCTCCGCCGAGCTCTGCTCCAGCGGGAGCAGCACCTCTCGGACGTTCGCGTCGGACTGGAAGGCGTTCTGCACCTGGCCGGGGCCGAGGATCACCGTGCTGCGCGGCAGCTCCAGCATCCGGATCTTGCCGTACTCCTCGGACTCCACGTCGCTGACCACCGACATGAACGCCGCCAGGTTGTCCCTGCCCCTCGGCACGAACGTGGAGGTGAGGGCGAAGCTCGCCTCCTCGTCCCCGGGGTAGCGCAGGGTCTGCCGGTACGGCGGCTCCGGGCTGTCCCCCTCCTTCGTCGGGTCGGAGGGGATGTCCCAGAAGTCCTGGCCGCCGTAGAAGGCGTCCGGGTCGGTGATGTGGTAGCGCTTGAGGATCTCCCGCTGCACCTTGAACAGGTCGTCCGGGTAGCGCAGGTGCCGCTGGAGCTCGTCGCTGATGTCCTCCTTGCTGGTGACCACCCCGGGGAACGCCTCGGACCAGGTCTTGAGGACCGGGTCCTTCTCGTCCCAGCCGTAGACGGTGACCGTGCCGTCGTAGGCGTCGACGGTGGCCTTCACCGAGTTCCGGATGTAGTTGACCTGGTTGCCGGGGATCGTCGTGGCCGAGTCGGTGCCCTGGCTGAAGGTGTCCTCGGTGGCCCGGGCGAAGTCGATCGGCGTCGAGTAGGGGTAGTGCGAGCTCGTGGTGTAGGCGTCCACGATCCACTGCACCCGGCCGTCGACCACCGCCGGGTAGGGCTTGCCGTCCACGGTGAGGAACGGCGCGACCTTCTCCACCCGGTCGGACGGGTCCCGGTCGTAGAGGATCTTCGACTCGCTGGTGATCGCGGTGTTGAGCAGGATGTCCGGCTCGCTGTACTTCAGCGCGTACAGGATGCGGTCGAAGAACGAGCTGAGCTGGACGCCGCCGTCGCCGTCGTAGTGGTTGGTGGCCTGGCTGCCGCCGCCTTCGCCACCGCCTTCGCCGCCGCCTTCGGTGGCCTCGGGGCTCTCCTCGGTCGCCTCGGGGCTCTCCTCCGGGGAGGGCGAGGCGTCGGCCTCGGCCTCGGCGCCGTCCGCCGGCGGCCGGGCCTCGTCGGCGCCGCCCTGGCCCTCGACGTCCTCGCTGGTGGTGATCTCCTCGTTGTCGCCGCCGCCGGAGTCGAGCGGGTAGTCGTACTCCGGCTCGGCGTTGACGATGACGTAGTCGGCGCCCTGCTGGCCGTAGTAGATGCGCGGCTCGTACTCGCCGTTCACCTCGGAGAGCTCACCGGTGGGCGGGATGTTGTACTGGGTGAAGACCGGCCGCCCCTCGGCGTCGACCTGGTTGCCGGCCGCCGCCACGATGCCGAACCCGTGGGTGTAGACGGTGTGCCGGGTCAGCCAGTTGTCCTGGCCCTCCGGCGGCCCGTCCAGCTCGCGGGCGGCGATGATGGTGTCGACGGTGTTGCCCTCGGCGTCCTCGTACCGGTCCACGTCGAGCACTTCGGGGAACTGGTAGAAGCCGCGGACCTGCTGCATCTGCTGGAAGGTCTGCGAGACGACGGAGGGGTCGACCAGCCGGACGCTGGGGATGGTGGAGGCCTCGTCCGCCAGCTGCTCGGGGGTGAGCTCGGTCTTGGCGTCGTAGGTCTCGCTCTCCGCCTCGGCGATGCCGTAGGCGCCGCGGGTCGCCTCGATGTTCCGCGCGATGTAGGGCTTCTCCTCGCGCTGCTCGTTCGGGCTGACCGTGAACTGCTGGACCAGCTGCGGGTAGACGCCGCCGATCAGCACCGCCGAGAGCACCAGCAGGCCCAGGCTGACCATCGGCACCATGGCGTTCTTGAAGTAGATGTTGGCGAAGAACAGCAGCGCGCAGACGACCGCGATGATCGCCAGGATGACCTTGGCGGTGAGCACCGCGTTCACGTCGGTGTAGGAGGCGCCGAAGGTGTAGCCCCGGGTGGAGAAGACCAGGCCGTACTGGTCGAGCCAGTAGGCGGCGGCCTTCAGCAGCACGAACAGGCCGAGCAGCACCGACAGGTGCACCCGCGCCGCCGGAGTGGCGCGCTGCCCCTGGGACTGCAGCCGGACCCCGCCGAACAGGTAGTGCACCACGACCGCGGCGATGAAGGCGAGCACCACGGCGGCGAACAGGTAGCCGAGCACCACCCGCAGGAACGGGTAGGTGAACGCGAAGAACGAGATGTCGATCCCGAACTGCGGGTCGGTCTGGCCGAACGGGTTCCGGTTGGCGTACTGCAGGTAGGTGCCCCACTCGGCGCTGGCCGAGGCGCCGGTGAGCAGACCCAGGCCGCCGGCGATCAGCCAGAAGAAGAGCTTCCGGTGCGGCTCGATCGCCATCCGGTAGCGGTCCAGGCCCTGCTGCTCCAGGCTCATCGGCCGGGTCAGCGGGCGGGACCGGTAGGCGAAGTAGATGCTGGCACCGACGATGAGCATCATCAGCAGCGCCGCGCCCACGAAGAGCATGGCGCGGGTGCGCAGCTCGGTCAGGAAGACCGATGTGTAGCCGACCGACTCGTACCACTTGTAGTCGGTCACGAAATTCGCGGCGACCAGAAGGCCCGCGACGATGACGACGACGACCGCTGCGACGGGCGCGAGCAGCCGGGATCGTCGAGGCATGCGCGCGGTTGGAGCGCCGGGCGATCGGAAGCTCACGCCTCCCCCTCGTCATGACTGTCGTTGAACGCGAGGAGCGTGGCCGCCCCTCTGTATCGGCAACTTATTGGCTCTGCCACGGGTTCCCGAAACCCCGCGCCGGTGCGGTGACAACATCACATCGGAGCGGCATCGGCGGGGGCTCGGCGGAGCCCGCACGTCGACCCTAGCGCCCGCGGCGGGCGCGTCCGCAGGGGATCGGGGAGGCCGGCCCGCGGCCTCAGAGGACCGCCGGGGGCCGGGTTTCGGGCACCATGGAGGGGTGACCTATCTGATCCGCGACGCCGTCATGGACCTGGAGCGCCACGCCTCGGAGCAGGGCTGGGACCAGCCGCCCCGGGTGTACGCCCTCGTCCCCACCGCCGAGCTGGCCCGCCAGGAGCCGGCGCTGGCCTCGATGCTCGGGCTGGACCCGTCCGCCGACCCCGCCGAGCTGACCCCGGTCGAGCAGGAGGCGCTGCCCGACGGCGTCCCGCTGGAGGAGGCCCTGGGCAGCATCGCCTGGCCGGAGGCGGTGGCCGGGTGCGCCCTGGTGCTGGAGCGGCTGGTGCTGAAGGGGTCGGACGCGACCCTGGACCCGCCGCGCGGCGCCGACACCGGGGAGTGGGCCAAGGCCCAGGACGGCAGCGAGGAGATCCGGATGGTCGCCGGCGTGCTGCGGGACGGCGGCCGGCACGCGGCGCTGCGGATGCGCTCGCACGACAGCGACGACCAGGTGCTCAACGGGGAGGACCTGGTGCCCGCGCTCACCTCGGCGCTGGCGCTGACCTTCGAGGAGGAGTGACCGCTCCCCCGCGCCCTTCCGGCCGCCGGCGGGAAGGCCCGCCGAGGCGATGGCCGTGGCGCCGCGGCCCTGCCAGAGCGCTCTGACGAGGCCGCGGCGCCACGGTCATCGGGGCGGGGCGCCGGGTCCGGCGGGCGCCGCCGGGCTCAGCCGGCCTGGCCGGACTGGCCGGGCTCGCAGCGCGGCAGCTCGGACAGGCCCTCGCCGGTCTTGATCGCCTCCAGCGCGCGGACCGCGTCGGAGAGCTCGGCGACCTTGAACACCTCGATGTCGCCGGTGGCGGCCGACTCGAAGGTCTGCGCGCAGCTCTCCTCGGCGACCAGGAAGTACTCGGCGCCCAGGTCGCGCGCGCTGACCATCTTCTGCGCGACGCCGCTGACCCCGCCGACCCTGCCCTCGGTGTCGATGGTGCCGGTGCCGGCGACCTGCTCCCCGCCGGTCAGCCCGTCCGGGTCGAGGCGGTCCATGATGCCCAGCGCGAACATCATCCCGGCGCTGGGGCCGCCGATGTCGCCGACCTGGAACTCGACGTCGAAGGGGAAGTCCGGGTCGTCGGCGATCATGATGCCGACGACGGCCCCGCCCTCGTCGCTCTCCTCGGTGGTGAGCTTCAGGGCGGTCTCGTCCGCGCCCTTCTCCGCGGCGCGGTCCACGGTGAGCTCGACCTCGTCGCCGGGGTCGCGGTCGCCGACCCGCTCGGCGGCCTCGGCCTTGTCCCCCACCGGCTCGCCGTCGACCTCCAGGATGACGTCGCCCTGCTCCAGCTCGCCCTCGGCGGGGGCGCCCTCCTGCACCCCGGCGACCATGGGGCGCAGCCCGTAGTCGACGCCGAGCTCGTTGAGGGCGGCCGCGGTCGCCGTGGTCTGCGAGTCGTCCATGGCCAGGGTCTGGCTCTCGGTGACGTCCTCGATGCTGCGGTCCGGCGGGAAGAGCGCCGCCTCGGGCAGCACCGCCTGGGTCGGGGAGAGCCAGGCGCCGATCACGGAGAGGATGTTCAGCCGGGCGTCCGGCCCGCCGGAGTACTGCACGGTGACCATGGAGAGCCCGCCGTCGTGCCGGTACTCCTCGGTGCCCTCGATGTGGATCACCGGGTCGCCCTCGGAGTTGTCGCCGAGGGTGTTCAGCGCGAGGCCGGGCGAGGCCACCAGGTAGGGGACCGGCAGGTAGGCCGCGCCCACGGCCAGTGCGCACAGCACGATGAGTGCCGCGAGGAGGGTCTTGACACGACGGAGCATGGGGCACAGCCTACGGCCCGCGCAGTTCCGGACGTTCCCGGCATGCCGCGGCGGGCCGCCGCGCCCCGGGGCCGGTCAGCCCTCGGCGCCGACCCACTCCGCGCCGCCGTCGCCGAAGGTCTGGTGCTTCCAGATCGGCACCTCGGCCTTGATGTCGTCGATCAGCCGGCGGCAGGCCTCGAAGGCCTCCGCGCGGTGGCCGGCGGCCGCGGCGACCACCACCGCCGTGTCGCCGATCTCCAGGTCGCCGACGCGGTGCAGCGCCGCCGCCCGGCGGACCGGGCGCCCGTCCCCGGAGGCGTCGGCGACGACCTTCTCCATCACCTCGCGCATCCGCTCCTCGGCGCTGGGGTGCGCCGAGTAGGCCAGCCGGGCGACGCCGCGCCCCTGGTCGTGGTCGCGGACGGTGCCGATGAAGAAGGCGGTCCCGCCGGCGCGCGGGTCCTCGACCGCTGCGAGGACCTCGTCGACGGAGATCGGGGTGTCCCGAATGCTTGCAAGAGTGATGGCTTCCACATCCATGACCGTACCAACGCCCTGTTCCGACCCCGCCGGGCCGCGCTCACCCCCGGCGGCGCTTGCGCAGGTGGCGGACTGCCGCGGCGGTGCCGATCGCGGCGACCGCGGCGCCGGCCGCGCTCGCCGCGGTGATGGTGGCCTCCTTGCGGCCCAGGGTCCGCCCGACCAGGGCGTGCTTGCCGCCGCGCGCCTCCAGCAGCGCCCGCAGCGCCTCGGCGTTGGTGTAGGACGGCCGCCACCCGGCCTCGCGCAGCGTGGCGCAGTCCACCACGCACGGGTAGACGAGGAACTTCAGCTCGCCGGCGGAGGCCGGGGTGATCCCGGCCCGGTGCAGCCGCTGGGTGGCGCCGAAGGCGAGGTTGGCCGGGACCTCGAAGCGGCGCAGCCCGGCGATCTCCTCGGCCTCCTCCTGGCCGAGCGACCCGTCGCAGCCGACCGCGAGCGCCCCCTCCTTGCCGTCCAGCCCCCGCACCGCGACCAGTTCCAGCGCGCCGGCCAGGTCGTCCACGTGGCAGAACTGCCAGCGCTGCTCGGTCCCCTTGACCGAGATGAGCCGGGGCGCGGCGAAGTGCCGGGTGAGCACGGTGTCCAGCTCCGGCCCGACCAGGGGGGCGGGCCGGACCACGGTGACCGACAGGCCGGGGTGCGCCCGGCGGGCCTTGCGGGCCAGGTCCTCCACCTCCGCGAAGTCGCCGACCAGGCCGACCCCGCCCTCGACGGCGACCTCGCCGTCCTCGCTCAGCGGGACCGGGTTGTCCGGGGCCGCGCCGTAGACCATGGTGCTGGTGACCAGGACCACCCGGGAGACCCGGGCCGCCGCGGCCGCGGTGAGCAGGGTCTGGGCGGCGCGCACCGCGGCCGCCCTGCGCTCCCGGTGCGAGGCGTCCGCGCTCCGCTCCGCCTCGGTGTGCACCAGCACGTCCACCCCGGCGAGCCGGGAGGCGACCAGCGGGTCGCGGATGTCGGCGGCGCACCACTCCACCCCGCCGCCCTGCGGGAAGGGCTCGGAGCCGTCCTCGCCCGCCGGGGCCGCGTCGATCCCGACGACGCGCGCGACGCCCCCGGAACCCGCGGCGGCCCGCAGACGTTCGACCAGCAGTCGGCCCACACCGGAGGCGGCGCCCGTGACCGCGATCACGGGGCCGTCGCCGTCCGGGCTGTGCTGTGGGCGAACCTGGCCGTTTTCAGTACTCACTCCGGGCTGCTCCCAGCTAACGTGACAGTGGAGACATTCCTATCCTGCCTGAGGTCTAATCGTGAGTGACCTGCCTTTTGGTTTCAGCATGCCGAACGACCCCGACGACGAGTCCGGGCGCGGCTCGGGCGGCTCCGGCCCGGGCGCCGGCAGCGGCGGCCCAGGCGGTGGGACTCCCGGGCCGGGCGACTTCCCCTTCGGGGACCCGCAGCAGATGGCCCAGATGCTCCGCCAGTTCGCCGACATGATGGCGGCGGCGCCCGCGCCGGGCTCCGCCGGCCCCGGTGACACCGGCAGCGGCATCAACTGGGACATGGCCAAGAACATCGCCCGGCACACCGTCTCCCAGCAGGGCGACGCCAGCATCGGCCCGCTGCAGTACGCGCAGGTCTCCGAGGCGCTCCGGCTGGCCGACCTGTGGCTGAACGAGGCCACCCCGCTGCCGTCCGGCGTGCAGACCACCGAGGCGTGGAGCCGTGCCGAGTGGGTGGAGCGGACCATGTCCACCTGGACCCGGCTGTGCGACCCGCTCACCTCCCGGATCGTCACCTCCATGGGGCAGAACATGCCCGAGGAGATGCAGTCCGTGGCGGGCCCGCTGATGGGCATGATGCAGCAGATGGGCGGCATGCTCGTCGGGCAGCAGGCCGGGCAGGCCATCGGCGAGCTGGCCGGCGAGGTGATCGGCTCCACCGACGTGGGGCTGCCGCTGGCCGGCGAGGGCCGCGCCGCGCTGCTCCCGCACGGCGTGGAGAAGTTCGGCGAGGGGCTGCAGATCCCCGAAGAGGAGGTCCGCCTCTACCTGGCCGCCCGCGAGGCCGCCCTGCACCGGCTCTACGCGCACGTGCCGTGGCTCCGCTCGCACGTCCTCGGCCTGGTCGAGGAGTACGCCGCCGGGATGTCCTTCGATATGAGCGGCCTGGAGGAGCGGCTCGGCGGGATCGACGTGTCCGACCCGGCGGCCCTGCAGGAGGCGCTCTCCGGCGGCGAGGGCCTCTTCCAGCCGGAGGACACCCCGCAGCAGAAGGCCTCGCTGTCCCGGCTGGAGACCTCCCTCGCGCTGGTCGAGGGGTGGGTCTCGGTGGTGGTGGACGAGGCGGTGCGCGACCGCCTGCCGCAGGCCGGCGCGCTGGCCGAGGCCACCCGGCGGCGCCGTGCGACCGGCGGCCCGGCCGAGCACACCTTCGCCACCCTGGTCGGCCTGGAGCTGCGCCCGCGCCGGCTGCGCGAGGCCGCCGCGCTGTGGAGCGCGCTGACCGAGGCGCGCGGCGGCGAGGGCCGCGACGCCCTGTGGGAGCACCCCGACCTGATGCCCTCCGGCTCCGACCTGGACGACCCCGAGGGGTTCGTCTCCGGTGCCGGCTCCGGCGGCGACCAGCTCGACCTGGACATCTCCCGGTTCACCGAGGGCCTTGAGGACGGCGGGAAGGACGACGAGAAGGGCGGCGGGGAGAAGGGCGACGGCCCGGAGAGCGGTCCGCGGGACGGCGCATGAGCCTGGCCGACGACGCCCGCGCCGAGCTGTCCGCCTGGCCGGCCCCGGACGCCGGGCAGGAGCGGCTGCGCCGCGCCTACCTGGAGCACATCGACGCCCACCCGGACGCCCTGCACCGCTCCTGCACCGCCGGCCACATCACCGCCAGCGCCGCGGTGCTCGACCCGAGCGGGACCAAGGGCGTGCTCACCCTGCACGGCAGGATCGGGCTGTGGCTGCAGACCGGCGGCCACTGCGAGGAGACCGACGCCACCCTGCTCGGCGCCGCGCTGCGCGAGGCCGAGGAGGAGTCCGGCATCGCCGGCCTGCGCCCGGTGCCCGGCCCGGTCCGCCTCGACCGGCACCGGGTCCCCTGCGCCGGCGGGACCTGGCACCTGGACGTGCAGTACGCGGTGATCGCCCCGGACGGCGCGGCGCTCTCCATCGACCCCGACGAATCCGCCGACCTGGGCTGGTTCCCCGTCGACGACCTCCCCGAGCCGACCGACGACGCCTGCCGCGCCCTGTTCGCCGCGGCCTCCGCCGCGGTCCGCGCCCACTCCGGCTGAGAGACCGTCGGGTGTGCGGGTGGTCACCCGGCCGGGCCCCTAGGCTGGTGGGGGTTTTCCGCCCGCCACGGAGCCCCGGCCCTCCCTGACCCCCGCACCGCGGCGCTGCCTCATCGAGGGCTCAACGAGGTGGCGCTGTGCCGCGGGGCGCTACGGCGCTGCGGGCCGTGGCGGCCGGGCCCTCCAGTAGGGCGCGGGTGCACTCCCAGCCCTCCAGGCCGGGGTCGAGGCGGGCCGTGTCGGCGGGGGTGCGCAGCCGGTGCCAGCCGGGGACCAGGGCCAGTGCGGAGCGGGACGGGCGTGCGGCGGTGAGCGCCGCCACCGCGTCCGGGGCGTCCAGTCCGATTCCGGAGGTCCAGGCCGGGGCGGGCAGCCGGGCGGCGAAGGCGGCGAGCCCGCCGCCGTCGGCCGGGCTCACCGCGGCCTCGGCCCGGCCCAGGGCGCGGAAGAGCTTGGCCATGAGCAGCGGCGGGAAGTCGGGGGCGTCGGCCGCCAGTACCGCGGCCAGCCCGGTGCCGCGCCGGTGCAGCTCCGCCAGGAGCGCGTCCAGCGCCGAGGGTCCGCCCAGCCTCAGCACCGGGGTTCCGGGCCAGGTCAGGCCGGCCGCGCGGGACTCCAGCAGGGCGGCCCGCCCCGGGTCGGGCGCCCAGACCGCCAGCGCCGCACCGCACCGCTCCAGCCCGGCGGCCACCTCGTAGGCGTCCTCGGTGAGCGCGTCGGCGAAGGCGCCCGGGGCGATCCCGGGAGGGGGCGCGGCCCCCGTCTCACCGGTCATGAGCACGGCGGCCGTCCTCTGCACCCGCGGGTCCCCTTCCTCTGCGTCCGCGTCCACTCCGTCCGGCCCGGCCGCCGGCTCAGTCGACGACGTCGTCCTCGTCCTCGCCGAGCGGGGCGGTCCCGTCGCCGGGGAGCCGGGAGGCGGCGCTGACCCCCTCAAGGTAGCCGCGGGCCCGCTCGGCCTTGGGGTAGCGGCGCACCATCGCCCAGAACTCCGGTCCGTGGTTGGGGATGATCAGGTGGACCAGTTCGTGCAGGAGGACGTAGTCCACCACCCAGGCGGGCATGCCGGACAGGCGCTTGGAGAGGCGGATGGCCCCGGTGTCGGGGGTGCACGAGCCCCAGCGCGTGTTCTGGTTGTCGACCCATCGGACGCTGGAGGGGCGGGCGAGGCCGCCGAGGTAGCGGTCGGCGAGTTCCACGGCGCGGTCGTGCAGTGCCGCGTCCCCCGGTCGGCGCCGCACGTCGCGCGCCTGGAGCCGACCCAGCATCCGGTCGACCCACTGCTCTTCTTCGGCGCGGGAGAACGTGGCTGGCACGAGGACGACCGTCTTGTCCCCGTCGCGGTAGGCGGAGACCGTCCGCCGCCGGCGGGGACTTCGGCGTACCTCGACTTCTGTGTTCTGAGGCACAAAGCCACGTTATCCCACCGGTGCGACACTCCCCAGAGGCCGATCTCGCTTTTTGGCGATGAAGCACACCATTTCCCCGGCCGGAACGGCCGCTCCCCGGGCCCGCTCCCCCGGGCGGCGGAGGTGAGCCCGTGCCCCGGCGCCCCCGGCGGTCCCGGGCGCCCCGCACCCGGCGGCGGATGCTGGCCGGATCCGGCCACCGGCCGGCGCGGCCCCGCTGGCCGGGGCCGCTCCCCCCGCCGAACGCCCGGGGAACGCGGCCCGGACGGCGGGTGTCCGCCCCTCCCCCGGGGGCTCCGGGACCGGCCGCCCCGGGAGGGCGACGGCCGCCGGAGGCGGCCGGAGGGCCCGGAAAGGCCGGAGGGCCCGGAAAGTCCGGAGGGCCGGCGCCCGGCGGGCGCCGGCCCTCCGGACCGGGGTTCAGGCCGTCAACACAGCCGCGACCACGCTATTTCCATGATCGCGCGCTCCTGGCGCTCGCGTTCGCGCAGCTCGGCGCGGAGCCGGCGGGCGGAGAGCCTGCGCCGCTCCCGATCGCCGGCCTCGGCGGATTCGGCGGTGCGGACGGGCTTGAGCAGTTCCAGCATGGTGTGCATGTCCATCATTCCTTCGCGTGTCTCTCCGGTACCGGGCCCTTCACGTGTCCGCGCGGGCCGGGCGGGTTCTGCTTCTTCTTCTCGGGGCGGGTGCGGACCGGGTCAGGCCGCGACCGGGCGGGGGTGCTTGCGCGGGCGGCCGCGGGGCCGCTTGCGGGCCACGACCTTCCCGGCGACGAGCAGCTCACCGCCCCAGACGCCCCACGGCTCCCGGCGCTCCAGGGCGTCGGCCAGGCAGCTCTCCTTGAACGGGCAGCTCTGGCAGACGACCTTGGCCGCCTCGACATCGGCCGGGGCCTCGGCGAAGAAGAGGTCCGGCTCCCGACGGCAGGGAACCTCCTCCTCCGCGAGCCACGGGGTCTCCAGGACCGACGCGAGCATCGGTGTCCTCCCTGATTCGTTCGTCCTCGGCGTTACGACTCGGATCTTCGATCGGGGCCGGACTGATCGGACGCTCCACGAAGACCGGCCATGCCTCGGACGAGGCTGGAAACGGGCTTCTGCGGAGGAACGAGAAAGCCGCGGCCCCTCAGTGAGGGCCGCGGCCACGGGAGGTCGTCCCGGCTGGAGTTAAGCCGGTGCGCTCCGTGGACACACCCCCACCGCGCCCTTGGGGCGCTGGGTTTCTGCGTGTGCGAGCAGCTGAATCGGTCCGCTATCGGCGGTGTGCTCCGGCCGGCCCTCGCCATAGCCGGCCTTCGAGCGGACGCCGCCGGACATACCGGTGGTGCTCTCATTGCCGGACGCATTGGCGAGGATCAGGGCGGCGGCGCTCAGGGCGCCGGCCTGGTCGCCGGTGGACACGCGAGCGCCGCGCTGGGTGCCCCACTCGCCGGAAACGAGCACGGCGAAGCGCACGGCGCTACCGAAATCGCTCTTCATCTCCGTCATCGGATTGGGACACCTCCTTCTGATCGGGCCTGCGGCTCTCGCCGCCTGCCTGCGCGGGCGCTGACGAAGTCAACTGTAGAGTGGTCCGCCGAAAACCGGCAACCTATTTTTGACCTGCGTTTTCGTCCGGACCCGGCCGGGATTTCCGGGAACCGCGGGCGGTCCGGGAACGTCAGGGGCCGGGACCGCGGCGCCGGCCTCGTCCGCCGGCGCCGCCCCTCGGCGTCACCCCTCGGCGGGGTCGCCGACCACCCGGATCAGCCCCTCCTGCACCACCGAGCAGACCAGGTCGCCGCCGCGGGTGTACACCAGGCCGCGGGCCAGCCCGCGGGCGCCCGAGGCGCTCGGCGTCTCCTGGGCGTAGAGCAGCCAGTCGTCGGCGCGGAACGGCCGGTGGAACCACATGGCGTGGTCCAGGCTGGCCATCGAGATCCCGGCGAACGAGCGGCCGTGCCGGAGCAGCACGGTGTCCAGCAGGGTCATGTCCGAGGCGTAGGTCATCAGGCAGACGTGCAGCAGCGGGTCGTCCGGGAGCTCCCCGTCGACCTTGAGCCAGACCAGGTTCTCCGTGGTGCTCAGCGACGGGTCCCGCTCCACCTCGAAGGAGAGCGGGCCCACCGGGCGCAGCTCGATCGGGTGCCAGCCGGCGAACCGGGGCACCTTGCCGAAGGCGGCCTGCAGCCGCTCCCGCATGCCGGCCAGCTCCTCCGGGCCGGGCACCTCGGGCATGGCGATCCGGTGCTCCAGGCCGGGCTCGGCCTTGTGGAACGAGGCCGACAGGGTGAAGATCGCCCGGCCGTGCTGGACCGCGGTCACCCGGCGGGTGGTGAAGGAGCGGCCGTCGCGGACCCGGTCCACCTCGTAGACGATCGGCACCGAGGGGTCGCCGGGCCGGATGAAGTAGGCGTGCAGCGAGTGCACCCGGCGCTCGGCGGGCACGGTCCGCCCCGCCGCCACCAGGGCCTGGCCGGCCACCTGGCCGCCGAAGACCCGCTGCGGGCCGTCGTCCGGGCTGGAGCCGCGGAAGATGTCGTCCTCGATCCGCTCCAGGTCGAGGATGTCGAGCAGGGCGGCGAGGGTCTGCCTGCGGGCCGGGTCGGCCGGGGGCGCGCCGCCCGGCTCGGCGGGCGGTTCGGGCGCCGCGGTCGCGGTCCGGCGGTCGTCACTCGTCATCCGGCTCCCCCACTCCGTCCGGTGCCGGGGGCTCCTCCCCCGCGCACAGGGCCAGCACGGCCTCACCGTAGCGGTCCAGCTTCACCGCGCCGACACCGGATATCCGGGACAGCTGCGCGGTGCTGCTCGGCACGTGCTCCGCGACGGCCTGCAGGGTGGCGTCGGTGAACACCACGTAGGCGGGGACCTTCTGCGCGGCCGCGGTGGTCCTGCGCCACTCCCGGAGCCGCTCCAGCAGCTCCTCGTCGTAGTCGGCGGGGCAGGTCAGGCAGCGGGCCAGCTTCCGCTCGGCGGCCTCGGTCAGGGTGTTCCCGCAGATCCGGCAGCGCACCGTCTTCGCCGAGCGGGACCGGTCCCGGCGGCCGGCCGCCAGCGACGGGGAGGCCGGGCGCAGGCCGTCCAGGAACCGGCTGGGCTTGCGGGTCCTGCGGCCGCCCGGGGAGCGCGCCAGCGACCAGGAGGCGGACAGGTACTCGCGGGCCCGGGTGACGCCCACGTAGAACAGCCGGCGCTCCTCCTCGACCTGCTCGTCGGTCTCGGCGTAGATGATCGGCATCATGCCCTCGGTGAGGCCGACCAGGAAGACCGCGTCCCACTCCAGGCCCTTGGCGGCGTGCAGCGAGGCGAGGGTGACGCCCTCCATCTCCGGCGCGTGCTCGGTGGCGACCCGGGCGTCCAGCTCCTCGGCGAAGTCGTCCAGGGTTGCGGTGTAGGGGCGGCCGCAGGCGCAGTTCTCGCCCAGCGGCGCGTTCTGCGGCCGGTCCGCGGCGCCCCCGCCGTCCAGGCCGCACTCGCCGCGGTGCCGCTCGGCCGCGATGTCGTCGGCGAGCTGGGCCAGCGCCGCCAGCGACTCCCAGCGCTCCCTGGCCTGGCGGCCCTCGGGGGCGGCCGCGGTCAGCCCGAGGGGGGCGAGCAGGTGCCGGACCGTGCCGGTGATCGGGTCGGAGCCGCCGCCCTGGCGGGCGCCGCGCAGCGTGTGCACGGCCTGCTTGATCTCGGGGCGGTCGAAGAACCGGGTGGCGCCGCGGACGGTGAACGCGATCCCGGCGTCGGCCAGCGCCTGCTCGTAGGCGGCCGACTGGGAGTTGGTGCGGAACAGCACGGCGATCTCGCGGGCGGGGGTGCCGGTCTCGATCAGCGCGGCGATCCGGCGGGCCACCGAGGTGGCCTCGGCGGGCTCGTCGTCGTACTCGGTGTAGGACGGGTCGGGGCCGTCCGGCCGCTGCGCGACCAGCTCCAGGCCGGCCTCGGCGCCGCCGGCCGCCGGCCGGGCGCGGCGCAGCACCTCGTTGGCGACCCGCACCACCTGCGGGGTGGAGCGGTAGTCCCGGACCAGGCGGACCAGGGTGGCGTGCGGGTAGGCGGCGGCGAACCGGGTGAGGTAGGAGGGCGTCGCGCCGGCGAAGGAGTAGATGGTCTGGCTGGGGTCGCCGACCACGCACAGGTCGTCCCGGTCGCCGAGCCAGGCGTCCAGCAGCAGCTTCTGCAGCGGGTTGACGTCCTGGAACTCGTCGACGACGAAGTAGCGGTACTGGCTGCGGACCCGCTCGGCGATCTCCGGCCGCTCCAGCAGCATCGCGGCGGTCAGCTCCAGCATCGACTCGAAGTCGAGCAGGTTCCGCTCCCGGCGGATCTCCTCGTAGCCCTCGAAGACCCGGGCCACCTCGCCGGCCTGCATCGGCGGGGTGCGGCCCGCCTTGGCCACCGCCTTCTCGTACTCGGCCGGGCGGACCTGGGTGACCTTGGCCCACTCGATCTCGGAGGCGAGGTCGCGCAGCCCGGTGCGGTCGGCGTCGACCCCGCAGGCGTGCGCGGCGCGCGCCACCGCCTGGATCTTGCTGTCGATCAGGGTGGGCTGGGGGCCGCCGACCGCCTGCGGCCAGAAGAAGGAGAGCTGGCGCAGGGCCGCCGCGTGGAAGGTGCGGGCCTGCACCCGGGGGGCGCCCAGGGCGCGGAGCCGGCCGCGCATCTCGCCGGCGGCGCGGGTGGTGAAGGTGACCGCGAGGATCTGCTGCTCGGCCGCCACCCCCGAGGCGACCGCGTGCGCGATGCGGTGGGTGATCGCCCGGGTCTTGCCGGTTCCGGCGCCCGCGAGGATGCACACCGGCCCCCGCAGCGCGCGCGCCGCCTCCAGCTGCTCCGGGTCGAGCCCTTCCAGCACGCGGTCGGGGTCCATGCACGTCCTCCGTTTCCGTTCCTGCTTCTGCGGCCCGGGGCCGCCTCCGGCCACACCGTGCACCGGACCGCACACCGAGTCTCTCAAGTATCGGTGACCGGACCGCCGGATTCGGCGTGTTCGCACCGGTCCTGTGGACGGCCGCGGCCCGACCGGTCGGGCCGGAACCGGCCGCGCGCACCGCCCGCACCGGGCGGGACGGCGGGAACCAGGTCGCATCCGGCGGCGTCCCACGAGGTGACGGAGACCTCCCCGGGAAGCCGGGAGCGGTCCGGTGCGTTGTCACTAGGCGGTGTTCTCATGGCACGCGAGCGGCGTGAGGCGTTCGCGACGGCCCGGACGATAAGGAGAGACGAGACCCGATGACCACCCCCAGCGCCGCCCCGATCACGATGTACAGCACCCCGTGGTGCGGCTTCTGCAAGCGGCTGAAGAGCCAGCTCTCGCGCGAGGGCATCGCGATCGACGAGATCGACATCGAGCAGGACCCGGCGGCGGCCGAGTACGTGATGAAGGTCAACGGCGGGAACCAGACGGTCCCGACGGTTTTGTTCGGCGACGGGACCGCACTGACCAACCCGTCGCTCAAGCAGGTCAAGGAGAAGATCGCCGAGCTGTCGTAGGTGCCCGCGCCGCCCGCACCCCGCGGGCGGCGCCGGCACCTCGGCCCGCGCCCCGCACCGGGGCGCACGGGGCGACGGAGAAGTAGGGGATGCACGTGGCAGCAGAGAGCACGATCCGAGACGGCGACGGCGGCACGCCCGCCGCGGGCAGCATCATGCGGACGCCCGGAGGGTGGCGCGTGCACGGCGGCGAGGAGCTCCCGGACCTGCTCAACGCCATGGTCCTCGCCGATCTGCTGATGGCGGAGGAGGGCGGGGTCCCGGCGCCGGGCCCGGCCCCTTCGCGCGCCCCGGAGGACGCCTCCGAGGTGGAGCGGCTGCGCGCCACGGTCGCGCAGCTGGAGCACGCCCTGCAGACGCGGATCGTCGTGGAGCAGGCCATCGGGGTCCTCGCCGAGCGGCACAGGCTCGCCCCGCGCAAGGCCTTCGAGCTGCTGCGCACGGCGGCCCGGTCGCGCGGCCGCAAGGTCGCCGACCTCTCCCGGGACGTCGTCGCCAGCTGCAGCAACCCGCTCACCGCGCTCCCCGGCGAACTCGCCGGGGAGAGCACCGCGGCGCAGAGCGCCCCTTCCCCCCGCGGCTGACCGCGGCGGGGAAGGGGGAGGTCACCGGTCGCCGGGCAGTTCCCCGCCGTACCAGTGCTCGATGAGCAGCCGCGCGATGGAGAGCCGCCCGGGGAGCAGCACCTCGCCCGAGCCGGTCGCGGCGCGCAGCTCCTCGCGGGTGAACCAGCGCAGGTCGGCGAGTTCCTCGGTGTCGGTGCGCTCGGCCTCGCCGACGGCGCGCGCGGTGAAGCCCAGCATCAGGCTGCGCGGGAACGGCCAGGGCTGGGAGGACAGGTAGCGGGGGTCGGCCACGGCGACGCCGGCCTCCTCCGCGACCTCGCGGACCACCGCGCTCTCCAGCGACTCGCCCGGTTCGACGAAGCCCGCCAGCACCGAGTAGCGGTTCTCCGGCCAGGCCGGGTTGTGCCCGAGCAGGCACTGCTCGTCCGCCCCGGAGCCGCGGTGCACCAGCATGATGACGGCCGGGTCCATCCGCGGGAACTGCTCGGTGCCCTCCCGCTCGCAGATCCGGACGTGGCCGGCGGACTCCGCCCGGGTGGGCGAGCCGCAGCCGGGGCAGAAGGCGTGCGAGGCGTTCCAGTTGGCCACCGCGACCGCGTGCACCAGCAGCCCGGAGTCGCGGGCGCCGAGCAGCGGGCCGACCTCGCGCAGCGACGCCGCCCGGCCCCGGCCGGCCTGCTCGGCCTCGAGGAACGGCTCCCGGTCCGGCTCGGCGCGGACCGCGAAGTAGGCCCGGCCGTCGCCGTCGGCGCCGAGCAGGTAGCGCTCCCCCGGCGGCGCCTCGGCGGGCGCGGTGAAGACCAGCCGCGCCGCGCCGTCCTCCTCGGCGACCAGCGCCCGCGACTGCCGCGCCAGCAGCCCCTTCCAGCCGTAGGCGACGGGGTCGCCGCCCTCCAGGACCAGTACCCGGGTGCGGGGGTCGGCCCAGGCCTTCTCCAGCCACTCCCGGTCGGCCCGCCGGTGGCCGGCCATGTCGACCGTGCTGCGGGAGAGCAGGGGCGTCGCTTCGTTCGGGGTCATCGCGTCTTCTCTCGTGCCGGATGGGGCGTGCCGGGGCGGGCGCGGGCGCCGCCCGGGCGGGTCAGGCCTGCTCGGCCAGGGACTCCCAGAGGTAGGCGATGCTCTCCGCGCCCTTCAGCAGCAGCGGCACCTCCACCTTCTCGTTGGGGGCGTGGATGCGGTCATCGTCGAGGCCGACGGCGACGAAGACGAGCGGGGCGCCGAGCGCCTCGGCCAGGTCGGCCTCGGGGCCGCTGCCGCCCTCCCGGGTGTAGAGCACGTCGGTGCCGAAGGCGCGCCGCATGGCGTCCCGGGCCGCGCGCACCGCGGGCGAGGAGAGGTCGGAGGCGCACGGGCGGACGCCGGGGCCGGCGAACTCCACCTCGGCGCGGACCCCGTCGGGAACGGCGGAGCGCACGTAGGCCCGGACCGCCTCCTGGATGCGCAGCGGGTCCTGGTCGGGCACCAGCCGGAAGCTGACCTTGGCGTGCGCGGACTTCGGCACGATGGTCTTGCTCCCGGCGCCGGTGTGCCCGCTCCACATCCCGTTCACCTCGGCGGTGGGGCGCACCCAGATCCGCTCCAGGGTGCTGCGGCCGGCCTCGCCCGCCGCCGCGGCGGCGCCGGCGGTGCGCAGCCACTCCGCCTCGTCGAACGGGAGCCGGGCGAGCAGCGCGCGCTCCTCCTCGCCGATCTCCAGCACGTCGTCGTAGAAGCCCGGCACGGCGATGCGGCCGTCGTCGGCGTGGAGGCCGGCGAGCAGCCGGGCCATCGCGGCGGCCGGGTTGGGCACGGCGCCGCCGAAGGAGCCGCTGTGCAGATCGCGGTCGAGGGCGTACAGGTCGATCCGGCAATCCGTGAGGCCGCGCATGCCGACGCACATCGACGGGGTGTCCGCGGACCACATGGTGGTGTCGGAGATGACGGTGACGTCGCAGCCGAGCCGGTCGCGGCGGGTCTTGAGCAGCTCCGCGAAGTTCGGCGACCCGGACTCCTCCTCCCCTTCCACCAGCAGCTTCAGGGTGACCGGCGGGGCGTCGGCGCCGGAGGCGGCCAGTCCGGCGCGCACCCCCAGGAGGTGGAAGAGGACCTGGCCCTTGTCGTCGGAGGCGCCCCGGCCGACCAGCCGGTCGCCGCGCTCGACCGGGTCGAACGGGTCGGTCTCCCACTCTTCGACGGGGTCGACCGGCTGCACGTCGTGGTGGCCGTAGACGAGGACGGTGGGCGCCTGCGGGTCGCGGGCGGGCCACTCGGCGAAGACCGCCGGCATCCCTCCGGTCTCCCACACCTCGACGGTGGGGAAGCCCGCCGCGGACAGGCGGCCGGCCAGCCACTCGGCGGAGCGTCGCACGTCGGGGTGGCGCTCCGGATCGGCCGAGACCGACGGGATCGCCAGCCACTCCTTCAGTTCGGCGACGAACTCGTCCCGGTGGTCTTCGATGTAGGTACGCACGTCCATGACCGGCGGCACCGTTGCCCTTCCGTTTCCGACTCCGGCCTCGTGGGCCGGTAACGAGCCTAATGCTCCCCGGAAACCGGGATGCCCGGTGGTCGGACCTTCCGCCGGCCGGCGGGACGCCTCTTCGGCGTCGATCCCGGCGTCGCCGCCGTCTCATCCGGCGTTGAGGCGGCGGCGACGCCGGGATGGCGCCCGGCGGGGTCACTCCCCGGTCGTACACCGGGTCCCTCCGTGGCGGGATGGCCGGGCGGCCGACCGGCCAATACGGTTGAGGTCCGCCGGGGCGGCGGCAGCAGCACGGGAGGACCATGGCCACTGAGACACCCGGTCCGGCGGACGGCGGCGGGGCCGGGCCGGAGCAGGCCGAGCAGCGCGGCGGGGGCACCGTGCGGCTGGGCCGGATGCTGTACGCCCTGCTCTGGCAGGCGCCCTCGGAGCTGCCCCGGCTGCTGCCCGCGGTGCCGGAGCGCCCGGTGCCCCGGCCGCTGCTGGGCGGGGTGTTCGCCGAGTCCGCCGCGCGCTCCGGGCGGCCGGTGCGGCGGGTCCGCATACTGGCCGCGGTCACCGTCGTCCCGCTGCTGCTCTACCCGGTGCTGTGGGCGGTGCACGCCGCGGGCCGCCCCTGGGCGACCGGGCGGGCCGCCGCCAACCGGATGCTGATCCTCTCCGCCGCCGCCCTGCTCACCGGGGCGGACGCCGCCACCGAGATGTCCGCGCAGGGGTCCGTCCTGGTGCACGGGTTCCCTCCGCCGGACGGGCTCCCTCCCGCGGTGGCGATCCCGCTCGGCGCCGCCGTGGGGCTGCCGCTCCTCCTGCTGGCGAGCTCCCCGCTGCTGGCCTGGCGGCTGATGACCGCGGCGGTGGTGCTGACCTCGCTGGTGCCGAGCGGCGACGGGCCCAACGACACCGTCGTGCTGGGCACCGCGCTCCCCGGCTACCTCGTGGTGCTGTTCGTGGTGGCGAGCCAGTACCGGGTCTCGGTGACGGCCGGGGTGGGGGCGGTGACCGCCGGGCTGCTCCTCCTGGCCACCGCCTACCCCTACACGAGCTGGGTGCTGCTGACGCTGGCCATGGCGCTGGCCGCCCTGTTCGCCGGGGACAACCTGCGCACCCGGCGCGAGGAGGAGGGGCGCGGCCTGCCGCTGCCGGGCCGGCCCCCGCGGCCGCGGCCGGACGGGTCGCCGCTGTCCCCCGTGGACGGCGTGGTCGACGCCGCCTGGCGGGAGCGGGTGGCCCGGCCCGGCGGGCCGGTCCGGCTCCTGCGCGGCCTGCGGCGGCCGCGCGGCACCCGGCTGCTCGGCGGGGTCTGCGCCGCCCTGGCCGGCGATTCCCGGCGGCTCCGGGTGGTGCTGCGGCTGGCCGCCGTCCTGCTGCTGCCCGGGACGGCGCTGGCGGCCTACCCGGTGCTGTGGCTGCTGCTGCCCTCGGAGGGCGACCCGCCGCCGCGCGCCCTGGAGGAGGACCCCGACCCGCCGGTGACCGGGCGGGAGTGGACGGCCTGGGCGCTGCTGGCGGTGGTCTCCGGGCTCGCCGCGCTGGGCGCGGGCGGGCAGCTGTTCGGCTTCCACGGGCTGGGGCTGCCGCTCGCCGCGGCGCTGGGCGCGCTCTGCGCCCTGCCGCTGGCGCTGGTCCCGGTCGCCCCGCTGCTCGGCTGGCGGATCGCGGCCGGCGGGCTCGCGCTGACCGTGCTGCTGGTCGCCTCGGAGGGGTCGGCCCCCAACGACCTGTGGCCGTGGCCAGCGGCGGGCCTCCTGGTGATGGCGGTGCTGCTGTACGCGGTGGCGGCCGCGCACCCGGGCCGAGTGGCGGGCGGCGCGGCCGCGATCACCGCGCTCCTCTGCTTCGCGCCCGCGCCCGCGGTGGCGGGCACCCCGTTCGGCCAGCCGCTGTGGATCTCCGCGGTCGCGGTGGGCGTCGCCGTGCTCGGCGCGAGCGTGCGCGGCCGCCGCTCGGCCCAGCGCGAGCTGGCCCGGGAGAGCGAGCTGCGCCGCCGCGACCAGGAGCGCAAGGCCGCGGCCGAGGAGCGCTCCCGGATCGCCCGGGAGCTGCACGACGTGGTCTCGCACCACATGTCGATGATCGCGATCCAGGCGGAGGCGGCGCCCTACAAGTACCCGGACCTCCCGCCGGGGGCCGCGGAGACGTTCGGCACCATCCGGGACGCGGCCCGCGGCGCGCTGTCCGAGATGCGCCGGGTGGTGGGGCTCCTGCGCGAGCAGGGCGAGGAGGCCGAGCGCACCCCGCAGCCCGGGCTGGAGCGCCTGGCCGACCTGGTGGACGGCGCCCGGCAGGCGGGCATGCGGGTGGACCTGGAGGACCGGTCGGCGGAGGCGGCGCCGCCGGACGCGGTGGGGCGCTCGGCCTACCGGATCGTGCAGGAGGCGCTGAGCAACGCCGCCCGGCACGCCCACGGCGCCCCGGTCCGGGTCCGGCTCGCCCCGGAGGGCGGCGCGCTGGAGGTGTGCGTCTCCAACGGCCCGGTCCCGGACGGCTCCGGGCCCGCTCCGCGCGCCGAGGAGGACGGCCCCCGGGGCGGGCACGGCCTGGTCGGCATGCGGGAGCGCGCTGCGGTCCTCGGCGGCACCCTGGAGGCCGGCCCCGCCCCCGGCGGCGGCTTCCGGGTCCGCGCCCTGCTCCCCCTCACCGACCGCGCCCCGGGCCGGGCGGAGTGACCGCCCCGGCCTCCGCACCGGGGGCGGCCGCCCTGTCCTGCCCGGACCGCCCCGCCGGCCGGCGGGGCGCCGGGCCGCACGGAACCGCGGCCCCGCCGGGCCGCCTGCACGGACGCCGGGGCCGGACCCGGGCCGCCTCCCGGCAGGCCGCGGACGCGGGCGGCGGGCCCCCGGGGCCGACGGGGAACGAACGGGGGGAGGGACGCCGGCTCCGCACCGCCGAGGCGGGCCTCTCCGGGGTCCTCCGGGGCGGGCCGGCGGGGCCGGGAGGCCCTGCGGCGGACCGGTTCCGGGCAGTAAGGTGGCCTGGTGCCGATCACCGTGATAGTCGCCGACGACCAAGCGATGGTGCGCGACGGCATCGCCACGCTCCTCGGGGCCGCGGACGACATCGACGTCGTCGCGCAGGCCCGGGACGGGAGCGAGGCGGTGCGGCTCGCCGCCGAGCACCGTCCCGACGTCGTCGTGATGGACGTCCGCATGCCGGTCATGGACGGCCTGGAGGCCACCCGGGAGATCACCGCGCCCGCCGGCGGGGCGTCGGCCGGGGAGGGCGCCGACGGCCCCAGGGTCCTCGTGCTGACCACCTTCGACCTGGACGAGTACGTCTACGAGGCGCTGGGCGCCGGGGCCAGCGGGTTCCTGCTCAAGGACGCCCCGGTGGACGACCTGCGCGCGGCGGTCCGCACCGTCGCCCGGGGCGACGCGCTGCTCGCCCCGTCGGTCACCAAGCGGCTCATCGCCGACATCGCCGCCCGCCGCCGCGACCGGGTGCACGCCCGCCCCGAGGCCTACGCCGACCTCACCCCGCGCGAGGCCGACGTGCTGCGGCTGGTGGCCCGCGGCCTGTCCAACGCCGAGATCGCCGCGGAGCTGGTCGTCTCGGAGCAGACGGTCAAGACCCACGTCGGCCGCATCCTGATGAAGCTCGACCTGCGCGACCGCACCCAGGCCGTGGTCTTCGCCTACGAGAACGGCGTCGTCTGACCCGGAGCGGAACCGCTCCGGAGGTCCCCCTCCGGGGGCAGTCCCGGGTTCACCTTGCGGGGGGACGACCGGGTATGAGCCGGATCCGTAGCTTCTCGGAGCATGCTCCAGCGCGCCCTCACCCTGCTCCTCGTCCTGACCGTCGCCGCCGCCGGGCTCGCCGCCGGGTGGTGGTCGCCCGCGGCCGAGGCCCGCGAAGCCGCCGACCCCCTCCGCTACTCGCAGGTCCGGGAGGCCGGCTCCGGCCGGACGCTGCTCGCCGACGACCCGGGGACCGGGCGGATCGTGGAGGTCATCGGCGACCTGGACGGCGCCGAGAACGTCGCCGTGGTCGTCCCGGGGACCGGGCAGAACCGGGGGAACTTCCGCACCAGCGACCGGGGCGCCGGAACCGTCCCGGTGCAGAACGGGGAGGCGCTCTACGCGGAGATGCGCGAGCGCTCCGACCGGGTCGCCGTCGTCGTGTGGCTGGGCTACCGGCCGCCGCAGGACCTGAACGCCACCGCCTACCGGCTGGACTCCGCGCGCGAGGGCGCCGACGAGCTGACCCGGCTCACCCGGGACGCGCTGCCCCGCGACGCGCACGTCACCCTCGCCTGCCACAGCTACGGGGCCTCGGTGTGCGGCCTGGCCGCGCGGCGCCCCGGGGTCGCCGACGACGTCGTCGCGCTGGGCGCGCCGGGGATGGGCGTCGGCTCCGCCTCGGAGATCGACGCGCGGGTCTGGGCCACCCGGGCCGGCGACGACTGGATCCGGTTCGTCCCCGGCATGCGCCTGGGCGGCTTCGGGCTGGGGCCCGAACCGGTCTCCGACGGTTTCGGCGCCACCGTCTTCACCGACGACCGGATCAGCGGGCATGAACAGTACTACCAGGAGGGCAGCGCGTCCCTGTCCGCCATCGCCGACATCGCCGTGGACGGCGCCGCGGCTCCGGCCTCCTGAACGGCCGGACCGGAAAGGCCGAGCGCATGTTCCAGCACCATTTGCACTCCGGACCGCGTCCCGCCCCGGCGAAGGGCGGGGGGCCGAACCGGCACGGTGCCCTCCGGCCCTCCGAGGCCCTCCCGGGCCGCGTCTCCGGGTTCCGCCGCGGAGTCCGGCCGGGGGAACGGGCCGCCCAGGCCCCTCCGGCCCTCCGTGCAGGCCTCCGGGCGCCGGGAAGGGAGAACCGCCCGCCGTTCCCGCCCGGAGAACCCCGGGACCGGGCGGAGCAGCGCCCGGGAGAACACCTCCCCGGCCGCGCCGCGGAGCCCTTCGGCGCCCCTCCGCCCGGACTCCGCGACGCCTCCGGCGCTCCGGCGGCCCCGACCGGCTCTGAGGCGGGGAGAACGGCACGTACCCCGCGCCAAGAGGCGTCCGGACGGCTCCAGGGCCCGGCGGAACCGCGTCCGCGGGGCCGCGGAGAACACCCCTCCGACCGCGCGGTGGAGCCCCTCGGCGCCGCCGCCGTCCGGGTGGGGCGGACCGCCGGCGGAGCGGCGGGGGGCGGTCCCGGGCTGCGGGGAGCGGTACTCCGCCGCGCCGGGGCGGCCGGGGGCGCGGTCCGGCGGGGGTGGTCCCGGTGACCGTCGTAGCGGCGAAGGGGACCGGGCCGCTGGGGCTGATCGGGGTGGCGGCGCGGCTGCTGGACGCGGCGACCCCGCCCGATCGCGAGCGGGCCGTCGACGGGCTGCGGGCGGTGGCGATCTGCGGGGTGGTGCTCGGGCACTGGCTGGTGACGGCCACCGTGCTGTGGGGCGACGGCGGGCTGCGCATCTCCAGCCCGCTGCGGGCGCTGCCCGAGCTCGCCGCCGCGACCTGGCTGTTCCAGGCGCTGACCCTGTTCTTCCTGGTCGGCGGGTACGTCTCCGCCCGCGGGCTGGAGCGCTCCCGGGCCCGGGGCGAAGCCGACCGGGCGTGGCTGCGCGCCCGGCTGCTCCGCCTGGGCCGCCCGGTGCTGGCCGTGGCGGCGGTGTGGGGCGCCGCCGCCCCGGTCCTGCTCGCCGCCGGGGTGCCCGAGGCGAGCGTGCGCAGCGCGCTGCTGCTGGTGCTGCAGCCGCTCTGGTTCATCGGCGTGTACGCGGCCGCGACCGCGCTCACCCCCTGGCTCCTGGCCGCGGAGCGGCGGCTGGGCCCCGCCGCCGCGCTGGCGGCCGTGCTGCTCACCGCCGGGGTGGACCTGCTCCGCTTCGGCCCGTGGAGCGGCCAGGTGCCCGAGTGGGCCGGGCTCGCCAACGTGCTGCCCGCCTGGTTCTTCGGCTACCTGCTGGGCATCTCCTGGGCGCGGGGGCGGCTGCGCCGGCCGTTCGCCGCCGCCCTGCTGGCCGGCGGTGCGGTGCTGCTCGCGGTGCTGGTCACCCGGCTGGGGTACCCGGTGAGCGCGGTGGGGGTGCCGGGGATGGAGCGGAGCAACTCCAACCCGCCGTCGCTGTTCGTGCCGGCGCTGGGCGCGGTGCAGGCCGGGGCGGCGGTGCTGCTGGCCGCCCCGCTGGAGCGGCTGCTGCACCGCCCGCTCGTGTGGGCGTGCGCGGTCCGGCCCAACCTGAACGCGCTCACCCTGTTCTGCTGGCACCAGACCGCGCTGCTCGCGGTGGCGCTGCCCGCCTCCGCGCTGCCGGTGCCGCTGCCCGGCCTGACCTCGGCCGTCGACGGCGCGGCCTGGCTCGGCGCCCGGCTGCTCTGGCTTCCGGTGCTCGCCGCGGTGCTGGCGGCGCTGTGCGCGGCGCTCCGCCGCTTCGAGCCGCCGTGGACCGGCCTGGCCGCCACCCTTCCGGGGCGCACCGCCGCGGCCCTGGGCGCCGCCGCCTGCGTCGGCACGGCCGTGCTGCTGGTCTGACCCGCACCCGGCCCCCGCGGGGCGCCGGTCGCGGCGCCGCCGCGGTCTCGACGCCGGCCGAGACCGCGGGGCGCCGGGATCAGCGCGGTTCGGGGCGGTCCGGCCCGGAGCGGCCCGGTCCGGGCCGGTCCGGTTCGGGGACGCGGTCCAGCAGGGCCGCCAGGCCCGCCTCGTCGAGGAGGTCGGCGGGGCGGACGGTGACGTCGGCGCGGACGTAGTGGAAGGCGGCGCCGACCCGGTCGAGGGGCACGCCGGTGAGGTCGGCCCAGGCGACGCGGTACGCGGCGAGCTGCACCGCCACCGCGTCCCGCTCCCGGGCGCTGCGCGGCGGCCGGCCGGTCTTCCAGTCCACCACGTCGTAGCGGTCCCCGACCGGGTCGTGGAAGACCGCGTCCATCCGGCCGCGCACCAGCCGGTCGCCGATGACCGTCTCGAACGGCACCTCCACGTCCAGCGGGACGCGCGGGCCCCACTCGCTCGCCTCGAAGAGCCGGCGCAGCTCCTCCAGGTCCTCGTCGCCGCCGGCGCCGTCGTCCGCCGCGCCGGGCAGCTCGTCCGGGCCGAGCAGGGTCTCCTGGCCGTGCCGGCGCTCCAGCCAGCCGTGGAACGCGGTGCCCCGTCGGGTGTGCGGGGCGGGCGGGCGCGGCATCGGGCGGCGGATCCGCTGCGCCAGGGCGGCCGGGTCGCGGGCCAGGGTGACCAGGGAGGAGACCGTCAGGTGCTCGGGCAGGTCCACCTCGGCCGGGCCGCCGGAGCGCTCGCCGGCGGCGTCCCGGTGCGCGAGCAGCAGCTCGGCGTCGCGCGCCCAGCCGTCCAGCCGGCGGCGCATCGACGCCGGCATCGACGCCCGCTCCAGGGTCTCCAGCCAGCGCCCGCCGTCCTCGCGGGCCTGCTCGACCAGGGCCGCGCCGGCCGCGATCTCCCGGTGCCGCTCGGCCGCCGCCCCGGTCTCCTCCTCCGGCGGGAGCGGCCAGTCGACCGGCTCCTCCCCGGAGGTCTGCGGGTTCTCCTCGCCCTCCTCCGGCGGCGGCGCCCAGACCGCGACCCGGCCGCCGCCGGCCTCGCAGGCCTCGCGCACCTCCTCCAGGAACGGGGAGGGGCCGCGCCGGGTGGCGCTGTCCCTGCCCCACCAGTGCCCGGTGCACAGCAGCGCGTAGGAGGCCCGGGTGACGGCGACGTAGGCGAGCCGCCGCTCCTCCATCAGGTGCCGGGCCTTGTCCGCGGCGAGGAACTCCTTGACCCCGTCCTTGTCGACGTCGTCCAGCCGGGGCAGGCCGGCCGCGTCGCCGCGGAGCGGGAACGGCAGCTGGTGCGCGTGGCGCACCCACGACCCGGCGTCCCGCGGGCTGGTGGGGAAGACCGAGGAGCGCCCGCCGTCCCCGGACAGCCCGGGGACCACCACCAGCGGCCACTCCAGGCCCTTGGCGGCGTGCACGGTCATCAGCTTGACCGTGTCGGTGGAGCCGACCCGCTCGCCGGGGGCGAGCCCGCGCTCGGCGTCCTCGGCCGAGCGCAGGTAGGTGAGGAACGCCGCCAGGGTGGGGTCGTCGGTGCTGCCGGCGAAGCGGACCGCGGCGTCGGTGAAGGCGTCCAGGTCGGCGCGGGCGGCGAGCGGGTCGCGGCCGGGCCGGGCGGCCACCTCGATGTCCAGGCCCAGCACCCGCTCGGTCTCGGCGATCAGGTCGGGCAGCGGCTGCCCGGCGAGCTTGCGCAGGCCGCGCAGGTCGGCGGCGAGCATCGCCAGCCGCTCGTAGCCCGCCTCGGAGTACCGCTCGGCGGGCCCCAGGTCGTCCAGGGCGTCGACCAGGCTGCCGCTCTCCGCGGTCAGGTCGAGCACGGTGCTGCGGAGCAGGTCCTCGCTGTCGCCGGGGGCGCCGTCCGCGCCGGGCTCCGCGGCGCCCTCGGCCGCTTCGGCTCCCTGGCCGACGAGGTCGCGGCGGGACTCGCGGACCAGTTCGGAGGCGCGCTCGCCGAGCGCCACCAGGTCGCGCGGGCCGAGCCGGAGCCGCGGCCCGGTGAGCAGCCGGGCCAGCTCGTTGCCTGCGGCCGGGTCGTGCACCACCCGCAGCGCGGCGATGACGTCGCGCACCTCGGGCACGGTCATCAGCCCGCCGATGCCGACCACCTCGACCGGGATGCCGCGCGCCTCCAGCGCCTCGCGCATCGCGGAGAACTGGGCCCGCTTGCGGCAGAGCACCGCCACTCCGCCCGGGGTGAGCGGGCCGTCCTCGCCGGCGGGGCGGACCAGGCCGTCGGGGGCGAGGTCCTCGCGCTGGTCCAGGGCGGCGTGCACGGTGCGGGCGATCCACTCGGCCTCTTCGGTCTCGGTGCTCAGCAGCGCGCAGCCGACCGCGCCGCGACCGCGCCGGTTCGGCCCCGGGTGCAGCACCGGCACCTCGGCCCGGCCGCCGGCCGGCTCCCGGCCCCCGTCCCCGCCGGTGCGCAGCGGTTCGGAGATCCGGGTGGCGACGTCCAGGATCCGCTCGCCGTTGCGGAAGCTGGTGGAGAGCGCGTGCAGCGGCGCGGGCCGGCCGGGGGCCTCGGGGAAGTCGGTGGGGAAGGTGGTGAGGCCGCCGGCGCTGGCGCCGCGCCAGCCGTAGATCGACTGACAGGGGTCGCCGACCGCGGTGACCGGGTGGCCGCCGCCGAACAGCTCGCGCAGCAGGGTGAGCTGGGCGTGGCTGGTGTCCTGGTACTCGTCGAGCAGGACCACCCGGTAGCGGCTGCGCTCGGTCATGCCGACCTCGGGGTGGCGGGAGGCGATCCGCGCGGCCAGCGCCACCTGGTCGCCGAAGTCCATCACCTCGCGCGCGGCCTTGGCCGCGATGTACCGCTCCACCAGCGGCAGCAGCTGCTCGCGCATGCGCTGCGCGCCGACCAGCCGCCCGGTGGTCTCCTTGGTCTTCCGCTTGGCGGGCAGGGCGGCGGCGCGGTCGTCGATCCAGCGGCCGACGCCGCGCACGTCCTCGGGGGTGCGCAGGTGGTCGGAGAGGTCGCCGGCGAGTGCCAGCACCCGCTCGACCACGGTCTGCGGGCCGAGGTCGACGGCGTCCATCGGGCCGTCGTAGGTCTCCACGATGTGCGCGGCGAGCTGCCAGGACTGCCCCTGGCTGAGCAGCCGGGTGCCGGGCTCGATCGCCTCGCGCAGCGCGTGGTCGCCGACCAGCCGGGCGGCGTAGGAGTTGTAGGTGGAGACCTCCGGTTCGCCGTCGAGGACCTCGGCGGGGACCTGCTCGGTGCCGCGCAGCTGGCCCAGCCGGGTGCGGACCCGCTCGGCGAGCTCGGCGACGGCCTTGCGGGTGAAGGTGAGGCCGAGCACCTGCTCGGGGCGGACGAAGCCGTTGGCGACCAGCCACACCACCCGGCCGGCCATGGTCTCGCTCTTGCCCGACCCGGCGCCCGCCACGACCACCGAGGGCCCCAGCGGCGCCGCGATCACCCGCGCCTGCTCGGGGGTGGGCTCCGGGCGGCCCAGCATCCGGGCGATCTCGGCGGGCGTGAGCACCCGCCGGGGGCGCTCCCCGTCCCCGGTCCCCCATGCGGCCCGATCGGTCACCTGCTCCTCCTCCGTCTTCCGCTCCGCTCCGCCTTGCCGTCCGCGCCGCACCCTCCGGGGCCGGTCACAGCCGCCTCCCCTCGTCGTGGGCGGGGCAGCTGGACCGGACCGGGCAGCGGCCGCACCGGTCGTTGCGGGTGGCGGAGAACCGGGCGCCGGACATGCCCTCGGCGGTCTCCAGGACGAGCCGGCCGGCCCACTCCGGGTCGGGGTCGCCGCCGAGCGGCCCCTGCTCCTGCTCCTTGGGGTTCTTCAGCGACCCGCCGACCTGGACCAGCGAGGCCCCGCCCGGTTCGGTGAGGCCGAGGCCGGCGAAGGCGCCCTTGAGCACCGCGAGCTGGTAGACGCCCAGCTGCGGGAGGCGGCCCAGCTCGTCCTTGCCGGGCATGCTGCCGCCGGTCTTGATGTCGACGACGAAGCCGCGCCCCTGCTCGTCCCGCTCCAGGCGGTCCACCCGGCCGGTGATCTCCACCCCGCCCACGTCGACCTTGAACCCCTCCTCGGTGACGACCAGTTCGCGCGGGTCGGCGCGGTGCCAGGCGATGAGCTTGCGCACCATCTCGTCGGTCTTCTCCCGCTGGCGGCCGGCGTACCAGGGGCCTCCGAAGTCCATCTCCGACCAGATCTCGTCCAGCCGGTGGTCGATCTCCTCCTTGGTGACGCCCTCGGCGACCAGCACCGCCACCGCGTGCACGATGCTGCCGAGCGCCGAGGCGGTCTCCGTCCCGGAGGCACCGGCGCCCTTCTCCAGCAGCCAGCGGAGCCGGCAGGTGCTGAACGTCTCCACCTGGGACGGCGAGACCCGGATGCCCTCGCCCTCCTCGGCCAGCGGCCGGTCGTCGGAGATCGGCGTCAGCGCGTGCCATTCGGCGGGGTCGGCGCCGCGCTCGCCGGCGGCGGCCAGCCGGGCCAGGTGCGCGGCGGCGGCGCGGCGCAGCGGGTCGGGCCGGCCGGGGTCGGTCGCCACCGAGCGCAGGTCGGCGACGAGCGCCGGCAGCGACAGCCAGCGCCGCCCGGTGCCGACCCGCTCCGGTTCGCCCAGGCCCAGCTCGGCCAGGAAGCGCGACGGGCGCTCCTCGGTCTCCTCCCCGCCCACGGCGGTGACGACGAGCCGGCGGCGGGCCCGGGTCACCGCCACGTAGAACAGCCGGCGCTCCTCGTCGAGGAGCTTGGAGGCGACGGCCGCCCCCGCGGCGGAGGACTCCGGAGCGAACCCCGAGGCGGTGTCGACCAGCTCCTCCACCCCGAGCAGCGAGCCGCGCAGCCGCAGGTCGGGCCAGTCCCCCTCCTGCACCCCGGCGACGACCGCCAGGTCCCACTCCAGCCCTTTGGAGCGGTGCGCGGTGAGGATCCGCACCGACTCGCCCTCGGGGGCGTGCTCGGCGAGGGTGTCGCCGGGGATCTCCTGGGCCTCCAGGTCCTCCAGGAACCCCTCGGGGGCCCCGGGGGGCAGCCGGTCGCAGTAGCGGGCGGCGTTCTCGAACAGCGCCACCACCGCGTCCAGGTCCCGGTCGGCGGCGGCGCCGCGCCTGCCGCCGGCCTGGCTGGCGCGGAGCAGCCGGTCGCCCAGGCCGCTCGCCTTCCACACCTCCCAGAGCACGTCCTCGGCGCTGCCGCCGCGGGCGGCGGTGTCGGTGACGGTGGCGAGCAGCCGGGCCACCCGCCGGGCCGGCTCGGCCACGGCCGGGTCCACCAGGGTGAGTTCGCGCGGGTCGCGCAGCGCGTCGGCGATGAGCACCGCCGAGGAGCGCGGGCGGCGCCGCCCGCCGCCGGGCTCCTCCCCTTCGCCGTCCCCGGCGCCGCCTCCGGTGCCGCTCTCCGCCGCCTCCGCCGAGCTCTGCTCCGGGCCCCGCTCCGAACTCCGCTCCGCGCCGCCGTCCGCGGCGAAGGCGTCCAGCTCCAGCCGGCGCAGCGCCCTGCCGAGCCGGCGCAGCCGGACCGTGTCGGCCTCGCCGAACGGGGAGACCAGCAGCTCGTGCGCGGTGTCCGGGTCGAGCGAGTCCGGGTGCAGCCCGCAGCGCAGGAGCAGCAGCAGCGGGCGGACCACCGGCTCGGCGGCCAGCGGCAGCTCGTCGCGGGCCACCGCGACCGGCACGCCGGCCGCCAGCAGCGCCCGGCGCAGCACCGGGACCTGGCGGGTGGCCGAGCGGACCAGCACCGCCATCCGGGACCAGGGCAGGCCGTCCACCAGGTGGGCGCGGCGCAGCACGTCGGCGATGACCGCGGCCTCCTGGGTGGGGCTCTCCATGGCGAGCACCCGCACCTCGCCCTCCGGGGCGTCCGGCACCGGGGCCAGTTCGCGGTGGGCGTTGACCGGGCCGCCGTCCGGGGAGGGCGCCGCGGGCAGCCGCCGGGCCACCCCGCGCGAGGCGCGCAGCAGCGCCGGGCCGCTGCGCCGGCAGGTGCGCAGCGCGACCACCGGCGCGGGCTCGCCGGCGGCGTCCGGGAACCGCTGCGGGAAGTCGAGGATGCCGCGCACGTCGGCGCCGCGGAATCCGTAGATGGACTGGTCGGGGTCGCCGACGGCGATCAGGTCCCGGCCGTCGCCGGCCAGCGCGCGCAGCAGCTCCTCCTGCGCGGGGTCGGTGTCCTGGTACTCGTCGACGAAGACGACCTCCCGGGCGGCCCGCTCCCGGGCCAGCACGTCGGGGTCGGAGAGCAGGTTCGCGGCGACCCGGACCAGTTCGGCGTAGTCGAGCGTGGGCACCGGCGCGACGTCGAACCGGCCGGTGTAGCGGTCCAGGAAGCCGCCGGCGGCCGCCCAGTCGTCCCGGCCCCGCTCGCGGCCCATCCGCTCCAGGTCGGCGGAGCCCAGGCCGCGCTCCTGGGCGCGCATCAGGAAGTCGCGCAGCTCCTCGGCGAAGCCGCGGGTGGCCAGGGCCGGGCGGAGCCGCTCCGGCCACCCCTGGGCCCCGTCCTCCAGCTCGCCGGCGAGCAGCTCGCGCACCTCCATCAGCTGCTCGGGGCCGGAGAGCAGCCGGGGCGGCAGGTCGCCGAGGCGCTGGAACTCTCGGCGGATCAGCGCATAGGCGTAGCTGTGGAAGGTGAGGGCGAGCGGTTCGCGGGTGGTCCGGCGCAGCCGCGAGGTGATGCGGTGCCGCAGCTCCTCGGCGGCCTTGCGGCTGAAGGTCAGCACCAGGACGGAGCGGGGGTCGGCGCCGCGGTTCTCGATCCGGTCGACGACGGCCTCGACGATCGTGGTGGTCTTGCCGGTGCCGGGGCCCGCCAGGACCAGCAGCGGCCCGCCCTTGTGCGCCACCACCCGGCGCTGGGCGCCGTCGAGCACCGGCGGCGGTGCGGCGCGGCGCGCACGCCTGACGAGCCGGTACGGGGATGGGTTCACCCCGCCAAGTTCACCACATCCCCACGGGGATCGCCGCCATTCGGATCGAACATTTGTACGTGATCTTCACACGGTTCCCGCTGGGCGACCGCCCGGACCCGCTCGGTGAGCGGCCCCGGCACCGAGCGCGCTGCCGCGGTCACCCCGCGTCCCCGCGGCGCCGGGATCGCCGCCCTGGGAGGGCGCTGCTCCCGTCAGCGGCCCGACGGGGCCCGGAGCAGGTATTCGAGGTGCGGGCGGCCGTAGGCCTCCACCTCGCGGGAGAAGGCGAAGCCCAGCTTCTCCAGCACCCGGGACGAGGCCGGGTTGGCCGGGTCCACCACCCCGGTGAGCAGGGGGAGACCCAGCTCGCCGAAGGCCGCGGCGGTACAGAGCCGCCCGGCCTCGGTGGCCAGGCCGCGCCCCCACCACGCGCGCGCCAGGGTGTAGCCGAACTCGGCGCCCTCCTCCCGGGCCTCGAAGCCGGCGTCGCCGATGACCGCGCCGGTGGCGGCGTCCTCCACCGCCCAGAAGGCGTAGCCGTGCTCTTCCTGGTGCCAGATGTACCCGGCGACCATCTCGGCGGTCTCGGCGGCCGCGGCCGGCTTTCCGTGGGCGACGTGGCGCATCACCTCGGGGTCGCCGTAGACCTCGTGGACGGCGTCCCGGTCGCCGTCCCGGAACGGGCGCAGTCGGATCCGGTCGCTCTGCAAGGGGAATCGGATGCTCACGTGCGCCCACCCTTCCCGCGCCCCCGGCCCGCCGTCAACGCGTTTTCCCCGCGGCCGCGGCGCGCCCCTCAGCGCTCCGGCCCGTCCTCGGCGCCGGGGCCCTCCCAGCGGGCGCGGCGCATGTCGACCCGGTCGGCGCCGGGGCGCATCGGGGTCGCCTCCTCGGCGTAGCGGGCCAGGGCGCGCACCTCGTGGCCGGGCGGCGGGGTGCCGTCCGCGCGGATGACCCGCCACCACGGAACGCCGCCGCCCCAGGCCGCCATCGCCGCGCCGACCTGGCGCGGCCCGCCCTCCCCCAGGTACTCGGCGACGTCGCCGTAGGACATCACCCGGCCGGGCGGTATCCGCTCCACGAAGTCGAGCACGCGCTCGCCGTACTCGGTGGGGTGCGATTCGTATCGGGCCATGCCCCGACCCTAGACCGGCGCCGGCCGGACCGGGGCGGGGCCTCCGGGGCCGGTCAGTGCGCCACCGGGCGGCGGCCGCCGACGCCGCCGGGGCGGCCCACCTGGACGATGCCGGCGGCGCCGGCGATCATCACGACCGCACCGAGGATCCACGCCGTCCAGGCGGCGCCCGCGTTGGTCCCGGCGAAACCGGTCAGCCAGGGCGAGAGGAAGACCAGCGCGCCCAGGCCGAAGATGAACCCCTCGCCGGCGAGCATGCCCGGGTGGGTGATCGACATCGTCGATGCGAGCACGATGAGCAGGGCCAGTACGAACAGCGCCGCCTTCTGCGGCCCGAGCATCCCGTGCCAGATCCAGCTGACGGCGAGCAGCACGCCCGCGGTGATCGCCGCCCAGTCCTGCCAGCGTCCCTTGACCGTCATGGCAGACCTCCTCCGCACCGGCTCCGCCGCCGGCGCTGTCTGCCATATACCCGCTCCGGGCCCGGACGGCACGGCGCCCCGGCCGCGCGGGGCGGCCGGGGCGCACGGGGGCCGGTCAGTAGGTCGGCAGGCTGGGGTCGACCTGGTTGATCCAGGCCAGCACGCCGCCGCCGACGTGCACCGCGTCGGAGAACCCGGCGCCCTTGAGCGCCGCCAGGGCCTCCGCGGAGCGGGCGCCGGACTTGCAGTGCAGGACGATCTTCTTGTCCTGGGGCAGCTTGGCGAAGGCCTCGCCGTTCAGGAACTCGCCCTTGGGGATGAGCACCGAGCCGGGGATGCTGACGATCTCGTACTCGTTCTTCTCCCGGACGTCGACCAGCTGGAAGTCCTCGCCGCCGTCGATCATCCGCTTGAGCTCGCCGGCGGTGATCGTGGAGCCGGCCGCGGCCTCCTGGGCCTCCTCGGAGACGGTGCCGCAGAACGCCTCGTAGTCGATCAGCTCGGTGATCGTCGGGTTCTTGCCGCACAGCGGGCACTCGGGGTCCTTGCGGACCTTCAGCGCGCGGTAGTTCATCTCCAGGGCGTCGTAGGTCATCAGCCGGCCGACCAGCGGCTCGCCGAACCCGGCGATGAGCTTGATGGCCTCGTTGACCTGGATCGACCCGATGGAGGCGCAGAGCACGCCGAGCACGCCGCCCTCGGCGCAGGAGGGGACCATCCCGGGCGGCGGGGGCTCCGGGTAGAGGCAGCGGTAGCAGGGGCCGTGGTCGGCCCAGAAGACCGAGGCCTGCCCGTCGAAGCGGTAGATCGAACCCCACACGTACGGCTTGCCCAGCAGCACGCAGGCGTCGTTCACCAGGTAGCGGGTGGCGAAGTTGTCGGTGCCGTCGACGATGAGGTCGTACGGCTCGAAGATGCGGAAGGCGTTGTCGGAGTCGAGCCGCTCCTCGTGCAGCACCACCTCGGTGTTCGGGTTCACCTCGCGGACCGAGTCGCGCGCGGAGACGGCCTTGGGCCGGTCCACGTCGCTCTGCCCGTGGATGATCTGGCGCTGCAGGTTGGACTCGTCCACGACGTCGAAGTCGATGATGCCGAGCGTGCCCACGCCCGCGGCGGCGAGGTAGAGCAGGGCCGGCGACCCCAGCCCGCCGGCGCCGACGACCAGCACCTTGGCGTTCTTCAGGCGCTTCTGACCGTCCATGCCCACGTCGGGGATGATCAGGTGGCGGGAGTAGCGGCGCACTTCGTCGACGGTCAGCTCGTCGGCTGGCTCGACCAGCGGCGGCAGCGACACAGTGGCTCCTCAACAGTTCTCGTCGGCGCCACGACGCCCGCGGGCCTCCGGTGCCGGAGGGGATCGGGCACGTGACGAGCTTGCTCTCATACCCAACCTACGGGGTGGGGTTTGCATTCCCGCCGCCGGGCCGCCCCCTCGCGCCGGTCTCCGGACCCGCCGGCCCGGCGCCGCCCTCCCGCGGGGCCCCGTCCGCGGCGAGGAACCGGCGGAGCTCCCGGGCGACCAGCTCGGGGCGCTCCTTCATCGCCACGTGGCCGGTGCGGGGCAGCAGCACCATCCGGTTGCGGCGGAAGGTCCGCGCCGCCCGGCGGGCCATCCGCGGGTCGATGAACCGGTCGGCCGCGGCGTAGACGAGCAGCACCGGGTGGCCGACCCGGGCCGCCTGGCGCCACAGCGACCGGGGCCCCCGGCGCAGGTACTCGGCGACCAGCCCGCGCAGCGACTCCAGCACCGAGCCGACCGCGTGCGGGAGGCCCTCCCGCTCCCGCTCGGCCTCCAGCGCCTCCAGCACCCGCTGGGCCGGGGCGGACGCCGGGTCGTAGTAGGTGGCGTCCAGGGTGTCCTGCACCCGGACCTCGGCGGGGCGCCGGGCGATGCGCGCGTAGACCGCGGGGCCGAGCACCGGGACCAGCGCGCCGGCCATCTGGTACGGGACCAGCCGGGGGCGCAGGTCGGGCAGGGCCGGGGAGATCAGGGTGAGGGTGCGCACCAGCTCGGGGCGCTCGGCGGCGAGCCGCACCGCGATGCTGCCGCCCAGCGAGTTGCCGACCAGGTGGACCGGGCGCTCGCCGGCGGCGATCAGGTCGGCGGCGGCCGCGACGCCGGCGTCCAGCCCGTAGTCGCCGTCCTCGGGCGGCGGCGACTTGCCGAACCCGGGCAGGTCGGGCGCCTCGCCGCGGTACTCCCCGGCCAGGGCGCCCATCAGGTCGGTCCAGTCCGCCGAGGACCCGTTGAGTCCGTGCAGGTAGACGACGCGCGGCCGGTCCCGCGGGCCGCCGGCGCGGACGTGCATCCGCCGCCCGCCGACGGTGCGGAACTCGCCCGGCCACGGTTCGATGGGCTCCGCCATGCCGCCCTCCTCGGTCTCCGGGCCCGCGCGGTCCCGCCGCCGCGGCCCCTCGGTGGCACTCTACGCACCGCCGCCCCTTACCCGGCCGTGGCCTCGCCGTTTCCCCCGGCCGAGGCAGAGCGAGTAACGTGGGGGGCACGTTCCGCGACGATCCGAGGGGGGATCCCGTGACGTCTGCACGACCGCCGCGCGAACCGGGGGAGGCCGCCCCGGACGAGTCCCTCGACTCCCCGGAGGCCGACCGCGCCGACCAGCTGGCCTCGGTCGGCGACGAGGAGGAGGGGTGGACCCCCGACCGCGCCCTGGACGCCCCGGACGACGTCTCCGAGGGCGACGCCGTCGAGCAGCACCAGGAGGTCGGAATGGACGAGGACGAATACCGCGCCTGACCCTTCCCCGAGCGCCGGGATATCCGAGATCATCGGGGGCGGAGGCGGCCGGGGTGGTGGCCGGTGCCGGGTGAGCGTAACCTACGTCCGAGTAAGATGAAGGGATGCGCGCCGGGGTGTTCCGGTTCCCCGTTCCCAGGGCGCTTCCCGGATTGAACCGTCGAATGCGGCGCCAGCAGAGCCGCCGCACCAGTTCGGAGGGTGTGGGTGTGACAGCTCCTTCAGATGCCAGGCCGCGCGGCACCCGGCTGCCCCGCGTCGCGCGCAGGCGGCAGCTGCTGGCGGCGGCTCAGGAGGTGTTCGTCTCCCAGGGCTACCACCAGGCCGCGATGGACGAGATCGCCGAGCGGGCCGGCGTCAGCAAGCCCGTGCTCTACCAGCACTTCCCCGGGAAGCTGGAGCTCTACCTGGCGCTGCTGGAGCAGCACTGCGAGGCTCTGGTCGAGAAGCAGCGCAAGGCCCTGGAGAGCACCACCGACAACCGGGAACGGGTCGTCGCCAGCTTCACCGCGTTCTTCGAGTTCGTCGCGGGCGACGGCGAGGCGTTCCGCCTGGTGTTCGAGTCCGACCTGCGCAACCTGCCCGCGGTCCGGGAGAAGCTCGACCACACCCTGCACCGGTGCGCCGAGCTGATCGGCGAGGTGATCCGCCAGGACACCAGCATCTCCGAGGAGGAGGCGCACCTGCTCAGCGTCGGCCTGGTCGGCCTGGCCGAGACCAGCGCCCGGTACTGGACCGGCAGCGGCGGCGGCGTACCCAAGGAGACCGCGGAGCTGCTCGTCTCCCGGCTCGCCTGGCGCGGCCTGAGCGGCTGGGACCTCACCCGGGAGAGCGCCGAGTAACCGGGACGGACGCGGCCGATCCCCGCCCCCGCCCCGGGTTCTCCGTTCTCCGCCCCGGGTTTTTCCGCCGCCCCGACTCCGCTCCGTGACCACCGGGGGTCCTCCCGGGGCGCCTCCGGGTTCCCCCGCCGCTCCGGTGATCGGGGGGCGCGGCGACCCGCCCACCCCCGCCCCGCCCCCCGAGAGTGGGCACCCTCCGTGATCGCCGGTCACCCTCCGACGATTCGGCCTGGTCGATAACGGGTAATCGCCGTGGTGAGAAGCGATCCGTTTCGGTTTCGCCGAGCGTACGCGGGATCACTCCCGGGTACGGGCGGGGCCCCATCGGGGGTGAAACGACATGGACATCGGTCAGGGACTCACGGCGGCGTGGTCCGCTGTCGCGTCTTTCGCACCGAGACTCGCCGCGTTCCTGGTCATCCTGATCCTGGGCTGGCTCGTGGCCAAGCTCATCGGCCGGCTGGTCGGCAAGGGGCTCGCCCGCCTCGGCCTCGACCGGGGACTGGAGCGCTCGGGGGTCGGCGAGTACTTCCAGCGCAGCAAGTACTCCGCCAGTGAGCTGTGCGGGAAGATCATCTACTACGCCGGTGTGCTGATCACGCTGCAGCTGGCGTTCAGCGTGTTCGGGCCGGCCAACCCGATCACCCAGATGCTGAACCAGGTGGTCGCCTGGATCCCGCAGGCCGTGGTGGCGCTGGTGATCGTGGTGGTCGCCGGCATCATCGCCAAGGCCCTCCGGGACATCGTCTCCAGCGCGCTGGGCGGGCTGAGCTACGGCCGGCTGGTCGCCAACCTGCTGGGGATCTTCGTGATGGCGCTGGGCGTCATCGCCGCTCTGAACCAGATCGGCGTCGCCACCACCGTCACCCAGCCGGTGCTCATCGCGGTGCTGGCCACGGTCGGCGGCATCCTGGTCGTCGGCGTGGGCGGCGGCATGATCCGGCCGATGCAGGCGCGCTGGTCGCGCTGGCTGGACGCGGCCGAGCGGGAGACCTCCCGGCTCCAGGAGGGCCAGGGGTACGCGGCCGGCATGTCCGACGCGATGCGGGCCGAGCAGGGCGCTCCGCAGCAGCGCGCCGAGGCCCGGCAGGGCGCCGAGGCCCGGCAGGGCGCGGGCGGCGCCAGCCCGTCCGGGTACGGCCGCACCCGTCCCGAGGAGGGCGGGCCGGTCGGCGAGCACCGCCGGCCGCCGGAGCCCTGACGGGGCGCGGACGCACACCTGAGCGGGGCGGGGCCGTACGGGCCCGCCCCGCTCCGCGTCCGCCGCCTAGAGCAGCTCCTCGTCCCGCAGCTCGTCGCGGGAGAGCCGGTCGATGCGGCGGATCATCAGCACCAGGGTCGCTCCGATGGGCAGCAGCGACAGCCAGAAGGCGGGTGAGGTCCACCCGGAGACCGCCATCACCGCCAGGGCGACCACGACGATCAGTGCGAAGAGCATGAAATCGGTGCGATCCTGCCGGACCAGGACGCCGATAGGAGGCCGCGCCGCCCCATGCCGACCGCTCCTCATGCGCTCTTCCTTTCTCGCGGCACCTCGCGGCCGCATCTTCGATGCCCGGGCATGCGGCCGAGACGGGCTCCGCGCCGGGAACGCCGCATGCGGAGGCGCCCCTCGCCCTCTGGATACCCACCACGGGCAGCATGACCCCGGGTACGGATCAGCGTACGCCCCGTGAGGGCCTCAGTGAGATCACTTCGCGGATCGGCGGCCTGGTACCGCCGATCCGTGAGGTTCCACTTGGGGCGTGACCAACCTAGCGGACGAAGCCGCTCTCCTTGGCCAGCCGACAGATGGCCAGGAGGCGAACGGTCTCCCAGTCGTACTCAGCGGAGGTGGAGTGCCATCCCCGCTCCCGGCAGCCGTCCACGAACCCGCGGAGGTAGCTGGTCAGGCTCCGCAGAGTGAGCGAGGCGCCGCCGGACGCGATCGAATCGCGGACCGCGGCGGCGTGCTGGTCCAGCTCAGCGGTGAGCCAGGGCTCGGTGGATCCGCTGAGCGGACCGAAGACGTCGAATTCGCGAGAGAGGCGGGCCAGCGGGCCCTGCGCGTCGAACCCACTGCGCATGGACGAGACACCTCATGGCCGGGAGCATTCGGAACCCAACCGACTATATGTCAATTCGGAACCGAATCATGACCGTTTCGTGTTCGAGTGGCCGGAGTCACCGGCCCCGCGGCGGGCACCCCGGCCGGCTCCCCCTGCGCGGCGGCGGCTCCCGCCCCGCCGGGCCCGGTTCCGCGGGCCGGGGCGGACGCGCTCAGGTGCTCAGCCCCATCGCGGCCAGCCGCGCGGAGTGCGCCTCGGTCAGCCCGGCGAACATCCGGCTGATCGAGGCCAGGTCGCTCTCCCGGCCGGACTCCTCCCCGGCCCGCTCCGCCCCCGCGGCCACCAGCGCGGCCAGGTCCGGGCGGTGCGCCGCGACCAGCTGCGCCTGGCTCAGCGCCTCACCGACCAGGCGGCGGGCCCACAGCGACAGCGGGCCGGCGAGCCTGGGGTCGGCCTCGACCGCGGCGCGCACCCGGGCGCCGATCACCTCGGCCCGCTCGTCGTCGTCGACCGCGCCGTCCACCAGCTCCGCGGTCCGCGCGTCGGCGACCTTGGCGACCACCCGGTAGAAGTCGCCCGAGATGCCGTCGCCCACATAGGTCTTGACCAGGCTCTCCAGCCAGTTCTTCGGCTCGGTCCGGGCGTGCCAGGCCTCCAGCGGCTCGACGAACGGCTCCATCGCGGCCTCCGGGTCGGCCCCCAGCTCGGTGAGCCGGTCGTGCAGCAGGCGGTAGTGCCGGTACTCGGCGGCGGCCGCCCCCGCCAGCTCGCCCTTGGCGGCCAGGTCGGGCGCCAGGCCCGCGTCGCCGGAGAGCCGGAAGAAGGACACGAGTTCGGCGTAGGCCAGCAGGCCCAGCAGGTCGACGACGCCCGCGGACGCCGTCTCGGAAGGGGAGCCATTCGTCATGGAGCACAGGTTAACGAGCCCCGGGGGCCCGCTCCGAACCACCGCCCGCGCGATGCCCGCGCGAGCGGGGATTATTCGGGCGCGTCCGGGGCGTTGCACGTGTCAGCGCCGCGAGCGGGCCTGATGGGGCATGTCCAGGGACGGAGCGCCACGCTAGACTCTGCGCTGTGATCGGCGGCCGAACGCCGTCCGCACGGACGCTCCGCACGGGCGCGGCGGGTGCCGCGGCCGTGGCCGGTCGTCCCGACCGGCGGAGCGGAGCGGCCGGATGCGGCGCCCCGCCGCGCGGTGCAGGAGCGCCGCGCGCCAGGACAACAGAGAACGGACGGCCCATGCGCCGAGTGCGCGAGCGCGCCGCGGAGGGCGGAACACCCGCCCCGCGTGCCGCGCCGCCCCTCGCCCGGCCCCGCGCCGCAGCGGCGGCGCCCGTCCGCAGCACACGAGGCCACGAACGCCATTGCGGCCCGCCCAGATGGAGGCATGAGCCCTGAGCAGCACCGAGAACACGAGCGAACCCCGACGTACCTTCCGCGACCTGGGCGTCAGCCCGGAGATCGCCGACGCCCTCGAAGCCGAGGGCATCATCGAGCCCTTCCCCATCCAGTCCCTGGCCCTTCCGCTCGCGCTGAACGGCTCCGACATCATCGGCCAGGCGCGCACCGGCACCGGCAAGACCTTCGCCTTCGGCCTGCCGCTGCTGCAGCTCGCGCAGAAGGAGCCCGGCGAGTCCAAGCGGCCCCGCGCCCTGGTCGTCGTCCCCACCCGCGAGCTCGCGATCCAGGTGGCGGCCGACCTGACCACCGCGGGCAAGCGGACCGGGGCCCGGATCCTCACCGTCTACGGCGGCCGCGCCTACGAGCCGCAGATCGACGGGCTGAAGAGCGGCGTCGACATCGTCGTCGGCACCCCCGGTCGCCTGCTCGACCTGGAGAAGCAGAAGCACCTGAGCCTGGGCGGCGTCGGCGCCGTCGTGCTCGACGAGGCCGACAAGATGCTCGACCTGGGCTTCCTCCCGGACATCGAGCGGATCCTCAAGCGGATCCCCGACCAGCGCCAGTCGATGCTCTTCTCGGCCACCATGCCGAGCGAGATCGTCGGCCTGTCCCGCCGCTACCTGACCCGGCCCACGCACGTGCGCGCCGGCGACGACGACGAGCCGGGGCAGACCACCACGAGCCACATCGACCAGTACGTCTACCGCACCCACCAGATGGACAAGGGCGAGATGCTCGCCCGGCTGCTCCAGGCGGAGGGGCGCGGCCTGAGCATGGTCTTCTGCCAGACCAAGCGGGCCTGCGACCGGGTCGCGAGCGACCTGAAGTCGCGCGGCTTCGCCGCCGCCGCGGTCCACGGCGACCTGGGGCAGAGCCAGCGCGAGCGGGCGCTGCGCGCGTTCCGCAACGGCAAGATCGACGTGCTGGTCGCCACCGACGTGGCCGCCCGCGGCCTCGACGTGGACGACGTCACCCACGTGGTGAACTACGAGTGCCCCGACGACGAGAAGACCTACACCCACCGGATCGGCCGCACCGGCCGCGCCGGGCGCTCGGGCACCGCGGTCACCTTCGTCGACTGGCGCGAGATCGCCCGCTGGAAGCTGATCAACGCGGCGCTGGAGCTGTCCTTCGCCGACCCGGAGGAGACCTACTCCACCTCGCCGCACTTCTTCGAGCAGCTCCGCATCCCCGAGGGCACCAAGGGGCGGCTGGCCAAGGAGAAGCAGGAGCGGGCCGGCCTGGAGGCCGAGGAGATCGAGGACATCGGCGACACCGGGGTGCACGCCAAGCAGCGCGAGCCGCGGGAGCGCGGCGACCGCGAGCGCGGCGGCCGGAGCCGGACCCGGAACCGGCGCCGCACCCGCAAGGGCGGCGAGGCGGCCGCCTCGGACGCCCCGGCCCGCACCGAGTCCCCCGCCGCCGGCGGCGACGGCGAGGCCGCGCCCGCACCCGCACCGCGCCGGCGCAGGCGCCGCCGCACCCGCGGCGGGCTCGAGGTCGGCCGCGGCCAGGAGGGCACCGCGCAGGAGGGCTGACCCTCCTCCGCGGTGCGCACGCACGGACCGGGGCGGCGGGCGACCGCCCCGCAGCCGTGTCCGGACACCCCCGGCTCACCGGGCCGGGGCCCTGGTCGGAGGGCGGATCGTCTAGGGTGATCCGTCGTGAGTACACCGCGGTTTCTGGAACTTCCGCCCGGCGTCCGGCGGATCGACGTGCCGACGGCGCTGGGCACCGTCGCGGCGCTGCGGGCCCTGCCCGCGGCGGGCGGCCACGACCGGCAGCCCGCCCTCCTCGTCCCCGGCCTGACCGGGAGCAAAGAGGACTTCATCGCGCTGCTGCAGACGCTGGCCCAGGCCGGGCGCCCGGTGGTCGCGATCGACCTGCCCGGCCAGTACGAGTCCCCGGCCCCCGGCGACCTGGCCGACTACGGAACCGCCTGGCTGGGCCGCTCCGTCGCGGCCCTGGCCGAGGCCCTCGACGAGGGCCCGGTCCACCTGCTCGGCCACTCCTACGGCGGGCTGGTCTCCCGGGAGGCGGTCCTCGCCGACCCCTCCCCCTTCCTCTCCCTGGCCCTGATGAGCTCGGGCCCCTCCGCGGTCCCCTCGGCCGGCCGGATCTCCGACGCCGAGCGGCTCATCGCCTTCCTCCGCCCCGACCCCAGCCCGGAGCGGCTGCGGCTGCTCTGGGACCGGTTCCTGGACGGCCCGTCCCGCTCCGCCGGCCTCTCCGCGGAGATCCAGGAGTTCCTGCAGGCCCGGATGGTCGCGAACAGCCCGGGCGCGCTGGTGCGGATGTGCGAGGAGATCCTCTCCGCCCAGGACCGCACCGGCGAGCTCGCCGCAGTGGACCTGCCCCGCCTGGTGCTCTACGGGGAGAACGACGACGCCTGGCCGCCGAACCTGCAGGCGGCGATGGCCGAGAAGCTCTCCGCCCGCAAGGTCGTCGTCCCCGGCGCCGCCCACTCCCCCAACGTCGAGGCCCCGGAGACCACGGCCCGCGCCCTGACCCTCTTCTGGGACGCGGTGGAGACCCCGGACCGGACGGGGTAGCCGCGCTCCGTCCCGCGATCGCCGCGGAACGGCCGGCGACGGCGACGGCCCGCCTCCGGATCTCCGGTGGCGGGCCGTGCGCATGCCGGCCGGGGCGCGGTCGCGGCCCGGTCGGTTCCCGGGTCAGACCCAGGAGTTGAAGTTGCCGGACTCCTCCTCGACGGTGGTCTCCGGGCCCTGGTCGGGCAGGATCCGGGTGTCCGGCGGGAGGGAGAGCAGCACCTCGCCGACCGAGTGCAGCTGGCGGGTGTAGTCGAGGTAGCCCTCGCCGACCGTGCCCAGCTCGCCGGCGCGCAGGGTGTCGCCGCTGAACACGGCGCCCAGCTCGGCGATGTAGTAGCCGACGGTGCCGCTGGAGGTGCCGGGCAGCGGGAGGATGTCGACCTCCAGGTCGCCGGCCTTGAGCGAGCCGCCGCCCTCGACCTCGATCTCCGGCGGGTTCTCCGCGCCGTGCACCCGGCGCCAGGAGCGGACCTCGCGCCGGTGCAGGGCGATCGGGGCCTCGTCCCGCTCGGCCACCTCCTGGGCCGCGCCGATGTGGGTGTTGTAGCCGTTGGTGCAGGCCACCAGGTAGATCTCCCGGTCGCCGACGGCCTCCAGGATGAGCTCGGCGTCGTGGGCCGGGTCGATGACGATGACACCGTCGTCGTCCGCCTTCACGATCCAGGTGTTGCTGACGACGGAGTACTCCTCGTCGTCGACCTTGAGCACGCCGGCGGTCCGCACCCGCTGGACCCCGTCGGAGTCGGGCTCGCCGATGCCCGGCTCCTCGGGCTCGATCTCGCGCTTCTTCGCCGCCGCGGGCTCCTCCTCGGAGTCCTCTTCGCCGGCGTCGTCGGCGTCGGTGTCGGCGTCGGAGTCGGCGCTGTCGGCGTCCTCCTCGCCGGCGTCCGAGGCGTCCGCGTCATCGTCCGACCCGTCCGAGTCGTCCGAGGCGGAGTCCTCCGCGTCCTTCGCGGACTCCTTCTCCGCGCCCTCGTCCTTCGCGGACTCCTTCTCGGCGGAGCCCTTCTTTCCGGAGTCCTCGGAGTCCGCGGACTCTTCCTCCGCGGAGTCCTTCTTCCCGGAGTCCTCGGCGCCGGCCTCGGCCTTCTCCTCCGCGTCCTCGGGGTCCGCGGAGTCGGCGCCGTCCTTCGCCGAGTCCTCCTCCTTCTTCTCCTCCGCCTCGGCGGCGGGGCGGGCCTTCGCGGACTTCTTCCCGTCCGCGGCGTCCTCTCCGTCCTGCACGGCGGTGTCCGGCTCGTCGCGCGCCTCGTCGAGCGTCACCGTGGCGGCCTCGCCGGTCGCCTCGCCGTCCTTCTTCTTGCCCTTCCGCTTCCAGAACACGGTGCCGACCCTTCGATTCGCGTCCGAACTTCCGACTGGTACTTCCGATGTGTGCGGGACCATTGTTCCGGTCCCGGCGCGCGGTCCGGTACCCGCGCCAGCCTGGCAGACCCGCGCTAAGCCTCCGGTAAGCCCTACCCCGCCCGGCCGGTGACGGGCGCGGCGCCGGTCGCCGGCTCGATCAGCCGGGCGAACTCCTCCGGGGCCGTGGTGCGCGCGCCGATCCGGTGGCCGGTGAGCGCGCCGTGGTCGTCGCTGGAGCCGGTGACCGCCACCCCCAGGTCCCGGGCGATGCCGCGCCACCGCTCGGCCTCGGCCTCGTCGTGCGAGGGGTGGTCCGCCTCGATCCCGCCGAGCCCGGCGCGGGCCATCCGCTCGGCCAGGTCCACCGGGACCGCCCCGGTGAGCATGCCCTCGGCGCGCGCCGGGTGGGCCAGCGAGCACACGCCGCCGGCCTCGCGCACCGCCCGCACCGCCCGCACCGGGTCCAGCGCGTAGCGGGAGGCGTAGGCGGGGCCGCCCGACCCGATCCAGCGGTCGAAGGCGTCCTGCACGTCCGCCGCGGCGCCGGCGGCGACGATCGCCCGTGCGATGTGCGGCCGGCCGACGACCACGCCCGCCTCCAGGTCCCCGTCGTCCCCGCCGCCGTTCAGCGCGATGTCGCGGACCTGCTCCCAGGTGACCTCGACGCCGGCCTCGCGGAGCAGGCGCACCATCTCCTTGGCCCGGTTCACCCGGTCGTCCCGGATCCGGTGGAGCTCCGCGGCGAGCGACGGCGCCTCCGGGTCGAACAGGTAGCAGACCAGGTGGACACTGGCCCCCCGGTAGGCGCAGGAGAGCTCCATCCCGGGGACCAGGGTGAGGCCGGGGGGCAGCGCGGCGGCCGCCTCCTCCAGGCCGGCCGCGGTGTCGTGGTCGGTGAGCGCGAACACGTCCACCCCGGCCGCGCGGGCGCGGGCGGCGACCTCGGCCGGCGGCTCGGTTCCGTCCGAGACGGAGCTGTGCGTGTGCAGATCGATGCGGGTCACCCGGCGATTCTATGGACCGCCGGGCGGCCGCGCCGCGGGCCGGGGTCAGCCCTCCGGTTCCTCCAGCGGCTTGAGCCCATCGGCCAGGAACGGGGAGAGGGCGCCGAAGGGCGGCGGCAGGGTGGCGCCGTCGACCCGGTCGCGCATGTCCCGCAGCCCGCTGAGCTCGCAGGTGAGGACGTCGGTGTCGGCGGGGCTGAGCAGCAGCCACAGCCAGCTCGCGTAGGCTTCGCCGGCGTAGACCGAGCGCTTCTTGCATCCGGGCACCGGCCACATCGGGATGTCGTGCCCGCCGTGGCGGAGCCGGAGCGCGGCGGGCCCGGTGTCGAACCCGGCCCCGGGGTCGGGGGCGTCCATGCCGGCCAGCCGGGCGCCCAGCCCGATGCCGGGGTCCTCGGCGACGACGACCATCTCGCCCACTCCGCCCAGCGGGGCGGGGCCGGACAGCGCGACCGCGATGCCCAGGGCGCCGCTTCGCTCGTCGCCGGCGTCGGCGAACCCGGTCACCACCCAGCCCGCCGGGAGCGGCCAGGGCAGCCAGACCGGGACCCGGGCGCTGTCCAGCAGGAGGTCCAGCGAGGTCTCCCCGGGGGCCCGCAGCGGCTGGAGCGGGGCGACGGGGCCGTGCACGGCGCACTGCCACGCGCTCGACCACAGATTGGGAGCGCGGACGGCGCGGCCGCAGCGTGGACACGATGGCTCATGCTTCATGGTCTCCCCGAAGATACCCGGACGACCTGCGGGAAAACCGCTTCCCGCACGGCGTGGCGGCGGAGGCGGAACCGCGCCCCGGCCGGCGCGCCCCACGCCCCGGGGCGATGGTCTCGGCGCTGGGGCCCCGTCAGAGCGCTCTGACGGGGCCCCAGCGCCGAGACCATCGGGAGAGGAGGGGCGCCCGGGGGCCGCGTTCAGCTTGCGGGGCCCGCCGTTCCTCCGCCGTACTGCGGGGGGCCGTAGGGGCCCTGCGAGGGGCCGGGCGGGGTGCGGAAATGCGAGCCGTGGGCGCCGGGCGGTTCCGCGCCGGCCGGGTCCTGCACCGGCGGGGCCTGCGTCACCCAGCGCGGCAGCCGGCGGCGCTCCGGCGGCGCCTGCACCGCCTCGGGGTCGCCGGGGGCGGTCCGGCGCAGGCCCCTGCGCCGGGCCAGCAGCACCACCACGGAGCAGAACAGCACCGCCTCGGTGGTGGTGCCGACCACGCCCTCCCAGGAGCCGCCGCCGGTGGCCGCCTCGGCGAGGGTGCCTTCGAAGGCGCTCAGCCCGAAGGCGGCCAGGTTGTGCACCACGTGCAGCGCGATGGCCGCCTCCAGGCCGCCGGTGTACCAGGTCAGCCAGGCCATGGCCACGCCGAAGACGGCGACGTCGGCCAGCGCCCAGCCGTGGTAGTCGTGCAGCAGCGCGAAGACCGTGCCGCTGACCGCGATGCCCAGTGCCGGGGTGCGCAGCGCCCGGGAGGCGAGCGAGCCGCCGCGCCGCTCGGCGGCGCCGCGCCCGTACGAGCCGACCAGCTGCATCAGGAAGCCGCGCAGCGCGAACTCCTCCGCCGAGGCCTGGAACGGCACCAGCAGCAGGATCACCGCGAGCGCCGGCAGGAACCGCTCCGCGCCGACGAACGGCCCGACGAAGGCCGCCTCCGGGGAGGTGACCAGCTGCAGCGTGTAGAGCACGCCGAGGTAGGCGGCGATGATCGGCAGCGACACCAGGAAGCAGGTGCGCAGCCAGCCCCAGCGCATCCGGCCCTCGACCGAGAGCAGCCCGCCCACCCGGCGCCACTGCACCACGCGCGCGGTGAAGAAGACGATCGGGGTCATCGTCGCCAGCACGATGAGCATGAAGGCCAGGTCGGGGATCTCCGCGCCGAGCGGGGAGTCCGCGGTGGGCGTGCGCCCGCCGAGCAGCGCGGCCACGTTCCCGGCCAGGATGAGGACCACCTGGGTGACCAGGATCAGCAGGACCGCGGTGATCAGCGCCAGCGGCGGGATCCACCAGCGGAACCGCCAGGTCCGGGCCATCCGGTGGTAGGGCGTCCCCGGGGGCGGCTGCGCCGGGCCGGACGGCGCCCGCGGGGGCTGCGGCGGAGGCCACGCCCACACCGCCTGCGCCTCACCGGGGGCGGCGGAGCCCGCGGCGGCGCCCGGCGGCCAGGCCCAGTCCTGCGGATGCTGCTGCGCCCCCGGCTGCTCCGGCCCGCTGGGCCCGGAGTGCCACGAGGGCCCCGTCGGCGGTGGCGTATTTCTCATCGTTTGCCGAGATTACTATCCGGCCGTGTATTGCCGCTGTTAAGAACGCGCCGCATCCCCCGGACCCGCCGCCGAAGTGCGGAAACCACCGAGTTTGTCGGGGTTGCGCAGGACCAGGACGCGGGTGATCAGACCGTCGGAGACCTCCATCGCGAGCATCGCGTCGACCTCCCCGTCCGAACCGCGGAGCAGCCCGGCGGGCTCGCCGCCGACCACCGCCTCCTCCAGCCGGAAGCCGGAGTAGCCGGGGCCGATGGCCGCCAGGAAGCGGGCGCACTTGTCCGCGCCGAGTATCGGCCGCAGCGCCGCCTTGCGCTTGCCGCCGCCGTCGGAGACCAGCCGGACGTCCTCGGCGAGCAGCGCCTTCAGCCCGGCCACGTCGCCCTGGAGGCTGGCGGCGAGGAACCGCTCGGTGAGCCGGCGCCGCTCGGCGTCGTCCGGAGCGTAGCGGGGGCGGCGCTCCCGCACGTGCGCCCGGGCCCGGTGCGCGATCTGGCGGACCGCCTGCTCGGACCGGTCCACCGCGGCGGCGATCTCCGCGTGCGGGAAGCCGAACACCTCGCGCAGCACGAACACCGCCCGCTCCACCGGGCCCAGCGTCTCCAGGACGACCAGCAGCGCGTAGGAGACCTCCTCGGCCCGCTCCGCCCGCTCGGCCGCGTCCGGCGCGGCGCCCAGCGGCTCGGGGAGCCAGGGCCCGATGTAGGTCTCGCGGCGGGCCTTGGCCGAGCGCACCTTGTTCAGCGCCCGGTTGGTGACCGCCCGGACCAGGTAGGCGCGGGGTTCGCCGACGGCGGCGCGGTCCGCCCGGTGCCAGCCCAGCCAGGCCTCCTGCACGCAGTCCTCGGCGTCGTGCACGCTGCCCAGCATGTCGTAGGCGACCGCGAAGAGCAGCCTCCGGTGGCGCTCGAACACCTCTTCCCCGCTGTCGGCGCCGGCTTCCGGTCCGGCAGTGCCCGCCATCCGGTCCTCCCTCGCTCCGCCCTCGCTCCGCGTCCGTGCGCGCCGGGCGCTCCGCCCGGTACGACTCTCCCAGAGGAGGCGCCGGGGCCGCGCGGCGGGCCCGGGGTGTGAGGAGCCCCCGGGACGGAACCGGGAATACCCTGCTGACCTGCAGATAAGGGTACCCTTACCAGGTATCCGCCGATGTACTTGACACCGCGGGGCTTCACTACCATGGGGTACATGTCCTCCACTCCCACCACCGAGCAGGTGAACGCGGCCCTGGCGACCGTCCAGGACCCAGAGATCCGCCGCCCCATCACCGACCTCGACATGGTCAAGAGCGTCGAGATCGGCGACGACGGCGCCGTGCACGTCGGCATCTACCTCACGGTGGCCGGCTGTCCGATGAAGGGCCGGATCGAGAAGGACGTCACCGAGGCCGTCGCCAAGGTCGGCGGCGTCACCGGGGTCAAGGTCGAACTCGACGTGATGAGCGAGGAGCAGCGCAAGCAGCTGCAGACCAAGCTCCGCGGCGGGCAGGCGGAGAAGGAGATCCCCTTCGCCAAGCCCAGCTCGCTGACCAAGGTCTTCGCGGTGGCCTCCGGCAAGGGCGGCGTCGGCAAGTCCTCGATCACGGTGAACCTGGCCGCCGCGATGGCCGCCCAGGGCAAGAAGGTCGGCGTCGTCGACGCCGACATCTACGGCCACTCGGTGCCGCGGATGCTCGGGGTCGAGCACGCGCCCACCAAGGTCGAGGACATGATCATGCCGCCGACCGCGCACGACGTGAAGGTCATCTCGGTGGGCATGTTCACCCAGGGCAACCAGCCGGTGGTGTGGCGCGGCCCGATGCTCCACCGCGCGCTGCAGCAGTTCCTCGCCGACGTGTTCTGGGGCGACCTCGACGTCCTGCTGATGGACCTGCCCCCGGGCACCGGCGACATCGCGATCTCGGTGGCGCAGATGCTGCCGGGCGCCGAGATCCTGGTGGTCACCACGCCGCAGCAGGCCGCCGCCGAGGTGGCCGAGCGGGCCGGCGCCATCTCCGCCCAGACCCACCAGCGGGTCGCGGGCGTGATCGAGAACATGTCGTACTTCACCGCCCCGGGCAGCGAGGAGAAGACCTACCTGTTCGGCGAGGGCGGCGGCCGGACCGTCGCCGACGGCCTGACCAAGGCGCTCGGCGCCGAGGTGCCGCTGCTCGGCCAGGTGCCGCTGGACGTCCGGCTGCGCGAGGGCGGCGACGAGGGCGAGCCCCTGGTGCTGACCGACCCCGACTCCGAGGCCGGCGGCGTGCTGCGCGGCATCGCCGAGCGGCTGGTCGGCAAGCCCCGCGGCCTGTCCGGGATGCAGCTCGGGATCAGCCCGACCAGGAAGTGACCTGCGGCGGGGTCGGCGCGGTCTCCCGGTGACCGGGCGGCCGCGCGGACCCGCGCCGCCCCACGCGATGATCTTGACGTTGCGGGGGTATCAGAGCGCTCTGATACCCCCGCAACGTCAAGATCATCGCCTTGTCGAGGAGGGAGGGCCGCGTGCCCGACACCGAGGAGTACCGGGGCTGGCTGCGCATCGCCCTGGAGGAGGCCCGCGCCGGGCTGGCCGAGGGCGGCGTCCCGATCGGCGCGGCCCTGATCGGCGCCGACGGGTCGGTGCTGGGCCGGGGCCGCAACCGCAGGGTGCAGGACGGCGACCCGTCGGTGCACGGCGAGACCGCGGCGTTCCGCGACGCCGGCCGGCAGCGCTCCTACGCCGGCACCACCATGGTGACCACGCTCGCGCCCTGCTGGTACTGCAGCGGCCTGGTGCGCCAGTTCGGCATCTCCCGGGTGGTCGTCGGCGAGGCCCGGACCTTCTCCGGCGGGCAGGACTGGCTCGCCGAGAACGGCACCGAGGTGGTACTGCTGGACGACCCGGAGTGCGTGGAGCTGATGAGCGGCTTCATCGCCGAGCACCCCGCGGTGTGGAACGAGGACATCGGCGAGGAGCCCGAGGGGAGCTGACCCCCGGCGCGCAGCGGAGAGGGCCCCGGCCCGGTGGAAGCCCACCGGGCCGGGGCCCTCGCTTTTCCGTCCGCGGCCTCCCCGGGGTCCGGGGCGGCGGGCTCAGAGGGTGACGTCGGTCGTCCTGCTCCGGCCGTTGCGCTCGTACTCGACCTCCACGGTGTCGTCCGGCTTCTTGTCGGCGACCAGCTCCTGGAGGGTCTCGCTGTCGGTGACGGTGCGCCCGTCGAAGCGGGTGATCACGTCGCCGGGGCGCAGGCCCGCCTCGTCGGCCGGGCTTCCCGGGGTGACGGCGCCCTCCTCGTCGGCGATCTGCGCGCCGCCGTCCGCGTAGCCGCTGTCCAGCGCGACGCCCAGCGCCGCCTTGGAGGACGATCCGCCGGACTCCCCGGAGCCCGCGGAGCCGCCGTCGATGATCTCGTTCACGACCTCCTCGGCCACGTCTGAGGGGATGGCGAAGCCGAGGCCGATGCTGCCGCTCTGCTCGCCGGGGGCCCCGCCCATCGTGGCGATGGCGGTGTTCACCCCGATGACCCGGCCCTGCTCGTCGACGAGCGGGCCGCCGGAGTTGCCCGGGTTGATCGCGGCGTCGGTCTGCAGCGCCTTGATGTCGGTGCGGGCGCCGTCCTCGCCGAGCGCCACCGAGCGGTCCTTGGCGCTGATGATGCCGGTGGTGACGGTGCCCGCCAGGCCCAGCGGGGCGCCGATGGCGATCACCTGGTCCCCGACGGTGACGTCCTCGGAGGAGCCGAACTGGAGCGGCTCGACGTCGCGCAGCGGGCGGCGGATCTTCAGCACCGCCAGGTCGCTCTCCGGCCGGGTGCCGACGATGTCGGCGGGGCTGGTGCGGCCGTTGCTGTAGGCGACCTCCATCCCCTCCTCCAGGGCGCCCGCGACGTGGAAGTTGGTCACCACGTGGTCGTCGTCGATGATGAAGCCGGAGCCGTTGCCGCCGCGGGAGCGGTCGTCCGGCTGGATCGAGACCACGCTGGGGCTGACCCGCTGGGCGACGCCGGCGATGGTGTCCGGGGCGCGGCTGGGCGCGTCACTGGGGGCGTTGTTGAGCTTGACGCCCTCGCCCTGGGTGCCCCCGTCGGCCGCGGGCGCTCCGACCCTTCCGCCGACGAACCCGCCGACCCCGGCGGCGACCAGTGCGACCAGCACCACCACCAGCAGGACTGACCAGATCGGCATGCCCCGGCGCGGGGGCCGGGGGGCGGCGGGCGCCTCCCCGCCGGGCGGCGGCGGGGGCGGGCCGGGGGGCACCGCACCGGGAGGCACCGCGCCGGGGGGCGGCCCCGGCGGCTGCATCGCCCCGCCCGCCGGAGCGGGGCCGGGGCCGGCCGGCTCCGCGCCGGGCGGGACCTGCCCGCCGGGGCCGAAGGGTCCGGGGCGGTGGGCCGGCTGCTGACCGGTGCCCGGGCCGTACGGGCCCGCCGGGTTCGGCCGCGACGGGCCTTCGGGGGGCGGGGTGCCGGTCTCGTCCGTCATGAAAGTCGTCTCCGTCTGTCGCTGCCTCCTCCCGATTGTGGAGGAGATCGCGTAAACCGTCGGTTAGTGGGCGCCACCGACCGCGTCCACCCGAGTGAACACTATGCCGCCAATGCGCGGTATACCCCATCGAGGACGATGCCGGGCATCGCGCGTCCGGGGCCGGTCAGATTCCGAACCAGTCGCCGAACCGGGCGAAGCCCCGGTCCACCCGGTCCCAGAAGCCGACCTCGTCCGGTCCGGGCAGCGAGGCGGCCGCCGCGGCGACCGCGTCCGCCGGGGCGTCGGCGAGCATCGTGTACACGTACTCCTCCGACTCCCACATCCGGCGCTGCTGACCGGCCCCGCCCATGTAGACGGTTCCGCCGCCGCCTTCGACCGCGCGCATGCCCTGTCCGGTTCCGCCCGATCCGGGACCGAGCCGGCCGCGCTCGACGAAGACCGAGATGACCGAGAGGCCGTCGGAGTAGCTGAGGTGCACCACCGGCCCGGAGGGCTTGCGCTTGGTCCGCGCGTCCATCAGCCGGTAGTTCCAGGAGAGCCGGTCCGGCGCGGTCCAGCCGTCGGCGCGCAGCTCCCGGAGCTCGCCCTGGTCCAGCCGGTCGCCCCACGGGTCGGGGGAGCGCCCGTCCCCGGCCGCGCCGGCGGCCGCGTCCACCACCCGGAACTCGGTGAACTCGGAGAAGTGCACCACCCGGCCGAGCGGGTCCAGGGTCATCCGGCGCAGCGGCAGCCCGGTCTCGCCGTCGATCCAGAACCGGCCGGCCGCGCCGCCGTCGGCGCGCAGCGCCTCGACCAGCTCCGCCGGGCGGCCGGAGACCTCGCCGGCCCCGGCCCGGACCACCCGGTAGTTCTCCTCCAGGGCGTCCAGGACGCGGGCGCCGGGGTCGGGCCACTCCGAGGAGGCGGCGGGGCGGAGCCGCATCCCGCCCGCGCCGCCCGGCTCGTGGAACCGGGTGCCCGTCTCCGCGCTGTGCTCGACCTCGACGACCCGGTGCTCGGTGCCGGCCGGGCCGGTGGAGCTGATCGCCTGCACCCCCTGGTAGGAGACCTTCCGGGAGGCGTCCGCGGCCCGGCGGAGCAGGTCCATGCCGTCGTCGGCGCCGCCCGCCGGGCCCTGCCCGCTGCCCGGACCAGACGAGGCGGTCAGGGTCAGCGCGAGCAGCAGCGCGCAGCAGAGGGCGAGCAGGGCCGTAGAGCCGTCGTACCGGGAGCGATCGCCCCCGCAGGGCCATGGAGCTCCGTCGCGCCCGGTCACCACGCCCGCGGGGTGCCGTCGCCCCCGGACGTCCCGGGGACGTGTGCGACGGGCCCGACCGGGGTGCCGGGGGCGCTCCGCGCCCCCTCCGCGCCGTCCTCGGAGGCGGGCAGGGCGGCCTGCCCCGCGGTCAGCGCGTGCTCCACCGCGTAGTCCTCCAGGGAGGGGCGGACCACCGGGGCCTGCTCGGCGTCGCCGCCGGCCACGAAGGCGGTGCCCAGGGTCAGCGCGAGCGCGGACACTCCTGCCACCGCATAGCGGGTGCGGTGCCAGCCGGGCCGCAGCACCGACGGGGCCTGCAGCGGGCGCCGGGGCCGCCGGGCCGGCGGCTGGGCGGCCGCGGGGCCCGGGGCGGGGCCGGCGGGCGGCGGGCCGCCCAGCGGCCGACTCGACCCCAGCGGCGGCGGTCCTCCGAACAGGCCGCCGCTACCGGGGCCGGGTGGTTCCGACGAGCGGTCGGGCGGGCCGGCGCCCAGCGCGGACAGCCTGCCGAGGAAGTCGCTCGACGGGTCCGGGGCGTCCAGCCCGTGCAGCCGGCGCTTGAGCCGGCGGAGCATGTCGGCCTCGAAGCGGCACGAGTCGCATGAGGCCAGATGGATCAGCGCCCGGTCCCGCTCGGCGGGCCCCAGCTCACCGTCGACCAGGGCGGAAATCCGCTCGCCCAGGTGCTCCATGCTCATTCCACCTCCCGGGTCCATACCTGTGCCTCGGCGCCGGCCGTGTCCTTCCCGGCCAGCCTGCGCCGGTGCTCCAGCGCCTTGCGGAGCTGGGCCCGGCCGCGGTGGATCCGGCTGCGCACGGTGCCGAGCTTGACCCCGAGCGTCGCCGCGATCTCCTCGTAGGACAGCCCCTCGATGTCGCAGAGCACCACCGGGGCGCGGAACTCGGCGGGCAGCGCGTCCAGCGCGGCCTGCACGTCGGCGTCGAAGTGGCGGTCGTCGTAGGACTGCGCGGGCGAGGGCTCGCGGCCCTGCAGCCGCTCCGCGGCGTTGTCCGCCAGGCCCTCGAACCGGATGCGGGCCTTGCGCCGCGCCATGTCGAGGAAGAGGTTGGTGGTGATCCGGTGCAGCCACCCCTCGAACGTCCCGGGGGTGTAAGAGGAGAGCGAGCGGAACACCCTGATGAAGACCTCCTGGGTGAGGTCCTCGGCGTCGTGCTTGTTCCCGGTGAGGCGGAAGGCGAGGCGGTACACCCGAGCGGAGTGGTTCTGCACCACTTCCTCCCAGCTCGGAGGCTGCCACTGCTCGAAGTCGACGGCAGCGTCGGGGTCGGCCACCGTTGCTCCTTTCGGTTCGTACCGCGCATCCGGCCGTTCCCGGACACCGCCGGGCGCGGGGATCGCGCCGGCGGGGGCCGTCACCGGTTCCGGGGAGGGCTCGGCGCCCACCGGTTCTTCGGCCTTGTCGGTCCTTCCTCCGGTGCAACGCCGGGCGCCGCCGATTAAGTTCCTTCCGGCCGCCCGTTCTTTTCCACTCCGCTCCCCGGTTTTTTTCGCCGTTCCGCGTGCCGACCTGCGTCGGACGTGGTAGCGGGGGGCTGTTGGGCTAATCTTTCGGTGACGCACGGGCCCGGACGTGACCGCACGCCTACTTTGCGCAACGGCGTCCCCAGAGGCCCGCCAGCTCCGTTCCACGTGTGGGAGGCCGTCATCATCGGCAGAAACGAAACCCTGGCGCACCTGGAGCACTACGCGGACGACGATCCCGCGCTGGCCTGGGTCCGCGACGCCGCCGGGGCCGATCCGGGCGCGCAGCCGGTGAGCGCGGCCTGCGGCGCCGCGCTGCGCTTCCTGGCCGCGGCGATCGGCGCGCGGGCCGCGGTGGAGGTCGGCACGGGGTACGGGGGGTCCGGGATCTGGCTGCTCCGCGGCATGCGCCCGGACTCCATCCTGACCACGGTCGACATCGACCCGGTCTGCCAGGAGACCGCGCGCGACGCCTACCGCGAGGCCGGGTTCTCGGCCAACCGCACCCGGCTCATCCGGGGCCTGGCGATGGAGGTCCTGCCCCGGCTCACCGACGGCGCCTACGACCTGGTCTTCGCCGACGCGGCGAAGAGCGAGTACCCCGCCTACCTCGCCGAGGCGCTGCGGCTGCTGCGGCCGGGCGGGGTGGTGGTCTTCCACGACGCGCTGGAGTCCGGCCCGGCCGGCGACGGCCCGCTCAGCGCGACCGACGCCGGGACCGCCGCCGTCCGCGAGGTGGGCCGCGCCGTCCGGGAGGACGACTCGCTGGTCCCGCTGCTGCTCCCGATCGGCGCGGGCCTCCTCGCGGCGATCCGCGAGGAGGCCCGTCCGTCCTGAGCCGGCCGGCCGGTCAGGCCAGCCAGCGGAGCAGCGTTCGGGTGGCGAACGCGGTGCCGCCCTTGGTGAGCACGCCCTGCTCGCTCATCGACCGGCCGGGGCCGGCGATGTCCAGGTGGGCCCAGGGCAGCCCGCCGGTGAACTCGCGCAGGAACAGCGCCGCCTCGGTCGCCCCGACGTGGCCGTAGTCGCTCTTGGTGGCGATGTTGGCCAGGTCGGCCACCGGCGACTCCAGGGCGTCGCGGTACTCCTCGGTGAGGGGCATCCGCCACAGCGGCTCGCCGGCCCGCTCGCCGGCCGAGCGCAGCGCCTCGGCCAGCCCGTCGTCGGTGGCGAACAGCGCGCCGATCCCGGTGCCCAGGGCGACCTTGGCCGCCCCGGTGAGCGTCGCGACGTCCACCAGCTGGTCCGGGGCCAGCTCGGCGACGGCGTAGTCCAGGGCGTCGGCCATCACCAGCCGGCCCTCCGCGTCGGTGTTGAGCACCTCCACGGTGCGCCCGCCGTAGGTGGTGAGCACGTCCCCGGGGCGCTGCGCCGACCCGGAGACGGAGTTCTCCGCCACCGCGATGAGCCCGGTGACCCGGGTCCGGGACCCCAGCTCGGCCAGGGCCGACAGCACGCCCAGGACCACCGCCGAACCGCTCATGTCGGTCTTCATGAGCTTCATGTTGTCGTTCGGCTTGAGCGACAGCCCCCCGGTGTCGAAGGTGATGCCCTTGCCCACCAGCACGACGTGCCGGTCCGCGTTCTCCGGGGTGTAGGAGAGCCGGACCATCCGGGGCGGCCGGGCCGACCCCTGGCCGACCGCGAGGATCGCGCCGAACCCGCCGCGCTCCAGATCCGCCTCGTCCCAGACCTCGACCTCCAGCCCGGCGCCGGCGGCGATCTCCCGGGCGCGCTGCGCGAGCCACTCCGGGTCCTTCTCCGCCGACGGGGTGTTGATCAGGTCGCGGGCCAGCGCGGTGGCGCGGGCCAGCGCCGTCCCCCGGCGCACCGCCTCCACCGGCTTGTCGCCGTCCCCGCAGACCAGCTCGATGCCGCCCACCGGGGCGGGCCCCTTGTCGGCGGTGGCGAGGCTGAACCGGTAGGAGGCGAGCAGCGCCCCCTCGGTGAACGCGGTGACGGACTCCGCACCGTCCCCCGGGAAGGGAAGCCGGGCGATGCCGGTGGCCGCCTTGGTCCGCCCCTTGGCGAGGCGGGCCAGCGCCGCGCCGGCGGTTCTCAGGTCGGCGGGGTCACCGGACCCGGTGCCGAGCAGGGCCACCCGGACCAGCCCGCGGCCGAGGTCCGCGGCGAACTGCGCGGTCTCGCCGGGCTTCCCGGTCAGCTCATAGTGCGCGACCAGCTCGGCGAGGGGTGCCGGCAGCCGCGCGTCCAGGTCCCCGGCCGCCGCGGTGACCGCCTCGGGCCCCGCGTCCGTCGCCCGGACGGGGATCGCCACCAGGTCGGCGTCGGTGTCCGCGAGGGATCCCGGAACCGGCCGGATCTCCGTTTCGAAAGGCACGCTCGATCGCTCGCAATCTAGGGGGACGTGGTGTACCGCGCCCGCGGCGCTGCCGCGGCGGGCGGGGTCTCGGTCACCGGTGCGGAGTTCAGCCGACGACTCCGTCCAGGGCGTCCTTGAGCTCCTTGGCCTCGTCCGGCGTCAGCTCGACGACGAGGCGCCCGCCGCCCTCCAGCGGGACCCGCATGATGATGCCGCGGCCCTCCTTGGTGACCTCCATCGGACCATCACCGGTCCTCGGCTTCATCGCCGCCATGCCATTTCCCCTTTCATAGGAAACATCGCTGTGGACCACCGCGGGATCCGCGAGCCGGTCCGCGACGGCGGACCGGGCCGGGGGCTCCGGGCCCTCGTCCAAGCGACTCTTAGGGTCGGGATCCCCGTTCCGTCATTATCTCGGGTTTACGACCGGAATGGGAACGATCGGACAGCCCCGGGCCCGCCGGCCCCAAGGAATCCGAACAGTAAGGTTATAGCCGCAGCGCCGGAACAGGGGTGCCGGCGCCGTCCACCCGAGCCGATCGAGGAGTCCTCCGTGGCCGACAGCGACAGCACCGAGAGCGCCGCCGAATCCGTCTCCTACGACCTCTCCGAGGGGGTCGCCACCATCACCCTGGAGCGGCCCGACGCGATGAACTCGCTGACCAGAGCGGCCAAGGAGGAGCTGCTCGCCGCGATCGAGCGGGCCAAGGGCGACCGCGCGGCCCGCGCCGTGGTGCTCACCGGGCGCGGCCGCGCCTTCTGCGCCGGACAGGACCTGCGCGAGCACGGCGAGAACCTGAGCGAGGGGCGCGGGCTGGACGGCACGGTCCGCGAGCACTACAACCCGATCGTGCTCGGCCTGGCGAACATGCCCAAGCCGGTGATCGCCTCGGTCAACGGGGTGGCGGCCGGCGCCGGGGCGTCCCTGGCCTTCGCCTGCGACCTGCGGATCGCCTCGGAGAAGGCGTCGTTCTCGATGGCCTTCGCCAACGTCGGGCTCGGCTCGGACTCCGGCGCCTCCTGGACGCTGCCCCGGCTGGTCGGCCAGGCCCGCGCCGCGGAGATGCTGATGCTGGCCGAGCCGGTCAAGGCCGACCGGGCCCTGGAGATCGGCCTGGTCAACAAGGTGGTGCCGGCCGACGAGCTGGCCGGGGCCACCCGCGAGCTGGCGCTGCGGCTGGCCTCGGGCCCCACCGTGGCCTACGCGGCGATCAAGGCCGAGCTGGCGTTCGGCCAGGCGCTCGACCTGTCCCGGGCACTGGACATGGAGGCCTCCCTGCAGGAGCAGTGCGCCGAGACCGTCGACCACAAGAACGCCACGCTGGCCTTCCTGGAGAAGCAGAAGCCCGTCTTCGAGGGCCGGTAGCGGCGCCTGCGGGCTCCGGTCCCGCCCTCCGCGCGAGGTCCTGCGGCGCTCCCGCCGCCCCGGCCGGCGGCGGTCTCAGCGCTGCGGGGGCGGTGGGGAGGGGCGGGCCCTCCGGTGCCCGCCGCCTTCTCCCGGACGCGGCCGCGAGGCCGGTGGGGGCGGGCCGCCGCCCCGGGCGGGAGCGCCCCGGGGCGGGGCGGCGCAGGGCGCCGTCAGCGCAGGGTGCCGGTGGAGACCATCTCGGTGCCGTCGTGCGACAGCGCCTCCCAGCGGGCCTCCAGGGTGCCCTCGGCGGCGCCCGGGGACAGCCGCAGCACGGAGGAGTCCACGCACCGGTCGTCCGGGTCGTAGGTCTCGACGTAGTCGAAGACGAAGCCGTCCCCGGTCCGCTCGGACAGGGTGAGGCTGCCCCGGCAGTTGAGCGTGTACCACTCGGAGCTGCCGCGCTCCTCGCCGGACTCCAGCCGGACCTCGGCCCCCCAGTCGGTGACGTGCGCGCCGGACTCGTCCTGCTGGCTCATGTCGCCCCGCCAGGACCCGGCGAAGGAGTCGGAGACGCCGGCCCCCGCGGCCTCCTCCTCGCCGGGGCCGGAGGCCAGGCCCCAGTAGGCGGCCGCGCCGGCGCCGCCCAGCAGCACGGCGGCGGCCGCGGCGATCGCGATCACCCTGCCCCGGCGGCGGCGCGCCGCGCTGTGCCGGGTGGAGCGGGGCGGGGCCCACAGCGACATCTGCCGCACCGGGGAGGCGGGGGGCGGCCCCTCCTCGGCGCCGCCCTCCGGCCGGCGGGTGGGAGCCTCGCTCACCGGGCGTCCTCGGCCGGGGGCCGGCTGGCGGCTCGTTTCAGGAACATCGCACTCACTCATCCTCACGTGCGAACGGCGTGCTCGGGCACCGGCACGGGCGGTCGCCCATCCGGTACAGCGTCAGAGGATATGGCACGGCGCGAGCGGGCGGCCGCCGGTCCGGCGGAGCGCGCCCCGGCGGGGGTCAGCCCCTGCTCCCCCGGCGGAAGCAGTCCGCGAGGTGGTCGTCGACGATACCGGTGGCCTGCATCGCGGCGTAGGCGGTGGTGGGGCCGACGAAGCGGAACCCGCGGGCCTTGAGCGCCTTGGCCAGGGCGGCGCTCTCCGGTGTGGCGGCCGCCACGTCCGCGTCGGTCCGGGGGGCGGGGCGCTCCGGTCCGGCGGCGTGCCCGCGCACGAACGCGGCCAGGCCCTCCTGGAGTTCCAGGGCCGCGCGCGCGTTGCCGATCACCGCTTCGATCTTGGCCCGGCTGCGGATCAGCCGGGCGTCGCCGAGCATCCGCTCCACCTCCGCATCGCCGTAGCCGGCGACGGTCCGCGGGTCGAAGCCGGCGAACGCCTCGCGCAGCGCCTCCCGCTTGCGCAGCACGGTGAGCCAGGAGAGGCCGGCCTGGAAGGCCTCCAGCGAGATCCGCTCGAACATGTCCCGGTCGGTGCGGACCGGCAGCCCCCACTCGGTGTCGTGGTAGGCCATCAGGTCCGGGGTGCCCAGCGCCCAGGTGCAGCGGCGCCGGCCGTCGGGGCCCTGGGGCGCGGTGGAGGCGCCGGTCATCGGGGAGTCCTCTCCTGGGGCGGTACGGGGGGCGGAGCGGGTCAGGGGCGGGTCAGCCGGCCGAGCCGGGGCGGCCCCGCTCGGCCTCTCCGCCGTCGCCGTTCCGGCCCGTCCCGAGCGGCTGCCCGCCCGGGGGCGTCCGCGGGTAGAGCACCCGCGGCCCGGTGGAGGCCGGGACCTCGGCGAGCCGCCGCTCCAGTTCGGCGATGTGCTCGTCGCGCTCGTTCAGCGCCGCCGAGGCCCTGCGCAGCACCTCGTCGACGCCGCGGACATGGTAGCCCCACAGCGCCAGCGGCAGGGTGAGGCGTCCGATGTCCGCGGACGTCAGGCCGCGCCCCTCCGGCAGGTCGAGCGGCGGCCGGTCGGCCTCGAAGCGCGCCAGCCGGCCCCCTTTGCCCATGACCGCGTAGGCGACCCCGCACAGCACGGCCGCCGCGGCCACCGCGATGAGGAACAGGATGGTTGGATTCACGGTCCCGATCGTGCCATACCGCGGCGGCCCGGTGCCCGGGAGCCGGTCGCCCCGCGGCCGTGGCAGACTCGGTGCGATGGAGACGCACGACGCCGGCCTCGGCTGCGAGGTCCTGGAGCCCGGGGCCGCCGCCCCCGCGGGCGCGGTCGACGCGGGGCACCGCCCGTCGGCCGCGCGGGTGCGCGCGCTGGCCGCGGGCCCGCTGCCGGTCCTGGTCCGCTGCGAGGCCGAGGACGAGGCGGAGAGCACCGCCCTGGTGGCGCTCTACGCCTGGCTGGGCGCGCGGCTGTTCACCACCGGCCACCCCCGGTCGGCCCGCCAGGCGCTGGACATGGTGGCCTCGGTGGCCGGGGGCCGGCCGCCCGCCGCGGTCCGCCGCGGGCTGGCCTGACCCCTCCGGGCTACTCCCCGTCGCCCTCGCGGGCCAGCGCCTCGGCGGCGGCCCGCTCCTCCTTCTCCCGGACCATGTTCTGGCTGGCCTTGTCGATGACCGCGACCGCCTCGGCCGGGTCGTCGGTGAGGTGGATCAGGTCCGGGTCCTCCGGCGAGATGACGCCCTCGTCCAGCAGCCGGCCGCGGATCCAGTCGACCAGCCCGCCCCAGAACTCGGTGCCCAGCAGCACCACCGGGAAGCGGGTCACCTTGCGGGTCTGCACCAGCGTGATGGCCTCGAAGAGCTCGTCCAGGGTGCCGAAACCGCCCGGGAGCACCACGAACGCCTGGGAGTACTTCACGAACATCGTCTTGCGGACGAAGAAGTACCGGAAGGTGACGCCGGTGTCCACGAACTCGTTGAGCGACTGCTCGAAGGGGAGCTCGATGCCCAGTCCGATGGAGGTCCCGCCGGCCTCGGCGGCGCCCTTGTTGGCCGCCTCCATCAGGCCGGGGCCGCCCCCGGTGATCACCGTGTACCCGGCCCGCGCCAGCAGCGAGCCGACTTCGGTGCCCAGGTCGTAGTAGGGGGTGTCGGGTTTGATCCGGGCCGAGCCGAACACGCTGACCGCCCGGCCCAGCTCGGAGAGGAGCCCGAAGCCCTCGACGAACTCCGACTGGATGCGCAGCACCCGCCACGGGTCGGTGTGCACCCAGTCGGTGGGACCGCGCCGGTCGAGCAGGCGCTGGTCGGTGGTGGTCTGCGGGATCGCGTCGCCCCGGTAGGTCAACGGCCCCGCCCGTCGGATCTTGTCGGCGTCGGTCATGGGCCCAAACTATCCGGTCCGGCCCTCTCGGGCGGGGCCGGTTCCGGCAACTATCCGCGGCCGTTCGCCGAACCGCCCGCGCCCGTCAGCCAGTCGGTCATCCGCCGCTCGGCCTGGTCGACCAGGGCCAGGTCCACCCATTCGCCGCGGGTGTGCGCCAGGGTGGGCTCGCCGGGGCCGTAGTTGACCGCGGGCACGCCCAGCTCGGACATGCGCGCCACGTCGGTCCAGCCGAGCTTGGCCCGGGCCTCGCCGGCGCCGACCGCGGCGACGAACTCGGCGGCGGCCGGGTCGTCCAGCCCGGGGCGGGCCGGCGGGGCCGCGTCGGTGACCCGCACGTCGAAGCCGGCGAACACCTCGCGCAGGTGCTCCTCGGCGTCCTTGACCGAGCGGTCCGGGGCGAACCGGTAGTTCACCGTGACCGTGCACTCGTCCGGGACGACGTTGCCGGCCACCCCGCCGGAGATGAAGACCGCGTTGAGCCCCTCGTGGTAGCGGAGGCCGTCCACCTCGGGCTCGCGCGGGGTGTAGCCGCGGAGCACGTCCAGGATCCGCCCGGCGCCGTGGATGGCGTTCTCGCCCATCCAGGAGCGGGCGCTGTGCGCGCGCTCGCCGCGCGCGATCACCTCGACCCGCATGGTCCCCTGGCAGCCGCCCTCGATCACGCCGCCGGTGGGCTCCAGCAGCACCGCGAAGTCGCCGGTGAGCCACTCGGGGTGGTCCCGGGAGAGGCGGCGCAGCCCGTTCCGCTCGGCGTCGACCTCCTCGCAGTCGTAGAAGACGAAGGTGAGGTCGTGCACCGGCTCGGTGAGGGCGGCGGCCAGCCGCAGCTGCACCGCGACGCCGCTCTTCATGTCGGAGGAGCCGCACCCGTAGAGCCGGTCGCCCTCGCGCCGGGAGGGGACGTTGTCCACGATCGGCACGGTGTCGATGTGCCCGGCCAGCACGACGCGCTTGGCGCGGCCGAGGTCGGTCCGGGCGACCACGGCGTCGCCGTCCCGGTCCACCCGCAGGTGGCCCAGCCCGGACAGGGAGCGTTCGATCATGTCGGCCAGCGCGCGCTCTCCGCCGCTGACCGACTCGGTGTCGACGAGTCGCGCGGTGAGGGTGCGGACGTCTGCTGTGAGGTCGAGCATCTGAGGGCTTTCCGGGTCGGCACTCATGGCGTGGCCCGGGGGCGGGGCCGCCCCCGGGCCGTCACGGCTGCGCCGGCGTCAGGCGTTGACGCCGTGCTCGCGGAGCAGGTCGTTGAGGGCCAGCTTGTCGTGCTCCTGGCCCTCCTCCAGGCGCTTGAGGACGAGCAGCACCGGCATCCCGAAGTCGCCGCCGGGGAAGCTCTTCACCTTGTTCGCGGTGACGCACACCGACCAGGCCGGGGCCTCGCCGCGGGGCAGCTCCTCGCCGGTCTGCGCGTCGTAGACCCGGGTCGAGGCGGTGAGGATGGTGCCCGCGCCGAGCTTGGCGCCGCGGCGCACCCGGGCGCCCTCGACGACCATGCTGCGCGAGCCGAGGAACGCGTCGTCCTCGATGATCACCGGGGAGGCCTGCGGCGGCTCCAGCACGCCGCCGACGCCGACGCCGCCGGAGAGGTGGACGTTCTCGCCCACCTGGGCGCAGGAGCCGACGGTGGCCCAGGTGTCGACCATGGTGCCGGAGCCGACCCAGGCGCCGAAGTTGGTGAAGGACGGCATCAGCACGACGCCGGGGGCCAGGTAGGCGCCCCAGCGGGCGATGGCGCCGGGAACGACGCGGACGCCGTCGAAGCGGGTCTTGAGCGGGATCCGGTCGTGGTGGTGGAAGTCACCGACCTTGGACTCCTCCATGCCGAGCACGCGGAAGCTCAGCAGGATGGAGCGCTTGGCGCGCTCGTCGACGACCACCTGGTCCGTGTCCGGGTCGACGAAGGCGACCCGGGCCTTGCCGGCGTCCAGTTCGTCGACGGCGCCGACGATGGTGTCGCGGGCCGCGGTGTCGTCAGGGGTCAGCTCGGAACGGCGCTCCCAGAGATCGTCGATCTCGGCGGGCAGCGGGCTGGTGAACGAGGTGGTCATGGCCTGTGAGCCTACTGGTTCCGGGCTGGTCCGACCAACCGGGGGCGCCGCGCGTCCACCTCGGCCCGGTACGCTCCTGCGGCGCGGGGAGTCCGGCCCGCCCCGGTCGGGCACGCCTTACCATTCGGGGTGAGCGACCCCCGGCTCGCAAGACGTGAGAGATCCCCGGCCCCGATCGACTCCGGGGGCCGGTCCCTGTCCGACGGGGTCTTCCGCCGTGCGGCCCTGCGCCGCCGGGCGGGCCCCCTGAATCCCTACGGTCTGCCTGTGCACGATAACCCGCGCCGACAGAGGCGAGAACGGCGGAAGAGGAAGTCCTCCGCCTTCATCAAGATCCTGGTGGCACTGACGCTCGTCTGCGGTGCCCTGGTCGCCGTGGGCGTCTACGTGATCCGCTCGATCGGACCGGTGGACATCGACCCGCCGGTCGCCGCGGGCTGCGCGGTCTCCGGCGAGGGGCGCGACGACGTCCTCGAGCCCGAGCAGGCCGCCAGCGCCGCGACCGTGTCCGGTGTCGCGTTCGCCCGGGACCTGCCCGAGGAGGCGGTGGTCATCGCCTTCGCCACGGTCTGGCAGGAGACCAAGTTCTTCAACATCGACTACGGCGACCTCGACTCCGTGGGCCTGTTCCAGCAGCGCCCCTCCCAGGAATGGGGCGAGCCGGAGCAGATCATGGACCCGGTCTACGCCAGCGGGAAGTTCTACGAGCACCTGGAGAAGGTGGACGGCTACACCGAGATGCCGGTCTACGAGGCGGCCCAGGCGGTGCAGCGGAGCGCCGACGGGTTCGCCTACGACCAGCACGAGAAGCGCTCCCGGGAGATGGCCGCGGCGTTCACCGGCTCCTCCGGGGGCGCGCTGACCTGCTGGCCGGCCCGGCCGGCCGGCGGGGAGGGGTCCCCCTCCCCCTCGGCCCGCCCGGCGGCCGAACCGGACGACGTCCGGGCCGCCCTGGAGGAGATGGAGCGGGTCTTCGGCGCCTCGCCGGAGGCCGTGCCCGCCTCCGGCGAGCAGCCGCGCACCGGCGACCTGGGCTGGGCGATGGCGCTGTGGGCGGTGGCCCACTCCGAGGAGTACGGGCTGAGCTCGGTCACCTACCAGGACCAGCGGTGGACCGCGCAGAACGGCGAGGAGGGGTGGGGCACCGTCCCGGACGCCGCCCCCGACGGCGAGGTGGTCCTGGGCTGACCCGCCCGGAAGGGCCCCGGCCGGCCCTCCCTGAGGATCTGTGCGTTGCGGCCCTGTCAGAGCGCTCTGACAGGGCCGCAACGCCGAGATCGTCGCCCGGTCGACGGTCTCGGGGCCGCCCCGGCCGAGGGCGCCCCGGGAACGGGATCGCGCAGAGCCGGCGGGCCCGTGCCGCCCCTTCCCCGGCACGGGCCCGCCCGCTGCCCGGGTGCGGCGGCGCCGCGCCCCGGGCGGGGGTCAGCCGAGCACCTCGACCAGGCGGTCGGTGACGATGGGCACGCTGTAGTAGTCCAGGCGGAACGCCTCCGCCCCGAGGGTGAAGGCGCGGTCCTCCTCGAAGGCGGGCGTCTTGGCCAGGTTCGGCGCGGTCTCGGTGTACTCCTCGACCTCCTCGCCCAGCGTGTTGACGAAGAGCAGCGAGGCGTCCCCGAAGGCCGAGGCGTTCTCCGAGGAGACCGAGAGGGTGTCCGAGCGCCCCTCCCTGCGGGTGGCCTCGCCTTCGGCGAACTCGTGCTGGGGCACGCCCAGGTCGCCGAGGAGGCGCCCCTGAGGGGACTCGGGGGTGAACACGTTGAACCCGTCCGGCGTCCCGGTGAGGGCGACGACCTCCTGGTCCCCGCCGATCTTCTCGGCCGCCTCCGCGGTGAGGTCGGCGTACTCGCCGGCGATCTCCTCCGCCCGGTCCTCGGCTCCGAACGCCCCGGCCATCTGCTCGGTCAGCTCCGGCCAGGGGATGTCGGACTCGCCGTAGACCACGGTGGGGGCGATCTCGGAGAGCTTCCGGTAGGTCGACTCGTCCACGGCGTCCGCGCCGAACCCGTTGCCGACGATGACGTCCGGCTCCGCCGCGGCGACGGCCTCCAGGTCGGCCTCGGGGCCGGGGAGCGGCTCCACGCCCCGCTCGTCGGCGGTCTCCGCCCACTGGGCGAAGAAGCCCTTGTCGTCGGTGAGCGCGGAGGGGCTGGTGGTGCCGGCGGCGACCACCGGCACGTCCAGGCTGAGCAGGACCGGGGTGGAGGTGACGCTGACCGCCACCACACGCTCCGGGTCCGCGGGGAGCTCGCTCTCACCGTAGATGTGCTCGACGGTGCGGGTCCCGCCCTCGGCGGCGGGGGCCTCCGCGGTCCCGGACGAGCAGCCGGCGCCGAGCAGCGCGAACGCCGCGGCGGCCAGGGGGATGATAGGTGAGGCGAACTTTTCTTTCTTCATTGCAAGCATTTTTAGGTATGCCTATCCTCATGTCAATGTCCGAGACTGTGAACGCACCCACGCCGATGACGGTTCCGCCCAAGTTCAAGCCCGCGGTGGTCTTCCCGCGCGGCACCGCGCCGGTGGTCCGGGCCGCCGAGCTGGCCGCCGCCCGGGGCCCCGCCGCGGTCGAGGAGTTCTGGCGCGCCGCGGAGCGCACCGGCACCCCGGTGGTCGAGGAGACCGGCTCCCCCGGCGAGCGCACCGCCACCTTCCTGTGGCGCGGCGGGGACGGGCTCTCCGATGTGATCCTCGTCGCGGACCGCAGCGCCGACGCCCGCTCCTTCGAGCGGAACCGGATGGAGCGCGTCCCCGGGAGCGACATCTGGCACCTCACCTACCGGATGCGCTCCGACTGGCGCTGCTCGTACGCGGTGGCGCCGGTCCCGGCCGACGGGAGCCCGCCGCCGCCCGGCCCCGCGAACGAGATGTCCCGCGTCCGCCGGGCCCGCGCGCTCGCCGCCGCCGACCCGGCCGACGCTCCGGCCATCGCCCGCTGGTTCGACGCCCTGGCGCACGCCCGCCCCGACCCGCTGGCCCGGGAGCGGCTGGACGGCGCCTGGTCGGTGGCCTCGCTGCCGGACGCCCCCGCCGAGCTCTGGCGCACCGCCCCCGGCGGCGCACCGCAGGGCAGGGTGGACCGGCACCGGCTGGCGAGCGGGGCGCTCGGCAACACCCGCACCGTCCGGGTGTACACGCCCGCGGCGGAGCCGCCGGAGGGCGGGTGGCCGGTCGCGGTGCTGCTGGACGGCGAGGAGTGGTGGTCGCTGCCGCTGGCCCCGCTGCTGGACCGGCTCATCGCCGCGGGGACCCTGCCGCCGATGCTGGTCGCGATGGTGCCCTCGCTCGGCTTCGCCGTCCGGACCCGCGAGCTGGCCTGCCACGACCCGTTCGTGGAATTCCTCACCGGATCGGTGCTGCCGCTGCTCCGCGCCGGGCACGGCGGCTGCGCCGACCCGCGCCGCACCCTGGTGGCCGGGCAGAGCCTGGGCGGGCTCACCGCGCTCTACACCGCGCACCGGGCCCCGGAGCACGTCGGCCGGGCGCTCTCCCAGTCCGGCTCCTACTGGTGGCCCAACCCGGGCGGCACCGGCGGCGAGACCGAGCGGATGGCCCGGCTGCTCGCCGAGGCGCCGTCCCCGCCCGACCGGGTCCACCTCAGCGTCGGCCTGAACGAGCCGGTCCTGGTCGGCCCCAACCGGCGGCTGCGCGACGTGCTCCGCGAGCGCGGCGCGGACCTGCACTACACCGAGTTCAACGGCGGCCACGACCGGGCCTGCTGGCGGGCCGGCCTGCCGGACGCCCTGGCCGCCCTCACCTCCGACTGGCCCGCCGCCCGCCGCTGACCCCGCCCGTCCCCTTTTCCGCGATGATCTTGGCGTTGCGGCCGCCTCGGCACCGGTCGAGACGGCGACAGCGCCGAGATCACCGCGGCCCCGTCCGCCGAGAGAGCAGGAGGATCGCCATCACCGACCCCGACCCCGAGAGCGCGGCCCCGGGAGCCGACGGCCGCCGGCCGTCGGCGCGCGACGCCGGGGAGGCCCTGCTGCGCGTGGCCCACCGGGTGGAGTCCCTGCTGGGCGAGCTGGCCGCCGAGCACGGCCTGACCGCCCTGGAGGCGCGCGCCCTGCGCGCGCTGCTGGACGGCCCCTCGCAGGGCGGCCTCGCCCTGCAGCTGGGCCGCGCCCCCTCCGGGGTGTCCGTGCTCACCCGCAGGCTGGAGGAGCGCGGCCTGGTCTCCCGGGTCCCCTCCCGGAGCGACAAGCGGGTGCGCACGGCCCGCCCCACCGAGCAGGGCATGCGGGTGATCCACGCGATCGGCGCCGGCCTGACCGAGCGCTCCCCGCTGTCCACCCGGCTCACCGACGCCGAGATCGCCGCCCTGTACCGGCTGCTGGACGCCCTCGACCGGGAACCGCCGGACTGACCCCGGCCTCGGCCCGGAGGGCGCCGGGGCCCCGGGCCGTCGGCCCTGCGGCCCTGCGGCCCGGTGGAGCGGCCCATCGGGCGGCGCGGCGTCCGGGCCCGACGCGCCCTTGACAGCGCTGCGGCCCGCCGCGCCGGACCGGGAGGTCGGCGGGGCGGGCCGGGAGCGGAGCGGCCGGGGCCGGATCAGGGCGCGGAGAGCGCGTCCAGGCGCTCGACCGCGGCGGCCACCGCGTCGTCGGTGGCGGTGAAGGCGACCCGGACGTGCCGGGAGCCGCGCGGGCCGTAGAAGTCGCCGGGGGCGGCCAGGATGCCGTGCTCGGCGAGGAGGCCGACCGCGCTCCACGCGTCGTGGTCGGGGTGCGAGGCCCACAGGTACAGGCCGGCCTCGGAGTGGTCGACGGCCCACCCGGCCCGCTCCAGGGCGGCGCGCAGCGGGCCGCGGCGGGCCGCGTAGCGGGCCTTCTGCTCCTCGGCGTGCGCGTCGTCGTCGAGCGCGGCGGCCATCGCGGCCTGGACCGGGGCCGGCACGATCATCCCGGCGTGCTTGCGCACCGCGAGCAGCTCGCCGACCAGCTCGGGGTCGCCGGCCACGAAGGCCGCCCGGTAGCCGGCCAGGTTCGAGCGCTTGGACAGCGAGTGCACCGCGAGCAGGCCCTCGTGCGAGCCGCCGGAGACCTCCGGGTCCAGGATCGAGACCGGGGGCTCGCCCTCCCAGCCCAGGTCCAGGTAGCACTCGTCGGAGGCGACGACCGTGCCGCGCTCGCGCGCCCACTCCACGACCTTGCGCAGGTGGTCGCGGCCGAGCACCCGGCCGGTCGGGTTGGCCGGGGAGTTGACCCAGATCAGCCCGGGCCGCGCGGGGCCGATCGCGGTCAGCGAGTCGGCGGCCAGCGGCGCGGCGCCGGCCAGCCGGGCGCCCGCGTCGTAGGTGGGGTAGGCCAGCTCGGGGTGGACGACGGTGTCGCCCTCGCCCAGCCCGAGGAGGGTGGGCAGCCAGGCCACCAGCTCCTTGGAGCCGATGGTGGGCAGCACGTGAGCGGGATCGATCCGCACGCCGTGCCGGCGCTCCAGCCACCCCGCGACGGAGGCGCGCAGCGCCGGGGTGCCGTGGGTGAGCGGGTAGCCGGGGGCGTCGGCGGCCTCGGCCAGCGCCTCGCGGATGCTCTTCGCGACCGGGTCGACCGGTGTGCCGACGGACAGGTCGGCGATGCCCTCCGGATGCGCCGCCGCGGTCCGCTTGTACTCGGCCAGGCGGTCCCACGGAAAGACCGGAAGCCGGTCCGCCAAGCGCCGTCGTTCACCCATCGGTTCTCAACCCCACCGTTCCCGTCCGCCCCCTGCGGACGCTCTCAACCGCGCCGGCCCCGCCGGCCCGTACTCCCCTTCGCCTCCGGCGCGCACCGGTGGCCGCCCCGCGGCCCCTCCCGGGCGCGGGCGCGGCCGCCGGCGCGGCGCGCGCTCCTACCCCTCGGCCTGCGGGGGCAGCTTCGCGATCAGCGGGTGGTCGGTCTCGTACTTGCCGACCTTGGAGGCGCCGCCGGGCGAGCCGATCTCGTCGAAGAACTCGACGTTGGCCTTGTAGTACTCGGACCACTGCTCCGGCAGGTCGTCCTCGTAGTAGATCGCCTCCACAGGGCACACCGGCTCGCAGGCGCCGCAGTCGACGCACTCGTCCGGGTGGATGTAGAGCATGCGCTCGCCCTCGTAGATGCAGTCGACGGGGCACTCCTCGATGCAGGCCTTGTCGAGCACATCGACGCACGGCTGCGCGATGACGTAGGTCACGTCGTTACTCCTCTTCGGTCTTCGCCACGTTGACCGCGTGCAACTGTGTTCGCTGTCGTAGCCTGGGCGACGCCGGGGACCCGGCACGCGGACTCGCCGGGCTTTCGTCAGACGATTCGCAGCTTCCAGTATTGCGCTCGCAGCGCTTTTCCACGCAATCGGGGGTGGACCGAGTGGCCCAAGCCGCCAAATTCTTCAACGAAGTGACCCCTGATGACCTGGGACGCCGTGCCACGCTGCGGCTACGGCTGCCCGACGGCCGCTTCCGGGATATCGTCGGTGTACTCGAATGGTGGCGCGGGGGCGTGATCGGGGTGCGCAGGCGCGACGGGGAGCTGGTCGAGGTCGCCGCGGCGGACGTGGTCGCCGGCCGGCTGGTGCCGCAGCACCCGCCGAAGCGCCGCGGGTCCGGCGGGGCCTGAGCGCTCCGCCGCCGGGCTCCGCCATCGAGAACTGCAGACGACCAGGCCGCCCGGCGGCGCGAAACGCCCGGCTCGGCCGGCACGGGGAGGTGTCGAACCCACGCCATGCAGGAGACCGTCGCGTCCGCCCTCGCCCAGCTCGCCCGGCTGGACCCCCGGGCGGCCCGCCTGGCCGAGAACGCCCTGGCCTCCATCACCGGGGGCAGCAGCCTGCAGGACCTGACCCAGCGCGCCGTCCAGGAGTTCTGCTGGTACGTGCTGCCGGTCCGGTTCGGCGGCGAGACCGGGGAGCGGATGCTCACCGCCCGCTCCCTGGGCCGCCTCTTCTCCCTGCTGGACCTGGACCGCTACGCCGCGATCTGCTCGTCGGCCACCACCCGCGCGGTGCTGGACGCCCACTCCGGCGGGTACGACGGCGGCCTGGCCGCCTACCACCGGGCGATGCGCGCCTCCGGGGTGGAGCCCCCGGACCTGCCCGAGCTGACCTGGGGCGCCTCGCTGGGCAGCGCCGAGATCGAAGCGAACCGGGCGGTGTCGGCCGCGCTGGAGCTGGCGATCGCCGCGGGCGACGTGCGGCCGGGCACCCGCGGCTGGAGGCCGGAGCAGGAGCGCTTCACCCACGCGTTCCTGACCCAGCCCGACGCGCAGGGGCGCAGCCGCCTGGACCGGATCCGCGAGGAGCGCGCCCGCGGCTGGCTGGGCTCCCCCTCGCACCCGCACCGCCAGCGGCTCTGGCCGCTGCTCGGCCGGCTGATCGGCGGCGCCGAGGCGCCGCAGGACGCCGCGGAGGCCCTCGCCCCGGTGCGCCGCCTGCTCGACTTCGCCGACGAGGGCATCGGGCTCACCCAGATCGGCTACATCTCCCCCAGCGTGGTGCGCGAGCTGTGCGCCGAGTTCGACTGGGACACCTCGCCCTCGCCGCCGCGCAGTGAGACCGACGCCATGCAGCTCATCGTGTTGAACAAGCTGCTGCGCGGGATGCGCGCGGTGCGCCGCTCCGGCCGCCGCCTGGTGCTCACCCGCCGCGGCCGGCACCTGCGCGCCGACGACCGCGCGCTGTGGCGGGCGGTCGCCGAGAACCTGCTGGACGCCGACGGGTTCACCCAGGCCTCCGCGGAGACCCTGCTCGGGCTGCTCCTGCTGCGCACGCCGCGCGCCACCGGCAGCCACGCGCGCGCCGAGGCCGTCGGCATCGGCGCGGAGGCGCGGAAGGTGCTGGCCGACGCCGGCTGGGGGGACGGCGGCGGACCGCCCGAGGCGGGCCGGTTCCAGTCCGCGCTGCTCCACCTCACCTGGCTGATGGAGACGCTGGGCTTCGCCCGCAGCGGGGACCTGGTGGCCGAGGAGGGCTGCCCGGACCTCTCCCGCTCCGGCCAGGCCTTCGCGCTGACCGCGCTGCACCTCTCCGCGACCGCGCCGCCGGCCTCGCTCTGACCCCTCCCCGCCGGGTCCCGGCGTCGGCCGGGACGGCGGCGGCGGTGAGACCGACGTCCTGCGGCGCCGCGGCGCGCCCCGGTGAGCGGGGGTCTCCGGATGGCCGTAGCCTTGTGGTCACCGGCCAGGGCGCGACCCCCGACGCCCTTCGACGCCGCGCAGGCGACACGTCCCGGCGCCGTCCGCCGCACATGACGCACGACCTTGAGACCCGTGGGAGAAGCATGTCCACGCCCGATCCGGCCGGCACGGATCCCGAAGAGAGCACAGGCGGCACCGCGTCCGCCGTCGCCGCAGACGAGCCTGCCCCGGACACCCCGGAGAGCGGGCCGGCCGATGCCCCGGAGGCGCCCTCCGGGACGTCCGGGGCCGGGCGGGACGCCTCCGCCGAACGCCCCGAGGGCGGCGCGGAGGAGACCGGGGACCCCGAGCCCGCGAAGGACCGCGACGGCGACCTCGACGGCGACGGCGATGCCGACCGCGATCCGGCCGGCCCGGCGGAGGGGCCCGCGAACGGCGCCGTCGACGAGGAGGAGGCCGGGAAGGTCCCGGCCGCCGGCGGCGAGGGCGACGGCCGCTCCGGCGGGGCGGGGGCCTCCGGTTCCGCGCTGGACTTCGTGCCCAGCCCGGTCTTCCTGCTGGTGCTCGCCGTCACCGGCATCGCCGGCTGGTTCAGCTGGAACCGGACCGAGCTGGAGCTCGGCTGGAACGACGGCGGCAGCGTGTACGCGCCGTTCGTGTTCATCATCGGCGGCTGGATCGCCTCGGTGGCGGTGCACGAGTTCGCGCACGCCCTGGTCGCCTACCTCTCCGGCGACCGGGGGCTGCGCGGCAGCGGCTACCTGCGGCTCAACCCGTTCGCCTACCGGGAGCGCAGAGTCACCGCCTCGGGCGAGCGCGGCGGCGGCGTCTTCACCGGCCTGGTGCTGCCGCTGCTGTTCGTGCTCATCGGCGGCCTGGGCATCACCGGCCCGGCCTCCTACACCGACCGGGAGGCGGTCGGCGGCCGGGGGCGGCGGATGCTCGCCCCGCTCGCCGGGATCGTCGCCAGCCTGGTGCTGGCCGTGCTGCTCGCGGCCGCGGTGACGGTGCTGCTGCCGGCCGGCTCGGTGACCGACAACTGGTTCATCGGCGGGCTGATGTTCCTGTGCTTCCTCAACCTGACCGCCGCCCTGGTCAACCTGCTGCCCATCCCCGGCCTGGACGGCTACGGGATCCTGGTGCCGCTGCTGGAGGCGGCGACGGCGAGCCCGCGCCGGTTCGAGGGGATGGAGCGGGTCGCCCGCGGCTTCGGCCTGTTCGGCGTCATCGCGGTCTTCGGCGTGCTCTGGCTGCCCGAGGTCCAGATGGTCTACCTGAACGAGATCACCGGGCTGTTCCAGGCGATCGGCATGCCGCAGATGGACGTCCTCTACGGTGACGTGCTGATGCGCTTCTGGGCCTCCTGACCGGCCCCTGTGCACCGGCCCCCGCGGCTCCGCCGCGGGGGCCGCGCCGTGCCCGGGGCCGCCGTGCCCAGGGTCAGCGGGCGGCCGCGCGGGTAGTGGAGAGCAGCCCGAACATGACCGCGCCGACCCCGCCGAGCAGGTAGAGGTAGTTCACCCCGGCGGCGCTGAAGACGACGTCGCCGTTGGCGCCGACCCCCACCAGCACCATCTGGGCGAGGACCCAGCCGATGGTGCAGAGCAGCGGCCCCAGCGGCCCGCCGGTGGCCCGGTGGACGCCCCGCACCGCGGCGTAGAGCGCGGCCAGCACGACCGCCAGCGTGATCAGCGCGAGCGCCTGGCCGACCAGGCCGGTCATCCAGAGCCAGCCGAGCCAGCCGGCGTACACCCCGCCGACGACGCCGGTGCCCAGCGCCGCCAGGAAGAGCAGGGTGTAGGCGGCGATGCCGACGGCCAGCCGCGCGGGCCCGGCACCGGACGGGCCGGCCGAGGGACCGGTCGAGGTGGAGGAAGCAGACACAGGGGAAGCCTACCGACCCCGTGCCCCGAGCCATGCCGATGATCTCGACGCTGCGGCCTTGTCAGAGCGGGTGGTTTCCAGTGTCCGCTGCAACACCGCGCACCAGAGGACAGGAGGAGCCCGACCGGCCGATCGGTCGGGCGCGGCGCCCCACGGAGCGAAGGTCAAGGCGGGCGGCGACGGCGCAAGTAGGGGCGCGGTCGGGCGCTCCAGCCGGGTGCGGCGTCTCGCGGGGTGCAGGTCCAAGCAGGCAGCGAAGGCAGCGGTGGGGACCGGCCGGTCGGTCCAGCGCGGCACCCCGCAGAGCGAAGGTCAAGACGAGCGGCGACGGCGAAAGTAGGAACGGGGCGG
>NZ_ANBB01000025.1 GCF_000341105.1 Nocardiopsis potens DSM 45234
GGTGCGGATGCTTGCGCCCGCCCTGCGGCGGAACACTGGCCGTGGTCCCCTCCAAGATCTTCAGCAAAGCCTGCTGCACCCCCTCACCCGACACGTCCCGGGTGATCGAGGGGTTCTCCGACTTGCGGGCGACCTTGTCCACCTCGTCGATGTAGATGATCCCGGTCTCGGCCTTCTTCACGTCGTAATCGGCCGCCTGGATCAGCTTCAGCAGGATGTTCTCCACATCCTCGCCCACATACCCCGCCTCGGTCAGCGCCGTGGCGTCGGCGATCGCGAACGGAACGTTGAGGATCTTGGCCAGCGTCTGGGCCAGCAGCGTCTTGCCCGACCCCGTGGGCCCCAGCAGCAAGATGTTGGACTTGGCGATCTCCACGTCCTCATCGCGCGGGCGCTCCCCCTCCGAACGCACCCGCTTGTAGTGGTTGTACACCGCCACCGACAAGGCCTTCTTCGCCTGCTCCTGACCGATCACATACGAATCCAGGAACTCATAGATCTCACGCGGCTTGGGAAGGTCGGCCGGGACCGGGGCCGCGGGTTCGCCGAACTCCTCGTCGACCAGCTCGTTGCACAGCTCGACGCACTCGTCGCAGATGCACACCCCGACCGGGCCGGCGATGAGCCGCTGCACCTGCCGCCGGCTCTTGCCGCAGAACGAGCACTTCAGCAGGTCGTCGCCGTCCCCGATGCGCGCCACACGCTCCCGCCCCTCTAGATGATCCCATCATCTGGATGATGACGATATCTTGGGCGGTGCGGATCGGCAAAGCGGCGGCGAGGAGCGCGATGGCCAGGCTCAGCAGGGCGGAGCTGCAAGAGGTCACCCGGACGAAAGTGCTGGCCGCGGCGGCCGCGGAGTTCGCCGAGCGGGGGTTCCGCGACGCCAAGGTGGACGCCATCGCCGAGCGCGCCGAGCTCACCCGCGGAGCGGTCTACTCCAACTTCCCCGGTAAGCGCGCACTGTACTTCGCGGTACTGGCCGAGCGGGCCGAACGCGGTCCCGCCCCGGCGCCCCCCGCTCCGGGCCGCACCGTCCGCGAGGCGCTCGGCGCCTTCGCCCGCGCCTGGATGTCCCGGCTCCCGCTGGCGGGCTCCGACGGCCGCCCCGGCGAGGCCCGGATGGACGAGGACCTCATCCCCGAGGTCCAGGCGGACGAGCCCGCCCGGCACGCGTTCGCCCAGCTGATGAAGGTGGACGCGCTGCTGCTGGGGCTGGCCCTGGAGCGGCTCGGCCCGGAGCGGGCGGCCCGCGGGGTGCGCACCGCCGAGGCCGCGCTCACCCTGCTGCACGGGGCGAGCCGCACCGCCGCCGCGGCCCCCGGGTTCACCGAGCCGTTCGACGTGGTCCGCGCCTGCGAGCACCTGGACGGCGTCTACCCCGACGACGCGTGGCCGGAACCGGCCTACCCGCCCCCGGTGCAGGGCGCCGACGACCCCTGGTCGCCCCCGGACGCGGCCGACCTGGTCGCCGCCGCCCCCGCCGACCTGGCCGCCGACGGGGTGCTGTGCGTGCTGGGGGTGCACCGGGCCGGCGCGGTGGAGGAGGCGGTCCGCGCCGCCCGCCCCGGCGACCGGGTCACCGCCGCGATCACCGCCGACGCCCCCGCCGAACTGCTCCCGCTGGCCCGGCTGGCCGTCGCCGACCTGACCGGCTGCCTGCGCGGCGCGGTCCCCGCCGAGGCGCTGCCCCGGCTCCAGGTGGTGTGCGACCCGGAGGGCGCGATCGCCGCCGCGGCCGGCGTGGCCGGCCCCGGCGACGGCACCGAGGCCGCGGTCCGCATCGCGAACGGGCGGGTCACCGCCCGCGCCACGGGCCGCCTGGCCTGCCACGCGGCCGCCGCCGTCCGCCCCGGCGCGGGGGAGGGGGCGGCGGAATGATCATCGACGTCTCACCCGAGGAGCTCGACGGCGCCTCCCTGGTCCGGGTGGTGGCCGCCCGGCTGGCGGTGCAGGCCTGCGCCCCGCGCACCTGGGCCGACCTGCGCCTGCCGGCCCAGGAGCGGGCGCGGATCCCGCACGAGCTGCACATCGTGGGCTGGAGCGCACTGGTGGAGCACCGGCCGGAGGACGCCGCCGGCCTGCTCGACCTGGTCGAAGCGGTCCGGGAGACCCGCCCCGGGAGCGTCGCGACCTTCGGCGACGACCTGTCCGGCGTCACCGTCCGGATCGACCTCTCCGGGGTGGCCGACGCGGACGGCCTGCACCGGCTGCTCAAGCGGGAGCTGGGCTTCCCCGCCTTCTACGGCCGGAACTGGAACGCCTTCTGGGACGCGGTCACCGGCCTGGTGGAGACGCCGGGCGCACTCCACTTCACCGGCTGGCCCGACTTCACCGCCCGCCTCCCCGAGGACGCCGAGACGCTCCGCTCCCTCCTCACCGACCTCGCCGACTTCCACCGCACCGCAGGCGGAGAGCCCCGGCCGCTGGTGACCTACGCCTAGCCCTCTGATGGGGCGGTGTGCCCTGGTCAGCGCAGCCAGCCGAGCCCCGGCCACCCGGCGGGACCGGCTGGCCGGTCGGGCGCGGCGCCTCACGGGGTTGAGGTTCAGGCCGGCGGCGCCGGCGGGAGGGGGACCGGCCGGTCGGTCAGGCGCGGCGGGGCGGTCGAGGGGGCGGCGCGGGCCAGGGCGGCGGGATGGCCGCTCCCGCGTCGCCTCGGGCGGCCGCGTGGAAACCTACCTCTTTCCTGACCTGGGCAAATACGCAGGGTGATGGTTGGGTGGGGTGCCCTGCGCACCTCCACATCACCCTGGCGGCGCCGGGGCGCGCATCTCGGGCCGGATTCGGCCCCTGAGGGCCCGATCGGCGCCGTTCGGGCCGAGGAACGGGGGTTCATGTCGACCGCAAAGCCGGAAACCGGCGGGCCGAACCCCGGGAAGGTCAAAGGCGGAAGTGAGATGTCGCTTTTGTTCTCCCGTAGAGCTCTTCTTTGTCGCTCTGGGTAATCATTGGGGAAGAATGAGGGCTTCAGGAGCTACTACTCGCGCGTAGATGTCATCGGGGTCGCCGTGGAGATGCGCAGGGAGCCCCCGTACATGCCCGACCCCGACACTGATCCGGCATATGAGGCATAACCCCCCAGTCGAGTGTGGGTGAGCGCCCGCCCTGCCTTCACCGGGGCGCCGCCTTTCTCCCGCCGGAAGCACGTGCCCTGCCGGGCCGGCGAACACGGCGCCGGCCCCTCCCGCTCCCGCCGCCTGCTTGAACCCTCGCTTCGCGAGGCGCCGCGCTCGGCCGGGGTGCCCGGCCCTGTCCCTTCCTGCGCCGTCGCCGCTGGTCTGAACCCTCACCTCGTGGGGCCTGTACCGGACCGACCGGCCGGTCCCCCACCCGCCGTCGCCGCCTGCTTGAACCCTGACCCCGTGAGGTGCCGCGGACGGCGAGAGATCCGTGCAGGTCAGCGGCCTTCCGTGCGGTACTCGTCGAGCAGTCGGAGGAACGCCCGCAGCGGCTCCTCGGCGCCGGCCTCGCGTTCGATGGCGCGGGCCCAGCCCGTGCTCATCGACCAGCCGTACCGCTCGTGCAGCCAGTCGGCGAACGGGCCGGTCGGCCAGAAGGCGGACCGCTCCAGGCCGTTGACCACCAGGGCCGCGTCGTAGCCGATCAGGATGTTCTGCAGGTCGTGCAGGGACCCGCCCGGCACCCACACGGACGGGCGCAGCCGGATCTGGTCCAGCAGGCCGTACACGTCGCCGCACCGTTCGAGCGGCCCGGTCTTCCTCTCCGGGGCGTCGGGCATGGGGTGGATCCTAGACCGCCGGCGGGAGAAGGGAAGCGGGCCCGGGGGCGGTCGGAACCAGGCGGTGCGGGGGCGTGCCGTCGGGAGCGCGACCGGCCGTCCCATCGGGCTTCCCCCATCTGCCCGTCTGCCCGTCCGTGCCCGCCTGCATCCGCGGTTTTCGACCGCGCGGCGGGCGGGAGATCCCCGGTGTCCGGGGAAAGGCGCCCGGGGAAAGGCCGCCGGGCAGTCGGTGGGTCCGGGCCTGCCCGCGGGGCCCTCAGCTCCCGGTGGCGGCGCGGACGTGCTCCAGGGCCGGCGGGCGGAGCAGGGCGTGCAGGTCGAGGAAGACCTGGGCGGCGCGGGTGCCGGACCAGTCGGAGGGGAGCACCTCGGGGGGCAGGCCCGGGTCGAGGAAGGGCATCCGGCGCCAGGCGTCCACCGCGCGCAGGTGGTCGGCGAAGGCGGCGGCGGGGCCGCCGTCCTCGCCGGAGAGGCGGCGCCGGGCCAGCACCGGCTCGTACTCGGCGAGGAAGGCGCGGTACATGCCCTGCAGGGCGTCCAGGTCCCACCAGTCGGCGACCGCGTCGGCCAGGTCGCCGAAGCCCAGCCGCTGCCCGGTGAACAGCTGGGCGTACTCGCGCACGCCCAGTTCGGTCAGGGCGCGCCGGGCCTCGTCGGCCAGGTGGGCCGGGGCGATCCACACCCCGGCGGCGGTGCTGCCGAAGCCCAGCCAGGTCAGCCGGGAGCGCAGCCGGTGCCGGAGGCCGCGCTCGGCCTCGGGGATGGAGAAGACCACCAGCACCCACCCGGCCGCGAGCTCGGCGGTGCGGCGCTCGAAGATGCGGCGGTCGCCGTCGGCCAGGATGCGCACGCCCGCCTCGGAGAGCCGGTAGCCGGCCGCGCCTCCGCGCCGCTCGGACTCCAGCAGCCCGCGCCGCTTGAGCCGGGAGACCGCCGAGCGGACCCCGGGCGCGTCCACGTCCAGGCCGGCCATGAGCGAGATCAGGCCCGCCACCGAGACCCAGCCGCCGACCTCCCGGCCGTAGCCGCCGAAGAAGGAGACGATCAGGGAGCGGGGGCGGCGGTTGCGCCGCTCCCCGCCGGACCGCCCCGCGGTGTCCGGAGTCTCCCCGGGGGCTCCGTCGGTGCCGTTGGTGCCGTCGAGTGCCGTGTCGGGTGCCGTCGTCACGCTTGCACGATACCGCCGGGAACCCGCGAGTGACGAACCATTGACGGCCGTCACGGACTCGGTATATTCGGAGGCGCACCATCGGCGACCCGGGGAGGGCGCAATGGCGTTCACGCTCAGCCCGCACCAGCGCGGCTTCGCCGCGTCGGTCCGCGCCGCCGCCGAGCGCGCGTTCGCCTCCGGCGCCCCCGCGCACGGCGGGGGGAGAGGAGGGCACGGAGAGCACGCCGGGCGGGTCGACCGCGCCCTGCTGCGCCGGCTGGCCGATGCCGGCCTGCTGGCCCGGCTCTTCCCGGAGAAGGGCGCCTCCGCGCTGGAGCTGTGCCTGCTGCGGGAGAACACCGCCGGGGTCAGCACCGCCGCCGAGACCGCGCTGGCCCTGCAGGGCCTGGGCGCCTACCCGGTGCTCCAGTCCGGCACCCCCGAGCAGGCCGAGGAGTGGATCCCGCGCGCCGCCGCCGGCGAGGCGGTCGCCGCGTTCGCGCTCAGCGAGCCCGAGGCCGGGTCCGACGCGGCCGCGCTGCGGCTGGAGGCCCGCCCCGGCAGGGACGGGGGCTGGCGGCTGCACGGCGAGAAGACCTGGATCTCCAACGCCCCCGACGCCGACTTCTACACCGTCTTCGCCCGCACCGGCCCCGACCCCGGGGCGCGCGGCGTCTCCGCGTTCCTGGTCCCCGCCGACCGCCCCGGCCTGCACGGCGAGCACCTGGACATGCTCGCCGACCACGCGCTGGGCCGGCTCGTCTTCGACGGCGTGCCGGTGGGCCCCGGCGACCTCATCGGCGAGCAGGGCCGCGGCTTCCGGGTCGCGATGCGCACCCTCGACCTGTTCCGCCCCAGCGTCGGCGCGTTCGCCGTGGGCATGGCGCAGGCCGCACTGGACGCCGCCGAGCGGCACGCAGCGGCCCGGCACGCCTTCGGCGGGCCGCTGCGCGACCAGCAGACCGTCGCGCACACCCTGGCCGAGATGGCCGTCCGCACCCAGGCCGCCCGGCTGCTGGTCTACTGGGCCGCCGAAGCCCAGGACACCGCGGCCGACGGCGGCGCCCCGGACGGCGCCACCCCCACCGAGCGCGCCGCGATGGCCAAGCTGCACGCGACCGAGACCGCCCAGTACGTGGTCGACGCCGCCGTGCAGATCCACGGCGCCCGCGCCCTGCAGCGCGGGCACCTGCTGGAGCACCTCTACCGCGAGGTCCGCGCCCCGCGCATCTACGAGGGCGCCTCGGAGGTGCAGCGCGGCATCATCGCGCGGGAGATGTTCCGCCGCGCCGACCGGCGCCGCCCACCGGACGCCTGACCAGAACCGACAGTCGGACCAGCAGGAGACCGCGATGGAGCCGAGTCTTTCCCCGTCCGCCTACACCGACACCTTCGCCCGGGACCGCCTCCCGCCCGCCGACCAGTGGCCGCGCCTGCTGTTCACCCTGCCCGAACTGCACTACCCGGCCCGGCTCAACTGCGCCGAGGAGCTGCTGGACCGCACCATCGACCGGTACGGCGGCGACCGGCCCTGCATCCGCGGCGGGGCGGGCGAGGCGTGGAGCTACGGCGGGCTGCGCGCCCGCACCGACCGCATCGCCCGGCTGCTGGTCGAGGAGATGGGCGTGCGCCCCGGCAACCGGGTGCTGCTGCGCGGCCCCAACTCGCCGATGCTGGCCGCCTGCTGGCTGGCGGTCCTCAAGGCCGGCGGGGTGGTGGTGACGGTGCTGCCGGTGCTGCGCGCCGAGGAGCTGGAGGCGGTGCTGCGCGCGGCGCGCGTCTCGCACGCGCTGTGCGACGCCCGGTTCGCCGCCGACCTGCACACCGCGGCCGACCGCGCCGCCGGCGACCTGGGCGGCCGCACCGAGATCGCGTTCTACGGCGGCGGCGGGCCGCAGGACCCCGCCGAGCTCGCCGAGCGGGCCGCCGCCGAGGGCGAGCCGCCCTTCGCCGCGCTGCCCTCCGCCGCCGACGACGTCGCCCTGATCGCCTACACCTCGGGCACCACCGGCCGGCCCAAGGGGTGCGTGCACTTCCACCGCGACGTGCTGGCCATCGCCGACACCTTCTCCGCCCATGTCCTCAAGCCGCGCCGGGACGACCTGTTCGCGGGCAGCCCGCCGTTCGGTTTCACCTTCGGACTGGGCGGCCTGCTCATCTTCCCGCTCCGCGCCGGCGCCGCGACCCTGCTGCTGGAGAAGGCGGGGCCGGAGCGGCTGGCCCGGGCGATCGAGGAGGAGCGCGTCACCGTGCTGTTCACCGCGCCCACCGCCTACCGGGCGATGCTGGCCGAGGCCGGCCGGCGCGACCTGTCCTCGCTGCGACGCTGCGTCTCGGCCGGCGAGCACCTGCCCGCCGCGGTCTGGCAGTCCTGGTACGAGGAGACCGGGGTGCGGCTGATCGACGGCATCGGCGCCACCGAGATGCTGCACATCTTCATCTCCGCCGCCGACGAGGACGTCCGGCCCGGCGCCACCGGGCGCCCCGTGCCCGGGTTCACCGCCGAGGTGCTCGGCGACGACGGCCGCCCGGTGCCCGACGGCACGCCCGGTCGGCTCGCGGTGCGCGGCCCGGTCGGCTGCCGCTACCTCGACGACGACCGGCAGGCGGTCTACGTGCGCGGCGGCTGGAACATCACCGGCGACACCTACGTGCGCGACGCCGACGGCTACTTCTGGTACCGCTCCCGCTCCGACGACATGATCGTCTCGGCCGGCTACAACATCGCCGCCATCGAGGTGGAGGAGGTGCTGATGCGCTCCCCGGACGTGGCCGAGGCCGCGGTCGTCGGCGTCCCCGACACCGAGCGCGGGCAGATCGTCAAGGCCGTCGTCGTCCCCGCCGAGGGCTCCCCCTCCGACGAGGCCGCCGCCGAGGCGCTCAAGGCCTTCGTCAAGGAGCGCATCGCCCCCTACAAGACGCCGCGGGCGGTGGAGTTCACCGCCGCGCTGCCCCGCACCGAGACCGGCAAGCTGCAGCGGTTCAAGCTCCGCGAGAGCGGCTGAGCCGCCCGGCCCGGAACCGAGCACACCGGCGGCGCCCGGCCGCCCGACCAGTCACGGAGTCCCCATGCGCATCGCCTGCATCGGCGGCGGCCCCGGCGGGCTGTACCTCGCCGCCCTGGTGAAGAGGCTCGACCCCGGACACCGGGTGGCGGTCTACGAGCGCAACGCGCCCGGCGACGCCTTCGGGTTCGGGGTGGTGCTCTCCGACGAGACCCTCGGCGGCATCGAGCACGCCGACCCCGACGTGCACGCCGCGCTGACCAAGTCCTTCGCCCGCTGGGACGACATCGACGTGCACCACCGCGGCGCCACCGTCACCTCCGGCGGGCACGGCTTCTCCGCGGTGGACCGCCGGGTGCTGCTGGGGATCCTCCGCGACCGCTGCGCCGAGCTCGGCGTCGAACTGCACTTCCGCACCGAGGCGCCGCCGCTGGAGGAGCTGGAGCGCGAGCACGACGTGGTGGTCGCCGCCGACGGCGCCGGCAGCGCGGTGCGCACCGCGCACGCCGCCCACTTCGGCACCGCCCTGGACCACCGCGCCTGCCGGTACATGTGGCTCGGCACCGACCTGGTCTTCGACGCCTTCAACTTCCACGTCCTGGAGACCCCGTACGGGGTGGTGCAGGCGCACGCCTACCCCTACTCGGAGCGGGAGAGCACCTTCATCGTGGAGATGCACGAGAAGGTGTGGCGGGCCGCCGGGTTCCGAGACCCGGGCCTGCCGCCCGGCGCCGACGACACCGAATCGGTGCGGCGCTGCGCCGAGCTCTTCGCCGGGGTGCTCGGCGGCCACCGGCTCATCCCGAACAACGCCCGCTGGCGCTCCTTCACCACGGTGCGCAACCGCACCTGGCGGCGGGGCCGCACGGTGCTGCTCGGCGACGCCGCGCACACCGCGCACTTCTCCATCGGCTCGGGCACCAAGCTCGCCATGGAGGACGCCCTGGCCCTGGCGGCCTGCCTGCACGAGCACCCCGACCCCGACACGGCGCTGGAGGCCTACGAGGCCGAGCGCCGCCCCGTCGCGCAGAGCCTGCAGCGCGCCGCCCAGGCCAGCCTGGAGTGGTTCGAGGACATCGGCCGCTACACCGGCCAGGAGCCGCTGCAGTTCGCGTTCAACCTGCTCACCCGGAGCCGCCGGGTGGGCCGGGAGAACCTGCGGCTGCGCGACCCCGGCTTCGTCGCCGCCGTCGATGCCGCCTTCGCACGCGCCGCCGGGACCGCCGGGGCCACCGGGCCGGAAGAGGAGGCCGCGGCGGGGAAGGCGGGGGAGACGGGGAATGCGGAGGAGCCCGGGCCCCGGCCGGCCATGTTCCACCCGTTCCGGCTGCGCGGCCTGGAGCTGAAGAACCGGATCGTGGTCTCGGCGATGGACATGTACTCCGCCGAGGACGGCACCCCCGGCGACTTCCACCTGGTCCACCTGGGCTCCAAGGCGCTCGGCGGAGCCGGCCTGGTGATGACGGAGATGGTCTGCGTCTCCCCGGAGGGGCGCATCACCCCGGGCTGCGCCGGCCTGTACACCCCCGGGCACGAGGCGGCGTGGCGGCGGATCACCGACTTCGTGCACGCCTCCAGCACCGCCGCGATCGGCGTGCAGCTGGGCCACTCCGGCCGCAAGGGCGCCACCAGGCTGATGTGGGAGGGGATGGACGACCCGCTGGAGGAGGGGGCCTGGCCGGTGGTCGCGCCCTCGCCGATCCCGTACCGGCCCGGCGTCAACCAGGTCCCGGCCGAGCTGGACCGGGCCGGCATGGACGAGATCCGGGAGCGGTTCGCGCGCAGCGCCGAATCGGCCGCCCGGGCCGGCTTCGACCTGCTCGAACTGCACTGCGCCCACGGTTACCTGCTGTCGGAGTTCATCTCCCCGCTGACCAACCGGCGCACCGACCGCTACGGCGGCGACCTGGACGCCCGGCTCCGCTACCCGCTGGAGGTCTTCGCTGCGGTGCGCGACGCCTGGCCCGCCGAACGGCCGATGGCTGTGCGCATCTCGGCCACCGACTGGGCCGAGGGCGGCATCGGCGGCGGCGACGCGGTGCGCATCGCCCGCGCCTTCGCCGCGGCCGGCGCCGATGCCGTGGACGTCTCCACCGGCCAGGTCGTCGCGGACGAGGAGCCCGCCTACGGGCGCAGCTACCAGGTGCCCTTCGCCGACCGGATCCGCGCCGAGACCGGGATCCCGGTGATCGCGGTCGGCGCGATCTCCTCCTACGACGACGTCAATTCGCTGATCCTGGCGGGCCGGGCCGACCTGTGCGCGCTGGGCCGCACCCACCTCTACGACCCGCAGTGGACCCTGCACGCCGCGGCCGAGCAGGACTACACCGGCCCCGGCGCCGACTGGCCGGTCCAGTTCTCCCGGGGCTCCCGCCGGCCGCCGACCGGCCGCACCGACGGCCCCCGCCCCCGCCTGGAGCTCCTCCGCCACCCCGACCAGGGCCCGGCCCACCGCCGCTGGCGCCCCGAGACCCGGCGCTGAACCGGTGCACCCGCGAACCTCCCGGGAAGGGCGACCGGAGGGGGCGGCACCGAGGCCGGCCCGCCCGCGGACCCGGCGCCGCAGGAGGGCGGGAAGTCCTTCCGGGAAGCCCCGGCGGGCCTCGGGGAACCGCGGTCGGTCCGGCGGCCCCCGACATTCGGTGGACCGCGCGGCCGAACGCCCCATGAGAGCCCCGCCCGGGCATCGGCGGACGGCCGCGCCCGGCGGGAACGGAGGCCCGGGCGGCTGGGGCGGTGGTCTCCGTCCGGAGAAGCGGCATGGGCGCCTGGTGGAGGGCCGCGCGCGGTGGAGCGGAATGGGCGGGTGGTCCGGTGGCCCGGGCGGGCCGGGGGAGGGAGCCGGTCTTCGTTCGGAGGAACGGTGTGCAGGAACCCGGCGGTGGAAGGATGGCGGCATGGAACCGGAGAACGGAGAACAGGCCCCGCTGCGGGCGGAGGTCCTGCGCTACGGGGCGCACCCCAGTCAGAGGATCGAGGTCGGTGGCCCGGAGCGGCGGGCGGACGGCCGGCCCGCGCCGGTCGCGGTGCTGCTGCACGGCGGGTTCTGGCGGGACATCCGGGCGGCCGACCTGATGGACCCGCTCGGCGCCGACCTGGCCGCGGCCGGGTGGCGGGTGTGGAACACGGAGTACCGGCGCACCGGCTCCGACGGCGGCGGCTGGCCGCAGACCCTGGACGACGTGCGCGCCGCCCTGGCGCTGCTGGCGGAGCGACTGCCCGCCGAGGGCTCCGCGGACCGCCCGGACCGGGTGGTCGCGGTCGGCCACTCGGCCGGCGGTCACCTGGCGCTGCTGGCCGCTCCGGGGTCGCCGCTGACCTCGGTGGTCTGCCTGGCCCCGGTCACCGACCTGGCCGACGCCCACCGGCGCGGCCTGGGCGAGGGCGCCGTCGCCGACTTCCTCGGCTCTGAACTTGGTGGGGCGGAGCTGCGCGCCGCCTCACCGGTGGCGCAGGTCCCCTTCGGCCTGCCGCAGCTGGTCCTGCACGGCGACCGCGACCAGCGCGTCCCGCTGCAGCAGAGCCTCGCCTACACCGAGGCGGCCCGCGCCGCCGGAGACCCGGTGGAGCTGCGGGTCCTGGACGGCGTCGACCACTTCGCGGTGATCGACCCGGCGAGCCCCGCCTGGGCGCAGGCCCGCGCCTGGATGGACGCCTCGCCGCAGGCGTGAGGGGCGCCGGAGGGGTGAGGCCTGCCGGGCGGACACTCGCCCCATGAGGAACGCGCCCGCATCGAGACCCTGTGCGGCGAGGTCGCCCGCAGCGACTCCCACCCCACGGCCCCGAGGACCCACTGGACCCCGCCCGGGGTCTTACTCCCGGCGGGCTTCCCGGCTGCGGGTCCCCTTTCCGCGGAAGTACCGCAGGGGATGGCAGCGACGGCGCCGGAAGGAACCGAGTCGGGCACTCCAGCCGAGCGCGGCGTCTCGCGGGGCGGGGGTTCAAGCGGGCGGCGACGGCGGAGGCAGGGGCGGGGGCAGGTGGTCGCCCGGGCGCGGGCCCCACGGGGTGGCGGTTCAGGCTGGCGGCGAGGGAGGGGAGGGGCACCGGCCGGTCGGTCGGGCGCGGCGCCCCGCAGAGCGAAGGTCAAGACGGGCGGCGACGGCGCAGGTAGGGGCGGGGCGAAGGCGGTCGCCCGGGCGCGGCCCCCCACGGAGCCGGGGCTCAAGCGGGCGGCGAAGGCGGGAAGGGGACCGGCCGGTCGGTCGGGCGCGGCAGAGCGGGGCGGGGCCGGTCGGGGCGGGCCGGGGCGGGCCGGGGCGGCGTTCCCGCGTCGCCCGGGCGTCGTGGCCGGCTGCCCCTGAAACCGCTGCCTCTCTCTGACCTGGGTGAATACGCAGGGTGATGGCGGGGTGGGGCGCCCTGCGCACCGCGAGAGCACCCCGGTGATTCCCGGGCGCGCATCTCGGCCCGGATCGGCCCCTTGGCGGCCCGAATCGTCCCGATCGGGCCGGTGATCGGGGGTTCGGGCCGCCCGCAAGGCCGGGAAGTAGGGGATCGGAACCCGGGCAGGGGCGGCGCGGGGGTGAGATGTCGCTTTTGTTCTCCTGAGAGGCTCTGTTCGGCCACTCTGGGTAACCGGGAAGGGGGTGGTGGAGGTCTTGGGGCTTACTACTCGCTGGTAGATGTAATCGAGGTGCTGCGAAGGTGCGCAGGGCGCGCCCGCTCGCTCTCGCCACCGGTTTGCACCCCGGCTCCGCGAGGTGCCGCACCCGACCGACCAGCCGGTGTCCCTGTCTGCCCTCGCCGCCCGCTTGAACCCCCACGCCGTGAGGTGCCGCGCCCGGGCGACCGCCCGCGCCTCGTCCCTGCCGCTGCCGTCGCCGCTGGCTTGAACCCTCGCCCCGCGAGATGCCGCTCCGGACCGACCGGCCGGTGCCCCTCCTGTCCTTCGCTGCCTGTTTGAAGCTTCGCTCCGTGGGGCGCCGCGCTTGACCGACTGGCCGGTCCCCTGCCCGCCCTCGCTGCCTGTTTGAAGCTTCGCTCCGCGAGGCGCCGCGCCGGACCGGCCGGCCGGTCCCCTCCCTGCCTTCGCTGCCCGCTCGAACCTGCACTTTGAGACGGCAACAACCCCGAGATCAACGCGAAGGGGGAGCGGTGCCGGTGGTCCGGGCTCCGCAGGGACCGGGTTCTGCGGAAAAGGGTGCACGTTCGTGCAGGTTGACGGGGGTTCCCGGGGAAGACCACCATGGGAACATGTCTTCTGAGAACATCCCTTCCGAGAACGCTCATTCCGAGAACACCGCCTCCGAACCGCTCCGGCTGCGGGCGCTCGCCCATCCGGCGCGGTTGGACCTGCTCTACCTGCTGCGCGAGGAAGGCGAGATCACGGCGACGGCCGCCGCCGAGCGCCTGGGCCTCTCCGCGAAGACCTGCTCCTACCACCTCGGCCTGCTCGGCAAGTACGGGCTGGCCGAGGAGACCGGGGGAGGCAGGGGGCGGGCGCGCCCGTGGCGCCTCGTCCCCCAGGGGATCGGCTACACGCCGAGCGCCGGCGACGAGCCCGCGGAAGCCGAGACGCAGGACGCGTTCGCGCGCACCGTCCTCGACCGCGACGCGCGGATCGTGCGGACCTTCATCGACCGGCGGCACCGCCTGCCGGACGCCTGGCGCGGGCGGTCCGCCATGTCGAGCAACCCGCTGCGGCTCACCGCCGAGCAGCTGGCCGGGCTCCGCGACGACCTGGCCGGGGTCCTCGAACGCTATCTGCGCCTCAGCTCCGACCCCGCCCCCGGCGCGGTCCCCGTGCACGCGGCCGTCTACGCGGTCCTGTCCGACGTCGACGCGGTGGAAGAGGACGGCTGATGCCCCGAGGACAGGCCCCGCCGCGCCCGGAGCGGCCGCGACCCGGCCTCGCCCGGGTGCACGGCGGGCCTCCCGCCGAGGGGCGTCCGCAGGCGGAGGCCGCCCCTCCAGGGGTGCTCGCCCGCCTGACCCCGCGCGAGCGCGAGGTCCTCGGGCTGATGGCCGCCGGCCGCTCCAACGCGGGCATCGCCGCGGAACTGGTGCTGAGCGGCAGCGCGGTCACCAAGCACATCAACGCGGTCTTCACCAAGCTGGGCACCTGCCCGGACCCCTCCCGCAACCGCAGGGTCCAGGCCGTCCTCGCCTACCTGCGCGAGACCCGGCCCGACTGAGACCGCTCCGGGGCGGTGCGCCCGCCCCCGGGAGGGCGGGCCTGCGGCTCCCCGGCGGACCCGGACGGCGGACCATCGGCGCGGACGGGCGGCCCCGCCCGAGGGCGTCCCCTTCCGGAACGGGCGGAGGCGGGGCCGGAGGGCCGGTGCGTCAAGGGGCCGAAGTGGTCAGGAGGTCCTTGGCGGAGACCCGGTCGCCGGTGAAGCAGATTCGGTAGGAGTCGCCGAAGGCGTCGTCCAGCGGGTCGGCGGTGACCGCGTGGTAGCGGCATTCGCCGGGCGGGGGGTCGGGGTCCACCACGTCGGCCTGGTGGGCGGGGAGGAGGGCCTCGGTCGCCGCGCGGTCGTCGCCGAGGGCGATGGCGTCGTAGGCGGCGGGGGAGAGCAGGGAGCGGGAGGCCTCCCGGACGTTGACCGCCTGCGCGGCCGCGGCGACCAGGGCCACCGCGGCGACCGGCGCGGCCAGCGCCGCGCCGAACCGCAGCGCGCTCCTGCGGCGGGTCTTCTCCAGCCGGCCGCGCATCTCGGCGGTCAGCCGGGGCTCCTCGTCGGCCGGCTCCTCCGGGGGCGGCGCGCCGGCCGGCCGGTCCGCGCCGAGGGGCAGCACCGCCTCCAGGGTGAACGCGCCCCCGCCGTGCCCGGCGCTCATCGTCCCGCCCAGGGCGCGCACCCGCTCGCGGAGCGCGGCCAGCCCCGAACCTCCGGGGCGCGGCCCGGCCGGGGCGGGGGCCGGGTTGCGCACGGTGACGGCGAGGCTTCCGCCCCGGCCGGCGAAGCGGATCAGCACCGGCTGCCCGGGCGCGTGCTTGAGCGCGTTGGTCAGCCCCTCCCGGACCACCCGGTGCACGCCGGCCGCGCCGAACTCCGCGAGCCGCTCCGCGCCGGGCTCGTCCTCGACCTCGATCCGGGCGCCCGCCTCGCGGGCGTTGGCGACCAGGCCGGCGATGCCGTCCGCGGGCGGTTCGGCGGGCGGCGGCGCGTCGCCGCGCAGCAGCTCCACCGAGGCGCCGAGCCGCTCCACCGCCTCGCCGACCTCGCGCCGGGCCCGGGTCACCGCCTCCCGGTGCTCCTCGCCGAGCTCCGGGCTGAGCTCCAGCCGGCCCAGGTTGAGCGCCACCAGGCTCAGCGAGTGCCCGAGGTCGTCGTGGAGCTCCTCGGCGATGGCGTTCCGCTCGCGCATCCTGGCCGCCTCGGCCTCGTGCCGCCGGGACTCCTCCGCCCGCTCCAGCGCCTCCCACTCCCGGGCCACCGACCGCCGGTGCCGGGCCCACGCGCCGGCCAGCAGCCAGGGAAACGCGCCGAAGACCACCCCCGTGATGAGGCCGTTGTAGACCGTGAGCAGCGAGTCCACGCCCCAGAGCAGCGCCAGGGCGGCGGCGAGCACTCCGCCCAGCAGCGGCACCGCGCCGTAGCGGAAGTCCGGGGCGAGCAGGCCCGTGGCCCCGGCCGCCGCGGCCAGGGCGAGGATGAACCAAGCGGAGAAGGAGAAGAGGAACCACGGGGAGAGCGCCGGCAGCACCAGCAGCACCAGGAAGGCGGCCGACAGCGCGGCGGCGCGCAGGTCCAGGGGCGGCCGCGCCGGGCCTCCGGGCAGGGGTTCGGGGGTCAGGGACGTCGACGGCACGGGTGCTCCCTCTCCGGTTCCGCCGGGCATCAGCGGGAGGCGCCCGCGGAGCGCTTGGTGTAGCCCAGCCGGGACAGCTCGGTGCGGGCCACCGCGTGCACGTCGGCGCGCTGCTCGGCGGTGAGGCGGGTGCGGTGCGACCCGGGCGGGGCGGCTCCGGCCTCCACCAGCTCCACCGCGGAGACCCGGATGCCGGTGAAGGCGAGCAGCTGCTCGGCGGTCTCCACCTCGCGGCCGCCCAGGTCCTCGTAGCGCAGCGTCATCAGCCGGTCGGTGCCCAGCTCGGAGCGGAGCCGGGCGGACAGCCGCACCGCGCCGCGCCAGCGCATCGCGCACTTGGCGGCCTCCGACAGCGAGGGGTGGCGGTCGCGCTCCTCCTCGGTCTCCACACCGAAGAAGGGGTGCGGCAGCTCGCCGTCCAGGCTCATCCCGCCCGGGCGGAACCAGGCGGTCTCCCGCTCGTCGTCGAGCATGTCCGCGACCACGTCCCGGCCGTCCCGGATGATCTGCACGAACGCCGCGTCGCCGAAGGCCGAGGCGAGCACCGGGGCGGTGTAGAGCAGGTCGGGGCTGGCGTCGCCGTAGGCGGTGGTGCCGGAGGCGTGCGGGCAGGGCTCGGCGGTCTCCCGGGCGGGGCGGCGGGCGTCCGGGCAGCGCTCGCAGTTGCCCGGGGTGAGCTGCCAGGACTCGGCGAAGGCGTCGCGCAGCAGGGCGGCGGTCCCGGAGGCGCGCTCCTCGGCGACGGAGGGGCGGCGGGCCACCGTGTACACCGCGTTCATCACGGCGGTGTGCCCGGAGCCCAGCAGGAGGCCGGGCGCACGGCCGAGTGCGCGGGCGAGGAGGCCGACCCCGGAATGGGGGGCGCCCAGCACGAACACCGGGCGCCTGACCTTCGTCCCGTTCACGACGAGGATGTACGGCGGCTGCTTCATGTTGGTCGATTTTTACACTCTTTGCCGGACTCCGCTGCGCACCCCGCCGCCGTTGCGCGGGTGCTCGGACAGTACCACCAGGTCAGCGCGGAAAAACAGGGCAAAGGACGGGTATTCGGGCGGGTCTCGTGCGGGCGGGCCGCCCGGAGCGGCGTCCGGGCGGCCCGGGGGAGGGGCGGCTCAGCCGGCCGGGGAGCGCGGCGCGGCGGCCGTCTCGCCGGCGATCTCCTGCAGGTCGGCGCCGGCCTCCATCGCGGCCTGGGTCTTCTCGGGGAGCTTGAGGAACCAGGTCATCACCGCGGCGGCGACGTAGAGCAGCGCGAAGACGATCACCACGCCGCCGGCGCCCAGCGGGCCGAGGAAGAGGCTGACGATGGCCGGGCCGACGAAGGCGGCCGCGCCCGCGCCGAAGTTCAGCAGCGCCATCGCGCCGCCCTTGTTCTCCGGGGCCAGCGAGGGCAGCAGCGCCGAGATCGGCACGAACCCGGCCAGCGTCGCGCCGTACGCCGCGCCGACCAGCAGGGCCAGCCAGTAGTGGTCGGCGCCGGCGGCGACCGGCACGAAGTAGAGCAGCAGCGTGGTCACCGAGCAGCCCAGGGCGCCGAACCAGAAGATGGTGTTGCGCCAGCCCAGCCGGTCGCTGATCACGCCGAAGATGAGGTTGAAGAAGATGTTGGTGCCGTAGATGACCGACACCAGCAGCAGCCAGCGGCTCTCGCCGAAGCCGATCCGCTCGGCGAAGATCGTCGGGAACAGCACCAGCATGCCGAACTCGGGCGCGGTGTTGATGACGCGGACCACCATGCCCATGCCGACCCGCGGGTTGCGCCAGGCGATGGCCATGCTGGACATCAGGCTCTGCACCGGCTTGACCTCGGGCGGGGCCAGCCGGGAGTAGCCGGTGCGCTCGCGCACCCCGAGCAGGCAGACCAGGCCGCCCAGGGTGATGACGCCCAGCGACAGCCAGAGCGTGCCGTAGTGCCCCAGGAGCGGGTTGGTGAAGCTGGCGACCAGCGCGCCCAGGGTGGGCAGGCCGCCGGTGAAGGCGAAGTAGAACCAGCCGACGGCCGCGCCCAGCCGCCTGGCCGGGGCCACCGCGGTGATCCACACCAGGAAGCCGAAGGCGAACATCGGGTAGCCGAACCCGCGGAGCCCGTAGAAGAGCAGCATCAGCGGGTAGTTCCCGGACGCCGCGACGACGAGGAACCCGACGTGGCAGGCGAGCCAGATCACCAGGCCGATGAACATGACCCGGCGCGGCCCCCACAGCTCCGACAGCGCCCCGGACAGCCAGGACGCCAGCATCACGGCGACGCCGTAGATCGTGACGACGTAGGAGGCCCGGATATCGTCGCCGGCCCCGTTGGCGGCGATGAACGGCGCGATGAAGCCGGACTCGATGCCGTCGCCGATCATGAAGATCAGCAGGCCCAGGTAGCCCAGCGCGAGCGGGATCGGCAGCCCCGCCCGGGCGAGCAGGCGGGTGACGGGGCCGCGCTCGGCGGCGCCGGGCGGCACAGGGGTAGTGGTCATGTGTCCTCCAGACGAGATCCGGGGCACATCATGGACCTTGTTAAATTAACATGCAATACGTGAGCCGGTTCTATTGCCGTAACATTCCACGGCCGGGCGCACCGGGCCCGGTGCGCCCGCGGCGGGACCGGCTCACCAGGGGGCGACCTCGGTCTCCACGTGCTGGCGGGCCTCCTCGACCAGCTCGGCGGGGGTGTCGGCGTCCACGATCAGCCGGTCGTAGTCGGAGAGCGGGGCCAGTCGGTGCAGCGCCGGCCGCGGCATCTTGCTGGAGTCCATCAGCAGCACCCTGGTCCGGGCGCTGGCCAGCATGGCCCGCTTGACCATCACGATCTCCGGCTCCTGGTGGAAGGTCATCTCCGGGGTCATCGACGAGGTGGAGACGTAGGCGGCGTCCACGGTCAGCCGCTCCACCGCCTCGATGCAGGCCATGCCGATGAAGGAGTCGTGGGTGCCGGAGTAGTCCCCGCCGATGCAGATCAGCCGGATCTCGTCGGCCCGCTTGAGCACCTCGATCGCGCCCAGGTAGTTGGTGGCCACGGTCAGCGGCCCCACCTCGGGCAGCAGCCGGGCCAGCTCCAGGGCGGAGGTGGAGTCGTCCAGCAGCACCGACATGCCCGGCTCCACCTGCTCCACCGCCCGCCGCGCGATGGCCGCCTTGGCCTCCACGTGCGCGCCGCGCCGGTACTCCTCGTTGCTCTCGAAGACGGTGGAGGGCAGTGCGGAGACCCCGCCGCGGAACTTGCGCAGCAGGCCGCGGCGGGCCAGCTCGTCCAGGTCGCGGTGGACCGTCATGAGGCTGACCCCGGTCAGCTCGACCAGCTCGGCCGCCGAGGCCGACCCCCGGTTGATCACGTAGTCGGTGATCCGCTGCTGCCTGATGGTCCGTGAGCGGGTGCTTCCGCCGTGCGTCTCCTTGCTCATACCGACCAGGATCGCGCATCCCCGCAGGGCTCCGCGCGCTTCTTCGCATCCCGGGTGGTGACAACTAACAACTAGCATGTTAATTTCGCGTTGAGTTTGTGAAAGGGGTTGTATCGATGACACTGGCCGCGGTCGTCTTCGACATGGACGGGGTACTCGTCGAGAGCGAGCACCTCTGGGAGGAGAACTGGACCGCCTACGCGGCACGGCACGGCGTCGAATGGACCCCCGCCGACACCGCCACCTGCCAGGGCAAGAGCGCCCCTGAATGGGCGGCCTACCTCGCCGAGCGCAGCGGGGTCCCGGACCGCGCCGCCGAGGCCGAGAAGGCCGTGGTCGACGGGATGATCGCCGCCATCGCCGACGGCCGCGCCCCGATGCTGGAGGGCGCCGACGCCATGGTGCGCGACGTCGCCGCGGCCGCCCCCATCGCACTGGCCTCCTCGGCGGCCCGCCCGGTGATCGACGCGGTGCTGGACGCCTACGGCCTGGCCTCCTGCTTCACCGCCACCGTCTCCAGCGCCGAGGTCGCCCGGGGCAAGCCCAGCCCCGATGTCTACCTGGAGGCCGCCTCCCGGCTGGGCCGGGACGGGGCCGAGTGCCTGGCCGTGGAGGACTCCGGCAACGGCATCCGCGCCGCCGCCGCGGCCGGGCTGACCGTGATCGCCCTGCCCAACCCCGCCTACCCGCCCAAGCCCGAGGCGCTCGGACTCGCCGCCGAGGTGGCCGCGAGCAACGACGACGCCCGGCTCAGGCTGCTCGGCCGCCTCGGCGGCGAGCGCCCGGCCCAGGAGGTGCGCGCATGACCGTCCTCGGAGAGGCCACCACCTTCAAGCGCGACTGGCTCGACGGCTTCGCCACCGCCTACGGCCGCACCGTGCGCAAGGTCCCCGGCGCCTACGGGGTGGTGGCGCGCCGCGCCCCCCGCCCCGGCAAGGTCGCCGTGGTCATCGGCGGCGGCTGCGGCCACTACCCGGCCTTCGCCGGGCTGGTCGGCCCCGGCCTGGCCGACGGCGCAGTCGTCGGCGACGTCTTCACCAGCCCCAGCGCCGAGCAGGTCTACCGCACCGCCCGCGAGGCCGACCAGGGCGGCGGCGTGCTCTTCTCCTACGGCAACTACCAGGGCGACGTGCTCCACTTCGGGCTGGCCGCGCGCCGGCTGGCCGCCGAGGGCGTCGACAGCCGCACCGTCCTGGTCACCGACGACATCGCCAGCGGCCCGGCCCGGAACCCGGAGCGCCGCCGCGGCGTCGCCGGGGACCTGCTGGTCTTCAAGGTCGCCGGGGCCGCCGCCGAGCGCGGCGACGACCTGGACGCGGTGCACGCCGCCGCGGCCAAGGCCAACGCGGCCACCCGCACCTTCGGCGCCGCGTTCGGCGGCTGCACCCTGCCCGGCGCCGCCGAGCCGCTGTTCACCGTCGACCCGGACGCCATGGAACTGGGCCTGGGCATCCACGGCGAACCGGGCGTGCGCACCGTCGGCCGGCTGGGCGCCGAGGCGCTGGCCGACGAGCTCGTCGACGGCCTGCTGCCCGAACTGCCCTCCGGCGCCCGGATCGCGGTCCTGCTCAACGGGCTGGGCCGGACCAAGTACGAGGAGATGTTCGCCGCCTTCCCGCGGATCCACCGGCGGCTGGCCGAGGCCGGGCTGACCGTGCTGGACAGCCAGGTCGGCGAGTTCGTCACCTCGCTGGACATGGCCGGGCTCTCGCTGTCGGCGATGGTGCTCGACGACGAGCTCGCCGAGCTCTACGCCGCGCCCTGCGACACCCCCGGCTACCGCAGCACCGGCGCGGTCCTGGAGCCGGTCGCCACCGAGCGCACCGAGGACGCCGGCCTGGAGCGGCCCGCCGACTCCCCGGTCGCCGGACCGGTCGACCGGGCGCTCACCGCGGCCATGGTCCGGCTGGAGGAGCAGGAGGAGGAGCTCGGCCGGCTGGACGCGGTCGCCGCCGACGGCGACCACGGCCTGGGCATGACCCGCGGCATCCGCGCCGCCGTCGCCGCGGCCCGCGCCGCCGAGCAGGGCGGCGAACCGGTCTCCGGCGCGCTGCTCGCGGCCGGCACCGCCTTCGCCGACGCGGCGGGCGGCGCCTCCGGGGCACTGTACGGGGTGCTGCTCACCGAGACCGGCGCCGGGCTGGCCGGCCTGGACCCCGCCGAGATCGGCCCGGTCGCCCTCTCCCGGGCGGTGGACGGCGCCGTCGCCGCCTTCACCGAGCTGGGCGGAGCCGAACCGGGCGACAAGACCATGCTGGACGCGATCGGGCCGTTCCGCGCCGAGCTGTCCGCGCACGCCGCCCGGGCCGGTGCGGCGGCGGGCCCGGCCGAGGCCGTCGCGGCCTGGAGCGAGGCCGCCGACTGCGCCGCCGAGGCGGCCCGCGGCACCGCGGGCCTGCTCCCGGCCAAGGGCCGCGCCGCCCGGCTGGCCGCCCGCAGCCAGGGCCACCCCGACCCCGGTGCCACCTCCTTCGCCCACCTGGTCGGCGCGGTCGCCGAGACCGCCCGCGCCGCCCTGGCGGAGTCGGCGGCCACCGGCGCCGAGGAGCCCGCACCGTGAACCCGCCCGCCGACCGGAGCACCGGAGGCCCCGCCCCGGAAGCGGCCCCGCCGCGCCGGACGCGCTCCCGGAGCGCCGGGACCGGCGCCGGGAGGGCCGCCGGACGCCCGGAGGGCGCCCGGGCCGGTCGGCACGTCCGCCGACCGGAAGGCCCGCTCCGGGCCGCCGGAGCCCCGCCCTCGGCCGCAGGGATCCCGGCGGACCGGGGGCGGAGCGGGCGGAGCACTCCGTCCGGGCGCCCCGCCACCGGCCCCGCTCCGGACGGAAGAAGCACGGGCGGACACCCCGCCGACACCACCGGGCTCCGGCCCGTTCCCACCGAGGAGGTATCCGATGAGCGCTGAGCAGGAGCGCGGCGAGGAGCCGCTGCGCATCGTGGTCGCCGCCGACAACGCCGGCGTCGAGCTGAAGGACCGGCTGCGCGACCTGATGCAGGGCGACCCGCGGGTCGCCGGCGTGGTCGACGTGGGCGTCAGCGACACCGCCGACGACACCGCCTACCCGGTCCCGGCCGCGGCGGCGGCCGAGATGATCGCCCGCGGCGAGGCCGACCGGGGCGTGCTGGTCTGCGGCACCGGCATCGGCGTGGCCATCGCCGCCAACAAGGTGCCGGGCATCCGCGCCACGGTCGCGCACGACTCCTACTCGGCGGAGCGGTCCATCAAGTCCAACGACTGCCAGGTCATCACCTTCGGGGCGCGGGTCATCGGCCCGCACGCCGCGGAGAAGATCCTCACCGAGTGGCTGGGGCACCGCTTCGACGCCGCCTCGCCGAGCGCCGCCAAGGTCGCCCGGATCACCGAGTACGAGAACGAGCACGCCGGGGCCGGAGCGGCGGGGGCCGGCGGCCGCTGAGGCCCCGCCGGCGCCGTGCCGGCCCCGGACCGGCGGGTCCGAGCCGGCGGGCGGCGGCGGTCCCCCGCGGCCGCCCGGGCAGGATGCGGCGCTCCGGTCCGGGCAGGCCGGACCGGCCCCACCGGGCCGCCCCGGCGGCCGCTTGAAACGATGGGAACGGGCCGGCGGGCCCGGGACCAGGGCGGGGGCGGCCCGGCGGCGGCTCCGAACCGGTCGAAGGAGGCGGAGGGGCCGCGGACCGGCACCGCCCCCTCCCCGCCGCAGGACACCGCAGGAGGCGCTCCCGGCCCGGAGGCCGAGGGATCCTCGGAAGGAATCTGATGAAAGGGACAACGTTGCGGATTCTCGCTGCTGGAGATGAGTTCGTCGGCACCGGGCTGCTGACCTCGGCGGTGCGGGCGGAGCTGGGCACCGCCCCCGGGCAGGACGGCGACCCCGACTTCGCCGAGCTCTCCCTGCCCTGGCCGATCGAGCCGTTCGGCCCGGTCGGCGGGGTGCAGGAGGCCAGCGGCACCGAGGAGCAGGTGATCGAGGCGGTCGCCGGCGCCGAGCTCGCGGTCACCCAGATGGCGCCGTTCACCGAGAAGGTGTTCGCCGCCGCGCCCGACCTGCGCATGGTGTCGGTGTCCCGGGGCGGCCCGGTCAACATCGACCTGAAGGCGGCCACCGCCGCCGGGGTCGCGGTCACCTACGCCCCCGGGCGCAACGCCGCGGCCGCCGCAGAGTTCGCCGTCGGCCTGCTCCTGGCCGCGATGCGCCGGATCTCCACCTCCTCCGCGGAGCTGCTGGAGGGCACCTGGCGCGGCGATCACTACGCCTACGCCAACGCAGGCGTGGAGCTGGAGGGCACCACCGTGGGCCTGGTCGGCTACGGCGCGATCGGCTCCCGGGTGGCCCGGGTCCTGGTGGCCTTCGGCGCGAAGGTGCTGGTCTCCGACCCGTTCGCGGACCCCGCGAAGATCACCGCGGACGGCGCCGAGCCGGCCGAGCTGGACGACCTGCTGCGCCGCAGCGCCGCGGTGAGCCTGCACGCCCGCCTCACCGAGCAGACCCGGCACCTCATCGACGCCGACAAGCTCGCCCTGATGCCGGAGGGCGCGGTCCTGGTGAACAGCGCCCGGGGCGGGCTGCTCGACTACGCGCCGCTGCCCGGCCTGCTCCGCTCGGGCCGCCTGGGCGCGCTGGCCCTGGACGTCTACGACGTCGAGCCGCCGCCCGCCGACTGGGCGCTGCGCGACGCCCCCAACGTCATCGCCACCCCGCACCTGGCCGGCGCCAGCCGGCAGACCGCCGAGCGCGCGGCGCGCATCGTCGCCGCCGAGGTCGGCCGGTACGTGCGCGGCGAGGACCTGGCCAACGTCGCCAACCCCGACGTGCTGGACCGGTTCCGCCGCTGACCCGCCCCGGGCGGCGGCCCGCCCCGACGGGAGCGCCGCCCACCGGACGGGCCGGCCCGCGCCGCCCCCGGCCCGCACGCCGCTCGGAGCGCCTGCGGGCGGCGGCCGGAGCGGTGCACCGGGAAGCCCTCCGCGCCGGTCCCCGGGACGGCGGGCCGCGCTCCCGGCGGCGCCCGGGAACGCGGCCCGCCGAGAGCGGGCGCGGCCGCACGGCCCGCGTACGCGCCCGCGGGGTGCGGAGCCCGACTCCCGCTCCGGCGCCGAGGTCCTGGCCCCCGCGTACGCGCCCGCGGCGCACGGAGTCGCCGCCCGGCGCGGTTTCGGGGCGCAGGTCCCGCGTACGCGCCTGCGGGGCCCGGAGGACGCCCCGGCCCGGTCCCCGCGCACGGCGGCCGGGGACGCGGTCCTCCGTCCGCCTCTTCCACCGTTCTCCGCGCCGCGGAGAACGGGCCGGGGTCCCGGTGCCGGTCGGCCCGGCGCCGCCCACCCGTTTCCACCCGGCCCGCCGGCCGGAGGCTCCCAGAAGGAGGACCCGATGATCGTCGGAGTCGACATCGGCACTTCGCTGACCAAGGCGGTGGCCTTCGGGCCGGACGGCCGCTCCGTCGCGCACGCCGAGGCGGCCTCGGAGCCGACCCGCTTCCCCGACGGCCGGGTGGAGCAGGACCTGGAGGAGGTTCTGGACACCGTCGCCGGCGTGGTCCGCCGCCTCGCCGCGGAGCTGGACCGCCCGGTCACCGCGCTCGCGCTGACCGGCCAGGGCGACGGGCTGTGGCTGCGCGACGAGGAGGGGCGGGCGGTCCGCCCGGCGATCTCCTGGCTGGACGGCCGGGCCGCGGGGACGGTGGCGCGCTGGCAGGCGGCCGGGGTGGACCGCACCGTGTTCCGGCGCACCGGCTCCGGGCTGTTCCCCGGCTGCGCCGCCGCGCTCCTGGCCCACCTGGACGCCGAGGAGCCGGAGGCGCTGGACCGGGCCGCCACCGCCGGGTACTGCGTCGACGCGGTCGCCCAGCGGCTCACCGGGACCGTGGCTGTGGACGTCTCCGACGCCTCGCTGCCCTTCCTCGACCCGGCCACCCGCCGCTACGACGACGCCGCCATCGCGGCCTGCGGCCTCACCCACCGCCGCGGCCTGCTGGCCGAGCCCGCCCCGCCCGGCACCGTGCTCTCCCTCGACGCGGAGGGCGCCCGGCTGCTCGGCCTGCCCGAAGGGCTCCCGGTCACCGCCGGGCCGTTCGACATGCCGGCCTGCGCGATCGGCGCCGGGGTGCGCGAGCCCGGCGATGGGCTGCTCATCGCCGGCACCACCCTCGCCTGCCAGGTGCTGCGCAAGGGCCCGGGGTTCGACCGGGAGGGCGAACCGGCCGGCATGCTGCTCGCCGCCCCCGACCCCGACCTGTACCTGCGCGCCATGGCGGCGATGGTCGGCACCGCCGGCCTGGACTGGGCCTGCGACCTGGTCGGCGCGGACACGGCCGACACCGACGCGCTGCTCGCCGCCTCCGCCCCCGGCGCGGGCGGGGTGCGCGCGCTGCCGTTCCTCTCCGGCGCGGGGGAGCGCGCCCCGTTCGTCGACGCCGCGGCCCGCGCCCGGTTCACCGGCCTCACCCTCCAGCACACCCGGGCCGACCTGGTGCGAGCCCTGTGCGAATCGGTGGCCTTCGCCGCCCGGCACTGCCTGGAGGAGGCCGGCCTCACCGGCGCCCTGTACGCCTGCGGCGGCGGGATCCGCTCCCCGGAGTGGACCGGGATCTTCGCCGACGTGCTGAACCGCCCGGTCACGGTGCCGGCCGACCCCGGCGTCGGCGCGCGCGGCGCGGTGATCACCGCCGCCCGCGCCCTGGGCCGCCCGGTCGACGAGGACCGCTGGGCCTCCGGCTCCCGCACGGTCGCCCCCCGCCCGGAGAACACCGCCTTCTACGAGCGCGCCTACACCGCCTACCGCGCCTCCCTCACCACCGCCCGCCGCGACTGGGCGGCCTGACCCCGCCCCCGCCGCACCCCTCTGTCCTAGCCCCCAGAGGCAGGAGAGACCGTCTCTCCGAGGCGCAGACAGGGGCAGTGGAAGTGCCACCGTCGCCGGCGGTCATCGAACGGACCGCTGGAAGTCGTCGGGAAGTCAAAGGGAAGTCGGTCTTGAGTGCTTCTGGAACCGGGCGGGAGGCATGAGGGAGGTCGGGGTGCAATCCTGCTTTTCAGTGCTTTTCAGTGCATATGTGGAAAGCGCTGCGAATCAACTGACAAGGAGGAAATATGGAGAACGCGATGGAGGTGTACGAGCCGCCGGAGTTCATTGAAATCGGTGACTTCGCTGAGCTCACCCGTCTGACCCGCGACGGGAACTGGGTGGACAGCCCGGGCTGGGGCTGGTGGCTCTAACGCCTTCGGAGGAAGGCGACGAGTGATGCCGTGAGGGGTGGGGTGGTGCCCCGAGGTCGTCCACCCTGCCCCTCTTTTCCGTGCTCGGTGTGTTTCCCGCGTTCGGGTGAGTGCACCGCGGGCCTGGGTGAGGAGCAGATGACGTTCATAATCCTTCCCGACTCTGAAGGACTGTCGCCCTTCGGGAAGAAGGTGAAGACGGAAGCGGACCGCTTCGGAAAGGTCTTGGAGTACCCGTCGGGGCGGCCCTGGATCGTCGGCGACTGGCCGGAAACGGACATCGTTGAGGCCCGCTCCGCTAGGACTCGGGTCGTGCTACTGGGCGTCGTCGGCGCCTCCCCCAGGGAACTGCAGCACAGGATCGCGGGTGTCCAGAGCATTGAGGACCTGGACTTTCTCTCCCTTGCCGTCCCAGGTTCCTACCACATGATCGCCTCCGTCGACGGGCGCATCAGGGTGCAGGGGACGCTCTCCACCACGCGCCATGTCTTCTACAGGCGAATCGGCGGGGCGGTCATCGCCGCGGATCGGCCGCAGGCCCTCGCCTGGGCGGGGGAGGCGGAGGTCGATGAGGAGCGCCTGCCGCTCCACCTCCTTGCGCCCTTCGGCCCGCCGTGGCCGTTGAGTGAGGGAACCCTCTGGAAGGGGGTCGATTCGGTGCCGCCGGGCAGTTACCTCTCCCTTCTCCGCCACGGTGGGGCCAGGGCCACTCGCTGGTGGAGCCCGCCCTCCCCGGACTTACCGCTGAGGGAGGGCGGGGAGCAGGTCCGGGCCGCGCTGGAGACCGCGGTCAGAGCCCGTACCGGTGGCGGGGAACCGGTGGCCGTGGACCTCTCCGGGGGGATGGACTCCACCAGCCTGGCGTTCCTCGCCGCCGAGCACTCCTCCCCGGTGGTCACCGTGCACACCGAGGCGCTCGGCAGCGCCAACGACGATGCGCAGTGGGCCGAGCGCTGCCGCCGCTCCCTCCCGGACGCCCGGCACCTGATCGTGCGGCGCGGCACCGCCCCCGCCCTGTACTCACCACTGGAGGAGGCCGGTCTCGACATCGAAGGGCCGCTCTCCTTCGCCCGGGCCCGCTCCCATTACGAGGACATCGCCCGGCGTGTCGCCGGGACCGGAGCCCGCTACCATCTCGGCGGAGTCGGCGGAGACGAACTCTTCCAGCCCTCCGTGCTGAACCTGACGGCGCTCCTTCGCAGCGCACCGCTGCGCACGCTCCCGCACATCCGGAGATTCCGGCACCGGTACCGGTGGAACCTGCGGCGCGCCGCCCGGGTACTGGAGCGGAAGAAGTCTTATCAAGCCTGGCTCTCCGAGTGCGCGGAGCGGTTGACCGGGGACCGCTCCTGGGGAGCGTCCCCGGACACCGACTGGGAGATCGCGCCGAGGATGCCCCCATGGTCGACCGAGCGCGCGATCCGACGGGTCGCCGAACTGCTGCGGGAGGCGGCACAGGACGGCGCCGCGCCCCTGGACGAGCTCCCGGTCAACCACGAGATGCTCCGGCTCATGCAGGTCAACGGTCGGGCGATGCGGATGAACTCCCGTATCGCGGAGCACTTCGGCGTGGCCCTGGAGGCGCCCTACTGCGACGACGCGGTCATCCAGGCGGCCATGTCGGTGCGGCTGGAGGACCGAGTCGCCGGCGAACAGCCCAAACCGGTCCTGGCCGAGGCGATGCGGGGCCGGGTCCCGCATGTCTTCGAGCGCCGGACCAAGGGCGACGCGAGCACGGAGATCTACACCGGAATACGGCTGAACAGGGCCGGACTGGACCGCTTCTGCCGGGAGTCCCGGCTGGCGAAGCTGGGGCTGATCGACGCCGAGGCGATGCGGGACGTCGTTCTCGGGCTGCATGCCGACACCAGGCCGCTCATGCCCTTCGACGCGACTCTCGGGACCGAGCTGTGGCTGCGCGGAGTGGAAGGGCCGGGCGGGCCGACGATACGAGCCGGAGACGGGGATGAGGATGGCCTGGTCGCTGAATGACGGGGTGACGGTGGCGGAGACGCCCGACGGCGTCGTCCTGCTGGATGAGAGGGAAGGCAGGTACTGGCAGCTGAACGATACCGGGGGAGTGGTGCTCCGCTCCCTGCTGGAGGGGGGAGGGGCCGAAAGGGCGGTCGCTGAACTGCGGCGCAGGTACCCGTCCGCCGGCGATGTCGTCGCGGCCGACGTGCAGAAGGTGGTCGGCAGGCTCAAGGCTTCAGGGATGGTCAGAGATGAGTCCTAGGATGACTGCGCTGGAGACCGCTCCCCGGCCCCCGCTGAGCGCCCGGATCCAAGCACTCCCGATCATCGGCGTCGCCCGGCTGCTGGCCCGGTGCAGGCCCGCCCGGATCAGAGCGGTCTTGGAGGTCCTCGCTCGGGGAGCGCCTCCGGCCACGGCCGAGCGGACCGCCCGGATCCGCGACGTCATCGTGGGAACGAGTATGCGCTGCGCGGGCCCCCGGTGCCTGGAGCGCTCTATTGCCACCGCTCTGCTCTGCCGGGCCAGTGGAATGTGGCCGGACTGGTGCACCGGCGTCGCGCTGCGGCCGTTCCGCGCGCACGCCTGGGTCGAAGCCGAGGGAAGGCCGATCGGTGAGGACGAACAGGAAATCGCGCTGTTCGTGACGGCGATGCGTGTGACCCGGCGGGAGAGATGACCTATCGGCCGCACCGAGCCGGGTGCGGGCCCTCCGCCCTTCTGGTGTGTACCTCTCTGGGGGGAGGGGCGGTTCACTCGGCGGATGGACGCGGCCGGGATGCGAGCGGGAGAACACTCGGAGACATGACGGGACAGGAAGAGCCGAACGAAGACGGAAGAGCCGCGGCGGAGAGCGGAGCGGCGGCGGAACTGCGGAATGTGAGCCGGACCTACGGGGAGGGCGCGGCGGCGGTCTCCGCTCTGGAGGAGGTGACCACCGGTTTCCGGAAAGGCACCTTCACCGCGGTGATGGGGCCCTCCGGGTCGGGGAAGACGACACTGCTGCAGTGCCTGGCCGGACTGGTCCGGCCCTCCTCCGGGGCGGTCTCCCTGGGCGGTGTTCAGATCGACGGGCTACCGGAGAAGCGGCTGGCCAGGGTGCGCCGGAGCAGGGTCGGTTTCGTCTTCCAGGAGTTCAACCTCATCCCGGCGCTCACCGCGCTGGAGAACATGCTCCTGCCGATGCGCCTGGCGGGCCGCCGTCCCGACCGGGAATGGGTCGCCGAGATCACCGGGCGCACCGGAATCGCGCACCGGCTGTCGCACCTGCCGCACGAGCTCTCCGGCGGCCAGCAGCAGCGGGTGGCGATCTGCCGGGCCCTGGTCACCCGGCCCGCGGTCATCTGCGCGGACGAACCGACGGGCGCGCTGGACGGCTCCTCCGGCCGCGAGGTCATGGCGCTGCTCCGCGAAGCGGTGGACGTCTACCGGCAGACCCTGGTCATGGTGACCCACGACCCGGTGGCCGCCTCCTACTCCGACAGGGTCCTCTTCCTCGTGGACGGGCGCATCGTCGAGACGATGGGCCGACCCGTGCCGCACACCGTCGCCGAGCGGATGACCGCGCTGGTGGAGGAGGTCCGATGAGCCGGCCGGGGCCCGTGCGGACGAAGACCGCACCGACCGGGAGCGGTGCACGGCTCCGGTGCCGGCGGCCGGCGGCTCCGGTGGCCGGCCCGGACCGGAAGGGCGGCCACCGGTGATCGGCATCGCATGGCGCATCCTGCGCCGCAGCCCGGGAACGCTGTTCGGCGCCTTCATCATGATCACGGTGGGGACGGCGCTGCTCGCGGCCTTCGCCATCGTCCAGGATTCGATATCCCGGACAACCGCCCCGGTGGAGCGCTACGCGGCCGCCGACGTCGTCGCCTCCGGCCAGGCCGGAGTGTTCACCCCCGAGGCGGTCGAGGAGGCCGGCGGCCTGCCCGGGGTGGCCGAGGCCGTACCGGAGCTGTCCTTCCCCGCTCTCGTCCTCGGCGCGGACGGTCACCCTCCCGCGGACTGGGAGGACACCGCCCGCTTCGGACACGGCTGGTCCAGCGCCGGGCTCACCCCCTTCCTCCTGCTGGAGGGCCGGGCGCCCGACGCCTCCGACGAGGTGGTCCTGGACGCGGAGTCCGCGGCCGAGGCGGGGGCGGGCGTCGGCGACCGGGTCGACGTGGAGGTCGCCGGGACCGTCCGCGGCCACCGCCTGGTCGGCGTCGTGGAGGCGGAGGCAGGGCCGACGGAGTACCAGCGCGCCCTGTTCTTCACCGATCGGCGGGCGGCGGAGCTGGCCGCCCGGGGCGGGGGAAGGTCCGACGCCATCGGCCTGCACCTGGAGCCCGGCGCCGATCCGGGCGCCGTGGCCGCAGCGCTCGATGAGCGGCTGCGGTCCGCGCTCGCCGGGGACGTGGACAGCCCTTCGGGCGTCCCCGCCTACCGTGTGGGCTCCGGCGCCGAGCGCGGCGAACTGGAGCAGGCGCTTCCCGACCACCGGGCCTCCGCGCAGGCCATGGCCATGCTGATCTGGATCGTGGCCTTCATGGCGGTCGCCGTGATCGGCGGCGCCCTGATCACTTCGGTGCGCAGCAGAGCCGAGCAGTTCGCCCTGCTGAGGGCGGTGGGGGCGACTCCGGGGCAGGTCCGCCTGCTCTGCCTGGCCGAGGCCTTCCTCCTCTCCCTCGCGGGCGTGGCCGCGGGGGCGCTCTCCGGCATGCTGCTCGGCCGCCTCCTACTGGAGGGATTCCGGGCGATCGGGGTGGTCAGCCCGGTGCTGCGGGTGCACTACGGGCCCGGCGCCCTGCTGATCGCGGGGGTGACCGCGCTGGTCGTCGGCCAGGCGGCCGCCTGGTTCGCAGCCCGTGCCGCGCTGCGCATCCGCCCGGCGGAGGTGCTCGCGGGCCAGGCCGCCGTCCCGGTGACCCGGGGGCGCCGGCGGGTCGGCCGGATCACCGGTGCGCTGCTGCTCGCCGCCGCGGGGATCCTGCAGGCGCTCGGGATGGCCGGGCTGGTCCCGGCCGTGCTCCGGGGGGCCTACGGGATGATCGCGAGCGGCCTGGTCATCGTCGGCCTGGGGCTGCTCGGCTCGTGGGCGATCCACGCCGCGGCCCGCGCCGTCCGCCCGCTGCTCTCCTGGGCGGCCCCGGTCGCCGGGCACCTCGCCGCCGCCAACGTCGGCTTCCACCACCGGCGCTACGCCGGTGCGGCGGTGCCGATCGCGGTGGGCACCGCCATCGCCGGCTGGGCCCTGGCCGGCCTCCCGCTCTTCGCCCTGGGCAACTCCCAGGACGTCGCCGAGCGCTTCGCCGCCGACCAGGTGCTGCGCACTCCCATCGTGCGGGACGCCCACACCGGCCTGGGGGAACCCGTCCGGGAGCGGTTGGAGGAGGCGCCCGGCGTCTCCGCCGCGGTCGGCCTGCGGGAACTGTGGGCGCACGCCGCCCCGCCCGGCTCGGGCGGGCCCGGCGGGAGCGGCGCACCGGAGGTGACCCGGGGGACGGTCGTGACCGGCCGGGCCGGTGCCCTGCTGGACCTGGGCGAGGTGACCGGGGACCTCGCCTCCGTCGGCGCGGGCCGGGGCGTCGCCCTGGGAGCGGCCTATGCCCGCCAGGCCGGGATCGGCCTCCACGACGAGGTGGAGGTGCGGACCGCGGGGGCCTCCCGGCCGACGGTGCTGCCGGTGGTCGCGCTGTTCGAGCGGGACAAGGGCGGCGGCGAGGGGATCGTCGTCGCCTCCGAGGCGCTCCGGGACGCCCCCCGGGGCTGGTACGACTACGTCCTGGTCGGGGAGGAGAAGGAGGGCCGGGCGGCGGAGGCGGCGGCCGCCGTCCTGTCCGCTCGGGGGACGGCCTCCGCGGAGGATCCTGAGGAGTTCCTCCGCGCCTACGTCCAGGAGCGGCAGGGCGCGATCGACAACCTCGGCACCCTGGCCACCGCGATGGTCGGCGGGTTCCTGGTGATCGCCTCGGTCAACGCCCTCGCGCTGTCGGCCGCCGACCGCCGCTCCGAGCTGGCCTCGATACGCCGGATCGGAGTGACCGGGCGCCGGCTGAGCAGGATGGTCTCCTGGGAGATGGCCCTCACCGTCGTCCCGGCCTGGCTGCTGGGCGGGCTCGCGACGGCCTGGATGGCCGCGGCGATGGCCGGCGGGGATCTCGGAGCCGCGCTGTGGGCCTACCCGGGGGCGGTGCTCCTCGGATTCGGCGCGGCGGGACTGGCCGCGGCCCTGCTCGGCGCGCTGGCGGCGACCCGCTCGGCCCTGAGGGCCGCGGATGCGCGGTGACCGCGCCCGGGGAATCCCGGAGACCTGTGCCGGTGAACGACGGAAGGAGGCCGCAGTGCGGCGGGAGACGGCAGGTCCATCGGTGCCGGGCCGGAGCGACTTGGGAGAACTCTGGCGCCATCTGCGGCCGCACTGGCGGACCATGCTCGCCGGTGGGGCGCTGGGCCTGGTGGGCAATGCGGTCGCCCTGGCCCAGCCGATGGCCGCGAAGCAGGTCATCGAGGCGGTCGGTGGAGGAGGGATCGCCCCCGGGCCGGTGGCGACCCTCGCGGTCCTGGTGGTGCTCGGCGGGATCCTCGCCGCCGGCGGCGCCTACCTGCTCGAACGGATGGCGGCACGGGTGGTGCGCCGGGTCCGCGGACAGATGGCACGGCACCTGGTGCGGCTTCGGCTGGAGGCGGTCGACCGGCCGGGTGACCTGATCTCCCGGGTCACGGCGGACACGACCTTGCTGAGCAGGGTGGCGACGCGTGCGGTGGTCGATTCGGCCAACGCACTCCTCATGATCATGGGTGCCGTGGTGCTGATGGGGGTGCTCGACGTGGTCCTCCTCGGAATCACGGTCCTGGTCTTCTCCGTGATCCTCGGCGTCGCGGCCACGGCGATGCCGAGGATCGCACGTGCCCAGGAGAAGGTCCAGAGGTCGGTCGGCGACATAGGGGCAGGCCTGGAGCGGATGCTGGGTGCCTTCCGCACCATGAAGGCGAGCGGGACCGAGGCGGCGGAGAGCGGCCGGATCGACCGTGCCGCGGAGCGGGCGATGAACGACGCCGTGACCACTGCGAAGTGGACCGCGGTGGCGCGGGTGGCGGCGGGCCTGGCCACCCAGACGGCGTTCCTGGCCGTGCTCGGGGTGGGCGGCGCTCGGGTCGCCGCCGGAGACCTGGAAGTGTCATCGCTGATCGCCTTCCTGCTCTATCTCTTCAATATGGCGCAGCCTCTCGGTGCCCTGGTGCAGGGGGTCACCGAGTTGCAGGGCGGTCTCGCCGCGGTACGGCGGATACGCGAGGTGGAGGACCTGCCGGTGGAGCAGCCCTCTTCAGAGGGCGCCGGTGCTCAGCGGCTGCGGCCGGAGGGGCCGGCTTCGGGTGCTTTTGAGGAAGTCCGATTCGGTTACGGGGCGGAGCCGGTGCTGGACGGGGTCTCGTTCGAGTTCCAGGCCGGTTCCGTGGTGGCGCTCGTTGGAGAGTCGGGCGGCGGTAAGACCACCGCCTTCTCCCTGCTGGAGCGGTTCTACGATCCGGAGGGCGGAGCGGTGCGGCTCGACGGGGTGGATCTCCGGGAGTGGCCGCTGGGCCGTCTGCGCGCGCAGATCGGCTACGTCGAGCAGGACGCACCGATGCTTCAGGGGACTCTCCGGGAGAACCTGCTCTACTCGGCTCCGGAGGCCGGTGACGATGAGTTGCGGATCGTGCTGGAGAAGACCCGGCTGGCCGAGACGGTCGCCGCGCTGCCGCAGGGCGTCGAGACCCCTGTCGGACACCGGGGGGCGAACCTGTCCGGTGGGCAGAAGCAGCGGATCGCCATCGCCCGAGCGCTGTTGAGGAGGCCCCGGCTGCTTCTTCTCGATGAGGCGACATCGCAATTGGACGCGGCTAACGAGAAGGCGTTGCGGGAGACGATCGCGGAGGTCGCGGGGGAGACCACTGTGCTCCTGATCGCGCACCGGCTGTCCACGGTGGTCGACGCCGATGAGGTGATCGTCTTCGAAGGAGGTCGGATCCGGGCCCGGGGAACGCATGGTGAGCTGCTCGCCGGAGACGAGTTGTACCGCCGGTTCGCGGGATCGCAGGTGATGGCGTGACCCCTATCGAGTGCAGGCCGCCCAGGAAAGGGGCGGGTCGGGCTCTTGGCGGAGGATGCGGAGCCGGAGCAGCTGGAGGTCCGGGGCGGGGTCGGTGCCCAAGGTATCGAGTAGCCGGCTCCGCAGGTCGTCGAAGACCATGAGGGCCTCGCTCGTCCGGAAGGAGCGGTAGAGGGCGACCATCAACTGGGCGAAGAAGGCCTCCCGGAGCTCGTATTGGCGGGTCAGTTTCCGTAGATCAGCGATCACCTCTTGGTGGCGGCCGCGTCGGAGCTGTACGTCCATGAAGGCTTCCAGGGTTGATATGTGCAACTCTTGCCAGAAATCGGAACTCGCCGACAGGTGTGGCGAATCAAGCTCGGAGAATGGCTTTCCCCTCCACATGGAAAGCGCCTGGGAGAATGAGTCGGTGGCTTCGTCGAGGTGTCCGTCGGATGCGTATTTTTCCCCCGGAGGCGCAGGTCGTCGAAAACATGGCAGTCGACATCGGTGCGGTCTGCGATGAGACGGTAGTTCTGTCCGCGTCGTTCGATGGGGACCTCGGTCTTTTTGAGTTCGCTCAGGGCCTTGTGCAGCTGGGCCTGGGCGCCCTGGCGGCCCCGGCCTTCGCCGAGCGATTCGAGGATGCTGTCTCTGTGCGTATACCGTCCTAGGTCTGCGAGGAGGTGGCTGAGGGCGATACGGGAGCGGCGGGTCGGCAGGGGAATGTCGCCCCCGTCCCGCCTGAGAGTGAGGGGGCCGAGGACAGAGTAAGGGGTGTTGTTGCGCATGGAGTGGAGCGCTCTTCTCTCTCGAGGGAGCGGTGGTGATTACTTGAAAGTAATCCCGAAAGCCGTTCACATTTGAGTGTCGGGTCCGCGGTCACCTCTCGATTGCATGTGAATGTTTCGTGAATTTTCTCTGTTGTGGATTTTAGTGAACTGGGTAAGTCGACTCAAGCCGAGGTAAACGAATTCTGCCTGGGCGATGTTGTTCTTGCAGGCCAGTCGGACCGGATCCTGTCTGACCGGATCGGGTCAATCCGCAGTCCTCCTCTTAGGAGGCCGGGTGTGCAGGGGGCGTGACGGGCGGTGGGCCGGAGTGGATCTCGCGATCGGTTTTCCGGATCCGCCTTGCCTCCGATCGGAATCAGGACGGGAAAGGTCCGCGATCCGCCCTACCGTCCTTCCCGACCGCCCCGGCCGGGGCGGGGACGGACGCACATAGGGGAGGACGCATGATCCTTGTGACCGGAGCGACCGGGAGGGTCGGGAGCCGGCTGGTCGGGCTGCTCGCCGGCGCCGGGCACCCCGTCCGCGCGCTGACCCGGCGGCCCGGGGCCGCGCGGTTCCCCGCGGGGGTCGAGGTCGTCGGGGGCGACCTCGCCGACCCGGGGACGCTCGGGCCGGCGCTGCGCGGGGCGGCCGCGCTGCACCTGATCACCTTCGCCGGCGACGACCAGGCGCCGCTGGAGGGCGCGCCGGAGATCCTGGCCGCGGCCGCCCGGGCGGGGGTGGGGCGGGTGACGGTGCTGATGGGCTCGGTCGAACCCGGGCCGGTGGAGCGGGCGGTGGCCGGCAGCGGCCTGGAGTGGACCCGCATCGCCCCGGTGGAGTTCATGTCCAACGCGCTGCAGTGGGCCGACTCGGTCCGGTCCGAGGGCGTCGTCCGGGAGGGCGCGGTGGACGTGCCCGGCTCGACGGTGCACGAGGAGGACATCGCCGCGGTCGCCGCGGCCGCCCTGACCGAGGGCGGCCACGCGGGCGCCACCCACGTGGTGACCGGCCCCCAGGCGCTGACCGTCCGGGACAAGGCGCGCATCCTCGGCGAGGCGCTGGGCCGGCCGGTCCGGGTGGAGGAGCTCTCCGTCGAAGAGCTCCAGGAGGGCTGGCGCGCCGAGGGGTACGGCGAGGACGACATCGCGTTCTTCACCGCCATGACCACCGACCGCCCCGAGGCCGGCCGCACCGTCCTGCCCACCGTGCAGCAGGTCGCCGGCCGCCCGCCGCGTACCTTCGCCGACTGGGCCGGGGAGAACGCCGCGGCGTTCCGCTGACCCGGGCGCCCCGGCCGCCGCCCCGGGGCCGCCCCGGTGCTCCGCCCGAGCGGTCCGGCGGCGGGCCGGACGCGCCGGGATCCGGTGCGCGGCAGTGGATATCCTGGCAGCCGCCGCTCGCGGGCGCGCCGGCCGCCGGCGGGCCCGGAACGGCCGGGGCGCAGGGCCGGCGGCCGGGTGGTGCCGGACCCCCGGCTGCGGCGAAGCCACCGTTCCGCAGCCGCAGCGAGGGAGCACGGCGTGATCAGGGTCCTGCTGGCCGAGGACATGCACATGATCCGGGGCGCGCTGGTCGCGCTGATCGCCGGGGAACCGGACATCGAGGTGGTCGCGGACGTGTCCTCCGGGGACGGCGCGGTGGCCGCGGCCGCCGAGCACCGCCCGGACGTCGCGGTCCTCGACGTCCAGATGCCGGGCGTCGACGGCCTCGCGGCGGCCGGGATGATCCTGGACCGGCTGCCCGGGTGCCGCATCCTCATCCTCACCCAGCTCGGCCGCCCCGAACTGCTGCGGAGGGCGCTGGCGGCGAAGGTCCGCGGATTCATGCTGAAGGACGCGCCGCCCGCGGAGCTGGCCGGGGCGATCCGCCGGGTCGCGGCCGGCGAGCGGGTGATCGACCCGAACCTCGCCGCGGCCGCCATCGAGGCGCGGGAGAACCCGCTGACGGACCGGGAGGCGGAGGTGCTGCGGCTGGCCGGGGAGGGCGACGACCTCGCCGAGATCGCCGCCCGGCTCCACCTGGCCAAGGGCACGGTCCGCAACTACCTCGGAGCGGTCGTCACCAAGCTCGGCGCGCGCAACCGGCTGGACGCCGTGCGCATCGCGGCCGAGGCCGGGTGGCTGTGACGCCGCCGGTTCACGCCTCCGCCGGGCGGCCGGGGCGCGCACCGCGCGCGGCGGGGTGGGACACGGTCAGCTCGTAGCCGCCGTCGCCGACGGGTCCGGCGGTGAGTTCGCCGCCGGCGGCGGCGACCCGCGCGGTGAGGCTGGGGATGCCGCTTCCCCCGGGCCGGGCCGCCCGCGCCCCGCCGGGGCCGCCGGCCGGGGCGGGGCAGACGCCGTCGTTGGCCACCCGCAGGTGTACGCCGGCACCGGTGGAGACCGCCCGGATGGTGGCGGTGCGGGCTCGGCTGTGCCGGAGGACGTTGGTGACGGCCTCGCGGAGCACGGTGGCGAGCAGGGCGTCCACCCGGTCGTCGAGCAGGCCGGTGCCGATGTCGAGCCGGACGTCGACGCCCGCGGCGGTGAGGACCTCGCGGGCCGAGGCGGCCTCCACGTGCAGCGAGACCTCCGGGTCGTCGTAGGGGACGGCGCGGAGGTCGGCGAGGGCCCCGCGGGCCGTCCGCGCGATGTCCCGGAACTCGGCGTCCGCGCGGTCGGGCTCGCGGGCGGCGAGCTCGGCCTTGACGATGATGGCGGACAGGCCGTAGCCGAGCAGGTCGTGCACGTCGGCCGCGATGCGGCGGCGCTCCTCGGCCGCGGCGATCGCGGCGAGCGCCAGGCGGGCCTCGTGCACCTGGGCGACGAGCAGGGTGAGCAGCGCGAGGCCGTAGAGCATCATCGCCACCGAAACGGTGGCCACCGAGGCGACCAGGACCACGATCAGGGGGGCGTCCTTGGTCGCCAGGAGCACCAGCAGCTCGCTCAGGACGATGGTGGTGAACAGCGTCCAGGCGGCGGCGCGGCCGGGCACCGCGATCAGGGCCGAGGCGGCCGCGAGGGCGACCAGGCTGTGGACGATCTCGACCTCGGGACGGACCAGGGGCACCAGCGCCAGCCCGGTCTGGAGCGGGAGCGTCCAGGCGGCGTGGCGGTGGCGCCGCTCCGGCCCCCGGGGCAGCAGGTGGTAGACGTGGACGCCCACGACCGCCAGCACGATGGCCGAGCCGGCCGCGGTGGCCGGGCCCGGGTCCGCCAGCATGAAGAGCAGGGCCCCGGCCACGTACACGGCCAGTCCGCTGAGCACGACGGGGAGCGCCAGCCGGGGCGTCATGTCGGCCCGCCGCACCCGGGCCGGCCGGTCCATGGGGGCCTGCCGGATGCGCGCGGCGGCGTCCCGGGCCAGCGTCGCTATCTCGGCCGCGCGCCCCTTCCCGGCCAGGCCGATGACGGCGGACAGCGCCGACCCGAGGACGGCGTCCAGGTCCCGGGAGATCCGGTCGCGCTCCTCGGCCACCGACTGCGCGGCCAGTTCCCTGCGGGTCGCGTGCAGCTCGCTGCGCAGGTCGCTGAGGCGGGTCAGGCCGAACACGATCAGCCCCACGATCACCGTGTTCCCCGCCGCGCTCACCCCGGCGGTGAAACCGGTGCCGGAGAGCAGGCCGGCGGCGGCCGCGACGGCGCCGAACACCGGCCAGCGCAGCCGGCCCGGGACGATCAGCAGCACGGAGGCGGCCAGGAACCCCTTCGGCTCGCTCCAGGGGAACAGCGCCACTTGGGCGGCCAGCGTCCACCGGCCGCGCAGCCGCCTGGTGCGGGGCAGGCAGTTGACGAGCTGGAGCGCGAGGAACAGGGGCGTCGCCACAGTCGGATGGCCGAAGAAGAGGGGGACGGCCAGTCCCACGAGCGTGATGACGAGGATCGGCACGGACGATCACTTTAGCGGTGCGCCGACGCATTCCGACCGGATGCGCCTTTCCTCCTTTTCGTGCATTCTGCACGGCCGATCGGGGTGCGCGGCACTGGGCACGGACCCGTCCGACCGGAAATCCTCATGGCACCGGTGCGGAGGCCCGCCGCGCCCGCGGCTCCGCGCGCACGGCCGGCCCCGCTTCCCCTGCCCGATCGGGCTTCCGGGCTTCCAGGCCTCCGGCGGACGACCCGCGGCGAGCACCGGAGCAGGGCCCGGAAAGAGAACACGTCCGAATGCGAAGAGAACGGAGTACCGGGTGAATGCGGGGCTTATGCCGGGCGCCGGCCGGCACGCCCCGCCCCGCTCCGGCCGCGGCGCCCGCGGCCTCCGCGACGAACCCCCGAACCCGAAACGGAGGAGCACCCCGATGACCGCCCCTTCGGCCCCCGGCCGAACGCCCGCCTGGCGCCGCCTGATCCGGCAGCGCCCGATGACGAGCTTCTTCACCCTGGCGATCGCCTTGAGCTGGATCGCCTGGATCCCCTACATCCTCTCCGCCCACGGCCTGGGCGTGCTGGACTTCGCCCTGCCCGGCCTGGCGTCCCAGCTCCTCCTGATGCTGCCCGGCGCCTACCTCGGCCCGATCTTCTCGGCCTTCCTCGTCACCGCCGTCGCCGACGGCCGGGAGGGGGTGCGCCGCTGGGCGGGGCGCCTGTTCAAATGGCGGATGAGCTGGCGCTGGTACGCGCTGGCGGTACTGGGCGTGCCGCTCGCGCTCATCGTCTGCGCCATCCCGTTCTCCGGCGGGGACATCCGGATGCCGCCGCTCATGGTGCTGGCGGTCTACCTCCCCGGCCTGGTGCTGCAGTTCGTGACGACGGGCATCGCCGAGGAGCCGGGCTGGCGCGACTTCGCCCTGCCCCGGATACAGCCCTACCACGGGCCGCTGCGCGGCACGCTCATCCTCGGCGTGATCTGGGGGGTCTGGCACCTGCCGCTCTTCCTCACCGAGTGGGGCGGCTACCCGCACGGCACCTGGGCCGACCCGATCAACTTCACCTTCTCCTGCATCGCCATCAGCGTGGTGATGACCTGGGTGTTCAACCGCACCGGCGAGAGCCTGCCGATCGCGATCCTGCTGCACGCCAGCGTCAACAACTTCATGTCGATTGTGATGGGCTTCATGTTCCCCTCGATCGGGGCCACCCACGCCGACGGCACCAACGTCATCCTCCTCGCCTTCGGCACGGCGGCCTGCGTGCTCCTGGTGGCCACCCGGGGCAGGCTCGGGTACGACCCGGCCGCCGCGTCCCCGCCGCAGGGCGGAGCCCCCGGGGCCGAGCAGGCGGGGGAGGCGCACGGGCGCCCCGCCGTCGGCCCGGAGCCCGGCGGGGACCGGGGAGGGCGGCCGTGACCGCCGACCGGACCGCCCCCCGCGGGGAGCCGGAGGGCCCGGGCCGGGCGCACCGCCCGGCCCTCCGGGCGCTGGGCGCCGCCGGAGCCGTCCTCGCGCTGGTGGGCGGCTGCGGCACCGCCATGCCCGGCACCTCTCCCGCGCCCCCGGTCCCCGCCCCCGGCGGCACCGCCGAGCCGACCGAGGAGGACGTCGGCGCCTGGCTCGACGGGCTCCTCCCCGCCTCCCTGGAGGCGGCCGGAATAGCGGGGGCCGCCGTGGCCGTCGTCCGCGACGGCGAGATCCTCACCGCCCGCGGCTACGGCCGCGCCGACACCGGAACGGGCTACGAGTACGGCGAGACCGCGGCCGGCGACATCACCGCCGAGCCGGTCGACCCCGACCGGACCCTCTTCCGGATGGGATCGGTGACCAAGGTCTTCACCGCGACCGCGGTGATGCAGCTGGTCGAGGCGGGCGAACTGGACCTGGACGCCGACATCGGCGAGTACCTCGACTTCCCGCTGGAGACGTCCTTCGACGAACCGGTCACCCTGCGCCACCTGCTCACGCACACGGCCGGGTTCGAGGAGGCCGTCGCGGGGATGATGCTCCCCGAGGGAGCCGAGCCGGACCTGCGCGCGCACCTCTCCACCGACCCCCCGGAGCAGGTCTACGAGCCCGGTACGGTCCCCGCCTACTCCAACTACGGCTACACCCTGGCCGGGTACATCGTCGAGCGCGCCTCCGGGACCCCCTACGCGGAGTACATCGACGAGAACGTGCTCGCCCCGATCGGGATGGACGACTCCAGCGCCCGCCAGCCCCTCCCCGAGGACCTGGAGCCGCTGCTCTCCCAGGGGTACGAGACCGACGACGGCAGGCCCCAGGACTTCGAGACCGTCACCGGCGCCCCCGCCGGGGGCCTGTCCGCCACGGCCACCGACATGGCCCGGTTCATGCTCGCCCACCTGGACCCCGAGCGCTCCGGCGGCCCCTCCCTGCTGGAACCGGAGACGCGCGAGCTCATGCAGGCCCCGGCCCTGGACGAGGAGACCCTGGGCGGCCTGGCCGAGGGCCCCAGAATGACCCTGGGCCTCTTCGAGGAGGACCGCAACGGCCGCAGGATCGTCGGCCACGGCGGGGACACCAACTTCTTCCACACCCACATGCAGCTCTACCCCGAAGAGGGGACGGGCGTCTTCGTCGCCTTCAACAGCACAGGGAAGGACGGCGCCGCCACGGTCGGCCTCCGCGAGGCCGTCATGTCCGGTTTCGCCGACCGCTACTTCCCCGCCGGGGAAGGGGACCGGGAGGCGCCGCCCCCGAAGGACGAGGGGCGCGCCGAGGAGATGGCGGGCACCTACGTCCCCTCGCGGTCGATGCACTCCAACTTCCTGAGGACCGTCGACCTCGCCCAGGAGACGCGGGTGGCGGCCCGGCCGGACGGCACCATCCTGGTGTCCCCCGGGCCCGAGACCGGAGCCCCCACCGCCTACGAGGAGATCGAGCCCTGGGTCTGGCGCGAGGTCGGAGGCCGGCGGATCCTGACCGCCCGGGTGGAGGACGGCCGGGTCGACGCCCTCGGCTACGCCTCGGCGTTCAGCCTGCTGCCGGCCGACCCCGAGCGCTCGTCGGCGGTGGCCCTGCCGGTACTGGCCGCCTCCACGGGGCTGCTGCTTCTGGTGGTGCTCTCCTGGCCCGTCGGCGCCGTGCTGCGGCGGCGCCTGCGGCCGCCCGGGCGGGAGCGGGCCGGGCGGGCGGCCCGAGCGGCCACGAGGGCGGCGGTGGGGGCGACGCTGGCCGCCTTCGCCGGCTGGGCGGCGGTCATCGGCATGGCCATGAGCCTGCAGGAGGTCTCCCCGCTGCTGCTGCGGGCGCTCCAGGTCGCCCAGGCCGCGGGCATGGCCGGGACGGTCCCGGCGGCCCTGGTCCTCTTCGGCGACGTGCGCCGCAAGGCCGGGTGGGCGCGGTGCCCGGGCGGCGCGCTGGTCCTGGCCGCGCTGGTGGGCTGCGGCTGGTTCGCGGTCTCCTTCAACCTGGTCGCCCCGGACATCTCCTACTGAGGCACCCGGCGCCGGCCCCGCGGACGCCCGTTCAGTCCTCCGCCCGATCGGCATCGTAGCGGGCCCGGCGCAGGTCCGCTTTGGCCCGGACCGCCTCGTCCAGGTCGATGCCGTGCAGCAGGGCGATGCGGTGCAGCAGGATCCCGACGTCGCCGATCTCCTCGGCGATTCCGGGCAGCTCACCGGTGCGGGTGGCCTTGGCGAGCTCGCCCACCTCCTCGGCGAGGAAGGCGATGCACTCGCGCGGCCCCTGGTCGTCGATGCGCATGTGCGCGAAGAGCTCGGCGACGATCTCGGGGGTCGGGGCGGCGGGGTTCGGCACGGGGCCTCCTGGGGTGGCGGTGCGCCGGGCGGTGCGCCCGGCCGTCTGGTCCTCTCCCTACCCGTGCAGGGACGGCATGCCGCCCCGAGAGGGCGAGGGCGACGCGCCGCACCCCGATCGGTGTGCACGGCGTCCGCTCCCGGTCAGGGCCCAACAAAGGGCGGGGACCGGGTGTCTTCCCTCCCGACGGCGCCGGGGGCGCCGCAACGCCCTGCGGGGGACTGAGACAGGGAAGCGGAGACGGGGAAGGAGCACAGGGGGATGAGCAGGACGGAGCCGAAGCGGCGGGGGCACGCGCGGCAGGCGTTCATCGGCGCGGCGGGGGCCGGAGCGGTGTTCGCAGGGATCTTCGCGGCGGCGTCGGCGCCCGCCGGGGCGGAGGCGGGCGCCGCGGGGGTGCCCGAGGCGCCGATCGTGTTCGCCGCCGACCTGGAGGGCACCGGCGGCACGGACCTGTACACGGTGAGCGGCACCGGCGGGCCGGAGCGGATCGCCGCGACGGAGGGGAACGCCGGCGAACCGGCCTGGTCCCCGGGGCGCGGCGAGATCGCGTTCACCGACGACGCGGACGGCCCGACCGACCTGTACTCGGTGGGCGCCGAGGGCGGCGAGCCGCGCCGGATCACCGAGGACCTCACCGAGCAGGGCGGGCCGACATGGGCGCCGGACGGGGAGCGGATCGCCTACTCCGACGACGCGCCGCGCCGTCCCCCGGAGGAGAGCGGCATCCACGTGCGGACCGGAGACGGCGAACCGGTGCAGCTCACCGCAGGCGGCCGGGACCCCGACTGGAACGGCGGCTCCCAGATCGCCTACGCCGGCACCGACGGCGACGAGGACACCCTCTACCTGGTCCCGGCGGACGGCGGCGACCCGCAGTTCCTGGCCGAGTTCCCGGGCGGCGAGGTGGTCGGCCCGGACTGGCACCCCGACGGCGTGCGGATGCTGTTCTGGGAGAAGACCGCTTCCGGCGAGGCGCGGCTGACCGTCGCCGGGCGCGACGCGGGCGACCCCCGCGCGGTCTTCGGCACCGGCGCGGCGGTCGGCGGTGCGAGCTGGTCGCCCTCCGGAGACCTGATCGCCTTCGCGATGGACGGGCCCGACGGCAACGGGATCTACCTGCTGGACGCGGAGGACCCCGGCACCCCGGAGAAGGCGGTCGACCTCCCCGGGTCCGAGCCGGTCGACCTGGACTGGTCCTGACCCGGTCCGAGGCCGGCGGGAGGGGCGCCGCGCCGGAGCGCCCCTCCCGCCCCGTCCCTTCCTCCGCCCTCCGGGGCGGATCCGTCCGCCGGTCGGCCGGGGGCGGGCGGCGGGGCGGCTCCCGGAGCCGAGCCGAAGAAGCGCAGGGAGCGCGGCGGCGGCACGGGCCCCGGGCGTGCAGCGGGGCGAAGGGCGGGCACCCGGTGCACGCCCGCCTCTCCCGCCTCAGCGGCCGGCGGCCGACGCCGGGCGGGCCCGGAGGGCCAGGGCGCCGACCGCGATCAGCGCGGCGATGACCGTGCAGGCGCCGATCCACACGCCGAGCGGCAGCGCGTCGGAGCCGACCAGTCCGGCGTCGGCGTCGCCGAACACCACCACCATCATGGTCGAGGAGTTCAGCGCCCCGTGGCACAGCACCGCCGGCCACACCGACCCCGAGGCCAGCCGCAGCAGGCCCAGGACGAGGCCGAACAGCACGCACCACACGGTCATCAGGCCCACCCCGGCCAGGTCGGTGCGGCCGAAGTTGTACCCGAGCAGGATGACCGGCGCGTGCCAGACGCCCCACACCGCGCCGTGCACCAGCAGTGCAGGCCAGGTGCCCAGCGGCATCAGCGCGGGCAGCAGGTAGCCGCGCCAGCCCAGCTCCTCGCCGAGGAACATCGGCAGGCCGGCCAGCAGGCCGAGGGACTGCAGGCCGAGGAGGGCGCCCAGGGCGCCCAGCGGAACTCCGCTCCCTTCGGCGGAGGCCAGACCGAGGGGTTCGGCGAACTCGCGGAACGCGGAGAAGTCGGTGAGGTCGGGGCGGTAGCCCCCGGCGAGGGCCGCCAGCAGGATGCCGCCGCCCATGATCAGCGGGGAGAGCACCAGCCCGGCCAGGCAGTACCCCAGCAGCGGGCGGAGCGGCCGCAGCGGCAGCACCCCGGTCGTCCGCAGCAGGCCGCGCCGGCCCCCGGAGGCCGAGAGCACGATGATCGCGGCCGCGGCCGGGGTCGCCATCATCACCTGGATGAACAGCCTGTTCTGCGGGTGTTCGAGCCCTTGGCCGCCGAGCCACAGCGGGGACGCGGCGGCCCAGGCCAGCGCGGCGGCGAGCACGGAGAAGACGACCGCGCCGGGCAGTCCGCCGGGCGGTGCGGAAGGCGGTGCGGCCGCGGCGGCCGGTTCGGTACCGGAAGGGGGCATGGGGGCTCCTCGGGCTCGGACGGACGGAACTGCTCCTCATCTATAAGTTATAGCTCTCATAGAACAAAAGGAGAAGGGGGCGTCCGCCACTGCTCCCGGGTCCGCCGCCGGAGTGCCCGCCGGGCGCGCGGCGGCGAGAGGCGGACCGCCCTCCGGGGCGGCCGGGGCGGACCCGGCACTGGCACAATGTCCCGGTGGAGCGGCGGCGCGGCCCCGGCGGCGCCGCCGGACGGGCGCGTCGGAAGGGCGGTGATCGGTCCATGCCACTGGAGGCGGGCCTCGCGGAGGCGGAGGCGCTGATCGGCGGTGCCGAGCGGGTGGGCGTGCTGACCGGGGCGGGGATCTCCACCGATTCCGGGATCCCCGACTTCCGCGGCCCGCAGGGGGTGTGGACCCGGGACCCCGGGGCGGCGGCGCTCTTCGACTACGACACCTACATGGGCGACGTCGACGTGCGGCGGCGGGTGTGGCTGATGCGGCGCGCCAACCCGGCCTGGACCGCCGAACCCAACGCGGCCCACCGGGCCCTGGCCGAACTGGACCGCTCCGGGCGCCTGCTCGGCCTGGTCACCCAGAACATCGACGGCCTGCACCAGGCCGGCGGCGTCGCCGCGGAGCGCGTCATCGAGGTGCACGGCACCGTGCACGAGACGGAGTGCACCTCCTGCGGCCGGCGCACGCCCACCCCGGAGGTCCTGGCCCGGTTGGACGAGGAGTCCGACCCGCACTGCACGGTGTGCGGCGGCATCCAGAAGACCGCGACCGTCTCCTTCGGGCAGATGCTCGACCCGGCGGTGCTGGAGGCGGCCGCCGCCACCGCCGCCGGCGCCGACGTGTTCCTGGCGATCGGCACCTCGCTGACCGTCCACCCGGCCGCCGGGCTGTGCGACGTCGCCCTGGAGCACGGCGCACCGCTGATCGTGGTCAACGCCGAGCCCACCCCCTACGACGACCTCGCCGCCGCAGTGGTGCGCGCCCCGATCGCCGACGCGGTCCCGTCCTTGGTCCGCGCGGCCACCGGTCCGGCCTGAGCGCCCGGACCCGCACGCGCCCCGCCCCCTCCCGGGGGCCCGGGCCCGCGGGCGCTCGCCGGGCGCCGCGCCGCAGGGCGCGGTTCCGCCGGTGCCCCGTGCCCCTCCGGGGCCGCCGGGACGCCTTCCCGGGCGTGCACGGGAGACTCCGCCTCCGAGGGGGAGCGGCCGGTCCGGGCGGCGGGGCCGCGGGCGGGACCGGGGCCCCCACAGCAGGACGGGCGCCGCGCGGGAACGGCGCACCGGCTCTCCGGGGCAGGGGGGAGCACGCCTGCGGCGCGGCCCGCCGGCCTCCCGCCCGGCGCAGGGGCCGCCGCGGCCGGACCCGGGGGGCGCAAGGGCCCCGCACCGGGCGGAACCCGGTTCCTCCGCCCGCCTCCACGGCCGGTGCGCCGGAGGCGCCGGGGCGCAACGGAGCACGAGCACCCCGGTGCCGGGCGGCGGCCCCGGCCCCGCCCGCCTCCGCGACCGGTAGGCCGAACGCGCCGGCCTCCGGGAGGACAGGTCCCGGGGCGGAACACCCGGGTCAGGCGCCCGCCTCCACGGCGGCCGTCCCCGAGGTGCCGTCCACGGTGACCCCGGCCCCGTCGGGGATGAGCTCGGTGGCGCGCGCGACGCCCACCACCGCCGGGATGCCGTACTCCCGGGCGACCACCGCGCCGTGCGAATTGGCGCCGCCCATCTCCATCACCAGGCCGCCGGCGGTGAGGAAGAGCGGCGTCCAGCCCGGGTCGGTGGAGGGGCAGACCAGGATCTCGCCCGGCTCGATCCGGGCGCCCGCCGGGTCGAGTACCACCCGGGCCGGCCCGGACGCGGTCCCCGGCGAGGCCGGGACTCCGGTCAGCGCGGCGCCGGAGGCGGGCGCCGGGGCCGCCACCGCCTCCGGCTCGGTGCCGTCGGACAGGATCACCCGGGGCAGCCGCCGCCGGGCCGACTCCCGGTCGTACGCCCGCCTGCGCCGGTCGGCCGCCTCCCGCAGGTCGGCCCCGGCCAGCCCGGCGCGCGCCTCGGCCAGGGTCACGAAGAACACGTCCTCGGCGCGGTCCAGCGCCCCCTCCGCCGCCAGCGCCGCCCCCACCTCCCGCAGTCGCCGCCGCGCCCCGGCGAGCGCCAGCACGATGGTGAACTTGGGCAGCTCGCGCAGGCCCACCAGGGCGCGCACCCGGCCCAGGGCGAACCGGACCAGCGGGCCCCGCACCGGGCCGGCCCGCCCGGCCAGCCGCCCGAGCCGGGCCTCGGCGGCCGCGGCCCCCGCGGCGAACCGGGTTCCGGGCGCCGCCGCCGGGTCCTCCAGCCGCAGGTAGTTGCCGAGCACGCCGAGGACGTGCCGCGGGTCCTCCGACCAGCGCGGCGCGCCCAGGTCGATCTCGGCGACCGCGCGGTGCCCGTACACCGCGAGGAACCCGTCCAGCCCGGACGCCAGCGGCTCGGGCAGCGTCCCCTCCGCGTACCGCGCGGCCGACTCCTCCGGGGAGGCGTCGAGGAGCGGCCGGGCGGCGGCCGGCACCGCGCGCACCTGCTCGGCCAGCCGCCACAGCGCCAGGTCCATCTCGGTGGTCACGTTGTGCGGCACGCCCTGCAGCACCTCGGCGACCTCCCCCGGGCGCAGCCGGGGGCCGAGCAGCCGGATCGCGGCCAGCAGCGCCGCCCCGGCCGCCATCAGCACCGGCCCGCTCCGCACCATCACCACCGGCAGGACCGACATGAGCAGGCACTCGGCGTCGTCCAGCAGCCGGACCGGGTCGGCGGTCGGCGGCACGGCGGAGCGCCGCCGCACCTCCTCGGTCAGCCGGAGGGCGCGGGCCCGGGTGCCCGCCGGGTCGGCCAGGGCGCGGACGAACGCCGCCGGCACCCCGCCGCGCACCGCCGCCGGCACCACCCGGCGCAGCACCGGCCAGGGCGAGCGGTACCGCAGCGGGAACCGCGGGTCGCCGGTGAGCGTGCGGAACACCTGCGCCGACCGGGCCTCCATGATGCCCATCAGCCGGGGCAGCACGGTCCGCCCCAGCGAGCTGGACACCGCGTTGGTGGCGTCCAGGAACAGCCGGCCGCCGCCCTCGGTCACCGCGGGCGCGCCGTCCCGCGGGTCGTCCACGCGGAACCCGAGCCGCCGGGCCACCCCCGCCGACATCAGCCGGAACGCCTCGATCCCCATCGGGGTGAACGGCCGCTGCACGCCCTGGGCCAGGCTGAAGTTGAAGTAGACGCGCAGATCGCCACCGGGCGCCCGGCGCACCGGCACCGGGAACAGCGTGGTGATCGGGCGGGCCTGGACCAGCTGCGGCGCCCCGTCCGGGCCGATCGCCCACTCGATGTCCTGCGGGGCGCCGTAGAGCCGCTCCACCCGCTCACCGAGCCGCGCCAGCGCACGCACCTGCCCATCGGCGAGACAGAGCGCGGGCCCCCGCCCGGACCCACCGCCCGCCCCCGCGCCGGTCTGCCCCGGCCCCTCGGGGGCGGGGCGGGCCCCGGGGCGCCGCTGGAGGATCCGCCCGGTGGAGAGGTCCACGGTGAACCGGTCCGGGTCGACGGCCCCGGAGACCACCGCCTCGCCCAGGCCGGGGGCGGCCTCGATCACCGCCCGGTTCCGGGTCCCGGCGACCGGGTCCGCGGTGAACATCACCCCGGCGGCCTCGGCGGGCACCATCCGCTGCACCACCACGGCCAGGAGGACCGAGGCGTGGTCGATCCCGTTGGCGGCCCGGTAGGCGACGGCGCGGTCGGTCCACAGCGACGCCCAGCAGCGGCGCACCGCCTCCAGCACCTCCGGGGCGCCGGCCACGCCGAGGAATGTGTCCTGCTGGCCGGCGAAGCTGGCCTGCGGCAGGTCCTCGGCGGTGGCCGAGGAGCGCACCGCGACCGGTCCGCCGTCCTCTCCCTCGCGCTCCCGCACGGCGCGGGCGGCCTCCTCCGGGACCGGCGCGGCCAGCACCAGCTCCCGGGCGCGCCGGGCCGCCTCGGCCAGGGCGGCGGTGTCGGCGGGCGCCACCGCGGCCAGCTCGGCGATCACCCCGTCCAGCGCCGAGCCGACGGCCCGCCGGTAGGCGGCCGTGGTCAGGCAGTACCCGGGCGGCACCGGCAGCCCCGCCCGGATCAGGATCCCCAGGTTGACGGCCTTCCCGCCGGCCAGCCCCAGCGCGTCCGGGGCGATGTCGCCGAGGTCCGCGGCGATCGGCTCGGTTGCCTTCATCGGACCCTCCCCTGCCGCACCGGAGGGCGCCCCCCGCCGCCGGGCCGCGGACGGGCCCCCGCCCTGATGCCGATATGGTTCCCGCCCGACACCACCGCCAAGACCGCGGCGGGCGGAGGGTCAGCCGGTGACCGGCTGCGTGGTCCGGGGCGCCCCCGCTCGGAGCAGCGCGGCGCCGTAGCCGAGGAGCCAGACCACCCACATCAGTCATCCGGCCGGCCCCAGCAGGCCCAGCGGCCCGCCCTCGCCGACGATCAGCGGGGCGGGGGTGGCCGAGGCGAACGGCAGCGCCGCCGACGCCAGCCCCAGCGTGCCGTGCCACGGGTGGATCAGCCCGGTGCGCAGGCCGCCGACGGAGAGCCCGACCAGGGCGAGCGCCAGGAAGGCGCCGTTGAGCGTGAACACCGCCTCGTGCAGTGCCCACAGCCCGGCGGTCGCAGAGGTACCGTCCCCGGTCGCTCCCAGGGCGAGCCGGACCGCGACGACCACGGTGAACGCGGGGTTCTGCAGGAGCAGGCCGGCGAAGCCGACCAGGGGCCAGGTCTCGCCCCGCTCGCGCTCGGCCCGGCGCATCGCGGCGACCGCCCCGGCGCCGAACAGCGCGGCCGGCATCCAGGCGGCCGGGGTGAGCGCGGCGGAGAGGCCGGCGGCTCCGCCCTGCTCACCGAAGAAGGCGGAGACCTCGCCGGTTCCGGCACCGGTGGTGGGCAGCCCGGCGGGGACCGCGACCGCGTTTCCGAGGACGATCAGGGTGGCGAAGCCGATGGCAGCGAGGCCTCCGGCTCGGGAGAAGGCCGGCGAGGCCGCCCCGCTATTCGGTTTACGTGTCAGATATTGAATATGAGTCTCGTTAACCGGAAAAGGGAAGCATGGCGGAAGAGAAGGACCGGCGCCGGTACGACTCGCCGCGCCGCGCAGGCGCAGCAGACCCGGGCCGGGATCGCCCAGGCCGCGCGGCGGCTCTTCGTCGCCCAGGGGTGGGCGGCGACGACCGTGCGCGAGGTGGCGCGTGAGGCGGGGGTGTCGGTGCCGACCGTCTATGCGGCCTACGGCAACGAGACCGGCCTGGCCCGGGCGCTGGCCGACGCGGCCGACCTGGCCGCCGGGATCCCGCGGACGGCCGAGGAGCTGGAGGCCGCCGGGGAGGACCCGCAGCGCCAGCTCGCCGCGATGGCCGCCTGCGACAGGCGCCTCTTCGAGCAGGCGGGCGATGTCATCGCCCTGGTGCGCGAGGCGGGCCGCACCGAACCGGAACTCGCCGAGGCCTACCGGGACGGCCGCCGCAGGGCCGACGAGACCCGTATCCGGGTGTTCTCCGCCTGGGCTCCCGGTACCCTCCGCGGTGGCCTGGACGTGCCCGCCGCGGTCGACGCCTACGCGGCGCTGTGCAGCATCGACGTCTATACGGTCCTCACAGAGGAGCGCGGCTGGCCCCCCGAGCGCATCGAGGAATGGCGGACCGGTGTGCTCGCCCGTGAACTCCTGGCCCGGCCGGCCTCGCCCGCCCAGGAGTAGACCCCCGAAGGGGAGCGTCGAGGGGAGCCGCACCGTTCGCTCCCACGGGATCCGGGTGCTTCGCGCCCCGCCGGAACCGGGGTGCGGTACCCGCCCGGGGCGTGCCAGCATTCCCGGATGGGATTCGACCTCAGCTGCGTGCTCACGCTCGACTCCGATGTGCCGGCGCTGTTCGACGTGGTGATCCCCGGCGGTTCGGGGCACGCCCTGCGCGTCGGCGGCCCCGGATGGCCGCGGGGCTGGGTGCTGCCGTCGCCGTGGGAACTGGAGTACGGCACCGGGGGCGCGCTCGCCGTGGCGCAGGGAGCGCTCGACGTCGCCGACCCAGGCGCCTGGCGGGCCGCCGCGGGAATCCCCGCAGCCCCGGACCCGCTCGACGCCTTCGACGAGACCGATCTCCGGCTGGCCTCACTGCTCAGTCTGGCCGCACCTGTCGTGCTGATCGAGGACTCCACGTTCGGCGGGGCCCTCTCCCACGAGTACGCGGCACTGTGCGCGGGGGGCGTGCTCCGGGCGGCCTGCGGCGTCGACTTCCCGAACGGCAGGGCCTTCGTCTTGGAGGCCGGCGCCTACCGGGAGGCGCCTCCGGCGGAGGTCTCTCCCATCTCGGACTGCGCCAGGCTGCTCGACAGAAGCTTTGGGACCAGGTCGCTTTTGAACGGATACCTCCCCCGCGAGGCCCACCGGGAAGGCGCGCCGTGCCGGGAGGCCTGGACGGAGCCCGCTCCGTCCCCGGCCCCGGAGTGGCGGTGGCACTTCCCGGTGCTCGCAACCGGTTGAGGCGGGCTTCGAACGGGGGAGGGGGCGGAAGACCTGCCGAAAGGCGGGAGCCGGGGCCGCCTGCGGCCGTCACGGACCCGGCCGGCCGTGCGCCGTTCCCGGGAGGCGGTGGAAGGAGGCGTAGGTCAGGTGGGCGGCGGCGCACAGGCCGAGGACGGAGAGGGCCAGGTGGGCCCAGTTGGCGTGCGGGAGCAGCAGGGCGACGGCGCCGGCGGTGGCGAGGGTGGTCAGCAGGAGCGCGCCGAGCAGGACGGGGCGGGGGACGGACCGCCCGGCGCGGGTGAGCGCGAGGAGCAGGACGGCGGTGGCCAGCGCGCCGACGGCCGCGTTGCCCAGCTGGGCCGCGGCGACGTCGGGGATCTCCCGGTAGGACGCGGCGGGCGGGTCGGGGGAGCCGAGCATGCCGAGTCGGCCGACCGCGGCCAGGTAGGCCTTCTCCGCGGTGTAGAAGAGCCAGTGCGCGGCGGCGAGCAGGCCGGCGGCGCGGACGAGGCGCCGGGTGCGCGCCGGATCCGGGGCCGGGGCCGAGCGGGGAGCGGGCATGGCCCCAGTCTCGTCCGGCCGCCGCCTCCGCGGCTCCGTCCGGGGAGCGAAGTCGCCCGGCCCGGCTCCCCCGCGCGGGGGAACCGGACCGGCGGGGCGGCCGCTTCCGCCCGCCGTCAGGCGGCGGGGACCTCGGGCGGCGGAGTGTCGGGCGGCGGGACCGGAGGGCCGCCGGAGGCGGGCCCGCGCCTCCCGGGTGCCCCTGGGCCTCCGCCCACCGCTGCGCCGCGCGGTGCGGGGCGTCGGCCCCGCCGTGCCGGAGAGGAGCCTGAGGAGGAGGGCCGCCTCCGGAGACGGGGACGGTGCACGGAGGGGAGGCGGGCGTCCGGCGTCCGTCCGGGGTCGCCTGCCTGCGGGGCGGCGGGCCCGCCGGCTACCGCGTCTGCGGCCAGTTGCGGAGCAGGAAGTCCAGCGCGTCGACCGTGCGCTCCCAGGAGTCCTGGACGCCGCGGGGATGGCCGAAGCCGCCGATCGCCTCCAGGGAGGCGTAGCCGTGGAAGGTGCTGCGCACCAGCCGGACCGCGTCGGTGAGGTCGGGCTCGCTCAGCCCGTACCCGTGGAACAGGGCGCCGGTGGTCTCGATCAGCCGGCGGGGCCCGTCGGCGTCGGCGCCCGCCCCCGGGACGGCCGCGTCCGGGTCGATCCGGACCTGCATCGCCGCGTACCGGCCCGGGTGGGAGAGCATGAACTCCCGGTAGGCGTCGGCGAAGGCCTTCAGCGCGTCCTTGCCGGCCCGGCCCTGCACGGCCCCGCCGAGCCGGTCCGCCAGCTCGCGCGAGGCGAGCAGGGCCATCCGGGTGCGCAGGTCGCGCACGCCGGCCACGTGCGAGTAGAGGCTGGCGTCCTTGACGCCGAACCTGCGGGCCAGCGCCGATATCGTGACCGCGTCGAGCCCGGCCTCGTCGGCCATGTCGGCCGCGGCCGCCACGACCCGCTCGGTCGTCAGTCCGGCACGGGGCACGCTGCCACCTCCGTATCCGTTCGCCTAGGGGGAATAATCTTTTGCCTAGGATACCTAGGCGGCGCTAGCGTCCGGAGGCATGAGACCGCTCAGTGAGAAGGACATCCGCTCCTCGTTCGTCAACTGCTCCAAGGGGGAGGCCGGGCGCGCCCCGCTCCCGCGCGACCTGCCCGACACGTCCTGGGACGACCTGGACTTCCTCGGCTGGCGCGACCCGGGATCGCCGGAGCGCGGCCACCTCGTCGCCGAGCACGGCGGCCGCCTGGTCGGCGTCGCCTTCGGCTCCCCGGCCCGGCGCAAGCGCAACTTCCTGCACCGCAGCCTCTGCTCGCTCTGCCTGACCACCCACCCCTCCGGCGGGGTCTCCCTGATGACCGCGCGCAAGGCCGGCAAGAGCGGCCGCGAGGGCAACTCCGTCGGCCTGTACGCCTGCACCGACCTGGGCTGCTCGCTGTACGTGCGCGGCCTGAAGACCCCCGGGGCGGGCGGCCGGCTCGACGAGTCGCTCTCCACCGCCGAGCAGATCGAGCGGACCAGGGCCAACCTGGCCGCGTTCCTGGAGCGGGTGCTGGGCTGACCGGCCCGCCCCACCCGCCCTGCCCGGCCCGGCGGCACGCCGGCACGTCGGTCAGCGGCCGGAAACCCTGAAGAATCGGGGGTTTTCGGCCCCCGGAGGACAACAGGACGCCCTCTTCGGACGTCCCAACCGGAGATCCGCGATCCGCGGAGCGACGGCCGATGAGCGACTGGAGAGTGAATCGATGACGCGACGTGCCGGGGCACGCCCGATGATCACGGCGGGGACGGCGGCGGTGGCCGGCCTCGCCCTGGCCGCGGCGGCGGCCGCCCCCGCCCAGGCGCAGTCCGCCTGGGAGCAGGTCCACGGATCGGGGGAGGCGGGCGGGTCGTTCGACGCCGTCGCGGCCGCGGGCCCCGACGCGGTCTGGGCGTTCGGCGACGACGAGGCCCAGAGCGACGGGACCACCTGGATCCACCGCTGGAACGGGTCGGAGTGGACCCGGGAGCCCACCCCCGAGGGCTGGACGGCGGTCCCCTCCGCCGCCGACGCCGCCTCCGCCGACGACGTGTGGGCGGCCGGCGTCTCCCCGCAGGACGGCGCCTCGGCGCTGCACTACGACGGCGCCTCCTGGTCGGCCGTGGAACTCGACCCGGCGCTGCGGCCCACCGACATCGAGGCCGTCTCCTCCGACGCCGTGTGGATGCTCTCCCGGCCGGTCGACGGCTGGGACCGGGCGGCCTTCTTCGACGGCGAGATCTGGCGCGACTACCCCGCCCCCACCGTGGACCGGGCGCTGTCCGCCGTCGCCGAGGACGACGTCTTCGCGGTCGGCGCCGACGGCGACCAGCCCGGCGCGGACCGCTGGAACGGCACCGAGTGGACGCCGATGGACGTGCCCGCGGTGGAGCTGCCCGGCGGCGAGGCCAACGCGGTCTTCGACGACGTGGTCGCGCTCGCGGCCGACGACGTGTGGGCGGTCGGCCACGTCTTCTGGAAGGACGGCGAGGAGAAGAACCACCACCGGCCGCTCATCGGCCACTACGACGGCGAGTCCTGGACCGTCGAGACCGACGGCGAGGCCGAGGGCTCCTACGTCGCGGTGGCCGAGGACGGCGACGGCGGCCTGTGGATCGAGGACGGCGGCTGGAACCCCGTCTTCGTGCACCGCGCCGCCGACGGCGCCACCACCCGCCACACGGTGGACGGCGGCAAGTACGACCTGTCGATCACCGCGCTGGCGAGCGTCCCCGGCGGCGGCGCCGTCGCCGCCGGCACCGCCTTCGAGGAGGGCGACCCGGACGTCTTCACCGACCACGGCGTCGTCCTCGGCACCGGCGACTGGAAGTAGCGGAACGGCCGGCGCGGCCGGAGAGGCGTGAGGAGCGGCGGAGGCGGCGGGCCCGGAGGCCGGGGCCGCAGCCTCCGCCGCCGCCGGGGAGGCCGCCGGGGAGAGAACCGGGCGCGAGAGGCGCGGGAAGCGGTCCGCCACCGGCCTCCGGGCCCTGGCCGCCTCCGGCCGGGAAGCCCCCATGGCCCGATGCCGGGGGCGCCGAGCGCGTGCCGTCGCGGGTCGCGCTCCCGGCGGCCCCGGCCCGGTGGCGGAACGCCGGGACATGCTCACCGGCGCCGCCGGCCCGGCGGTGCCGGGGTCAGCGCCGCTCCACCGGGCCCCTCCGGCCGGTCTCGAAGAAGATCCACACGTCCGGCGGGAGCTCCGGGCGCCCGGGGACCGGCCGGCTCTCCTCGTCCCAGCCGTCCACCGCGACCGAGGCGGCGACCTCCCGCCAGAACCGCGCCGCGCCCGGGTTCTCCTCCTGGAACGCCACGCCCCAGCGCCCGGCCCGCCGGCCCAGCACGTCCTCGGCGGCCCGCCGGCCCACGCCCAGCCGGCGCACCGCCCGCACCACGAAGAACTCGCCGATCGACTCGGTGCCGTCGTCCAGCGGCCGGGTCAGCGCGAACCCGGCGGGCGCGCCGTCCACCTCGATCAGGTAGGCCCGCCGCCCCGGCTCGGTGAAGAACAGCGGCAGCCGGGGGAACGGGTACCCGCCGTCGGCCTCCGGCAGTTTCCCGCGGAACTCCGACAGGTCGTGCATGTACAGCTGCCCCAGCCGCTCCAGCAGCGGCCGGTCCTCCTCGTCGGCCCGCCGCACGGTGGTCCGGGCGGCGTCCGGAACGCCGCCGGGAGTCTCGGGAGCGCCGGGAGCGCCGGCGGGAACGCTGCCCGGAGCGCCGTCCGACGCGCCGTTCGAAGCCTCATCCGAAGTGCTCATCGGGGAATCCTGGCAGACCCCGGACGCGTCCGGGAAACCGGAGCGGGCCGCGCCCCGGGAACGGGCGCGGCCCTCGGCTCAGTGGTCGGTGGTCGGCGGCGGCCCGCACCCGGGCCGTCCGCGGGACCGCTCACCCGGCGCCGTGGAACCGGGCGTGCAGGGCGTACACCTCATCGGCCAGCTCGGGGGCGGGCCCCTCCACCGCCACCTCCGGCGCGACCTCCCCGATCGGCAGCGGCCGCACCGGGGCCTGCGGCGCCCCGAACCCGTCCAGCCAGCCGACCAGCTGCTCGGTGGAGGCGGCGTAGACGATCCGCCCCAGCCGCACCCAGCCGTGCGCGGCCGAGCACATCGCGCAGTGCTCCCCGGAGGTGTAGACGGTCGCGGCGGCGCGCTCCTCCGCCGACATGTTCTCCGCCGCCCACCGGGCCAGCGCGAACTCCGGGTGCCGGGTGGCGTCCCCGCCGGCCTCCTCGTTGTGCCCTTCGGCCAGCACCCGGCCGCCCCCGGACACCAGGACCGACCCGAAGGGCGAGTTCCCGCCCTCCAGGGCCTCCTCGGCCAGTTCGACGCAGCGGCGCAGGTGCTGAAGATCGGTTCCGTTCATGGGGCCATTCTGCTCTGCGGCCGGGGCCCTCAGGACAACGAGGAGGAGTAGGAGCCCTGGTGGTCGCTCTGCTCGCGGGCGCTCAGGGGCCGGTGCGGCTGTTCACCGGGGTCGGCGGGGCCCGCTTCGTTCTCGGCCGCCAGGTCGAGGATGCGCTTGCGGGCCCTGGTGAAATCCTCGGGGGAAGGGTGGGAGAACCGCTTGAGGAAGGGCTCCAGGCGGTCCAGAACGGTGATCAGGGAGGATCCTGACAGCAGCGGGCCGTGCACCACCGTTTTGACCTCGGACAGGTATTTCACGACCAGGCGCTCGAGATCGACGCGGTCGATATCGAAATTCTCCTTTTCGAGGGCTTCGAGGTCCTCTGCCGCCTGCCGGAGCGCGAGCAGCTCCAGGCGGCCGAGCGCATTGGTGCCGAGCAGGCGGTGGAAGGCGGCGAAGCGCCTCTCCGGGTCATTGGGGGGCGGAATCAGGCGCAGCAGCAGCACGTCGTGCGACTCGCTCCAGGAGAGGTCCGGGACCTCCGGGTCGGTGTACCAGGCCAGTGGGTCGTCCCCGACGTACCGCAGGTAGGGGCCGAACATGAGCATCATCCGCGCCGCGCTGCCGATGGCCCGCACCGCTACGCTGCGCAGCAGCTTGGAGGTGACCGTCCCGTCCGGCAGCTCGATCCGGTACGGGTCCAGGACGTCGTTGCTCCCCGGCCCGTCCGCCCGGATCTCGAAGCCCACGCATTCGCCCAGGTTGACCGGGCCGCCCCGCTCCCGGGAGACCACCGCGCTCACCGGCCCGTCCATGCCGCCCAGGTAGCGGACCCGGACCGTGTCGACGAAGCCGTGCCACTCGTCGTGCTGCAGGCTCCGCCACAGCCACGCCTGCCGCCGCCACTCGGTCCAGGTCGCGTCGGTCCCGGGGTCGGGGAACAGCGTCTCCATGTCCAGCTCATCGGCGCAGCAGACGAGCAGCACCACCAGGTTGGCCGAGTAGGCCGCCTGCCGGTAGACCACGGTGGCGCGGGCCGGGGCGTACTCGGTGAAGCTGCGGTTCCCGCTCGGGAACGGCGCGGCGTGGAAGAGCGAGAGCAGCAGGTCGGCGTAGTCCTCCCGGAGGGCCGGGTCGCCGTCGAACCTGCGGTGCAGCAGCTCCTCCAGGAACTCCACCACCGGGGCGCGCCCGGAGAACACCGCGAAGGACGCGACCGCGTAGAGCAGCCCGTCGTCCAGTGGCCGGGCGAACCGGCGGCGGCGCTCCCGGGCGTGGTCGGCGACCAGGTCGTCCAGGGTGCCGGCGGCGAACCGGGCCACCAGGTACTCGCCGAAGGTGGCGTGCAGGAACTCGTAGACGCTGGCGGTGCGGTCCCGCTGCCGGGCCCGGGACTCGTGCACGAAGAAGAACCGGCCCAGCACCTGCTCGGCGTCGCTGATCGCGCCGTGCAGCTGGGCGTCGTCCGGGCGGACCGCCGCGTCGGGGAAGAGCACCCGCAGGTCCTGCTCCAGCTCCTCGGCGGTCACGGTCTGCCGGTGCCGGGCGAACATCGCCAGCGCGACGATCTCCAGCCGGCGCAGCTCCGCCTCGCAGGCCTCCTCCAGGTCGGCGCCGTTCAGGTGCGGCCGGTGCTTGGTGATCTCCCGGCGGGCGAACATCGCCAGCAGCTCCTCGTAGAGCGACCCCCGGGACAGCGGCCCCTCCGCCTCCTCCGCCCCCTCCGCCCGCTGCAGCGCGTTGCCGGCGGCGTCGTAGACCAGCAGCATCATCAGCAGCAGCGGCTGCTCGGCCAGTTCGCGGTAGGCGAGCAGGTCCTCCGGCCGCGCGGGGGCCAGTCCGGCGGCGGCGAACACCTCGGCGTTGGCGGTGTTCCAGACCTCCACCAGCCGGGCGACCCGCGCCTCGTCGAACGGCTCCAGCCTGATCAGCGGGCATCCGGCGGGGAAGCGCATCCGGTGCGCCACCACGGTCCGGGCGGTCACGATGACCACGGCCGGCTGCCCGAGCGCCTGCTGCTGGCGCTGGAACTCCTGCACCTGCTCCAGGTAGTCGGACCGGTCCACCCCGGTGGCCTGGAGCAGTTCGTCGAACCCGTCCAGGATGACCACGGGCAGCGCGCCCTCGGCCGCGTCGGCCAGGTCCCGCCAGGAGGTGTCGTCGTGCAGGACCGAGCGCAGGCCCTCGTCGATCTGCCGGTGGATCGGCGCGTTCGGCGCGGCCCCGCGCAGCTCCACCCGCACGGTGAAGAAGTCGGAGGCGGGCAGCCGGGCCGCGATCATCTCGGTGAGCTTGGACTTGCCCGCGCCGGGGTGGCCGAGGACGACGATCGGCGACTCCGTGCTCCGCGGTTCGGTGAGCAGCGCGGCCAGCAGCGCGGGGGTGTCCTCCCGCAGCTCCTGCTCCTCCCACCAGGCGTCGGAGGAGGGGGCGGCGCCGAACGCGTAGGCGAACCGGGCGGACGGCGCGACGTAGGCCTCCGCGGTGCCGGGGAAGACGAGCCCGCCGTCGGTGCCCGCGGCGCGCAGGATGGGGCGGTCCAGCACCGCCCGGTTCGTGGCGGCGAGCTCGCGCAGCCGGCGCGGCACCGGGCGCCCGGACGCCACCTGGTCGAGCAGCCGGTGCAGCTCCTCCATGCCGTCGGCGACGTCGGTGAGCCGGTCCCGGGCCTCCTCGCGCTCGGCCATCTCCGCCCAGAGCCGCAGCTCCGGCAGGTCGGCGCTGATCCGCAGGTAGGAGTCGGCGTACTTGCGGTCGGCGGCCTCCTCGATCCGCTCGTCGCGCAGCGCGGCGGCCAGCCGGGAGCGCTCGGTGTCGTTCAATCCGTCCCAGGCGGCCAGGCCCTTGATGTGCGGGATGAACGCCTCGTCGAGGGTGGAGCGGAAGAAGGGGCGGCGGGAGAGCTCCGGCCTCCGCCCGGCCCCCCGCCGGCCGCGCGGCAGGCCGAGGGCGGCCCCCTGGATCCTGCCGCCCACCTTCTCCAGCAGGAGCAGCTGCTCCTCGCCGGTCATCTCCAGGTCGTCCAGGGAGAGCGGGGCGCCCTGCTCCTCCAGGTGCTCGGCGATCGAGGTGAACAGCGCCTCCACCGCGATGATCTTCAGCGCGGCCTCGATCCGCTCCATCCGGTCCATCCGGCTGGTGCCGGCGACCTTCTCCCGCAGCGAGGCCAGGGCCTGGCGGCCCCTGTTCACCATCTCGCCGCGCAGCCCGAACAGGTCGGGCACGCCGACCGCGCCCAGGCCGCCGTCGACCAGCCTCTCCGCGAAGTCCAGGACGGCGGAGTCGTCCCGGCCGAGGATCTTCAGCGCGTCGGCGTAGGTGAGCTGCTTCTTCGCCATCGAGTGGGGCTCCGAGGGGTCGGGGGCGGACGTCTGCCGGGGCCGCGGGCGGCCGGAAAAACCGGATGCCGGGCCGCGGCCCCGGATGGGAGCATGCCACGGAAAGCCCGTAGAAAACGGCTTTTCCGGCTGGAACCGGTCTCCTCAGGAGGAAACTTGCCATCGGTCATCAGGACGATCACCTTCGACTGCGCGGACCCGCACACGCTCGCGTCCTTCTGGGCCCGGGTCCTGGACGGCGGGATCCACCCCGACGACGTCCCGGGAGGTGACGAGGCGTCGGTCATCGTCCCCGGCGGCGGCCCCGAACTGCTCTTCCTCAAGGTCCCGGAGGGCAAGTCGGTGAAGAACCGGGTCCATCTCGACCTGGGGCCGGGGGAGCGCCGCCGCGACGCCGAGGTGGAGCGGCTGATCGGGCTCGGCGCGACGCAGGTCGCCGACCTCCGGCGGGAGGGCGGCGGCGGTTTCGTGGTGCTCGCCGACCCGGAGGGCAACGAGTTCTGCGTGGAGATCAGCGACGCGGAGATCGCGGAGCGGGCCGCCCGCCAGGGCTGACGGCCGCACCGCGCGGGCCCGCGGCGGCCCGAGTGCCGCCGCGGGCGGACGGGGGAGGGGGCCCGGCCGCGCCGCCCCGGTGCCCGTGCCGCTCCGAGGGCCCCGGGGAGGCGCGGACACCGGGGCCGGTGCGGGCCGGGGGCGCGGCTAGGGCAGGCGCCAGTCGATCGGCTCGGCGCCCTGCTGCTCCAGGAGGGCGTTGGCCTTGCTGAACGGGCGCGAGCCGAAGAAGCCGTTGTGCGCCGCCATCGGGCTGGGGTGGGTGGACTCCACGCACGGCACCTCGGGCATGAGCGGGCGCAGGCTGCGGGCGTCGCGCCCCCACAGGATCGCGACCATCGGCTTGTTCCGGGCGGCCAGCGCGCGGATGGCCTGGTCGGTGATCTCCTCCCAGCCCTTGCCGCGGTGCGAGGCGGGCTTGCGCGGCATCACCGACAGCGACCTGTTGAGCAGCAGCACGCCCTGCTCGGTCCAGGGCGTGAGGTCGCCGTTGGAGGGCATCGGGTGCCCCAGGTCCTCGCAGTACTCCTTGAAGATGTTGCGCAGGCTCCCGGGGAGCTTGACGTCCGGTGCGACGGCGAAGCTCAGCCCGATCGCGTGCCCGGGGGTGGGGTAGGGGTCCTGACCGACGATCAGCGCCCGCACCTCGTCGAACGGCTGCTGGAAGGCGCGCAGCACGTTGTCCCCGGCGGGCAGGTAGGTGCGGCCCTCCGCGACCTCGTTGCGGAGGAACTCGCCCATCTCCGCGATCTTCCCGGCGACCGGCTCCAGCGCCTTCGCCCAGCCCTCGTCCATGATCTCGTTCAAAGGTCGTGCCATGCGGACAAACCTAGCGGCGCGCGGGGACGAAAAAGCACGGAACCGCCGACTCCGCGGGCGGATCGAGGGCCGGGGCGGTGCGCCGCCGCAGGCGGAACGTCCCTCTGCGCGGCCACCGCCCTCCTGCGGGCGGTCCGAAAGCGGGTCCGCCGACCGGGCCGCGCGGAGCCCGGGGCCGGGGCCGCCCGGGGCGGGCGGCGGGTGCGTCTAGGCTCTGCACCGGGTCCACACCCGACGGCGACGGACGAGGCACAGGGAGGCGCGTATGGATCAGCGGCCCGACGGAGGACGACCGGGGGAGGGGCGGCCGCCGGGCCCCGGCGGACCGCAGAGTCCTCCCGGAGTGCCGGGACCGCCCGCCCCGCACGGGGTACCGGGCGGGCCGCCCCCGGCCGGCCCCGCAGGACCGCCGCCCGGCCCTCCGGGGCCGCAGGGCCCCGGCCCCGTCCCGCCCGGAGCGCCGCACCTCCAGGGCGCTCCGTCTGCGGGCGCTCCGCCGCAGGGGCCGCCCCCGGCCGGACCGCCGCCGGGGCCGCCTCCCGCCGGACCGCCGCCGGGGCCGCAGCAGGGCCCGCCTCCGGGACCGGGGGCGCCCGGCCCGGGGCCGCAGCACGGGGGCGTGCCGCCGTTCCCGCCGCCGGGGGCGCAGCACGGTGCACCGCCGGGGGCGCCGTGGCCGCAGGGGCCGGCGGGCACCGCGCCCCCCGCGCCGAAGAAGTCCAAGGCGCCACTGATCATCGGCATCGTCGCGGGCGGACTGGTGCTGGTCCTGGTCGCCGCGGTCGCGCTGTACCTCCTGCTGCCGATCGGCGGCGGGCAGGAGCAGGCAGGCGGCGCCGGGCAGGACCCCGCCGGAGCCGGCGCGCCGGCCGGTGACGGCACCTCCGAGGACGGCATGCAGGCCATGCAGGCCGACGGCAGCGTCGTCTACGGCGCCGAGCACACCGGCCTGCCGGTGGTGGAGGTCTACATGGACTTCCAGTGCCCCGCCTGCAAGCAGTTCCACACGCAGAGCGGCGCCGACCTGGAGGGGCTCGCGGAGGACGGCGAGATCACCCTGCACTACCGGCCGGTGAGCATCTTCGCCGGGCGGCCGGAGCCGCTCGGCGCCAATTCGGTCCGGGCGGGCGTGGCCGCGATGGCCGCGGCCGAGGCCGGGCGGTACGTCGAGTACCAGCAGGTCCTCTTCGACAACCAGCCCGCCGAGGGCAGCGGGGGCTTCACCCCCGGGGAGCTGAAGGAGTGGGGCGCCGAGGCGGGCATCGACGACCCGGCCTTCGCCGAGCGGATCGACGCCGAGATGCCGGCCGCGCAGGCCGCCGGCGCCGAGAGGAGCGCACCCGACGGCTCCCTGGCGGCGGGGCTGATCGGCGCGACCGACGCGGCCTCGGCACGCTACAGCGGCGAGGACGCCTTCAGCGGCACCCCCGCCGTCTACCTCAACGGGAAGTCGATCGGCGGCCCGGACATGTTCGGGGAGCTGGAGAAGGAGCTGAAGGGCGCCGGCCCCGGGCGGATCGACGTCTGACATCCATAAGAGCATCCCCCGCTGACCGGCCGGCCCGGCCGGTCAGCGGGGCCGTCCCCGGGACTCGGCCCGGTTCTCCGGTGGTCGGAGGGCTCCGCTACGATGTCCGCCGCCCCCGGTGTCCGGACGCCGGACCGGGGACGCAGGCCGGCCGCCGACGCGGCCGCCCCCGCTTCTCCCGTCACCCCCCGCCGAACACCGTGGAACAGGCGAACCAGTGAGCTCTGAGCTGTTTGTCGGCCCCGAGGACCGACCGGACAAATACCGATTGGTCCGGGAGGTCGGACGCGGCGGCGAGGGCATGCTCCACCTCGCCGAGGTGGTGCTCGCCGGCGCCCGGGAACCGGTGATCGTCAAGGCGCTGCACCCCGAGATCGCCGCCGACGAGCAGCAGTTCGGGGAGCTCGGCGCCCGCTGGGCCGAGCAGGCCGAGCTGCTGCGCTTCATCAACGTGCCCGGCGTGGTGGGGATCCGGGAGTACTTCCAGGGGCCGCGCGAGCACCCGGCCGGGCGGGCGGACCCCGCCACCCGGTCGCTGTACCTGGTGATGAACTACGTCGCGGGCGTCCCGCTGCGCGCCTGGCGCAAGGAGAACCCGGTCGGCGGCCCGCAGGCCGCCGACGGGGTGCTCGCGGCCCTGGAGCGGACCGCGGAGGTCATCGACCACCTGCACTCCGGCCGGGCCACCCCGTCGGGGCGCCCCGTGGTGCACGGGGACCTCTCGCCGGGCAACATCATGCTGGGCGACGCCGGCGAGGCCACCCTGGTCGACTTCGGGCTGAGCCGGATCTCGGCCCGGCACGTCACCCGCACCCCCTGGTTCACCCCCGGCTACGCGGCGCCCGAGGTGTTCGTCGGCGAGTACTCGCCGGCCACCGACCGCTACGCCTTCGGCGGCATCGTCTACTACGCGCTGCGCGGGGAGAACCCGCCGCCCTCGCCGGAGCAGGTCCGGCAGGCCTTCCAGGCGCTGCCGCCGCTGGCCGCCGCCCCGCCCGAGCGGCGGGAGCGGATCCTGGCGATGTTCTCGGTGGAGCCGGACGAGCGCCCCGGCACCGGGGCGTGGATCCGCGAGCTGCGCGCCCTGGTCGCCGGGCGGGGGGAGGGCCCGGCGTTCGCGGCGGGGGCCCCGGCGCCGCCGCCCGCTCCGCGTCCGTCCGCCCCGCGGCCTCCCGACACCGTGCCGGAGGACGCCCCGCCGCACGCCGTCCCGCCGCACGCCGCGCCCCCGGCGGCCGCCGGAGGCGCGGCCGGGGCGGGGAAGAAGGCGAGCGGCGCGAAGAAGGCGGCGCTGGCCGGCGGCGCCGCGGTGCTGGCCCTGGCGCTGTTCGGCGGCGGCGGGGCCGCCGCCTGGGCGCTGCTGGGCGACGAGGAGGAGCCCGGCCGGGGCGGAGGGCAGGCGGTGGAGTCGCCCGCCGCCGAGCCGAAGCGCGGCGGCTCCGCCTCCGCGTCCGCCGCGGCGAGCGCCTCCCCCTCGGAGAAGGCCGAGGAGAAGGAGGAGGACGGTGAGGAAGAGGAGCGGATCAACGAGCGCCCCGGCAGCCCCCTGTCCGACCGCTCCACCATCCTGCCCGCACAGGAGTACGGGTCGGGGGCGGCGGTCCTGGACGGGGTGCGCTACCAGGAGTCGCTGACCGTCTCCGGCGCCTGCGGCAAGCCGTCGGCCGAGTACAACCTGGGCCGCGGCTCCTCCTCGTTCGCGGCGACGGTGGGCGTCGACGACGACTCCTCCGGGCCCCGGGCGGTCTTCACCGTGGTCGGCGACGGCAAGGAGCTGGCCTCGGCCACCGCGGGCCCCGGGTCCCCGGCCGAGATCAGCGCGGACGTCTCCGGGGTGCTCCGGCTCCGGCTGACCGTGGAGTGGTCGGGCGACTGCTCCGGCGCGGTCGGCGTGTGGGGCGACCCCAAGCTCACCTGAGGCCCCTCCGGCGTTGATCTTGACGTCGTCGCCGTCCCGACCGGCCTTGCCGTCAAGCGGCCGCTGCAACGAGGGCCCCGGGGGAGGGAAGAGGGACGGGAGGCCCGACCAGGCGCGGCGCCCCACGGAGCGAAGGTCCGGACGGGTGGCGACGGCGGGAGGGGGTGCTGGCCGGTCGGTCGGGTGCGGCATCTCGCGTGGTCGGGGTTCAAGCGGGCGGCGAAGGCGGAAGGGGGCGTGCCGGCCAGTCGGGCGCGGCGCCCCACGGGGTGAAGGTTCAAGCAGGTGACGAAGGCGGGCAGGGGACCGGCCGGTCGGTCCGGCGCGGCGCCCCACGGGGTGCAGGTTCAGACCGGCGGCGACGGCAGCGGTAGGGGCGGGGCCGGGCGCCTCACCCGGGCGCGGCGTCTCGCGGGGCCGGGGTTCAAGCGGGCAGCGACGGCGGCAGTGGGGGACCGGCCGGTCGGTCGGGCGCGGCGTCTCGCAGAGCAAAGGTTCAAACGGGCGGCGAGGGTGGGAGGGGGCGGGCGCTGCGTTCACCGGCCCGGCGCGTGCTCCCGTCGGGGGTGGTCATATCCCGTATGCCGGGTTCGCGGCGGGGATCGGGCGGGGGTGGGGGCGCTCTGCGCACCTCGGCAGCACCCCGATTACATCTACCAGCGAGTAGTAAGCCCCGAAGCCCCCATTGCCCCCTCGGCGGTTACCCAGAGTGGCCAAAGCGAGGCCTCTCGGCAGGGCAAAAGCGACATCTCGCCCCCGCCCCGCCTCTGCCAGAGTTCCGGCCTCCTGCTTTGCGCCCTTGCGGGCGGCTCGAACCCCCGATCACCGGCCTGAACGGCCCCGATCGAGCCTCCCGGGGCGGCTCCGGCCCGGGATGCGCGCCCGGGAATCACCGGGGTGCTCTCGCGGTGCGCAGGGCGCCCCTCACTGCCATCGCTCTGTGTATTCACCCAGGTCGGAGAGGGGTAGCGGTTTCAAGACCGGCCGGCCCCGACGCCCGGGCGACGCGGGAACGGCGCTTCGCCACCCCGGACCACCCCTGCCGCCCCGCCCCGCTCTGCCGCACCCGACCGACCGGCCGGTCCCCTTCCCGCCTTCGCCGCCTGCTTGAACCCCGGCTCTGTGAGGCGCCGCGCCCGGGCGATCGCCTTCGCCCCGTCCCTACCGCTGCCGTCGCCGCCCGTCTTGACCTTCGCTCCGTGGGGCGCCGCGCCCGCCCGACCGACCGGCCGGTGCCCCCCGCCTTCGCTGCCTGCTTGAAGCCTCGCCCCGTGGGGCACCGCGCTCGGGCGGCCACCTGTACCCCGCCCCTGCCTGTGCCGTCGCCGCTGGTCTGAACCCCACCCCGTGGGGTGCCGCGCCGGACCGACCGGCCGGTGCCCACTTCCGCCGTCGCCGCTTGTTTGAAGCTTCGCTCCGCGAGGCGCCGCGCCCGGCTGGGGTGCCCGGCCCTGCCCCTACCGGCGCCGTCGCCGCCTGTTTGGACCCTTGCTCCGTGGGGTGCCGCGCCGGACCGACCGGCCGGTGCCCACTCCCGCCGTCGCCGCCCGCTTGAACCCCCGCCCCGTGAGGCGTCGCGCTTGACCGACCGACTGCCTGCACTCCGCCTGCCTGCACTCCGCTCGGGATCAGCCCTCCACGTCGTCGGGGTCGGCGGTGTGCACCGAGAGGACGCCGTCCACCTCGGCCAGGGCGGCCGCCAGTCGGCTCGGTTCGGTCCTGCCCACCACCAGCAGCGACAGCTCGATCGAGGCGGGGCCGGCGGGGCCCGCGCCGCCGCGGGAGGTGCGCACGTCGCGGACGGTGTAGTCGTGCCGGGTGGCCTCGGCGAGGATGCCGCGCAGCGCGCCCCGCCCGTCCAGGTACTCCACCTCGAACACCGTGGCGTAGTGCGCGGACCGGCTGATCCGGCGGATCAGCGCCGGATAGGCGTAGGCGACCAGGAAGTGCGCGGCGGTCACCGCCCCCGCCAGCACCCACAGCCCGGCCCCGGCCGCGGTGCCCACCGCGGCCACCACCCACACGGTGGCGGCGGTGGTCAGGCCGCGCACGGTGTCGCGGCGGACGAAGATCAGCCCGGCGCCGATGAAGCCGATCCCGGAGACGATCTGGGAGGCCACCCGGGACGGGTCGAGGGTGACGTCCTCCAGCTGCAGGACGTCGCCGAACCCCCACTTGCTCACCAGCATGAACAGGGCGGCGCCCACCCCCACCAGGGTGTGCGTGCGCAGCCCCGCCGACTTCTGCCGGAGCTGGCGCTCCAGGCCGATCAGCGAGCAGAGCAGCAGCGCCACGAGCAGGGCGCCGACCTGCTCCCAGCCCTGGCCGGTGAAGTCCAGCATGGAGGGGATCATTCCCACCCGGGCCCCTCCGGCACCCTTCGGGCCCGCGCCGGCGGGCCCGAAGGCGCAGGTCAGTCGCCGGTTCCGCGGACCCGGTCGTCGGCGTGGGCCAGGTTGAGGGCCGTGGTCACCAGCGGCACGTGGCTGAACGCCTGCGGGAAGTTGCCCACCTGGCGGCCGGCGGAGGAATCCCACTCCTCGGCGAGCAGCCCCAGGTCGTTGCGGAGCGACAGCAGCCGCTCGAACAGCTCCCGGGCCTCCTTCTCCCGGCCGATGGAGAGCAGCGCGTTGGCCATCCAGAAGCTGCAGGCGAGGAAGGCGCCCTCGTCGCCGGGGAGCTTGTCCGCGGCCTCCTCCCGGTCGGTCCGGTAGCGCATCACGAAGCCGTCGACCATCAGGTCGTCGCGGATCGCCTCGATGGTGCCGACGACCCGCGGGTCGTCGTAGGGGAGGAACCCGACCTCGGGGATGAGCAGCAGCGCCGCGTCCAGCTCGGTGCTGCCGTAGTACTGGGTGAAGGTGTTGCGGCGGGCGTCGAACCCGTACTCGCAGACCTCGGCGTGGATGGTGTCGCGCAGCGACCGCCACCGGTCCAGCGGGCCCTCCTCGCCGAACTCCTCGATGGCGCGGACCGCGCGGTCGGCGGCGACCCAGGCCATCACCTTGGAGTGCACGAAGTGCTGACGGGGGCCGCGGACCTCCCACAGGCCCTCGTCCGGCTCGTCCCAGCACCACTCCAGGAAGTTGACCAGCGAGCGCTGCATGCCCCACAGGTGGTCGCCGCCGTTCAGGCCGCACCGGCGGGCCAGGTCGAGCACGTCCATGACCTCGCCGTACACGTCCAGCTGGTACTGCTGCACCGCGGCGTTGCCGATCCGCACCGGCCGGGAGTCCTCGTAGCCGGGCAGCCAGTCGGCCTCCCACTCGGCCAGCCGCCGCTCGCCCCGGACGCCGTACATGATCTGCATGTGCTGGGGCTCGCCGGCGACCGCCCGCACCAGCCACTCGCGCCAGGCGCGCGCCTCCTCGGTGTAGCCGCTGCGGATCAGCGCCTCCAGGGTGATGGTGGCGTCGCGCAGCCAGCAGTAGCGGTAGTCCCAGTTGCGCACCCCGCCGATCTCCTCCGGCAGCGAGGTGGTGGGGGCGGCGACGATCCCGCCGGTGGGGCGGTAGGTGAGCGCCTTGAGGGTGATCAGCGAGCGGACCACGGCCTCGCGGTACTCGCCCTTGTAGCTGCAGTCGTCCACCCACTGCTTCCAGAACCGCTCGGTGCGGGAGAGCGACTTCTCCGCGTCGAGGTGGTCGGACTCCTCGGTGTGCGAGGGGTGCCAGGTCAGCACGAACGGCACCCGCTGGCCGGCGCTGACGGTGAACTCGGCGTCGTGCACGAAGTTGTGCCCGCGCAGCGGGACGGTGGTGCTCAGCCAGACCGAGTCGGGGCCGGCAACGGCGACCAGCTCGGTGCCGCTGCGGGTGATCCAGGGGACCACGTTGCCGTAGTCGAAGCGGACCCGAAGCTCGGTCGAGACGCTCACCCGGCCCCGCACGCCCTCGACGATGCGGACCAGGTGCGGGGCGCCGCCGCGGGGCGGCATGAAGTCGATGACGCGGACGGTGCCCTCGTCGGTGTCCCACTCGCTCTCCAGGATGAGCGTGTCGGGGCGGTAGCGGCGGCGGGTCGCCCGCACCGGGCCGTCGGTCGGGCGGATCCACCAGTTGCCGTTCTGCTCGTCGCCGAGCAGCGCGGTGAAGCAGGCGGGCGAGTCGAAATGCGGCATGCAGAGCCAATCGACCGAGCCGTCGCGTCCCACGAGCGCGGCTGTCTGCATGTCGCCGATAAGCGCATAGTCCTCGATCCGGCCGGACACGCGGCTCACCCCCTGAATGATCAAGATCACGTCGTCGCCGGACGTACCGTATCCAACTCTGAGAGGGCCCCGAACCGCTCCGGCGGGCTCTCCGCCGGAGGCGTTCGGAACGGCCCGGATCCCCCTCGGAAGCGTTGTGTCCAGAAACCGGGCGGTTTAGCCGGAATTCTAGTAACGGTGCTGGTCAGCGGCTCCGGGTTCGGTGCGCCGGTCCGGTCCGGGGGTGTTTACGGATGCGGGTCGCCCGGAGTGGGCGAATCGTCCGTTCGGGGCGCTTCGCGCCCGTCCGGCAGAGCCTACCCGCGGGGGCGGCCCCCGGCGCGCGGGCGCGGCGGTCGGGGCCGCGCGCCGATCCCACCCCCCTCGGCGGCTCGATGCCCCGCGCCCGGCGCGGGCCCGGGGCGGGTGGCGTCCGTCACCCCGTGGGACGCCCGGGGCGTCATTCCGGTTCGCGCAGCCGCATCCTCGGGATGAACACCTGGGCGAGCGGACCGATGGCCAGGGCGAAGGCGAGCGTGCCCAGGCCGACGGTGCCGCCGAGCAGGAAACCGAGCACCACCACGGTGACCTCGATCCCGGTGCGGGCCGCGCGGATGGACAGGCCGCGCGCGGCGAGGCCGGTCATCAGCCCGTCGCGCGGGCCCGGGCCCAGCCGGGCGCCGATGTAGCAGCCCGTCGCGACCGCGGTGACCACGATCCCCGCGGCCAGGTAGGCGGCGCGCAGCACCAGCCCGCCGGCCTCGGGGTCGGGCAGCCACCACAGCGTCGCGTCGACCGACAGCCCCACCACGACCACGTTGCTGACCGTGCCCAGTCCGGGGCGCTGGCGCAGCGGGATCCACAGCAGCATCAGCAGTGCGCCGATGATGATGCTCCAGGTCCCCACGGACAGCCCGGTGTGCCGGGACAGCCCCTGGTGGAGCACGTCCCACGGGGAGCTGCCCAGATCGGCGGCGATGAGCAGGGCGCCGCCGGCCCCGAACAGGTGCAGCCCGACGAAGAGCCGGACCAGCCTGCTGAGGCGGGGGCGGGGGAGCACGGCGTCGAGGAGGGAGGCGGCCCTGCCGGCGCGGGGTGAGGAGGACGGACGGGAGGCGGGGTTCGTCGGAGATCCGGGCATGTGCGTAATATTGGCGCCATCTGAACCGGAAAGAACAGATCCAATCGGCGAAAGTGGCCCTCTCATGGTCGGCGAAAGACGGATCAGCGGCGTCCTACTGGCCCGGTTGGTCGGCGACAGCGCCCAGGGGCGCCCCTACTACCTCGCCGTGGCCAGGGCGATCAGCGGCCTCATCCTCGACGGCAGGGTGCCCACCCACACCCGGCTGCCCGCCGAGCGGGACCTGGCCACCGCCCTGCGGGTGAGCCGGAACACGGTGACCGCCGCCTACACCTGGCTCCGGGACAACGGCTACCTGGACAGCCGGCAGGGCGCCGGCAGCTGGACCGTGCTGCCGGAGCCGAGCGCGTCCCCCGGCGCGCCGTTCGTCCCGCAGGCGGAGCTCTACGACGTGGGCGTGGCCGCCTCCCCGGCGGTGGAGGGCCTGCAGGAGGCGGCCCGGTCGGCGGTCGAGCAGCTCCCCGCGCACGTCGGCAAGCTCGGCTACACCCCGCGCGGCCTGCCCGAGCTGCGGCACGCCATCGCCCGGCGCTACGTCGAGCGGGGCCTGCCCACCACCCCCGACCAGATCTTCGTCACCAACGGCGCCCAGCACGCGGTCACCCTCCTGCTCGACCTGCTGCTGGAACCGGGCGACGCGATCCTGATGGAGACCCCCACCTACCCGCACGCCCTGGAGAGCGCGCGCCGCCGGGAGGCGCGGATCCGCACCATCGGGGTCTCCTCCGACGGCTGGGACATGGAGTACGCGGCCGACGCCTTCCGCCGGGCCCGGCCCCGCGCCGCCTACCTGATCCCCGACTTCCAGAACCCCACCGGGGCGCTGATGGACGACGACGAGCGGGCCGCCCTGGTGGCCGAGGCGCGCCGGGCCGGCAGCTCGCTGATCATCGACGAGAGCGTCGCCGAGCTGGCCATCGACTCCGGAGACCAGCCCGCCCCGGTGGCCGCCTACGACACCGACGGCCGGGTGTTCAGCGTCGGATCGGTCTCCAAGCTGCTCTGGGGCGGGCTGCGGCTGGGCTGGGTGCGCACCACCCCGCCCATGGTGGAGCGGCTGATGGCGATCCGGCAGCGGGTCGACATCAGCAGCCCGCTGCTGGACCAGCTCATCGTGACCCGGCTGCTCGCCGACGTCACCCGGATCCGCGCCGAGCGCAGCACCGGGCTGCGGCGGAGCCGGGACGCCCTCACCGCCCGGCTCCGCGAGCGCCTCCCCGACTGGCGGTTCACCACCCCCAGCGGCGGCCTGGTGCTCTGGGTGGCGCTGCCGCAGCCGGTCGCCGGAGCGCTCAGCGAGGCCGCCCACCGGCACGGCGTGCACCCCGGGCCGGGGCCGGTGTTCGGCACCGAGGGCACCCTGGAGCGCTACATCCGGCTCGCCTACACCCAGCCGCCGGAGGTCTTCGGGGAGGTGGTGGACCGGCTCGCCGACGCCTACGCCGAGGCGGTCGCGCTGCCCGCCCCGGTCCGCGGCGGGCTCTACCTCTGAGCCCGCGGGCGGTCCCGGGGCGGGCCGGGTCGGGCTTGCCCGGCGGAACCGCCGCATGGTCCTATAAGCCGCACGGGGTGACCTGGGTCACGACGAGCGGCTGGAGGGCTGCATGCGGCAGAGGGACGTCCTGGCGGAGCGCGCCGATGTGGAAGCGGAGATCGCGGGCCAGACCCTGGTGGACTGGTTCCGCAGGACCGAGGAGGAGGCGGGCGACGCCCCGGCCCTCTCCGACCGGGCCGGCGACGGCCCGGACGCCGGATGGACCACCCTGACCTGGTCGGAGTACCGCCGGGCCGCCCTGGACGCCGCGGCCGCGCTGGTGCACACCGGGCTGCGCCCCGGCGAAGTGGTCGCCCTGATGCTGCCGAACCGCTCCGAGCACCTCATCGCCGACTCCGGCGCGGTGCACGCCGGCGGGGTCCCGCTCACCGTCTACGCCACCTTCGCCCCCGAGCAGGTCGCCTTCGTCGCCGCCGACTGCGGGGCGCGGGTCGCGGTGCTGCAGGGCGCCGAGGAGCTGAAGCGCTGGAGCCTCGCCCTGGACCGGCTCCCGGAGCTGCACACCGTGGTCCTGCTCGACCCCGGCGCGGTCCCCGCCGACGCCCCGTCGGGCCGCCGCTACGTCTCCTGGGCCGACTTCACCGCCGAGGGCGCCCGGCTGCGCGCCGCCGACCCGGCCCCGGTCGAGAAGCGGATGGCCGCCGTCCGCCCCGAGGACAACGCCACACTGCTCTACACCTCGGGCACCACCGGGAACCCCAAGGGCGTCTACGAGACCCACCACCAGGTGCTGTTCCAGTGCACCATCTCGCTGCGCGCCAACCGGACCCCCGAGCGGGCCGCCGCCCTGTCCTACCTGCCGATGGCGCACATCGCCGAGCGGGTGCTCAGCGCCTACCTCCCGCTGCGCATCGCCGGCCACCTCTACTTCTGCCCCGACCTCTCCCGGCTCGGCGAATACCTCCGGCTGGTCCGCCCGCACGGGCTGTTCGGCGTCCCCCGGGTGTGGGAGAAGCTCCAGGCCGGGCTGACCGCGGCGCTGTCCGCCGCCCCCCAGGAGCAGCGCACCGCCATCGAGGCGGCCGCCGAGGTCGCCCGGGACTACTTCGAGCAGGGCCAGTACGGCAGGGAGCGCGAGCCCGGGCTGGCCGAGCGGTTCGCCCGCGCCGACGCCGAGGTGCTGGCCCCGATCCGGGCGCTGATCGGCCTGGACCGCGCGGTCTACTGCCTCACCGCGGCCGCGCCGGTGCCCGAGGAGACGGTGCGCTTCTTCAGCGGCCTGGGGGTGCTCGTCCGCGACCTGTACGGGATGACGGAGAACTGCGGCGCGGTCACCATGAACCGGCCGGAGGCCTACCGGTTCGGCAGCGTCGGCCCGGCCTCCGACGGCATGGAGCTGCGCATCGCCGAGGACGGCGAGATCCTGGTGCGCGGCCCGATCAACACCTCCGGCTACCTGGGGAGGCCCGAGGAGTCGGCCGCGCTCGTCGACGCCGACGGCTGGCTGCGCACCGGCGACATCGGCAGCCTCGACGAGGACGGCTTCCTCTACGTGGTGGACCGCAAGAAGGAGATCATCATCACCGCCGGCGGGGAGAACATCGCCCCGGCGGCGATCGAGGGCAGGCTCAAGGAGCACCCGCTCATCGGCCAGGCGCTGGCCTACGGCGACCGGCGCCCGTTCCCGGTCGCCCTGCTCACCCTGGACGGCGAGGCCGCGCCGGCCTGGGCCGCCGCCAACGGCCTGGACGGCATGGGCCTGGCCGAACTGGCCGAGCACCCCGAGGTCCGGGACGAGGTGGCCCGCGCGGTGCAGGCCGCCAACACCGGCCTGGCCCGCGTCCAGCAGGTCAAGCGCTGGCGCCTGCTGCCGGGGGAGTGGAGCGTGGAGAGCGAGGAGCTCACCCCCTCGCTCAAGCTCAAGCGCAGGATCATCCACCGCAAGTACGCCGACGAGATCGACGCCCTCTACCAGGAGTAGCCCGCCCCGCAAGGCGCGCCCCCGCACCCCGCCCCGGCGCGAACGAGAAGCCGCCGGCCCCGCCGCCTCGGGCGCGCCGGCGGCCGGGTCAGGGGGCGGTGAACCGGGAGGCGAAGCGGACCACCTCGCCCAGCGGCACCTCCTTGTCGGTCTCGTTGAACACCTCGTGCCGGGCGCCGGGCAGGATGCGGGCGGTGACGTCGTCCCCGGCCAGGGAGAGGACGCCCTCGGTGGTGCCGTCCAGCGGCACCAGGGAGTCGTCGGAGCCGTGCACCCACAGCAGCGGCAGCGCCCCGATGCTCCCGGCCGCGGTGATCCGCTTCAGCTCGGTCTCGATGGCCTGCAGGGTCGGCCGCTTGAACGGGCCGTGCCAGACGAGCTCGTCGGCGGCGTAGGCCTCGCCCACGGCAGGGTCCCGGGAGAGCGTGGCCGGGTCGATCGGGGTGTCCGGGATCTCCTCGAAGGAGAGCAGGTGCGGCACGATGTCCCAGCGGCCCAGCACCGGGCCGGACAGCGCCAGGCCGGCGAGCTCGCCGGGGTGGGTCTGGGCGTAGCGGGCGGCGATCAGGCCGCCCATGGAGTGGCCGACCAGCACCAGCGGGATGGAGCGGTAGGCGGTGCGCGCCTGGGCGACCAGGCGGTGCACGTCCTCCACCACCCCGGCGAAGTCCTCGATGAGCACCCGCTCGCCCGCGGAGCGCCCGTGCCCGCGGTGGTCCAGGCCGTACACGGCGGCGCCCTGCGCGCACAGGTGCGCCGCGACGTGCTCGTAGCGCCCGATGTGCTCGCCGTAGCCGTGCACCAGCACCGCCAGCCAGGTCGGCTCCGCCCCCTGGGCGGCCCACGCCCGCGCGTGCAGCCGCTGCGAGCCGCCCGGGCCGCCGGGCAGTCCCCATTCGCGTGTACCGATCATGCGCACTCCTTCGGGTCGAGGTGTCCGAAGGTAGTGTGCTGCGCCCGGCGGTGCGGACGGAAGGGGCGCCGCGCGGCCTGTGGACGATCACCTGTGGACGCCCGCCTGCGGGCGGCCGGGCCGCCCGCGGGGGCGGAGCGGGGCCTGTGCCGCATGTGGCTTCGGCCGAAACCTGCGCCGCGCGGGAGGGGCCGCTTTGTTCCGGATGACGGAGAACGCCCCGCGGAGGCCGGGAAGGAAGGTTCCCCGCCGGGCCGGACGCGGAGCCGCCATGCCGGAATGGGGGCGGCGTCTCTTAGGGTGGGGTGTGTCGGGAACCACATGGCGGCGCGGTCCCGCCCCGCACGGCGGGAGCGGACCGCAGCGGGCGGCCCCCCGGCCGGCCCCCGCGGACGGAAAGGGAGGTGACGCCCGTGCTGGCTGATTCCTACGGGAGAGTGGCCACCGACCTGAGGGTCTCCCTCACCGACAAATGCAACCTGCGCTGCACGTACTGCATGCCCCCGGAGGGGCTGGAGTGGCTGCCCAAACCGGAGCTGCTCACCGATGACGAGCTGAACCGGCTGATCCGCATCGGCGTCACGATGCTGGGGATCACCGAGGTCCGGTTCACCGGCGGCGAGCCGCTGCTCCGCCGCGGCCTGCCCGGCATCGTCGCCTCGGCGGCGGCCCTGGAGCCCCGCCCCAGGACCGCGCTGACCACCAACGGCATCGGCCTGGCCCGGACGGCCCCGGCGCTCGCCGAGGCCGGCCTGGACCGGGTCAACGTCTCGCTCGACACGCTCCGCCACGACGTCTTCGAGAAGCTCGCCCGGCGGCGCCGGCTGGACGACGTGCTGGCCGGCCTGGCCGGGGCGGCCGAGGCCGGCCTCACCCCGGTCAAGGTCAACGCGGTGCTGATGCGCGGCGTCAACGACGACGAAGCCCCGGCCCTGCTCCGCTACTGCCTGGAGCACGGCTACCGGCTGCGGTTCATCGAGCAGATGCCGCTGGACGCCCAGCACGGGTGGCGGCGCGACACCATGATCACCGCCGACGAGATCCTGGACCGGCTCTCCGCCGAGTTCGACCTCGCCCCCGCCGACGCCGCGACCCGCGGCAGCGCGCCGGCCGAGCTGTTCCACGTCGACGGCGGACCGGAGACGGTGGGCGTGATCGGCTCGGTGACCCGCCCGTTCTGCGGGGCCTGCGACCGGGTCCGGCTCACCGCCGACGGACAGATCCGCAACTGCCTGTTCGCCCGAGAGGAGTCCGACCTGCGGCCGCTGCTGCGCGGCGGCGGCACCGACGCCGAGATCGCCGAGCGGTGGCGCGCGGCGGTGGCCTCCAAGCGGCCCGGCCACGGCATCGACGACCCCAGCTTCCTGCAGCCGGCCCGCCCGATGTCGGCCATCGGCGGCTGAGCGGACCGCCTCGGAAGAGCCCCGCCCGCCGGGAAAACCTGTTGCCGGGGGCGGCGGGGTTCTGGCGTCATGGTGGGGCGCGGCGGCGGGGGCGCCGCGCCCCATCGAAGAACGACCGAGAAGGTGATCAGTCATGTCGTACACCGAGGTGCCGGGGGCTCGGGTGCCCATCCGCATGTGGGCCGACCCCGACGGGGTGGAGGCGGCCGCGATGGACCAGCTCCGCAACGTCACCCGGCTCCCGTGGGTGCACGGCCTGGCGGTCATGCCCGACGTGCACTACGGCAAGGGCGCCACGGTCGGCTCGGTGATCGCGATGCGCGACGCGGTGTCGCCGGCCGCGGTCGGGGTGGACATCGGCTGCGGGATGACCGCGGTCAAGACCTCGCTGACCGCCGAGGACCTCCCCGACGACCTGCACCGCCTCCGCTCGGACCTGGAGGCGGCCGTCCCGGTCGGCTTCCACATGCACAAGGCGCCGGTGAACGTCCAGCGCATCCACGGGCTCAAGACGGCCGACTGGGGCCGGTTCTGGGAGCACTTCGACGCCCTGGCCCCCGCCGTGCACCGCCGGCGCGACCGCGCCGAGAAGCAGATGGGCACCCTGGGCGGCGGCAACCACTTCCTCGAGGTGTGCCTGGACGACGAAGGCGCGGTCTGGCTGGTGCTCCACTCCGGCTCGCGCAACATCGGTAAGGAGCTGGCCGAGCACCACATCGACAAGGCCCGCGGGCTGCCGCACAACCAGGACCTGCCCGACCGCGACCTGGCGGTGTTCGTCTCCGGGACCCCGGAGATGGACGCCTACCGCCGCGACCTGTTCTGGGCCCAGGACTACGCGCGCCGCAACCGCGACGTGATGATGGGCCTGGCCTGCGGCGTGGTGCGCAAGTCGTTCCCGGGGACGCGGTTCGCGCAGTGGATCTCCTGCCACCACAACTACGTGGCCGAGGAGCGCTACGACGGGGTGGACGTGCTGGTCACCCGGAAGGGGGCGATCCGCGCCGGCAAGGGCGACTACGGGATCATCCCGGGCAGCATGGCGACCGGCACCTACATCGTGCGCGGCCTGGGCAACCCGGACTCGTTCAACTCCGCCTCGCACGGCGCGGGCCGCCGGATGAGCCGGAACAAGGCCCGCAAGACCTTCACCGAGGCCGACCTGGCCGAGCAGACCGCGGGCGTGGAGTGCCGCAAGGACGCCGGCGTGGTGGACGAGATCCCCGCCGCCTACAAGGACATCAAGGAAGTGGTCTCGGCCCAGACCGACCTCGTCGAGGTGGTGGCCCACCTCCGCCAGGTGGTCTGCGTCAAGGGCTGAGCCCGGGACCACCGCCCCGGGGGGCCACGGACGCGGAGGCGGGCGAGGACGGCGCCCGCCTCCGCCGTTCCCCGCGCCGCGATGAGCCCCCAGGGCGATGATCTTGGCGTTGCGGCCCTGTCAGAGCGCTCTGACAGGGCCGCAACGCCAAGATCATCGGGGAGCGGACGTCTAGCCGGGGGGCTTCGCGAGTTCGGCGAGTTTGCCGAGAACCATGCCGCACAGCGCCTTTCCGGTGGCTTCGAGGGTTCCCTGGTCGGTGTAGGCGTGGCTCCATTCCTCCTTGGCGTCGTTCGGAAGGCGGTTGATCTTCCCGAAGGTGTATCCGTCGCCGCAGCGGAGCGAGGCCTCGGTGAGCAGGTAGCGCTCGCTTCCGAGCCGGTCCGTTCCGCTCCACAGCTTCACTTTCCCGCTCTTGCTCAGTTCCGCGATTTTCATGCAGGTGTTCGAGAACCGCTCCGCCCACCTGGGGTGGAAGGCCGCCTGCTTCGGGCGGGTCGTCCAGAGCAGGTAGGACATCATGGAAAAGTTCTTGGGGACGTCCTTTCCGCCGGGAGCGATGTCGGCGAGTGCGTAGGCGGCGCCTGCGCCGGTCTCGCCGTATCGGAGGGCGATCTTGTAGTCGGAGATGTAGCGCGCGATTTCGGCGAACTCGGCCTCGTCGCCGATTTCCGGTGGGGCGATACGGGTTTCCTGCACGGACGTCTCCTCGTTTTCTCCGTTCGCGGTGCGCCTTCGGCGGGGGAGGGGCGGTGGGGATGGGCTCCCCGATGGTCGCATGTGCGGCGAGATGGTGGAAGGGGGTGGGGCGGGCGGTGCCGGCCGTCCCGAATATCTCATCCATGAAAATGGGGAAAGGTCGGTGGCCGAAACCCACGGGGACATTGCTGAATGTAGTGCATAGTGGACAAGGAGGACCTTCGGTGTGAAGGGGGCGAGTTTTTCCTCCCTCTTTACCCGGCGCCTTCGGCGGTTTACGGTCGATCCCGTGCCGGCGGTCCTTTCCTGCGGTCGAAATTCCGTGCGGGCGGTCGGCGGTGTGGTCGTGGAAAAGGCACGATGAAAAAACCAGCGATTCGGCGCGGCCCCTCCTCGGCCACGGGAAGCGGGTCCGGCGTGCGGGGCCATCATGGCGATGAACGTCCAGCAGGTGCAGACCTGGCTCGAAAACCTCAAAAAAGCCCAGAAGCTGAGCATTCCGGACGACCTTCCGGGCGGGCTCTCCGGGCTGAAAGACCACATCAAGCTCGACGAGATCCGCTCCTGGATTCCGCAGGGCGCGGAGCTGTCCGCCCTCGAGGTCGAGCCACCGAAGCTTCGGGTGACCGGGAAGCTCAACGGGGCGAAGGTCGTCCTGACCCTCCTGGTCGCCTCCTCCGACCCCAAACCGACCGACAACGTCACCGGGGTGTCCCTGGAATTCCCGGTCGGGAACCCGACCCTCTCGGCCGCCGCCGACCTGGGCGTCTCCGGCCTCGTCCTGGTCCTGGAGGTCTGGCTGGTCGGGAAGAAGCCCTCGGCGCTGGTGAACTTCTACGCCAGGGCCGCCGTCGAGATCCCCGGGCAGCCGGTGCTCACCCTGGTCGGCTCGCTCACCAAGGCCGGCGGCCAGACGGTCTTCGACCTCCTGGCCTCCGCCCCCGCGGGAAAGCACATCACCCTGGCCGCACTGCTGAAGAAGATCACCGGAACGGCTCCGGACCTGCCGTCCGACTTTCCGCTGCCGCACATCGACGGCCTCGAGCTGCGCATCGAGAAGACCAGCGCCGGCGTCCGCTTCCTGCTGCACGCCTTCACCGCAGGCCCCGGCGACTCCTCCTGGCTGGTCGCGGTCCTGCCGAAGCCGAAACCGAACGAGAAGCGCCCCTTCGTGCTCTCCGCCCGGCTGCCGCTGGGGCCGACCGCCCGCCTCGCCGACCTGCCCCTGCTCGGCGGCCAGATCCCCGCCGAATACGACCTCCAGGTCATCGCCCAGGCCGTCTACACCTCGCAGAGGCTGACCATCGAGGAGATCAGGAACCTCAACGAGTTGCTGAAGGCGAAGACCGCCGCACTGCCGGACGGCGCGAACCTGGAGGCCGGGTTCACCCTGGCGGGAATGGTGCGGCTGGGCACCGAGACCCGCAGGTTCGTCCTGCGCAAACCGGCCTCGTCCCGGGCGGCGCCCCTCACGGCCGCAGAACCCCCCGCGGTCACGGTGGACGGCTCGGACGGCCGCGTCATCGCCGTGCACCGCCCCGAGCCCGCCGGGCCGCCCGCCGCCTGGTACGGGGCCGAGGCACCGGGTGAGGAGGAGCCGCCGCAGGCCGCCGCCGAGATCGGCTCGGTCGCCTTCTCCGTCCGCACCACCCTGGGCCCCCTGCACGTGGAGAAGCTGCGCGTCTCCTACGCGCCGCCCGCCGGCTCCGCCCCCGCGCGGCTGGTGATCGGCCTGGACGCCTCGTTCACCGCGGCCGGATTCGGCATGGACGCCACCGGACTGGGCCTGACGATCGACCTCACCGACCCGCCGGCCGCCCGGGTCGCCCTGCGCGGCCTGGGCGTGGGCTACACCCGCGCCCCGCTGAGCATGGTCGGCTCCCTGGCCGTCCACCCGCAGGACGGCAAGTACGAGTTCGGCTACGACGGCCTGATCATGGTCAAGGCCGCCGACTGGGGGTTCATGGCCGTCGGCTCCTACGCCCGGCTGAAGAAGCCCGCGTTCACCTCCCTGTTCGTCTTCGGAGCCCTGGAGGGCAAGGTCAGCGGCCCGCCCCCGGTGGACTTCACCGGCCTGGTGCTGGGCTTCGGCTACAACAGCGCGGTCGCGCCGCCGCCCATCGACAAGACCGCAGGCTTCCCCTTCGTCACCGCGCTCGGCAACATCGCCGAGATCGCTGGCGACCCGCCCAAGGCCGCCGAGGCCCTCGCCCACTTCACCGGCGGGGACCCCGCCGCCGTCCGCCCCGAGCTGGACGGCATCTGGGTCGCCGCCGGGCTGAGCATCGCCGTCGCCGAGACCCTCAAGGCCAAGGCCGTCCTCATCGTCGAGTTCGGCAAGGAGTTCACCGCCGCCGTGCTGGGCGGGGCCAGTGCAGAGTTCCCGACCCGCAAGAGCGCCGACGACAAGACCCCGCGCATCGCCCGGATCGAGCTGGCCTTCCGCGCCCTCTACGAGCACACCGCACACCGGCTGTCGCTGGAGGCCGCGCTCGCGGAGGGGTCGTGGCTGGTCTCCGAGAGCTGCAAGCTCACCGGCGGCGCCGCGTTCCTCCTCTGGCTGCCCGGCAGCCGCTACGCGGGCGACTTCGTGGCCACCGTCGGCGGCTACCACCCGCGCTACGCCAAGCCCGACCGCTACCCGTCGGTGCCGCGCCTCGCGCTGAATTGGGCCTACAGCGACGCCGTCGCCATCACCGGCGAGCTCTACGCCGCCGTCACCCCGGCTGCGGCGATGGTGGGCGGCCGGCTGAGCCTGGACTACCGCGCCGGCGGCCTGCACGCCTGGCTCACCGCCTCGTTCAACGTGGCCGTCTGGTGGGCGCCGCTCTACTTCGACGCCGACATCGGCGTCACCATCGGGGCCAGCTACACCGCGACCTTCCTCGGCCTCAGCCACACCTTCCGCGGCGAGATCGAGGCCCTGCTGCACGTGTGGGGGCCGCCCACCGGCGGCGAGGTCACCGTCCGGGTGGCCGGGCTGTTCTCCAAGACCGTGGACTTCGGCGAACCCAAGAAGCTCGAGACCGCGGCGATGAAGTGGCCGGACTTCCGCACCAAGCAGCTGCCGGAGAAGCCGCTGGGGATCAGCGCGGTCGACGGGCTGCTCACCGACCCGGCCAAGACCACCCGCTCCAAGGGCGGCGCCTGGGTGGTGTCCGTGGACGGCTTCTCCTTCACCACCCGCAGCGCGGCCCCCGCCACCAAGGTCACCTACAACGACGGGAAAGTGCCGCTCGAAGGCGGGGCCACCGGTTCGCTCTCCGTCCGGCCGATGGGCGTGAGCGGCAAGGCAGCGACGCACAAGGTGAAGGTGACCGGGCCCGACGGCAAACCGGTGACCTGGGGGGTCCGGACGGAGTCCGCTGCCTTCCCGCAGGCGCTCTGGGGCCCGAAGCAGACCTCCCCCTCCCTGCCCGGGGAGACCCAGACCATCGCCTACGCCGCCGGCACCCGGGTCACCGTCCCGCCGCCCGCTCTGTCCAGCACCTCCCTCCGCTATTCGCTGGTCAGCGTGGAGAAGTCCCGGGTGGAGACCGAGCCCACCGGCTACCGGGCCAACCCGTTCACCGTCACCGCCGGCGTGAAACCCGACGAAGCGCGCCCCGGCGGGGTGGACGACCGGACGGCCCGCGCCGAACTGCGCAAGGCCATGATCGAGCTCGGCGCCCTGGAGGAGGCCCTGTGACCGCGGGAAAGCTGACGTTCTCCGACAACCTGGTCCCCAAGGCGACCCGGGGGACCTACACGGTCACCGTCGACCACGAGGTCTTCAGCGGCGACCCCGACGCCGCGTCCCTGCCGACCGCGACCCAGACCGTCCACATCGCCGGGGCGCGCCTGGTCCTCGCCGAGGGCGACGTGCACGGCGTCTACCCGCCGCGGGGGTCGGTCGGGGCCTACACCTGCCTGCTCCCCCACATATCCCTGGAGCGGCGGGTCCTCCCCTGGGAGAACCGGCTGAAGGGGGCGCCCGCCGAGACGCCCTGGTTCGCCCTGCTCGTCTTCGGCGAGGGCGAGCTGCTCGACGACCCGCACTGCCTGGGCGAAGTGGAGAAGGGAAAGGCAGAAGACCTGCTCACCCCCTCCTCCCCGCCGGCCGATCTGGCGCTGCCCGCGATCACCCTCGCCGACGACGAGGAGAAGAAGCTCGGGGTGCAGACCGTGCGCACCCGCGCCGCGGTCTTCAAGGCGCTCGTCCCTTCCCTGGACGTGCTGGCCTACCGCACGCACGTGCGCAGCCCGCTGCCCGGCGAGAGCCGCGCGGGCGACGCCGAGCGGCGCGAGCTGGAGTACGCCTTCGCCATGTCCGACCGGCTGCCCGCCAAGACCGGCGGCCGCTACGTCGCGCACCTCGTCTCGCTGGAGGGGCACGAAGCCCATGTGACCGGGGCGGTCGGCAAGAAGAACATCCGGCTGCTCTCCCTGCACTCCTGGACCTTCACCAGCACCGCCGACACCGGCGCGCGCACCTTCGCCGACATCGCCGCCCAGCTGGTCGGGCCGGGGAAGAAGCGTCCCGCCGACCTGCTGCTGTCCCCCACCGCCCGGGAAGCGGGCACCCCCACCGCCTACACCCGGCACCTCGCACACCGGCTGGAGAACGGCTGGGCCCCGCTGCACCACTTCGGCGACGCCGACCACGGCTACGTGTTCTACCGGGGCCCGCTCGTCCCGTTCCCGGTCAAGCCGGTCACCCAGACCGGCGAGTGGTGGAAGACGACCGCCGACCCCTACAGCGTCCGGGAGACCGGCCACCACGCCGCGTGGACGCTGGGGCGCGGCCTGGCCCTGGCCGACCAGGAGTTCTCCGGTGCGCTCGCCCGCCACCTGGCGCGCGCCCACAAGACCCTCCTCGACCTGGCCGTGGTGTTCGCCGCCGAGCCCCCGCCCGCGCCGGCCGGCGGAGAGGCGGACGCCCCGGAGCAGGACGGCGGGGCGGACGGCCTCCTCCCGGAGGCCCTCTTCACCGAGGGGCCGGGGGCCGAGGCCCTGGCCCGGGTGCTGGCCGGGGAACCCGTGCAGCGGCACCTGGAGGCCCTCACCGAGGCCGCCGCGCAGGAGGGAGCGGACGAGGCCCAGCAGGGAGGGCCGGAGGGGGCGGCCCCCGCCGAGACCTCCTACGAGGACCTGGTCAAGTACCTGCGCGAAGGCGACATCAACTTCCCCTCCGCGGCCCCGCCCCTCCAGGAGGCGGTGGAGTCCCTGACCGCGAACACGGCGGTGACCGGCGCCGTCGCCGCCCACGCCCTGCTCCCCGCCTCGGCCACCGGAAGCGTCTACGCGGCGGAGGAGGAAGAGGCCCCCGGCTACGAGCCGGCCCTCGGCGCCTGGCTGGACGGCCTGCGGCTGCTCCGGCCCGTCCCCTTCGACCACCTGGTGCCGCACGCCTCGATGCTGCCGGTGGAGAGCCTGCGCCTGTTCCGGGTGGACCCGGACTGGCTGGACGCGCTCACCCTGGGCGCGCTGGCCGCCGGCCTCTGCCTGGCCCATGACCCCGCCCAGATCACCGCGCTGTGGAACGCCTACAAACCGCACCGCACCACCCCGGACACCGGGCTGCTGATCCGCTCGGAACTGGTATCGGCCTTCCCCGGGCTCCGGGTCGAGGCCTCGGCCGAGCACGCGGGCGGCGCCTCCGGGGACCCCTGCTCCGTGCTCCGCCAGGACCGGCTCGGCCCCGACGTCCTGCTCGTGCTCTTCAAGGGCCGCCCGAAGACCGTCTCGCTGCTGGAGCCCTTCCACGGGCTGCACCTGGGGATGGAGAAGCGTGCCTCCCCGCACGACAAGAGCGACTGGGTGAGCATGCGCCACCTGGACAAGGCGAACCTCGGCACCGCGCTGCCCAAGAACGACGACACCTCCTTCGCCGCCGTCCCCTACCGGCCCAAGGCCGACACCGTGGACCGGATCATCGACCTCGCGCCCGCCACCGGCCTGCCCGCCACGCTGTGGGCCGCCCTGCCGGCGAAGGCCAAACCGAAGAACCCCTCCAACGAGAACGAGGTCGACCCCGCCCACCCGGCGCGGACGACCCCCGCCGAACTGGCCCTCCAGATGATCCAGTCACCGGAGCGGACCGAGATCACCGTGCCCGAGAGCTGAGGCGAACCGATGACCAACCCGAACGCCGTCGTCGTCCCGGTCCGGCTGAGCGCCCTGGCGGTCACCGACCCCGTCCGCGGCACCCCGTTCCGCCGCACCCGGTTCGACTTCTCCTCCGCGGCCGAGGCCGGAAGCGCGCACCGGGGCCTGGAGCCGCTGCCGACCGACCCCGCCGCCCCGGAGAACGGGGTGGTCCTGCACTGGGAGCTCACCGCCGCGCTGCGCCACCAGGACACCGGAAGCGCGCAGCCGCCCCGGGTGCCCGACCGGTGGCTGGTGATCCGCCTGCACACCCCCTCCGGCGCGAGCACCCGATCGGCCACCGGGTGGCTGGTGCAGAGCGACTGCCTGCGCCCGGAGAACACCCCGGCCGGTGACAACTCCGCCTACGCGATCCCGTCGGCCTCCGACCCCTCCCTGCTGGTGCCCAAGCGGATCGGGCGCGTCCTGAAACTGTCGGAGAACCTGACCGAGCCCTCCGAGGCGGCCCCGCTGACCGCCCTGGGGCCCGGCCTGCTGGAGTTCGCCGCGTTCCAGCCCTTCAACCTCGGCGTGTTCTCACTCCACGACCGCCTGGAAGGACTGCCGACCGACACCGCGCTGGACCTGAGCTACGCGGTCGTCGGCTGGCACGGCGACTCCGCCCGCGACCCGCTGGCCCCGGCCAAGGACGCGGCCGAGCTGAAGAAGGCCCTGGCCCGGCTGGGCTGGACCGCAGCCGAGGCCTCCGCGGTGAACCCCTACCCGGGCACGCGCGCGGTCTACGCCGGAAACCTGGTCGGCGTCGCCTGGAAGAAGGACGCCCACCCCGCCGCCGCCCTGGAGGAGAAACCGAAGCGCGAGAAGATCACCTTCGCGGTCGCGGAGAGCTCCGCGGAGACGCTGAGCGCCATGGCGATGGCCACCGACCCGGCGGAGTGGTCCAAAGAGGAGAACCTCCGCCGGCTGCAGACCCTCCAGTACGGGCTGCTGGACAAGTACTCCGACCCCTCCACCCGGGCCGCCGTCCAGCGCCGCGCCCACCTGGCCCGGTTCGAGCCGGTGGACGGCGGATACACCTGGGACATCCTCGCCCGCCCGGCCAAGCCGGGCACCCCGCCGCCGCCCTTCTCGCAACTGCGCCCGGAGGAGCGCGCCTGGCTCGCCTCCGCCAACGCCACCCAGGCCGCCCACGACGCCGAGCGCCGCAGCCTCGCCCGCCGGCAGGAGCGCCTCTACGAGCTGTGGTGGTACCTGGCCCAGGTGGCATGGCTGCGCTCCCGGCTGCACCTGTACATCTCCAACGCCAACCTCCGCAAGACCTACAACGCCAGGCTCGGCACCGTCCTCAGCACGTACACGCCCCAGCTCGACCCTGCACAGAAGGACAGCGCGGCCTGGCGGGTCGCCGAACTGCAGAAGAAGCTGAAGGGCTACGAGAAGATCTTCACCGCCACCGATCCCGCCGCGCTGAAGGCAGCGGTCAAGGCCAAGACGGAGGAGCTCACGAAGAAGTGGGGGCACGCCCCCTCGGGCGCCATCACCCGGCTGTCCCGCCCGCCCTTCCACACCGCCACCGAACCGGTGGTGATGCTGCGCGGAGCCAAGGCCGACCGGCTCGTCGAGCACCCCACCGCCCAGCCCTGCCGCACCGTCACCGCCGCCGACGACCACCAGCTCGCCGCCAAGGTGAACGGTGCCGCCCCCGCGGTGCCCGCACTCACCGGCCTCGACAAGGCGGCGGCGCTGCCCGGGGCCCGCGACCTGCCCTCCGGCCTGTTCCAGGCGCTGCTCACCGAGTTCACCGCGCTCGACGCCGGGCGCCCGCCCGCCACCGTCACCTTCCGGAGCTCGGAGACCGCCGTGGACTGGAACGCCGCGGGCGACGTCCGCCTCGCGGCGCTGCGCGCCCAGCGCGCGTCCTGGCGCCAGCCCTGGACCCCGATCTACCTGGAATGGCGGGTCCGCTACTACGCGGTGCCCTACCACGACCGCCGCAAAGGCAAGGAGAAGGAGCGCAACTGGGAGTTCACCGACGGCATGTACCAGTGGCGCGGCGCCGGGCACACCCCCTCCGGCGACGACACCGAGCTGGTCCCCAGGGCGATCAAGGGCCGCATCCTGCTGTCGGCCAACGCGGTGCACAACATCAGGCGCCGCTACGGCGGCATGGCCGAGGACGTCCCCGCCCAGCCCGCCTCCTTCACCGCCGCGCTGAAGAAGCTGATGGACTCCGGCCCCGACCTCGACCTGATCGCCCAGGCGCTCGACGGCTTCACCGCCCGGCTGACCGGCCGCACCCCGCTGCTCACCCGGCCCTCCCGGGGCCTGATCGCCTCCCTGATCGCGGACCGGCACGGGCAGGCGCCCGACGGGCTCATCCCCAACATGAACAGGCCGGAGAACCCGAAGCCGGAGGACTACCTCTCCCCGCCGCCCTTCGAACCGCTGCGGGCCGGGCAGTTCTACTTCGAGGCAGTGGCAGTGGTCGACCGGTTCGGCCGCAGCATCGACATCGTCAACCCGCACCAGGGCCCCGCCGAACGGGACAAGCCGACCCGCTCGGCGACCCTGCTCCCCGACGACAGGCTGGACAACGGCAAACCGAACGGCAAGGCCGACGCCATCGTCTTCACCGGCGACGCCGAGTACCGCAAGAAGGAACTGGTCCACCTGCGCCCCCGGCTGGTCCAGCCGGCCCGGCTCAACTTCGACGCGCTCTCCCGCACCGGCGACACCCCGGTCACCCGCCCGCTGGACGGCGACCAGATCAGCGGATGGCTGCTCCCCAACGACTTCGATCAGGGGCTGCTCTTCTACGACCACGAAGGGCTGCTCCTCGGCGGGCTGCGCCGGGATCCGGCGGCCCCGGCCAAGCTGGTCTGGGAGAAGTACGCGGCCGCCGACCCCGGCACCCACCTGGCCGGCATCCGCGACGGGCTGACCGGGCACACCGCGCCCTGGACCGCCATGCAGGAGTTCCTGCTGGCCGCCGGCGCCGCCCGGACCACGATCGGCCCCGAGGCCGAGTCCTCCGCCCGCCACCCGTCGCTGCACATGCTCGGGCGCCCGCTGGCGGTGGTCCGCGCCCGCCTCGACCTGGAGGGCGACGCAGGAGCCGCCGTGCCGATCCACCCGGCGCTGCTCGCCGCCGCTGACCCCGCCCCCGTCCCGGACTACCGGGACCACACCTGGCCGGTCCTGCTCGGCTCCACCCGGTCGGCCCACGACGGCCTGGTGGGCTACTACATCGCCTCGGGGGCCGACACCTACAAGGCGCTGTACACGGTCCCCGAGCCCGCCAAGGGGACCGTCTACACCCGCTCCCGCGCCAACGGCGCCGCGCTGGGGCAGAGCCTGAAGGCCGCGCCGCACACGCTCACCCTGCTCGCCGACCCGTGGGCGCCGGTGCACGCCTGGACGCACGTGCTGCCCGCCGCCGAGCTGCGGCTGGAGCCGGAGGCGGTGCAGGCCGCGCTGGCCCGGATGGAGGCCGTCTTCCACGTCGGCCCCGCCGTCGGCACGCTGCGCGCCTCCGAGCGCAAGGGCGAGGACGGCCGCCCCCTCGTCGACGCGTTCTCCCTGCCCCTGCCCGCAGTGGAGCACGGCACCTGGAGCTGGACCGACGCCGGCTCCACCGCCCCGGTGCCGCTCACCCCGGCCGACCCGGTGGCGCGCATCGCGCCGAGGAACCGGACCCACGTCCGCACCGGCCTGCTGCGGCTCCGCCCGGAGCGGAAGAAGCCCTGACCCCGCCGCCCGCACGGAGAACCCGACCGAGGAGAAGGAGAACCCGGATGTACTCGACCACCGCACAGTCCGAGAGCGGCCGCCCCGACGCGGACGACGACTTCCCGCTCAGCGCCGTCGCCGCCTCCCGGCCCGAGCCGCTCGCCGTCTCGCCCTCCAGGGAGAACCCGAGCATCGCCTCGCTGGAGATCCTGGTCGCCAACGACACCGGAGAGGCGGTCTCCTTCGCCAAGCTCGCCCTGGTCTTCACCGCGGAGAAGTCGAACTGGGGGAACGACAACGCGGCGCTGCTCACCCCGGAGTGGGACAGGTGCAAGTGGACCGCCGCCCCGCCGGACACGTGGAAGAAGAACCCCGACGAGACCGGAATCGGCCGGTGCGTCTACAGGGCCGCCGACATCGGCGGCGGGAAGACGGGGCTGAAGGACGGGGAGACCTTCCGCTTCCACCTGCACGACATCCCGGTCAGTGCCAAGCTGGGCGTCACCACCGCCAGTGTGCAGCTGCTGAAGGAGGACAACGACCTCATCGCCGAGCGCACCTTCACCATGGGAAAGTTCCCCAGCGGCTACTACCTCCGCGACTTCCGGGCGGTCGCCCCGGTCATGTCGATCGGCCAGGCGGAGAAGAACGGCACCACCCTGACCTGGACGGTTCAGCCCGACCCCACCGTGACCTACACCATGAGCGTCAACGGCGGCGACCCGCGGCCGCTCGCCAACACCCAGACCATCTTCAACACCGGGCGGCTGCGCTCCACCGCCACCTATCAGCTCACCGCCACCCACGCCGACGACTCTGCGCTGAAGCACACCCTCCTCACCGAGGTGCACGTCGTCGGGGGCGATATCACCGCGCGCAACGTCACCGTCAACGGCAACCTCGACGTCGCCGGGAAGACCAATGCCAACGGCGACCTCACGGTGAAGTACGACAATACGCTCAAGCTCCAGACGTCCGGCCAGAACCAGGTCGTCTTTCCGCAGGGCCTGGACTCCAATGGGAAGGTCAACGCCTATAGCGACCTCATGGTGAAATCCGGGGACAAGGTCACGCTCCAGGCCGCAGGGCAGAACGCGGTGGAATTCCCCCAGGGGCTCAACGCCGACCGGCAGATCTACGCCAGGGGGGACCTTGCGGTCAACGGCAGGACGCTGATCGGTTACTTCAGCGGCTATGACGGCATGTCCGAGGGCGACATCTGGATCAAGAACCGCGCGACGATCGGCTGGAGCGGTGCGCTCGACATCAAGAACGGCCTCGTCAACCGGATGACGGAGTTGGACATCGGCCAGACCTTCACCGCCGACACGGCCGGGTTGGTCGTCGGCCGGGCCTTCATCGCCCACTCGAGCGGTTCGGCCGCCGCGAGGGGGCTGTGGGCGAAAGTGTCCATCCCAGGGCTGGACTCCTTCGAGGTGGAGACCAAGTGCGACGACGACGAGAACGCGGGCACCTTCACCGTGCCGGTGAACAAGGGGACCACCGTCGAATTCAAGGTGTACAGCTACGGGAACGTGAATTCGACCAACTACCAGAAGGCCTACTGGCTGCCCTTCGGCTGACCGGAGACGGTCCGCGCACGGCGATCCGCCGTGACTCGGCTGCCCGGCCGAGGCAGGATTCAGCCGGCTTCAGGTCCCGGGTGCCGCCGATCCGGCGGCGGGGCGGTTCCGGATGCGGCCGGACCGGGCATGCCCCGGAGGCGGGCCGCGAAGCGGCGGTCCACGAGATAACGGAGGATCCAACATGGCGACCACTCGCACCGCGCACACCGTCTGGGAGGGCGAGCTGCTCAAGGGCAGCGGCACCGTCTCCTTCGACTCGTCCGGCATCGGCTCGCAGCCGGTGTCGTGGCCCTCGCGGGCCGAGCAGGCGAACGGGAAGACCAGTCCCGAGGAGCTGATCGCCGCGGCTCACTCCAGCTGCTTCTCCATGGCCCTCTCGCACGGTCTGACCGGTGCCGGCACCCCGCCCACCCGGCTCGAGACCAAGGCGGACGTCACCTTCCAGCCGGGTGAGGGCATCACCGGCATCCACCTGTCGGTCCGGGGAGAGGTCCCGGGGCTGGACGAGGAGGGCTTCACCGCCGCCGCCGAGGACGCCAAGAAGAACTGCCCGGTCAGCCAGGCCCTGACGGGGACGGAGATCACCCTGTCGGCGGAGCTCGGCTGAGGCCGCTCCGCGCTCCACCGCGGTCCCGCCGCCCACAGGTCCAGGAGACGGTGAGCGGCGGGACCGCGTTCGGAGAACCTCCGCGCCGTGGCGGCGCCCCCGGCTCGGCAGGGGCCTCCCGCTCCGCAAGACGCTCAGGAGGGCCGATCACGCGGTGCCGGTCAGCGGCACATCGCGTCGATCACCGCTTGGAAGTGCGGGAACTCCTCCCGGGCCCGAGCGAGGATCTCCTTGGGCGCTCGCCGGGCGCCGGGGGCGTGCCGCTCGGCGATCTCCGCCAGTTCGGGGTGGGTCTCCCGGGGTTCGACGGGGTCCCCGCTCTCCGCCTTCCCGGGGCAGGAGTGCGGGTCGACCCCCTGGGCCAGCAGCCACAGGAAGGAGCCCACGTCGCGGCCGAGCACCGCCACGTCCCCCTCCGACCCGAGGTAGACCACGGGCTGCTCCTCCGGGGGCCGCCCCTCCCGGACCGGCCACAGAGCGAGGTAGCCGCCGCCGAAGTCCTTGCCGAAGCAGCGGAACTCCCGGCCGTCGACGCCGTCGTTGCCGGTCCACATGTCCAGCCAGTCCGCGGTCTCCTCGGGCGACTCGAACTCGTCGAACATCTCGAACTCGGGTTCGTCGGAGCCACCGAACCCGGCCAGGTCCTCCAGCGCAGGAGGGAAGGTGAGGTCAGACATGCCGGGCACCCTAGCGGCCCCCGGCGACACCCGCCCGCGCCCCGGCCGCGGAGCCCCCGCGGCGCCTTCTCCGGCGGGACCGGCCGGAACGGCGGCCCGCAGCACCACGCCTCCGCCAACTCTTCGCCAGTGGGAGCCCACTTCGGAGCCGGTCCGCCCATGACCGGCGGCCGCGGTGGGGAGGATGACCAGCGGGACGAGCACGTCCTTCCGGCGCAGTGGCGCCACCCGGCCCCGGTGCGGAGCCGGGGTGCAACGACACCGGCGGAAGACCCGACCCGCCGCTTCTCGCAGCGCGACCGCATCGACGGCGGGCCGCATCCGCCCCGAGCAGCGACAGGAGAAGGCCATGACCACCGCAGCCGAAATCATGAGCCCTGGGGCCCACTGGATTCCCGCCAACGAGACGCTGGACCGGGCCGCCCAGTTGATGCGCCGGTTCGACGTGGGCGCCCTCCCGGTCTCCGACCCGGACAGCTCCGACGACCGGATGTGCGGCATCATCACCGACCGGGACATCGTCGTCCGCTGCGTCGCCGCCGGGCACGACCCTGCGCAGGTCACCGCCGCTGACCTGTGCCAGGGGACCCCGCGCTGGATCTCCGGCGACGCCGACGTCGGCGCCGTCCTCTCCGAGATGGAGGGCCACCAGATCCGCCGCCTGCCCGTCATCGACGCGGACAAGAGGCTGATCGGCATGATCAGCGAGGCGGACCTGGCCCGCCACCTCAGCGATGATCAGCTCGCCCACTTCGTGGAGCGCGTCTACAGCTGACCGGACTCGGAAGCGGCGCCCGGTCGGCTCCACCGGCCCGGTGGAGCCGGAACACCGGGGCCGCTTCCGTGCTCTCCGGCCCCGCAGCGGCCCGGGGGCGCCGCCTCAGAGACTGTTGGGTATGCGGGTGGTCACCCGGCCGGGCCCCTGGGTCGGTGGGGGTTTCCGCCCGCCACGGGGCCCCGGCCCTCCCCTGATCCCCGCACCACGGCGCTGCCTTGTTGAGCTCAGGGTCGTCGTCTTTTCCCGGCCCCCTTTCCACCCGGTGGAGCGCGGTCGCTTCCGTGGGCCGGGCAAAGACGACAAGCCGGAGCTCAACGTCATCGGGAGGCCACGACGGTGTTGAGCCCCGGCTTGCTGCTTTTGCCCGGCCCACCGGCCCCGCCGCCCCGTGCAGGACGTGCGGTCAGGGCCGGGAAAAAGCAGCAACCCCGGGCTCAACGAGGTGGCGCTGTGCCGCGGGTCGCTGCGGCGCTGCGGGCCGGGGCGGCCGAACACCCTGAGCGACCGACCGCATACCCAACAGTCTCTCAGCGGGGCGGCGCCCCCGGGCGAGGATTCCCGGGTCGGTCGCAGGGGAGCAGGATTCGGTGCGAGGGGGCGGTCCGGCCGCCCTCCGGCCGTGTCAGCCGTCGGCCCGCTCCTGGGACGGGCCGGTCCGGGGCGGGCGCTCCGCGGTGGCGTCCACCTCGAAGAGCATCCCGGGGAGGGCCAGCGAGGCGACGCCGGTGAGCGTCTGCACCGGCGGCCGGTCGCCCCAGATGCCGGCGATGACCCGCCCGATGACGGCGAGCCGGTCCAGGTCGTGGTCGACGACGAAGGTGCGCAGCGCCGCGACGTCGGCGTAGCCCAGCCCGGCCGCCTCCAGCGCGGTCCCCAGGCGGGCGAAGGCCAGTTCGACCTGTGCGGCGAAGTCCTCCGCCGCGACGCCGCCCTCGGCGTCGGAGGCGTACTGCCCGGCGATCAGGACCAGGCCGCCGGAGACCTCGGCGATGTGGCTGTAGCCGAAGCCGGTGGGGTCGTGCAGGCCGTCGGGGTTGGAGATGGCGGGTGCCATTGCGGTGCTCCTGTCTTCCGTGTGCTTTCGAGAGGATTCGGGGGTGTGCGGGGCGCGGTCCGGCCGCGCCCCGATGGGTTCGCGGTGCGGGATCACGGTGCGGTCCCGGGGCGGCGGGCCGCCGCCATGGCCGCCGCCGCGGCGAGGGCGAGCCCGGCGCCGCACCAGAGCACGGCCGGCTCGGCGGAGGCGTTCAGCACCGCCCCGCCGGCCAGTGCCCCCAGCGCGATCGCCAGGTTGAAGGCGCACACCATCAGCGCGGTCGCCGCTTCGGCGGCCTCCGGTGCGCCGGCGAGCATCCAGTTCTGCAGGGCGACCGAGACCGCGCCGTAGGCGAGCCCCCAGCCGAGCATCAGCGCCGCCCCGGCCGGTGCCGCCCCGCCGAACAGGGCGAAGAGCGCGAGCACCGCGGCGAGCGCGCCGGAGATCAGCACGAGGACGGTCTTGGGCGCCCGCGCGGTGCGCGGGCCCAGGACGAAGTTGGCCGCGATCCCGGCGGCCCCGAAGCCGAACAGGGCGAGCCCGATGTGTTCGGCCTGCAGCCCGGAGAACCCGCCCAGCAGCGGCCGGGCGAAGGTGAACGCCGCGTAGTGGCCGCCGATGAGCAGCAGGGTGACCGCCACCCCGGTGCGCACCGCCGGGTCGGCGGTGAGCAGGCGGCCCAGCGTCGCGAGGTCCACCGGCCGCTCGGGCGGCAGCGCCGGCAGCAGCGAGACCAGCAGGACCGTGGCCAGCGCCCCGAGGACCGCGAGGGCGGCGAACGAGGCCCGCCAGCCGGCCAGGTCGCCGAGGAGCGTTCCGGCGGGCACCCCGGCGACGGAGGCGACCGACACCCCGCCGAAGACGACCGCGGTGGCCCGCGGCGCCTTCTCCGCCGGGACCAGGCGGGTCGCCAGTGAGCCGCCCAGCGCCCAGAAGCCGCCGATGGCGACCCCCACCGCGATCCGGGCCGCGAGGAGCACGGCGAAGTGCGGGGCGAGCGCGCACACCAGGTTGGCCGCGGCCGTGCCGCCGATCAGCAGCGCGAGGATCGCGCGCCGGTCGAACCTGCCTCCGGCGACGCTGACCGCGGGCGCGCTCACCGCGGCCACCAGCCCGGGCACGGTGACCATCAGCCCGGCGGTGCCGGAGGCCACGCCCAGTTCGGAGCCGACCGGGGTGAGCAGGCCGACCGGGAGGAGCTCGCAGGTCATCAGGGTGAAGATGCCGAGTGCGACGGTCCATACGGCGGGGCTCCCGCCCCGGTGCCCGGGCCGGGCGGACGCGGGGGTCGCGCGGGGTGCGGCGGTTCCCGTGCTCCGCTTCACGATGCGGCCTTCCTCGCGCTGTCCGGTGCCGCCGGTCCGCGGCTCGATCCGATCATCTGGATAGGGAACATCCAGGATTTCCTTTCAAAAAAAGGGGAGTGAGCGGGGGTGTTCGTTCGGGGAAGGTGCGGCGAGGTCCGGCCGTCCGGGTCGCCGGGAGGGGAGTGTCCTCGGGGCCGGGGCGTTCGCACCGGTGCGGAGAGCGGCGGATCGGGCTGAGGGCGGGGCGCCGTCCGGCTCGCGCGGCCGCACCGGGCTCCGCCCTCCAGTGAACCCACTACCCGGATGGGAAATGTCCCGGATGGCTCCGCGCCGAAGTGTCGGGGTCGGGGCATTGCCGGTCAGGCCCCCTTCCGGGACAGCCAGTCGCGGAAGCGCGCCGGGGCTTCGGGGGCCTCCCGCTCCACCTCCGCCTTGATGTCGGCGAGGGTGCGCGAGGCCAGCTCGCGCCGCCAGGCGAGTTCGGCGGTCCGCATCGACCGGTCGATCACGCACGAGGTGGGGAAGGGGCCGCCCTCGGCGGGCCCCCGCCCGCGGATCTCGGTGCAGCGGAAGGCGGGCTCGGCGCCCTCGATGGCCGCGACCACGTCCATCAGGGTGACCCGCTCGGGCGGGCGGGCCAGCTGGAAGCCGCCGCGCGGCCCCGGCGCGGAGACCACGAGGCCGGCCCGCGCCAGTGCCTGGAGCTGCTTGTTCAGGTAGGCGGCGGGCAGCTCGTAGTAGGCGGCCAGCCGCGACGCGGGCACCGCCCGGCCCGCCTCGGTCCAGGTGAGGTTGAGGCAGGTGTGCAGCGCCCATTCGACGCCTTCTCCCATCCGCATGGTCCTGGATGATACATGTCCAGGATTGTCCGTCCAGTCCGCACCGGGATCGGCGGACGGACGGCCCCGCCCCGGGGCGACGACGTCGAGATCATCGGGAGAGGCGGGGCGCCCCCGGTCAGAACAGGCCGGTGATGCGGCCCTGGTCGTCGAGGTCGATGCCGAGTGCCGCCGGGGTGCGGCCCAGGCCGGGCATGGTCTGCATGGAACCGCAGATCAGGTAGACGAACCCGGCGCCGGCCGAGGGGCGGACCTCGCGGACCGGGAGGGTCCACCCGGTGGGGGCGCCGCGCAGGGCCGGGTCGGAGGAGAGCGAGAGGTGGGTCTTGGCGATGCAGACCGGCAGCGTGCCCAGCCCGTTCCGCTCGCAGGATCGCAGCTGCCGCTCGGCGCGCTCGGAGTAGGTGACGCCGGAGGCGCCGTAGACGGCGCGGGCGACCGTCTCCACCTTCTCCTTCAGCGACGCGTCCAGCGGGTAGAGCGGCGCGTAGCGCGAGGGCTCCTCGGCCGCCTCGGCCACCGCCGCCGCGAGGTCGCGGGCGCCCTCGCCGCCGTCGGCGACGTTGGTGCACACCGCGCTGCGCACCCCCGCCTCGGCGGCCAGGTCGCGCACCGCCTCGATCTCCGACGCGTGGTCGGTGGGGAAGGCGTTCACCGCGACCACCGGGGTGACGCCGTGCAGCCGGCAGTTCTCGATCTGCTTGAGCAGGTTGGCCCCGCCCGCCCGGACGTCCTCCGGGTCCTCCTTGAGCATCTCCTCCGGCAGCGGCCGGCCCGCGGCCACCTCGTACCGGCCCGAGTGCGCCTTGAGCGCCCGCACCGTCGCCACCACCACCGCGGCGTCCGGGGCCTCCCCGGAGACCCGGCACTTGATGTTGAAGAACCGCTCCGCGCCCATGTCGGCGCCGAACCCCGCCTCGGTCACCAGGAACTCCGCGGCGCGCAGCCCGATCAGGTCGGCGATCACCGAGGAGTTGCCGGTCGCGATGTTGCCGAACGGCCCGGTGTGCACCAGGGCCGGGGTGTGCTCCAGGGTCTGCATCAGGTTGGGCTTGACCGCCTCGCGCAGCACCGCGGCCATCGCGCCGGCCGCGCCCAGCGCCTCGGCGGTGACCGGCCGCCCCGCGCGGTCCTCGGCCACGATGATCCGGCCCAGCCGCTCCCGCACGTCCGGCAGCGAGCGGGCCAGCGCCAGCAGCGCCATCACCTCCGAGGCGGCGGTGATGTCGAACCCGGTCCGGCGCGGTTCGCCCTCGACGGCCGGGCCGACGGCGGTGTCGACCGTGCGCAGCGCCCGGTCGTTGACGTCCAGCGCCCGCCGGAGCGAGACCGTGTCCGGGTCGATGCCCAGGGCGTTCCCCCGGTACAGGTGGTTGTCGAGCAGCGCGGCCAGCAGGTTGTTCGCGGCGCCCACCGCGTGGATGTCCCCGGTGAGGTGCAGGTTGAGCCGCTCCATCGGCACCACCTGGCTGTAGCCGCCGCCCGCGGCGCCGCCCTTGATCCCGAACACCGGCCCCATCGACGGCTGCCGGATCGCCACCGCGGTGCTGCGCCCGATCCGGTTGAGCCCGTCGCCCAGGCCCACGGTGACGGTCGTCTTCCCCTCGCCCAGCGGGGTGGGGGTCACCGCGGTGACCACGACGTACTTGGCGCGCGGCCGGGAGCCGAGCGGCCCCGCCGGGTCGAGGGCGCCGAGCCGGATCTTGGCCACCCCGTCGCCGTACGGTTCGACCAGCTCCGGTCCGATGCCGATGCGCTCGGCGATCCGGGCCGGCGGCTCCGGCGCGGCCTCGCGCGCGATCTCCAGGTCACTTGGCAGCGTCATGCACAACACCCCTGACGGCCCCGGGCGGCGCCGGCGGCACCGCCCGGGACCCGACGACGAGCGGCCGGGTACCACACGCACATTCTCAGCGAGAGTTGTCCATGACGCAATGAGTTCTGCTATGCGCAATCAGGCGGACGGGGTCGTCGCCTGGTCGGCGACCGACGCGAGGTAGGCGTCGACCTGCTCCGGGGTGTACAGCCAGTGCTGGAGGTCGGAGGGCTCGTTGTAGCCGTAGACCAGGCGGCGGGCGACCGCGGGGTTGTCCGCGACGGCGCCCAGCACCTTCTGCACGTGCTCGGGCGGGTTCAGCATCATGTTGCTGAACCGGGTCGAGTGCTCGGCGTGCTCCCAGAACAGGTCGAAGGTCCGCTGCATCCAGGCGGGGTCGAACGGGCGGTCGCCGTGCTCCAGGATCGCCTTGAGGTAGACGTCGGCGCAGCGGGCCGCGTTGTTGGCGCCCTGGGCGGAGATCGGGTCGTTGGCCACCACCACGTCGGCCATGCCCAGCACGTGGGAGTCGGCCGCCAGCCGCCCCACCGGGTGGCGCACGATCGGGGCGTAGCCGCCGAACAGGGTGCACCGCCGGTCGGTGGGGGCCGCGTCGGTGAACAGCTCGTGCTCCCAGGGCGCGTACTCGGCGAGCATGCCGAGGGTGCGGTCCAGGAACGCCTCCGGCGAGGGCCGGTCCTGCCAGCAGTCGAACGCCCCGCCGGGCACCGCCTCCCACATCAGGATCTCGCAGGGCCGGCCGCCGGTGGTGAGGCCGGGCATGCTGACCACCTCGCCGGTGCCGGGGAAGAAGGTCACGTGCAGCCGCGGGTCGGGGTCGTCGGCGGGGCGGCGCATCCCCTCCAGGTAGATCACCGACAGCATCCGCTGCGGGCGGTCGTAGGGGGAGTGCGCGTCGTTCCGGTCGAACAGCTCGACCAGCTCGCCCTTGCCCGCGGCGATCACGGTCAGGTCGTAGAGCCGGGTGAGCTCCTCCAGCTCCGAGGTCATCGCGGTGTGGTAGACGACCTCGCCGCCGCGGGACTCGAACAGCTCCAGCCAGGCCGACATCTTCACCCGCTGGTCCACCGACTGGGCGTAGTCCTCCTCGTCCCAGGTCAGGTGGAACCGGGCGGCCAGGTGCGCGGGGGCCGGGGCCATGCTCAGCCGGGACCCCACGCACCGGGGGGTGCGGTCGGCCCAGAAGTCCAGGCCCATCTCCCGCTCGATCCGCAGCGCCGGGGCGAACATCAGCTGCGTCGACATCGGCCGCCCCTCGCGGATCTCCTCGGGGGTGCGGGCCGACATCACCGTCACCTCGTAGCCGTGCGCCTGCAGCCCCAGGGCCAGCTGCATGCCCGACTGCCCGGAACCGACCACCAGTACTCTGCGCATCGCGCTCTCCTCCTGTCCACCGGGCCGCTCCGAAGGGCCCGCACCGCTATCGGGCCGCCGCGCCGCCGCGCTCGGGGGCCGCCGTGTCCATGGTGTGCCGCAGCGCCGCGACGAGGGTCCGCACCACCGACTCCCGGCTGCGCGCGTCGCAGGCCAGCAGGGGCACCCCGGGGGAGATCCGGAGCGCTTCGCGCACGTCGTCGAGCCGGTGCGTCTGCTCGCCGTCGAACAGGTTGACCGCGACCGCGAACGGCACGTCGGAGTCGTTCTCGAAGTAGTCCACGGCGGGGAAGGACGCGTCGAGCCGGCGGGTGTCGACCAGCACCACGGCGGCGCTGGCGCCGCGGCTCAGGTCGTCCCACATCTGCCAGAACCGGGGCTGGCCGGGGGTGCCGAACAGGTAGAGCACCAGGTCCTCGGCGAGGGTGATCCGGCCGAAGTCCATCGCGACGGTGGTGGTGACCTTGCCCGACCCGCCGGTGAGCGGGTCGACGGTCCGGGCGGCCTGGGTCATCCACGCCTCGGTGTTCACCGGGGGGATCTCCGACACCGCGCTCACCATGGTGGTCTTGCCGACCCCGAAGCCGCCCGCGACGACGATCTTGGCCGAGGCGAGCCGCGGGGCGCTAGCGGGCGAGCTGGTGAAGCCCATCGATGACTCTCTCCAGGAGGCGGGGGTCGTAGGGGGACGTGTAGGCCTCGGGGTTGACCACCAGCCGCTCGCGGGCGGCCATGTCGCCGAGGAGCACCCGGGCCACGCCGAGCGAGACGCTGCAGTGCGCGGAGAGCTCGGCGATCGACTGGACCGCGGTGTGCGCCGTGTCGTACAGCGAGCGGGCCTCGGGCGGGAGCAGGTCGGCGTAGCCGGGGTCGTAGTAGGGCACCGAGACCAGGGTGTGCACGTGCAGCCGCTGCCGGGTTCGGGTCCGGCCGCCGGTGAGCACGTAGGGGCGCACCCACGGGTTGGCGCCCCCGGGGCCGGGCCCGTGCGGCGGCCTCACGAGGCGCCCTGACCGGTCGCCAGGCCGCGCAGGTCGTCGCGGAGCCGCGGGGTGAGCACGTGGCCGACGCTCTCCACCAGGCGGGTCATCTCGTGCGCGACCGCGCCGAGGGCGGCGCCCTCGCGCACCAGCACCGCCAGCCCGGCCAGGCCGCCGATCCCCATGAAGAGGAAGTGCCCGGCCGGGAACTTGAGCATGATCTGGTCGCACCCGGGCTCGTCGACGTGCTCGGCGATGCTCCGGCCGAGGCTGAGCAGCCCGCTGGTCATCGCGGACAGCGAGTCCGCGGTGTCGGGGTGCAGCCCCTCGGAGACGATGAGCGGGAGTCCGTCGGAGGAGACCAGCAGGGCGTGCGCCACCCCGGGGGTGGAGGCGGCGAAGTCCTTCACCAGCCAGGCGAAGTCTCGGGGGCTGCGCGGCCCGTCCAGCGCGCCGTCCATCAGGGCACCTCGTTCTCAGGGGGGTCGTGGGGCTTCGGGGCCTCCGGCGCGGCTCCGCCGGAGGCGAACGCCTCCAGGTCGTCGGCGAACGACCCGGCCGCCGCGGGGCCGTCCGGCACCGGGCCGCCCTGTTGCGGCGGGCGCTCCCGGGTCCCGGCGCCGTCGGCGCGCAGGCTGCGCGGGGTGCGCCGGGGCAGCTCGCCGGCGGCCGGGCGGGGCGGGGGCGGCGGTTCGGGCGGCGGCGCGCCGCCCGGGCCGGGCAGGGCGGGGGAGAGCAGCGGGCCGCTCGGCGGCGCGGGGCGGCCCGGCGCCGGTCCGGGCCGGTCGCCCAGCACCTGCGGCCGGTCCACCGCCTCGCCGACCAGGCGGGCCGGCAGCGAGACCGAGGCGGTGGTGCCGCCGGGGGCGGCGCGCGCCGCCAGGTGCACGGTGACGCCGTGCCTGCGGGCCAGCCGGTGCACCACGGCGAAGCCGGTGTGGTTGTCGGTGAGCCGATCCACCGGCGGGACCGGGCCGGCGAACTCGGCGTTGAGCGCCTCCAGCCGGGCCTCGCCGATGCCGATGCCGGAGTCGGTGATGCGGAACACCGCGCCGCCGGTCTCCAGCGGGTGCGCGCTCACGTTCACCGGGCCCGGGGAGTAGCGGGCGGCGTTGTCCAGCAGCGGGGCCAGCAGCGACGCCACGTCGTCGGCGGCGTAGGCCGGCACCGACAGGTCGGCCACGCTGCCCACCGACACCTGCGGGTAGGCCTCGATGGAGGCGGCGGCCATGCGCACCACGTCGATCAGCGAGGCGTCCCGGCCGCCCAGGTCGTCGTCGCCCTGGTCGGACAGGACGCGCATCTCGCGGGCGGCGCGCCGCATCTGGGCGGTGGCGTGGTCGATGTCGTAGAGCCGCTTGAGGCGGTCGGCGTCCTGCTCGTCGCGCTCCAGCCCGTCCAGCGCCTCGCGCTGCTGCTCGGCCAGGACCAGGATGCGCATCGCGAACCGGTCGCACAGGGCGGAGAGCGGGGCGGGGCCGGCGGGCGGCGCGGCCGGGGCGGTGCGCCCGGGCGGCGGCTGGGGCGCGGCCGGAGCGGGGGCCGGAGCCGAGGGGGCCGGGGCGGCGGGCGCGGGCGGTGCGGGGGCCTGCGGTGCGGCGGGGGCCGCCGGGGGAGGGGCCGCCGCGGGCGGTGCGGCGGGCGGGCCGGAGGGGCGCTCGGGGGTGCGGCCGTCGAAGAGGCGGCGCAGTCGCGAGCGGATCACCGGCGCCGTTCCGGAGTCGCGCCGGGCAGGCGGGTACGGGGGTCTCCGCAAGGGGACATGCGCGGCGGCTTCCTTACTTCGTCTCGTATTCGGTTCGCTGCGCCGGAAAACGCCGAGAAACCCGTGGTGGGCGGGGTGGCTGGAGCGCTCCGGAGTCGGCCGCGCCCTTATCGGCGCCTTTTTCGGCGGCCTGGCCGCCGAATCGGACGGGTCACACCCTGCCATAAACGGACTGATACGGAAAACCGTCGATGTCCCGAAAGTCGTATCTTCGGAAGAAAATGCATTGTTTTGCGTTTAGCGCGGTTAGTCGGTTTCGCATTTTCCGGGCGGTGACCGGCCGGCGGCGGTCCGCGTCCGGTGCTCCGCGTCCGCGCCGGTCCCGCGCCCCCGGCCGGCGCAAAGGCGGCGGGAGCGCGGAACCGGCGCGGCGGAGGGGCTCACTCGGGGAGGGAGACCACCCGCCGCTCGGTCCGGGCCCGCTCGGCCGCGAAGACCAGCAGGTGCGAGGCGAGCGCGTCCTCGCCGCTCGTCTCGACCAGGCCAGGGTCGCCCTGGGCGGCGGCGCCCAGGAAGGACGCGAGCAGCCCGCCGTCGCCGCCGCCGTGCCCGGAGTCGATCAGGCCGTCGTTCTCCGCGGAGACCTCGACGGTCTCGGCGGAGTCGGTCAGGAAGTCGTGGACCGTGATGGCCTCGCCGTCGCAGTGCAGCTCCCCGCGGGTGCCGAAGACCGTGGTGCGCCGCGGGCGGGGTCGGTTGAACGCGGTCATGGTGAACGACGCCGTCGCCCCGCCCTCGAACTCCAGGGCCACCACCTGCCGGTCCACCACGTCGTTGTCGCAGTGGTAGACGCAGCGGCCGTAGGGGCCGGTGCGCAGCGCCTCGGCCACCCGCTCCGGGGTCGGGTCCGGGGCGAGCACGTCCAGCGGCCAGCCGGTGCGCCCCTGCTCCAGGAACCGGCCGTAGATGCGCGGCGCGGAGTAGGGGCAGTCCGGCTCGACCGCGCACTCCAGGCACCGCTCCCCGGCGCCCGGCGGAGCCGCCTCCGGTCGGAAGTGCCGCAGCGACCCGAAGGAGGAGACCGCCACCGCCTCCCGCCCCACGACGTACCGCAGCCAGTCCAGGTCGTGGCAGGACTTGGCGAGCAGCATCGGGGCGGCCTCGTCGGTGCGCCGCCAGTTCCCGCGCACATAGGAGTGGGCCTGGTGCCAGAACCCCACCGGCTCCAGGTGCTCCACGCTCGCGATCTCGCCGATCCGACCGGAGTCCAGGATGCCCTTGAGCACCCGGGTGTAGGGCGCGTAGCGCAGCACGTGGCAGACGCCGAGCAGCACCCCGGCGCGCCGCGCCGCGTCCACGATCGCCTCGCAGTCGGCCCGGGTCTGCGCCAGCGGCTTCTCCACCAGCAGGTGGTAGCCGCGCCCGGCGAGCGCGACGGCGGGCTCCAGGTGGGCGTCGTCCAGGGTGCAGACCAGCGCGACGTCGGCCAGGCGCGGCAGCGCCGCCGCCTCCCGCCAGTCGGCGAAGCACGCCTCGGGCCCCAGCCCGGCGAGCCCGGCCAGCCGCTCCCGGTACTCCCTCCGCGGCTCGGCGACCGCCACCACCTCCGCCGCCTCCGGGTGCTCCCGGATCCAGCGCGCATAGGCGGAGCCCCGCGACCCCGCGCCCACCACCAGTACCCGAACCGGCGCCATGGCCGACCTCCCCATCGATCCGTCCGTTCCCGATCCCGCCCGGCCCGGCCCGCCGCTCACCGGTGGCTCCCGGCCGAGAGGCCCTGCACGATGCGCCGCTGGAACAGCAGCACCAGCACCACCAGCGGCAGCGTCACCACCACGCCGGCCGCCATCTGCGAGCCGAACGGCTGCTGGAACTCGGTGTCCCCGGCGAACTTGGCCAGCGCCACCGTCACCGGCGTGGAGGCCAGGGTGATCGAGACGACGCTGGAGATCAGGTACTCGTTCCAGGCCGCGAAGAACACCAGCAGGGAGGTGGTGGCCACCCCGGGCGCGGCCAGCGGCAGGATCACCCGGGCGAAGGCGCCCACCGGCCCGCAGCCGTCCACCCGCGCCGCCTCCTCCAGCTCCCACGGCATCTCCCGGAAGAACGTGGTGAGCACGAAGATCGCCAGCGGCAGCGCGAAGCTGATGTTGGGCACCACCATCGCCTGGTACTCGTCGATCCAGCGCCAGTCGCTGAACAGCCGGTACAGCGGGGTCACGATGGCCACCCCGGGGAACATCGAGCAGGCCAGCACCAGGGCGAGCAGCAGGTTGCGGCCGCGGAACCGCAGCCGGGCCAGGGCGTAGGAGGACGCCGTCGCGATCGCCATCGCCAGCACCGTGGTGGAGACCGCGATCACGACGCTGTTGCGCACCGCGTAGCCGAAGTCGTTCGCCCCGCCGAACACGCCCCGGTAGTTCACCAGCGTCGGGTCCTCGGGCCAGAGCCGGTCGGTGGTGATCTCCGCCGGGCCCTTCAGGCTGGAGACGAACATCCAGTAGAACGGCGCCAGGCAGTACAGCACGAGCAGCACGATCCCGGCCCCGATCACCCACTTCTCCCAGCCGGGCAGGCGGCGGCGCGCGGCGCTGCGGCGCGGTGCGCGCGCCGGTGCGGTCGCGGTCATCGGGAGGCTCCTTCCGCCGGGCGGAACACGTTCGCGCCCAGGGTGCGGATCAGCAGGAACGCGCACCCGAACACGAACAGGAAGGTGATGGTGGACAGCGCGCCGCCGTACCCCTGCTTCAGCTCCCCGGTGGCGGCCTGCACCACCAGCATGGACAGCGTCGCCGTGTCGTTCGCCCCGCCGGTGAGGATCTGCGGCAGGTCGTACATGCGCAGCGCGTCCAGGGTGCGGAACAGCACCGCGACCACCAGGGCCGGCTTGGCCAGCGGCAGCGTGATCGAGGTGAACCGCCGCCACGCCGAGGCCCCGTCCATCGCGGCCGCCTCGTACAGGTGCGGCGGGATGGTCTGCAGCCCGGCCAGGATGAGGATCGCGACGAACGGCGCGGTCTTCCACACCTCGGCGAAGACGATCGACCACTTCGCCGGCCACTCGCCGCCGCCCCAGACCACCTCGGCCCCGGTGAGCGCGTTGACGATCCCGTCCGGCTGCAGCATCCACCCCCACATCACCGCGCTGACCGCGGTCGGCAGCGCCCAGGGCAGCAGCACCGCGGCCCGGACGATGCCCCGGCCGCGGAAGGCGCGGTGCATCACCAGCGCCATGCCCAGCCCGATCAGGGTCTCCAGCACCACGCTGACCGCGGTGAAGAAGACGGTGTTGGACAGCGCCGCGTAGAACTCCTCCCGGTCGTGGCCGATGAGCGCCTGGGCGTAGTTGGCCAGGCCGACGAAGGACGGCTCGGCGCCGATCGGGTCGTCGAAGAACGACCGGTACACCGCCGAGGCCACCGGGTAGGCCACGACCAGCCCCAGCGCGGCCAGGGCCGGCACCAGCAGCCAGAAGGCCAGGCGGCGCTCGGCGGCGCGCTCGCCGCGGCGGGCGCGGGCGGAAGCGGAGGGCGCGCTCACGGTCCGGCCACCCCCTCCACCGCGGTCTCCAGTTCCTCCTGGAGGTCGGTGACCGCCTCATCGACCGACTTCTCGCCGGTCAGCGCGGCGTGCACGTGCCGCTGCACCGCGTTGGTCACGTCGTTGTAGCGGGGCGAGACCGGCCGCGGCTGCACCGACTGCAGCGCCGCGTACTGCCGGACCAGGTGCGGGGCGCCCGCCATCAGCTCCTCGTCGCCGTAGTTGGACGCCCAGGAGGTGGGGGTGTTGGTCTCGGCCATCCAGTCGCGCTGCACCGACTCGCTCTGCAGGTACTCGATGAACCGCAGCGCCTCCTCCTTGTGCCCGCTGTAGGCGGACAGCGCCAGGTTGTTGCCGCCCAGGGTGCCGGTGCCGGGGCCGCCGTCGCCGGGCAGCGGCACCGCGTCGAACCTCCCCTGCACCTCCGACTCCGGGCCGGGCTCCTGCATGGCCGGCCAGGCGAACGCCCAGTTCCGCATGAACAGCAGCTCGCCGCGCTGGAACGCCAGCCGGGACTCGTCCTCCATGTAGGTCAGCGCGGCCCGCGGGATGCGCCCCTCGCGCAGGCCGTCGACGAGGAAGCCCAGGCCGGCGCGGGCCTCGGCGGAGTCCACCACCACCCGGCCCCGCTCGTCGATGATCTCGCCGCCGGCCGAGGCGATCGCCTCGGTGGCGTTCACGGTGAGCCCCTCGTACCGGCTGAGCTGGCCCGCGTAGCAGTCCATCCCCTCGGCCTCGGCGATCGGGCAGCCCTCGATCAGCTCCTCCCAGGTGGTCGGCGGGTCCTCGACCAGGTCGCTGCGGTAGTAGAGCATCCCGGTCCCGGTGGCGAACGGCGCCGCGTACAGCCGGCCCCGGTACATCCCGGTCTCGGCCGCGGCGGGCAGGATGTCGGACCCGGCGAACCGCTCGGCGTCCAGCGGCTCCAGCCAGCCGCGCGCGGCGAACTCGGCGGTCCACACCGCGTCGGTGTAGAGCACGTCGTAGCGGCCGGTGCGGGCCTGCAGGTCCTGCACCATCGCGGTGCGCTGGGCGTCGGCGTCGGCGGCCAGGTGCACCAGCCGGACCTTGGCGTCCGGGTTGGCCTCGTTGAAGTCCTCGATGATCCCGGCCATGTTCCCGCCGGAGGCGCGGGTGACGGCGAAGGTCACCACCGCGCCTTCGCCGGCGTCGGGGAGGCTGCCGGCGCAGCCGGCCGCGCCGGTCAGGGCGAGTGCGGCCAGCGCGGCGGCCGCGGTCCGGATTCGCGCGGGGGGTCGCGGGCGGCCCATGGAGCCTCCTGGGGGGAGCGCGCATTTACGAAAAAGGGTTTACTAATCGAACAGGAGCGGCGCGGATGTGTCAACGGTCACAGCGCCCGCGCACCGGAGTGGAGGAGGAAGCCGTGCCCCGACCGCCGGCCGGATCGATGGCCCGGATCCGCCGGGCCAACACCGCGCACGTCCTGCGGCTGCTGCGCGGGTCCGCCCAACCGCAGCGGATCGCCGGGATCGCCGCCGAGACCGGCCTGTCCCGGCCCACGGTGGAGGCGCTGGCCGAGTCGCTGACCGGGCAGGGCTGGCTGGTGGAGGCCGAGGGTGTCCCGCAGGGCGGGCGCCGCTCGCCGGGCCGCCCGGCGCGCACCTACGCGTTCAACGCCGAGGCCGGCTGGGTGCTGGGGATCGACGTCGGCGCGCACAAGGTCACCGCCTGCCGGGCCGACCTGCGCGGCGGGCCGCGCGCCTGGGGGCGGCGGGCGGCCGACCCGGCCACCCCGGCCGCCGAGCGCCTGGAGCTCGCCCGGTGCGCCGTCGCCGACGCGATGCGCGGCGCGGACGGCGCGGCCCCGGTCTACGCCGCCACCCTGGCCACCCCCGGCGTGGTCGCCGCGGACGGCCGCGGGGTGGCGGTCGCCCCGGCCCTGCCGGGGTGGGAGCGGGCGGACTTCGCCGGCTGGGCGGCCGGCGTCCTGCCCTGCCCGCTGCGGATGGAGAACGACGCCAACCTGGCCGCGCTCGCCGAGCACGCGATCGGCACCGCCCGGGGCCGGGGCGACGTGGTGCTGCTCCTGCTCGGCGAGCGCCTGGGCGCCGGTGTCACCGTCGGCGGCCGGCTGCTCCGCGGCCACCACGGCGCCGGCGGCGAGGTCGGCTACACCCGGATGCCCGGCCGGCGGCGCCCGCCCGCCGGGTTCGGCGCCCTGGAGGCCCGGGTGAACGCCGACGCGATCGCCGCCATGGCCGAGCAGGAGCTGGACCGCTCCGGCGGCACGGCCGCGCTGCGCCGGCTGCGCGAGGCCGCCGGCGGCGCCCGGCTGCCCGCCCTGGCCGACGCCGCCCGCGCCGGCGACCCCGCCGCCGAACGCGTCCTGGCCCGCCTCGCCCGCCGCCTCGCCGAGGGCATCGCCCCCATGCTCCTCGTCCTCGACCCGGAGATGCTGGTCCTGGGCGGCGGCGTCTCCCTCATGGGCGACCTGCTGCGCACCCCGCTGGAGGCCGAACTCGCCGACCGCCTCCTCTTCACCCCCGAGGTCGCCCTCTCCCAGACCGGCGACCAGGGCGCCGTCCTGGGCGCGGTCCACCACGCCCTGCAGTCCTTCGAGGAGACGGTCCTCACGGGCATCACCGCCTGAGGCCGCCCTTGGCGGTCTTGACTCTGCGGTCTCTCCTCGGCGGGTCTCCCGGCCGTGGTCCTCCTTTCCGCGGACGTACTTACTGCAGGGGACGGCGGTGACGACGGCAGCGGTGGGGGCGTGGTCGGGCCCTACCCGGGCGCGGCGCCTCGCGGAGTGCAGGTTCAGACGGGCGGCGAAGGCGGGGAGGGGCACCGGTCGGTCGGGTGCGGCGCCTCGCGGGGCGAGGGTTCAAGCTGGCGGCGAAGGCGGGGAGGGGCACCGGCCGGTCGGTCGGGTGCGGCGCCTCGCGGGGCGAGGGTTCAAACTGGCGGCGAAGGCGGTGGTGGGGGACCGGCTGGTCGGTCGGGTGCGGCGTCTCGCGGAGCGAAGGTCAAGACGGGCGGCGACGGCGCCGGTAGGGGCCGGGTGCAGGTGGTCGCCCGAGTGTCGGGCCTCACGGGGTGGCGGTTCAGACTGGCGGCGAGGGCGAGAGGGGGACCGGCTGGTCGGTCCGGTGCGGCAGAGCGGGGCGGGAGTGGTCGGGGCGGGCAGAGGGGCGGGATCGCCGCGCCTGCGCCGCCCCGGGCGTCCGGGGCCGGCCGCCGCTGAAACCACCCCCCTTCTCCGACCTGGGTGAATACGTAGGGTGATGGTGGGGTGGGGCGCCCTGCGCACCGCGAGAGCACCCCGGTGATTCCCGGGCGCGCATCCCGGCCCGGAACAGGCCCCTGGCGGCCCGAATCGCTCTGATCGGGCCGGTGATCGGGGGTTCGAGCCGCCCGCAAGGTCGCAAAGCAGGGGCCGGAACCCGGGAGGGGCGGGAGTGGGGGCGGAATGCCGCTTTTGTTCTCCCGGGAGGCCTCGTTTGGCCACTCTGGGTAACCGGCGAGGGGGTGGTGGGGCCCTCGGGGGCTACTACTCGCTGGTAGATGTAATCGGGGTGCTGCGGAGGTGCGCAGGGCGCCCCCGCCTGCGCCCGTTCCCCGCCGCGAACCGGGCATACAGGAATAAGGCCCCCTGGTGGGCGGGGCGCGGGCGGGCCCACCCCCCGCCTTCGCCGGGGCGCCGCCTCTTCCCGTCGGGGCCACGTACCGGGCCGGGCCGGTGAACGCGGCGCCCGCCCCCTCCCGCCCTCGCCGCCTGCTTGAACCCTGGCCCCGTGAGGCGCTGCGCTCGGGTGAGGCCTGCGCCCCGCCCTTACCCTTGCCGTCGCCGCTCGTCTTGACCTTCGCTCCGCGGGGCGCCGCGCTGGACCGACCGGCTGGTTCCCCACCGCCGTCGTCGCTGCCTGCTTGAACCCTGGCCCCGTGAGGCGCTGTGCCCGGCCGACACCCGCGCCCCGTCCCTACCGCTGCCGTCGCCGCTCGTCTTGACCTTCGCTTCGCGGGGCGCCGCGCTCGGGTGGGGTGCCCGGCCTCGTCCCTTCCTGTGCCGTCGCCGCCCGTTTGGACCTTCACCGTTGCAACGGCCACTTGACGACGAGGCGCTCTGATAGGGAGGCAACGTCGAGATCATCGCCCTGGGAGGGAAGGCGGAAGAGCGCGGCGACGGGCGGGTCACAGCAGGGACTTCTGCACCTTGCCCATGGCGTTGCGGGGCAGCCCGTCCACCACGCGAACCTCGCGCGGGCGCTTGTGCACCGACAGGCGGGCGGCGACGAAGTCGATGACGTCCTTCTCCACGATGCCGTCGCCGACCAGGTAGGCCACGATGCGCTGGCCGAGGTCGTCGTCGGGCTCGCCGACCACGGCGGCCTCGCGCACCGACGGGTGGTCCAGCAGGGCGGCCTCCACCTCCCCGGCGCCCACCCGGTACCCGCCGCTCTTGATCAGGTCCACCGAGGTGCGGCCGACGATGCGGTACCGGCCCTCGGCGTCGGTCGCGGCCGCGTCGCCGGTGGCGAACCAGCCGTCGGCGGTCCGCGACTTCGCGGTCTCCTCGGGCAGCCCGAGGTAGCCGTCGAACAGCGTGGCGCCGCGGATCTGCAGGTGGCCGATGCTCCGCCCGTCGGCGGGGACCTCCTCGCCCCGCTCGCCGACCAGCCGCGCCTCGGCGCCGGCGATCGGGCGGCCCACCCACCCGGTCAGCGGCGGCTCGTCGGCCCGGGCCGCCAGGGTGATCAGCGTCTCGGTCATGCCGTACCGCTCGACCACGGCCCGGCCGGTGGCCTCCCGGACCGCGCGGGCGACGCCCTCGGGCAGCGCCGCGCTGCCCGAGACCAGCAGCCGGGCCGAGGAGAGCGGACGCAGCGCCGCCGGGTCCGCGGCGATCCGCGACCACACCGTCGGCACCCCGAAGAACAGCGTCCCCCCGGCCTCGGCTGCGGCGGCGTAGGCCGCGGGCCGGGGGCGGACGGTGTGGATCAGCGGGCTGCCGGTGCGCAGCGCGCCCAGCATGCCCAGGACCAGGCCGTGCACGTGGAACAGCGGGAGCCCGTGCACCAGGACGTCGCCGGAGGTCCATGCCCACGCCTCGGCCAAGCCGTCCAGACAGGCGGCGACGGCCCGCCGGGGGATCAGCACGCCCTTGGGCGCCCCGGTCGTGCCGGAGGTGTACATGATCAGCGCGGTGGCGCCGGGGTCCGGCTCGGCGCCGGAGCGGATGGGGGCGCGCTCGGCCGGGTCCACCGGGAGCCGGGGGAGGTCCACCTCGTCCAGGTCGGGCCCGGCCCACAGGGCCGCTCCCGAGTCGCGCAGGATGTGCCGCCGCTCGGCGGTGCCCGCGTCGGCGGGGACCGGCACCACGGGCACCCCCGCCAGCAGGCCGCCGACGACGGCGACGACCGTGCGCAGCGATGCCTCGCCGTGCACCGCCACTGCGGCGGCCCCGCCGATCCGCGCGGCCACCGCGGACGCCGCCTCCCACAGCCCCTCCCGGTCGAGGGCGTCCTCGCCCACCCGCACCGCGGGAAGGTCGCTCCGTACTCCGGTCGGCTCTCCGAGCAGCATGCTCTCTCTCCTCCGCGGGCGGGATCCGCCCCGCCGCACCTCCGACCGCGCCGGGGACCGCCCAGGGCAAGGATGGCACGCCGCCCCGCCCGCTGACCGGCCGGTCGGCCCGTTCGGAGCGAAGGGCCGCGCCGGCGCCGCTCCGCCCGTGCCGGCGGCGGAACCGCCGAAGCGGGGCGGGTGGGTGGGATGCGGCGGAGCCGACCGCTCCCGGCTCCCGCCGGGGCCGCGCGGACCGGTGGGGCTCCCGCCCGACCCGCGCGGCCGCCGCCCGTGCCCGCGGTCCGCCGGGGCGCGGACCGGAGCGGGCCCCGGCCCGCGCGGGCCGGGAGGGACGGTCACGGCGCCGGTCCGGGGCGAGGGGGACACCGGTAGGGGCCGTGTCCCGGCCGGACCGGTTCCTCCGCAGGTCGGGTGGGGGATCGAGCAGGGCGGGCGGGGTCGTCCGGGACGCCCGTCCCGTCCGTCCCGCCCTGCTGCCATTGCCCTGATCCGGGGCCGGGCCGTGCCCCGGTCGGCCCGGTGCCTCTGCGAGACGGGGCAGGGCCGGCGGGGCGTCCGCCCGGCCCGCCGCCGCCCGTCCCGGTTCGGCCGTTGCGGGAGGGGCGGCACCGGTGGTTCAGCGGGATGCGGTCGGGCGGCGGCGGGCGAAGGGCGGGGTGGGTTCGGCGCGGGCTCCGGTGCCGATCAGGAAGGCCGGGAGCGCCGACAGCCAGGGCAGCCGCTGGACCAGGCGGAGGGCCGCCGCCGGCGGGCCGGAGCGCCGCCGCGCCAGTACGGGCTCCAGCATGGCCCGGTGCAGCAGCCGCTGCATCCCCTGGACCAGCACCGTGGGCGGCAGCCGGCGGCGGCGCACCCGGGACAGCTCGCGCGGGGACGGTCGGCCGCGCCGGAGCGCCCCGGCCAGCAGGGACGCGGCGGCGACCGCGTCCTGCACCGCCAGGTTGATCCCGACCCCGCCCACCGGGGACATGGCGTGCGCGGCGTCCCCGATGCACAGCAGCCCCGGCGTGTGCCAGCGGCGCAGCCGGTCCAGCCGGACGTCCAGGTGCTTGACGTCGTCCATCGACGCGATCTCGCCGACCCGGTCGGCGAACTGCGGCAGGCAGGCCGCGATCTGCTCGCGGAACCGCTCCGGCCCCGCCGCGCGCATCCGCGCGTCGTCGCCCTTGGGGCCGAGGTAGGCGATCTGGAAGTAGCCCTCGCGCGGGATCGCCACGGCCATCCGGCCCGCCCCGATGTTGGGCTGCAGCGCCCCGAGTTCGTCCCCGGGCCGCCGCGGCAGCCGCAGCCACCAGGCGTCGAAGGCGACCCGGAACTCCCGCGGCACCAGCCCGGCCGCGGCGCGCAGCGCCGAGTGCCGCCCGTCCGCGGCCACGGTCAGGGCGGCGCGCAGCTCGTGCTCCTCGCCGCTGCGGCGGTTCCGGTACCGGACACCGGCCACCCCGCCGCCCTCCCGGAGCAGCCCGGTGGCCTCGGCGTCCATCCGCAGGGTGAAGGACGGCTCCTCGGACGCCGCGCGGGCCAGCAGGTCGAGCAGGTCCCACTGCGGGACCATCGCGATGTAGGGGAACGGGACGCGCAGCCGCTTGAAGTCGGCGAGGACCAGCCGGCGGCCGTCGGCGCCGCGGAAGGCGGCCTCGTCGATCCTGCTCTGCGGCAGCTCGGCGAAGCGCTCGCCGAGGCCGATCTCGTCCAGCAGCCGCATGGTGGTCGGGTGCACGGTGTCGCCGCGGAAGTCGCGGAGGAAGTCCCCGTGCTTCTCCAGCACGGTCACCTCAACGCCGCCGCGGGCCAGCAGCAGCCCCAGCACCATTCCGGCCGGGCCGCCGCCGACGATCGCACAGGTCGTCCGCTCGGTCATCGTCCTGCCTCCTGTCCTCCGCTACTCTTCGGCCTCCCCGGCCCCTTCGGCGGCGGCCCGGCGCGCCCCGCTGCGCTTCCGGGCGGCGTCGGCGAGCAGGCCCAACGCCCGGACCACCGCCGCGCGGTCCTCGGCGCCGAGCTCCTCCACCATCCGCACCTGCGGTTCCACCCGCATCCGCTCCAGCCTGCGGAGCAGCGCCGCCCCCTCCTCGGTGATGGCGACCCGGCGCGAGCGGCGGCTGTCCGGATCCTCCTCCCGGCGCACCAGGCCCTGCCCGGCGAGCCGGTCGACGAGCCGGCTGGCCGCCGAGTCCGAGCGGCCGATCCGCTCGGCCAGCATCCGCTGCGTGGGCCGGCCGGACTCGGAGATCAGGTACAGCACCGCGAACTCGCGGATCGACATGCCGTCCCCCTCGGCGCTCTGCAGCGCCGCGACGACCTCCGAGGGCACGGCCCGCCAGAGATCGATCATGTCCCCGGCCAGCCGCTCCCGCTCCTCGCCGCGCATCCGCACCTCTCTTGTGAGCCTGCAAACGTTGTGTTCATGCAACGGTAGACGGCGCAGTGCCGCCCGGCAAGGGGCCGGCGCCGGTTCAGCGCCGCGGCGGCGGACCGCCCACCCGGGTCAGGCGCAGCGGCGCGGGCTCGGGCAGCACGGCGGAGTACGTCGTGGTCCGGCCGCGGAGGCTCGCCTACGCGCCGGACGGCCTCGACCCGGCCGAGCCGGAGGGGTACGCGGAGCGCGGCGAGCTGCGCTCGGTGGTGGACACCGTCCGCCCGCTCGCCGACGTCGCCGCCGCGCACCGCGCCCTGGAGGCCGGCGGGGTCCGCGGCAAGCACGTCATCAGGGTCGGCTGACCCGGGGGCGCCCGCCCTTCCCGGCAGGTCGGGCGCCCCCGCCGGGCGGAGGGGGAGGGACCGCCCGGCCCCTCCCCCTCCGCCCGTCCGGGATCAGACTCCGCCGGCGATCAGGGCCCGGAAGGTGATCGGCCCGGTGACGCCGTCGGCGTCGATCTCCTGGACGGTCTGGAACTCGGTGACCGCCCCCGCCGTGCCGGGGCCGTACCGCCCGTCGACCTCCAGGTCGTAGCCGTAGCCGTGGACCAGGGCGTACTGCACCGCCGCGACCCGGTCGCCGGTGGCGCCCGGGCCGACCTCGCCGAGGTCGTCGCGGAGGTCGTTCCAGGTCTCGGCGTCCAGGGCGCCGCTGTCCGGCAGGTCCTCGGCCTCCTGGTAGGCGAGGACGGCGTCGACGGTCTCCGCGCCGAAGTCCCCGGTCGCCCCGCCGTCGTAGTGGCCGTACGCCCTGAGCAGGTGCTGCGCCACCCCGATCTGCCAGGCGCTCGCGCCGCCCCGGAACTCCGGCCACTCCAGGGCCTCGATCTCCACGACCGTGCTCCGGGGGGTGTCCGGGCCGTCGGCCAGCGCGGCCGGAGCCCCGGCGAAACCGAGCAGGGCGGCAGCGGCCCCGGCGGCGGCGAGAAGTGCGATCCTGTTCCGGTTCACCATTGTGCGCTCCCTCTGTTCCCGTGTCAGGTGCAGGTGAACGGTGCGACACGGGGGCGCTGAAAATCGTTCGGTGAAATCACCGGAAAATACTGTGTTGTGAATCACATCCATTTTCGGTAAAATATGTAATCCGTTTTTCCGGATGTGCGTCACCCTTTTCTCTGTCGAATTCGGCCGGGGCCTCCCGGTGCCGCTGCGCGGGTCGCGGGCGAGGGGCGGGGCCGGGGTGCTCGGCACCGCATGGGCCAGGACCGCGCCCGGCGGGGGCGGTGACGAACCCGCCGCCGAACCCGAACGGCACCGCGGTCACTCCGGTGAGGTGACCGAACTCGCCGTGGTGCCCCGGTTTCCGGGCCGCTTCCGGGGAGGGGCCGCCTCTGCGGCGGGGGCGCCGGTGCGGCCGAGGAGTTCCCCGGCCGCGGAGAAGGCCGCCTCGTTCCGCCGGGGTGAGTCATCCCACCGCGGCGCGGTGCCGCCGTCCGGATCGGGATCCGTGTGCTAGGTTGGCCGGAGTTGCAGTAGTGGTTCCCGCTTGACTTTTGTTTCGACCGGCCCGGTGGCCAGGTCCTCTCCATCGTTATCTCGACTCGGGAAATCATCGCCGTAGCGATGGGAGGGCCGCACGGTGCGGATCTTCCTGAAATCAGCAGAGCAGGGAAGAGAAGACATGGCGACCGGTACGGTCAAGTGGTTCAGTGCGGAAAAGGGCTTCGGCTTCATCGAGCAGGACGGCGGCGGCGCCGACGTCTTCGCGCACTACTCCAACATTCAGACTTCCGGATACCGTGAGCTGGCCGAAGGCCAGGCGGTCCGGTTCGACTCCGTCCAGGGCCCCAAGGGGCTGCAGGCCGAGAACATCACTCTGGCCTAGGGGCGTTTCGAGCTCCCGGTCTTCGCAGGGCCCGCTCTTCGGAGGGCGGGCCCCGTTCGTTCTGCCCGAACCCGCCCGGCTCCGGCCGCCGAGAAACGGTGCCGGCCGGCGGGTTCCCCCGCGCCCTCCACGGGCGCCCATGCGCCCAGTTCAGGCGCATTCTCCCGGCGCATCACCCGACATCTCCAAGCGCAGAGGGTTCTGTACTCCTCCTCTAGCTGGTGGGCGCCGCTCATTGAGAGGTCCCATATGCACGACACGGTCCGTACGAACAAGAGGCGCGGCGGCGGAAGGCCGAGGGGCGGCCGGCGGCCGTCCCGCCCCGTCACCCGGGACGATTTCGCGGCCCCGCAGCCGGTGACCCCGGCGCTGCCCCCGGCCGCCTCCTTCCAGGAGCTCGGTCTCCCGGCACCGCTTTTGAACACGCTCGGCCGCCAAGGCCTGAGCACCCCGTCGGCCATCCAGGCCGCGACCCTGCCGGACTCGCTCACCGGACGGGACGTCCTGGGCCGCAGCCGGACCGGCTCCGGCAAGACCCTGGCCTTCGGCCTGCCCCTGCTCGCCCGGCTCCGCGGCGGAAGCGCCCGGTCCCGGCGCCCCCGCGCACTGGTCCTCGCCCCCACCCGCGAACTGGCCCAGCAGGTGACCGATTCCCTGGAGCCCTATGCGCGCTCGGTGGGGGTCCGCCTGGCCACCGTGGTCGGCGGCATGTCCCTGTCCCGCCAGGCCCGGTCACTGGGCCAGGGCGTCGAGCTGGTCGTGGCCACCCCGGGGCGGCTGCGCGACCTGATCGAGCGCGGCGACTGCATGCTGGACGACGTGGACGCCGCCGTCCTCGACGAGGCCGACCAGATGTGCGACATGGGCTTCATGCCGCAGGTCACCGCCATCCTCCGGCAGGTCCCCGCGGACGGCCAGCGGATGCTCTTCTCCGCGACCCTGGACCGCAACGTCGACGCCCTGGTACGCCGCTTCCTGCAGGATCCGGTGGTGCACTCGGTGGACCCCTCCGCCGGCGCGGTCACCACCATGGAGCACCACCTGCTCCAGGTCTCCGCCGCGGACAAGAAGGCGGCCGCGACCCGGATCGCCGCCCGCGACGGCCGGGTGATCATGTTCCTGGACACCAAGCGCGCGGTGAACGCGATGGTCGATCACCTGCTCGCCAGCGGCGTCCGCGCGGGCAGGCTGCACGGCGGCCGCTCGCAGCCGCAGCGCACCCGCACCCTCCGCCAGTTCAAGGACGGCGAGGTCACCGCGCTGGTCGCGACGAACGTGGCGGCCCGAGGGATCCACGTGGGCGGCCTCGACCTCGTGGTCAACGTCGATCCGCCCGCCGACCACAAGGACTACCTGCACCGCGGCGGCCGGACCGCCAGGGCCGGAGAGTCGGGCACCGTGGTCACCCTCGTACTGCCGCAGCAGCACCGGGAAATGGCGCGGCTGATGGAGCGCGCCGGCATCGACGCGCAGGTCGCACGGGTCCGGCCGGACGACCCCGAACTGGCCCGGCTCACCGGTGCCCGCGCCCCCTCGGGCGTTCCGGCCCGCATTCCCGAGGCGGCCCCCGCGTCCCCGGCGCCCAGGGCGTCCCGGGGCCGGCGCCGCCCGCGCCGCTAGGGCCCTGCCCGCGGCCCGGAGCGGAGGGGCCCGCCCTCTCCGCTCCCGGCGGTCCGCGGCCGCCCGGCCCCTCCCCTCGGCGGTGGACGACCGCGGCCCCTGCCCGATCGGGGTGGGAGTCGGTGGGCCGATCCTCCTCGGAGGAGGGCGTACCGGCCCTATTTCCTACTTTTATGGTTGACAATGTGGGGTTGAGGGCGCAGAGTGGAGGAGCGTCGCCGGAGCGCGGAACCGGATGACGCGGGGCCGGTGCCGGCCTGGAAGCCCGGCCCTTCCGGGCGGGGGAGGCGGTTGTGCGGGACCGCAGCCCCCGCCGGAGCGGCCCCGCCCCGCCGTTCACCGGCCGGCCGCCGCCCCGCCCCGCTCCGGCGCCCCGGAGGAGGCGCGGCGGCCGTAGATCAGCCGCCGCAGCAGCGCCTCGGCCGGGCCGGGGCGCCCGGCGCGCTCCAGGGCGTAGGCGCCGGCCACGGTGGCCAGCCACACCCCGAAGGCGAACAGCGCCATGGTCGCGCTGCTCAGCGAGGCGCCCAGGCCCAGCCCCCAGGCGGCGAGCACCGGGGAGAACAGCAGCGAATGGGTCAGGTACCCGGAGAGCGAGCGCTTGCCGAGCGCCGCCACGGCGCTCGACGCCGCGCCCCGGCGCCGCGCCGACAGCCGGTGGGCGACGAGCGCGAACAGGGCGACGTAGCCCAGTCCGCAGAAGATCCCGGTGGCGTCCTGCAGGGCCGGCAGCGGGCCGGTGTCGGAGAGGGCGCCGGGGGAGGCCTCCAACAGGCCGACGTGGGCCAGCGCCGACGGCAGGCCGCCCAGCCAGCCGAGGGCGATCCCCAGCACCGCGGTCCACCGCAGCAGCGGCAGGTGCCGGTGCGGCTCCTCCAGGATCCTGCGCCGGGCCGACCAGAACCCGAGCAGCATCATGGCGAACCCGCCGAACGACAGCAGGCCCCCGCCGATGGTGACGAACCCCCAGGTGGTGAGCCGGGTGGCGGCCGCGGCGAGCGGATCCTCCAGCTCGGCCGCGTAGGCGGTGTAGGACGGCTCCGCGCCCGACCCGGGGATGTGCCCCAGGCCCTGCGTCGCGATGTCCCACAGCCCCGAGGCGGCGGGGATCCAGATCAGCACGGTGAACACGCCCGCCGCGACCAGCAGGGTCCGGTCGCCGCGCCGGATGAACAGCCAGACCATGACCAGGCTCGCCAGCCCGTAGGAGCCGATGATGTCGCCGGCCATGAGCAGCACGGCGTGCGCGAACCCGAACACGATCAGCCACAGCCCGCGCCGGCGCAGCAGCCGGACCGCGGTGCGCTCCGGGGTCCCGTGCGCCTTCTGCCGCAGCAGCAGCTGCATCATCCCGTAGCCGAACAGGAACGCGAAGAGCGGGTAGGCCCGCAGGTCCAGCATGACGATCATGAGGAACTGGACGGCGCGGTCCAGCGGCGACCCGTCGACCGGGTGCCACCCGGACGGCCCGTGCTCGGCCGCCCACAGGTGGAACGCGGTGTTGGACGCCACGATGAGCAGCAGCATCATCCCGCGGGCGAGGTCGGGGGCGAGCGCCCGCTCGGCGGACCTCACCCCGCCGCGGTGCGCCCGGACCGCACCCGCCGCCGTCCCTTCCGCTCCCGCGCGCCCGGCGGGGGGCCGCTCCGGTGCGCCGCCCGTCCCGTTCTCCTCGGTGGCTCTGTGCATACCGCGACCCTAGGAATCCGGGGCCCGGCGCCGCGTCGGCCGCCGGTACCCGGCGCCCCGACCGAAGACCGGGCGCGCGGCGACGGAAGTTCGACCGGCGGGCGACCGAAGTCGGAGGAGGGGCGGTGCGCCCGCGCGGCCCCCGCCCGCGGCGGAGCCCGCCTCAATCCTCCGGCCGCACCCCCAGGGCGGTGGCGACCAGCTCCTCCTCGCCGAGGACGCCGGAGGAGTCGCGGACCTCCACCGCCACCCCCGGCTCCTGGAGCCAGAAGGCCTCCCGGTCGCCGCGGAAACCGGGCGCCCCGTCGTGGTCGAACCCGGTCGGCGCCCAGGTCGCGGCGTCGCGCTCGTGGTACTCGGCGAGGAAGGAACGGAGCGCGGCCGCGGAGTCCAGGGAGTCGCCCCGCATCACCAGGACCTGCATGTCCACGCGGTGGCCGCCGTCGACCTCGCGCTCCCAGAACCGGGCGGCGAAGGAGACGCCGCCCCACTCGTAGTCGGTGTCGAAGACGTCCGCCCCCGCTGCGGAGGAGGGGACGTGGTGGATCGCGAACCCGTCCAAGGTGCCGCCTTCCGGGTGGGAGAGGGGGGCGGCCCCCGCGGAGGCGCCGGCCGACGCCGGCGCCGCGGCGGACAGTACGCCCGCCAGCAGTACGAGGACGATGCCCCAGTCGCGAACGACCCTACCCATGGTGACCTCCGATCCGGCGCGCGGACGCGCCCGGTGTCCGGTTGCTTCGTGCCCCATCAGCGTGGCCGCCCGGTGCCCTCCGCGGGGATCGGATCCGCGGCCTGTGGACGACGGGCCTGTGGACGACCGCTCTGTGGACGAGGGCCTGTGGACGGGAGGGGGCGGAGAAGCGCCGCCGCGGACGGCCGGCCGCCCCTCGCGGCCGACACCTGCCGGCCACGGCGGCGGCCGCACATCGTCATCGACGCTTAACCGGCGGTCATTGCGGTCCGGGCCGGTTCGGTCCACCCTCGAAGGTGCCGGAACCAACCCGCTCTATCCGGAGAAACGGAGCACCATGGCGCACCGAACCCCCCGCTTCCCCCGCACCTCCCTCGGCAGAACCGCCGCCGTCCTGCTCGCCGCGGCCGGCCTGGCCGCCTTCGCCTCCCCGGCCGAGGCCTCGGTCCAGGCGGCCTCGCTCCCGCCGGGCATCCCCTCCACCGCCGACGCGCGCACCCAGCTCGCCGGGCTCGACGTCCGCGAGGAGTCGGAGTCCTCCCCCTACGACCGGTCGCTCTTCCCGCACTGGAACGCCGTCGAGGGCAACTGCAACGCCCGCGAGTACGTGCTGCGCCGGGACGGCGACGGGGTGGAGGTCGACGACGCCTGCCGCGCGGTGGCCGGCAGCTGGTTCAGCGAGTTCGACGGCGTCACCGCCGACGACGCCTCCGACATCCAGATCGACCACATGGTCCCGCTGAAGGAGGCGTGGCGCTCCGGGGCCGACTCGTGGAGCTCGGCCAAGCGGACCTCCTTCGCCAACAACGTCGAAGGGCCGCTGCTGTGGGCGGTGACCGGCTCCAGCAACCAGTCCAAGGGCGACAAGGACCCCTCGGACTGGATGCCCCCGCGGGCCGAGTCGCACTGCGACTACGCCAAGGCCTGGATCAACTCCAAGCACCGCTACGACCTGGCCGTCGACGGAGACGAGAAGAGCGCCCTGGAGGGCGTGCTGAACGGCTGCTGACGGGCCGGCGCGCCGCCCCGGGCGGGCGGCGCGGAGCGCCCCGCCGGCCACGCGGCCGGCGGGGCGCCGCCGTTCCACCGGGGGTCCCGCACCGGGGCCCGGTCAGGGGGCGTCGACCAGCACCCGGCCGTCGGCGGGCAGCTCGCTCGCGGCGCCGGAGCCGTACAGCAGCTCCACCCGGGCGCGCTCCTGCGCGTTCGGGGTGGCGTTGGTGCAGCCGACGCCCCCGCTCGCCCCGGACATCAGCTGCGAGCACGGGCCGGGCTTGGTGTCGGGGAGGCCGAGGCTGTGCCCCATCTCGTGGGCGGCGATCCGGGTGGTGTCGTGGCCCTCCCGGACGGCCTGGCGGCCGAACTCGATCCAGACCGACCCGCCGGGACGCACCGGGCCGAGCACCGCCTGGGGCCACCCGTCGGTGGCGATGACGGTGATCTCCGCGTGCTCCCCGGGCGCGGCGGGGACCAGTTCGACGTTGTCCACGGCGGCGTTCCACGACTCGGCGCCGGCCGCCACGGCGTCCTTGAACTCGGCGGCCCGGCTGTCGTCGTAGCGGAGCGTGGTCTGCTGGACCGCGACGTCGTCCTGGGCCCGGGGCTGCGGCGCCGTCGCGGCCCCGGCCGCGGCGGGCGCCGCGACCGAGATCAGGCAGGCGGCGGCCGCCGTGGTGAGCAGGGAGAGCAGGGGGGACTTTCGCAGCATGCGCATCTCCTTCTGAGCGGGGGCGAAGAGGTCGCACTGCGGACGCCCGGTGAGGGCTGCGCCGAGTGTACGCAGCATCGCGGACGGTAACAAGGGGTGTGCGGTACGGAACATCGCGTCATTTCCGGACACGACCCCGCCGCGGGCCCGCCCCCGGACCGGTGCCCTCAGACCGGCGGAGGAAGGGGAGGGCCGGGCCGGCGCCGCTCCCGCCGTCCCCTTCGACCGGGGCGGTGCCGCGCGGCCGGACCGGGGCCGCCGGCGGGGCCGGTGCGGAGCCCGCACCTCTCGGGAGCCGCCGCCCCGGGGCCCGGGACGCGCAGCGCACGCATGCTCCGGTCGCCGGATCCGCACGGTGCGCCCCCGGAGAAGAGTCCGTTCCGTGCGCGCCTGCGCCTCAGCGCGGAGCGGGGACGCCGTCATGCCCGGCGGGGGGACAGCGGCCGGGCGGAGCCGCCGGCGGCAGGCCGCCAGGGTGAGCGCGGGGCGGCGGGCGCGCACCTTTCGGGAGCCGCGCCGTCCCCGGGCCGGTGCCGCGCCGTGCGCGCACGCTCCGGCCGGGACCGGCCGGCCTGCGCGGTGCGCCCGGGGACGGGGGACGGCCGCCGTCCGGTCAGCGGGGCGGCGGGGCGAGCGCCTCCGCCAGCCGGGACCCGGCCGCGACCAGGGACGGGCCGTACCAGGTGAGGTCGCGGCCGGAGAGCAGGACCACCGGGATCCCGGGGAACGCCTCCGGGCCGTCGTCCGCGGTGAACCGGTACGGCTCGTCGGGCAGCAGCACCGCGTCGGGGGAGCGCGCGGCGATGCCCGCCGGGTCCGTCGCCGGGTAGCGGGCCTCACCGCCGAACACGTTGGCCGCGCCCAGCCGGGCCAGCACGTCCCCGGCGAAGGTCCCGCCCCCGACCACCATCCACGGGTCCCGCCAGATCGGCACCGCCACCCGCAGCCGCGGCGCCGGGACCGGGCCGCCCCAGGCCGCCGCGGCCCCGGCCAGCCACCCCGGCTCCGGCAGCCCGCACACCTCGACCAGCAGGCGGCGCAGCGAGCGCAGCGCCCCCGGGACCGTGCCCACGTCGGTCACCCACACCGGGACCCCGGCCCGCTCCAACTCCGCGACGTGCCGTTCGCGGTTCTCCTCCTTGTTGGCGACGACCAGGTCGGGGGCGATCTCCGCGATCCGCCGCAGGTGCGGGTTCTTCGTCCCGCGCAGCCGCTCCGCGGCCAGGCCGGGCGGGTGGGCGCACCACTTCGTGCACCCGACCAGGAGCTCCGGCCCGGTCTCGGCGATCGCCTCGGTCAGCGACGGCACCAGCGAGACCACCCGCCGCACCCGGCGGGGCAGCCGAACGGCCCGCCCCAGGTCGTCGCGGAGCACGCGCGCACCGGACCGGACCATGCCGCCTCCTCCCGGGAACCGCCCCGGCCCCCACCCTGCCACCGGGCGGCGGCCGCCGGAACCCGGTTGCGCCCGGGGCGGGCGGCGAGCAGGATCGGGGCGCACACGGCCCCGACCGGACAGGAGCGCCATGCTCGACCACGACTCCCGGCTCAGGCCCGACCGAGTGGCCGGCTGCCTGCTCGGCGGCGCCATCGGCGACGCGCTCGGTGCCCCGCTGGAGGCGATGGCGCTGGCGGAGATCCGAGAGCGGTACGGCCCCGAAGGGCTCACCGACCGGACCCTGATCGAACAGAGCAGCGGAGCCGGCGGCGCCCTGCGGATCAGCGAGGAGACCCAGCTGGCGCTGCTCACCGCGAACGGGCTGATCCAAGGATCGGTCCGGGCCCGCAGCAGGGGCATCGGCGGAGCCACCCTCGGTATCATCCAGGCCTCCTACATCACCTGGCTGGAGCGGATGGACCGCACCGAGGACGGGGACTCCGGCCACTCCTCGCTCGGCATCGGCCTCGGGCTGCTGGGCGACCCGGCGCTGGCGGTACCCGCCCGAGCCGGCCGCTCCACCACGGAGGCCCTGCGCAAGGCCGCCGCCCGGGACAAGCCGGGGTGGCCGCTGGGCACCCTGGAGGAGCCGATCAACTCCTCCAAGGGTTCCGGCGGTGTGGTCCGCGCGGCGGCCTGCGGCACCGCCCACTCCCGGGAGGCCGCCTTCGAGCTGGGGTGCCGGACCGCCGCGCTGACCCACGGCGACCCCGGCGGCCACCTCCCCGCGGGCACGCTGGCCGCCGCCGTCTGGTCGCTGCTGCGCGGCGCCGACCTGGAGACCGCGCTGGAAGGCGCCCGCGCCGAGCTGGCGGAGCACAAGGGCCGCAAGGAGACGGAGCGGGCACTGAACGCCGCGGTCCGGCTGGCCGCGAAGGGCGACCCCTCCCCGGAGCGGGTGGAGAGCCTCGGCGGCGGGTGGACCGGCCCGGAGGCGCTGGCCGTCGCGGTGTACGCGGCGCTCGCCGCGGAGCGGCTCCAGGCCGAGAGGCAGGCGGCCCAGCCCTGGTCGAGGCAGTGGCGGACGGTCGGCGGCCCGGGGCTGCTGCTCGCCGTCAACCACTCCGGGGACAGCGACGCCACCGGCGCGCTCTGCGGCAACCTCATCGGCGCCCGCCACGGCACCCTCGCCTTCCCCGGCCTGTGGCAGTCGGAGCTGGACGCCCGCGGGGCGGTGCTGCGCCTCGCCGCCGACCTCTCACTGGAGTCCGGCCCCGACGCACCGAGCGACCCCCGCTGGGGCGAGCCGCCGATGTCCTGGGTGATGCGCTACCCGGAGGCGTGATCCCGGCCGGCGGCCTCGCCGGACACCGGGACGGGACCGAGCGGGGGGACATGCGCGCGGAGCACGCGGCCGGTGCCGGGAACGCCTCGGCCGCCCTGGCCGCCGGGACCTGGACGGGACCGGGGCCCGCCCGGGGCGGAGGTCAGGCCAGGCCCGCCACGCCCTCCTCCGCCTCCCGGCCGGCGGGCTCCTCCGGGGCCGGGCGGCCCAGGCGGAGCAGCATCTGCGGGTGCTCGGCGGTGCAGAACCGCTCGGTGATGAACGCGCGGAGCAGCGGCTCCTCCAGCGGCTGGGTGTGGAACGCCCCGGCGTACCCGGCGTCGGCGGCCGCCAGCAGGACCCGGTGCAGCGCCTGACCCGCGGCGAGATGCGAGGCGCGGTCGTCGGAGGCGGTGGTCAGCAGAGCGACCGTCCCGACCTCGGTGCCCCGCGCCTCCCGGAGCCCGGCGACCCGGCCGTGCCCGTAGTCGCGCTCGGGGAACAGCGGAGCGCCGGCGCCCGGCGCCGGGAAGTCCTCGGCGTGCACCCCCTCCGGGGCCGAGTCGCCCTGCCCCCGCACCCACCGGTCCTGCTCCTCGGTTCCGGCCCGCTCGACGCGGCGCAGGTGCTCCGCCGCAGTGACCAGGCCGGACAGCGAGCGCACCCGGTCCGGGTCGGTGACCGGGCGCAGCGCCGCCCCCTCCAGCGCGGCCGCGTCCCCGAGTCCGCGCAGCACCACCGCGTCGGACAGCGGCCGCTCGAACAGGCCCCGGTGGGTGCGCCTGCGCTCGATCGCGGCGTAGAGCCGCCGGTCGGTCGAACCGGGCTCGCCCTCGCCCGCGGAGGTGATCTCGGCGAGCAGCGCGGGCCGGTCCGGGTCGGGCAGCGTCCGCACCTGGGGGCGCACGCCCTGCGCGCGCAGCGCCACGCGGATGCCGTACAGGGCGGCGCCGCAGCTCAGCACGAGCTCCCGGGACTCCGGGTCGGCGACGCCGAGCCGCTTGTCCGGGTCGGCGCCGAGAGTGATCCGGTCCCCGTCGCCGCCGATGATCCACGGTCGGGAACCGAGCACCGACGGGGCGCGGCCGCCCGCCGCCCGGGCCGTCGCGAACGCCTCGTGCAGCGGAATGTGTGATCTGCGCGTCATCGCCCCTCGCCTCCGCCCGCGCCGCCACTTGCGGGAGAACCCCTGTTCAGCAGGGTAGACGCGGGGTACGCGGGCGGGCGAGGGAACGCGCGGGGCGCCGCGCGCCGAACGGCCGCCGGGCCGGGAAGTCACATCCCGCCGGACCCCCGTGTCATCTCTGCGAGGGCGGGTCCCCGGACCCGCCCGCAGAGCCCGAACCACGACGAAGGAGACCGGGACATGCAGGGCATCACGGTGGTCGGCGGCGGGATCGCCGGGCTGGCGGCGGCGATCGAGGCGGCCGAGGGCGGCGCTCGGGTGACGCTGCACGAGGCGCACGCCGAACCGGGCGGCCGGGGCAGAGCGATCGGCGGCCCCTACACCGCGCACGAGGGACCGCACGTCTTCTACGCGGACGGCCCGCACTGGACCTGGCTGAAGGAGCGCGGCCTCACCGGCCGCCTCGTGCTGCCGCCGCTCCGCGCCGGACTGCACGCCGGCTTCCGGCACCGGGGGCGCTTCACCCGGATCCCGCCCGCCGGGTTCCTCCGGATGTCGGCCGACCGGAACCGGACCGCCCCGGTCGACGAGGACTTCCGCACCTGGGCGGGGCGGCACTACGGCGAGCAGGCGGCCGAGGCCGCGGCGAACGCGGTCGGGGTCGTCACCTACGTCGCCGACACCGGGCGGCTCTCCGCGGCCTACGTGTGGAACCTCTTCGGCCGGATCTTCGGGCCGAGGGTCCCCGCGGTCCGCTGGACGGCCGGCGGCTGGCAGGCGGTGGTCGACCGGATGGTCCGGCACGCCCGGGACCTCGGGGTGCGCATCGAGACCGGCTCGCGGGTCACCGAACCGCCGGAGGCCCCGGTGATCGTGGCCACCGAGCTGTCCTCGGCGCGCACCCTGCTCGGCGACGCCTCCCTGGAGTGGGAGAGCGGGTACTGCGTGCTGCTCGACATCGCGGTCCGCCCCGGCCGGCGGGACTCCTTCGTCATGTTCGACCTGGACGAGGGCGGCTTCCACGAGAGCTACTCGATGCAGGACCCGACGGTGAGCCCCGCCGGGGAGTCGCTGTTCCAGCTGGACATGCCGGTGCGCGAGGGGGAGGGGCACGCGGAGGCGCACGCCCGGCTGCGGCGGCTCGCGGAGACGGCCCTGCCCGGCTGGGAGGAGCGGACCGCCTGGCAGCGGACCGGGACCGCGCGCGGCCGCACCGGCGCGCTCGACCTGCCCGGCACCACCTGGCGCGACCGCCCGGCCATCGCCCGCGGCGACGGCGTCTTCCTCGCCGGGGACATGGTGGCCGCCCCCGGCATGCGCGGGGAGATCTCCCTCAACAGCGGCGTCGCCGCCGCCCGGGCCGCGCTGCACGAGCTCGGCCTCAGCGACGCCCCGGGCCCGGCGGCCCGGTTCGGCGCCCGGCCGCTCCGCCGCTGACCCGTCCCGCCGTCCGGGGGCCCCGCACCGGGGGACACCCGGACGGGCCGGGAGGCGGAACCGCCCGGGCCCGGGCGGAGTCCCATCCCGGAGACGCCAGGGCGACGTGGGGGAGGAGCACCGGTGAACACAGCCGAAGGCCGCTGGGGGATCCTGATCGAGGAGAGCGCCGGCGGTTACCGGGGCCGCATGGTCAACAACCCGGCGGAGGTGCCGGCGTACCCGACGCGGGACATCGCGCGCCAGGCCGCCTATGCCACGGCCCGGGAGTACATGCCGAGCCACCCTTCCGCACCGCGGCAGCGCACCGTCCTGCGCCGCAGCCCGGACGAGTACACGGTGATCGTGAAAGGCATGATCGAGACGCACCACTACCACGTGAGCGTGGTCGAACTCCTGTCCTGACCCGGTGCCGCTCTTCTCAGCCGAGGATCCCGCTCCGCCTCCGCCCCCGATCGTGCGGAACGGTGTCGGAACGCCTCCCCGCCACACCGTCCGGGCGTGCAGGAGCGCCGCTGCGGTCTGCCGGGGCGGCTTCGCCGGCCCTCTTTCCGGAGGAGGAAAGGCCGAGGTCGAAAAGGAATTCCAGAAAGGTGGGGAGGGGGCTACCCTGCCTTTCCGGAAACGGGCGGCGGGCGGGCCTCCCCGGAATTCGAGGAGGGCGATGCGGTGATGGCCGAAAGGCATCGGGCCGACCGGCCGGTCCCGGTTCTGCCGAGGGCCGTCACCGGGGTGCGCGTCGACCACGCCCTCCGCCCCGAACACGGCGGCGACCGGGTCGCCTTCCGCGCCGACTTCGAGCCGGTGCCGGGCAGGAAGGGCAAGGGCTTCACGGTCCGGGTGGAGCCCTCCGAGGCCGGCGGAGAGGTGCCCGCGCCGCTGCGCTCCGCGCTGACCAAGGCGGTCAAGAGGGCCTGGGAGGACGGCGTCCGAGGCGCCCCGGAGTACAGGGCGCTGGTCACGCTGTACGACGTCGAATGGCGCCTGGACGGCGACCCCGCCGGTGCGCCGGTCCTCGAGGAGGCGGCCGAACTGGTCGCGGCCGAGGTGCTCCGGGTGCTTTTGGAGCATGCGTCTCCGGTCCCGGTGGGCCGACGGGCCCTGCCCAGGCCGCCGCTCCCGCCTCGGGCGCTGCGCGGCGTCTACGTCCGCTACGTCTTCCAGGGGGCATGTGGTCCGTTCGCGATCACCTGGGCCGACGTGGAACCGCTGCCCGGCGGTGCCGACGCCGAGGACCTGGTGCTCGTCGATGACCTTCCGGAGGAGGGCGGACCGGACGGCCCGCTTCCCGAGGAGTACCGGGACGCGTTCTTCGAAGGGGTGCGCCAGGTGCTGGAACGAAAGGGACGCGGCCGTCCGCCCTATGCCCTGAAGGTGGTGCTGCGCGACGCGGTCCAGCACCTGGTCGACTCCAGCGAGCACGGCTTCCGCATGGCCGGGGTGTACACCGTGCTGGAGGCATTGGCCTGCTTCGAGGAAGGACGTGATCCCCGCCCGGCCGGCCGCGGTTCCCCCGCTGCCTCCGGCGGCCTGAGAGGGATTCCGCCCATGCCGCGCACCCGCCGCGGGGCCTGACCAAGTGCCCGGCGGCGTGCGCCGGTGCGGACTTCCCGCGGCGAAGGCCGAGGCGGCCGAGGGAGCCGACGGCGGAGATCGGCGGAGCCCCGCCTCTCCCGAAGGCCCGCCACACCCCGCAGCGGTCGCGCCGGTGTCCCTCCGCCCCCTGCCCGGGGCGCTGCCGGTAACGGCCCTGTCCAAGTCCATGTCCATGGTGACCTCCGATCCGGGGTGCGGACGCGCCCCGGTGCCCGGTTGCTTTCCGTCCCCGCCAGCGTGGCGGCCCGGGGCTCCCGGTTGGGATCGGATTCAAGAGCTGTGGACGGAGACTTGTGGACGGAGCCGCGGCATCGGCGTCGGCGCTCGGCCGGGCCGGGCATATCGGCCGGTCAACCTGGGCGGGGGCCGAGGTGGACCACGCGGACGAAGGCCGCAGGGGTCTCGCCGGCGGGGGCGTAGGCGTAGTCGCGGTCGCTGGACAGCCGGGCCGAGGCGCCCGCCGGGAGTTCCGCGGTGCCGTCGGCGGTGCGCAGTTCCAGGGTGCCCGAGGTGACCAGGATGAGCTCCTGGGATCCGGGCGGGTCGGGGCGGGCGTCGTAGCGTTCGCCCGGGAGCAGCGTCCACTCCCACAGCTCGGGGCCGCCGCTGCCGGCCGCGGCGATGTGCAGCAGGGCCCGGCCGCCCTCCGGGCCGCGCCAGACCTCGACCGGGTCGGCGGAGACCTGGACCGGTGCGTCGTCCCGGGGAGCGGTGAGCGCGGCGAAGTCGGTGCCCAGAGCCCGCGCGATCTTGTCCACGGTGACCAGGCTGGGGTTGGCGGCGCCCTGCTCGATCAGGGTCAGCATGCGCCGGCTGATCCCGGCCCGCTCGGCCAGAGCCTGCACGGTCAGTTCCGCCCCGCGCCGGCGGCGGCGCACCTCCGCGCCGATCCGTTCCAGGAACCGGGCGCCGGGCCCGCCCGCGTCCTGCTCCTCCGGGCCCTGCCCCGCTGCGCCCCGCGTTGACATCGCACCTCCCGTTATGAGCAATATATTGAACATTATGTGCAATGGGCTTTCGGTGTCGAGTCCGCCGCCCGGGAGCCCGCGACGAGAACGATGACGAACGATGACGGAGCCCGCCATGCCAGCCGCCCGCTTCACCCCCTTCGAACTGGAGGAGTGGCAGTCCCGCTACGAGACCACGGTCCGCCGCAACCTGGCCGACAGCGGCTGCCACCCGCTCACCCTCGGCGAACTGCTCGGCCCGGACCCCGCCGCGGTGGACCGGCTGCTCGCCGCGGACCTCCACTACCCACCGGTCGGCGGCACCGCGGAGCTGCGCGCCCTCATCGCCGAGCAGCACCGCGCCGACCCGGAGAACGTGCTGGTCACCGTTGGCGCGGCGGAGGCGAACGCGATCACCGCGGCCGCCCTGGTCGGCCCCGGCGACCACGTCGTGGTGATGGAGCCCGGCTACCGGCAGGTGCGCGGCAGCGTGCTGAACGCCGGCGCCGAGGTGGACGCCCTCCCGCTCGACCCCGACGCGGGATGGCGTCCCGACCTCGACGAACTCGACCGGGTGCTGCGGCCGGACACCCGGCTGATCGCGGTCGCCAACCCGAACAACCCGACCGGCACCGTCCTCACCGGGCGGGAGATGGACGCGATCACCGCCGCCGCCGAGCGCGCCGGGGCCTGGATCCTCGCCGACGAGGTCTACCGGGGCACCGAGCGGCTGACCGACGAGGTCACCCCGAGCTTCTGGGGGCGCTACCCCAGGACGGTCTGCGTGGGCAGCCTGTCCAAGGCGTTCGGCCTGCCCGGCCTGCGGCTGGGGTGGCTGGTCGCCCCGCCCGAGCTGGTGCAGGAGGCCTGGCGGCGGCACGAGTACGCGGCGATCTCCACCGGGACGCTCTCCATGCACCTGGCCGAGGCGGCCCTGGCCCCGGGGAACCGGGAGCGCCTGCTCGCCCGCAGCCGAGGCCTGATCCGGGACGGCCACGCCCGGCTCAAGGCCTGGGTCGACGGGTCCGGCGGCCTGCTGTCCATGGTGGACCCGCAGGCCACCGCGCTCGGCTTCGTCCGCTACCGGCTGCCGAGGTCCAGCACCGAGGTGGCCCACGCGCTGCGCACCGACGGCGGCGTCCTGGTCGCCCCGGGCGCCCACTTCGGCGTCGAGCACCACCTCCGGATCACCCACGGCCTCCTCCCCGAGGAACTGGACGACGCCCTGGCCTCGATCGGGCGGGTGCTGGAGAGCCTCGCCGCGCAGGACTGACCCGGAGCGCCCCGCCCCACGGGGCGAGGGTTCAAGCGGGCGGGGAGGGAGACCGGCCGGTCGGTCGGGTGTGGCGCCCCACGAAGTGAAGGCCAAGACGGGCGGCGACGGCAGCGGTGGGAGCGGGGCGAGGGTGGTCGCCCGGGCGCGGCGCCTCACGGGGCGGGGGTTCAAGCGGGCGGCGAGGGCGGCGGCGAGGACCGGCCGGTCGGTCCGGTGCGGCAGAGCGGGGCACGGCGGTCGGGGCGGGGGCAGGCGGCGGGTTCGCCGTGCCCGCGTCGCCCAGGCGGCGTGGCCGGCCGCCCGTGAAACCGCTCCCCCTCCCTGACCTAGGCAAATACGCAGGGTGATGGCGAGGCAGGGCGCCCTGCGCACCGCGAGAGCACCCCGGTGATTCCCGGGCACGCATCCCGGCCCGGATCGGCCCTCTCGGGGCCCGAAACACCCTGATCGAGCCGGTGTTGGAGGGTTCGAGCCGCCCGCAAGGCCGCAAAGCAGGGGGCCGGAACCCGGGAAGGGCAGAGGCGGGGGCGGGGTGTCGCTTTTGTCCTGCCGAGAGGGCCCGCCTTGGCCACTCCGGGTAACCGGAGAGGGGAAACGGGGGCTTCGGGGCTCACTACTCGCTGGTAGATGTAATCGGGGTGCTGCGGAGGTGCGCAGGGCGCCCCTGCCTCCGCCCGATCCCCGCCGCGAACCGGGCATAGGGGATAAGGTCCCCTGGCGGGCCCGGGCAGGCGGGCCGGCCCGCGCCGCCGGGGCGCCGCCTCCCCTCGCCGGGAGCACGCGCCGCCCCGGGCCGGTGAACGTGGCGCCCCGCCCCTTCCCGCCTTCGCTGCCTGCTTGAACCCCGGCCCCGCGAGACGCCGCGCCCGGGCGACCACCTGCACCCCGCCCCTACCGCTGCCGTCGCCGCTCGTCTTGACCTTCGCTCCGCGAGGCGCCGCGCCCGACCGACCGGCCGGTCCCCCTCCCGCTCTCGCCGCCCGTCTTAAGCTCGACCCCGTGGGGCGCCGCGCTCGGGTGGGGTGCCCGGCCCTGGCCCTTCCCGTGCCGTCGCCGCCCGGTTGAACCCCGGCCCTGTTGGGCGCCGCGCCGGACCGACCGGCCGGTCCCCCTCCCGCCGTCGCTGCTCGCCTGAACCGCACCCTCGTGAGGCGCCGCGCTCGGGCGATCACCTTCGCCTCGCCCCTTCTTTGGCCGTCGCTGCCTGCTTGAACCTTCGCTCCGCGAGGCGCCGCACCCGGGTGAGACGCCCGGCCCCGTCGCCTCCTCCGCCGCTGCTGCTTGCTCGAAGCCAGGGAAGGGGCGTTCCGCTGTGGGAGTCCGGTGCGCCGGTCGGGCGGTGCGGGGTGGCCCGGGGTCGGAAACGTCCCGATGCGGCCCGGAACCGGGGCGCCGACCGGGGTGGGCGGCGCGCGGAGACGGCGGGGCGGCCGCTTCGTGCGGTGCCGATTCCTCTACGATGACCTGCACGGCGCACAAGGCCATGCCCTCGCCGACCGCCGCCGACACCTAGGAGAACCCCCTTCGGGAACGGCGCGACCAGGACCGTCCGACGACCCTGCGGAGCCCCGATGAGGACGCACACCCCGGAATCCTTCACCCGCGCCGTGGTGCGCCGTGAGGCCGAGAAGCGGGGTATCGCCGTCGATTGGTCGGCTCCGGTCCCCGAGGAGGTCCCCGAAGGGCTCCGGCACGCCGTCTTCAAGGTCGCCGAGCGCGGCTGGTGCGTCTGGGCGACCCTCTCCCCGGACCCGGCGGTCCTCCCCTCCGAACGCGACTTCCACCCGCTGGACCAGGTCGGCGACGCCTGGGAGGCGGCCGGATGGAACGGCGTCCGGCTGCAGCGCTGACCCCGGGCGCCGGGCGTCTTGGAGCGCCGGCTGCCCTGGATGTCGACTGCCCTGGGCATCGGCCGCCCCGGGCACCGGGGCCGGGAACGGCGGGCCCCGCGCGTACCCGGCCGCGGGGCGGCGTGCGACCCTGGGCGCAGCGGAAGCGGTCCGCCCGATGGACCTGACCCCTGGAGGAAGCCGTGGCCGCCAGGTACAGCGCGCGCGAGCTGCTGGACCGGACCCTGGACGCCGGATCGTTCACCTCCTGGGACACCGCCCCGGTGGACGTGGGGCCGGGCCCGGAATACGCCGCCGAACTGGCGCGCGCCCGGGAGCGCAGCGGCTGCGACGAGTCGGTGCTGACCGGGGAAGGCCTGCTCCGCGGGCGCCGGGTCGCGGTCCTGGCCTGCGAGTTCTCCTTCCTTGCCGGGTCGATCGGGGTGGCCGCCGCCGAGCGGCTGACCGCAGCGGTGGAGCGGGCCACCGCCGAGCGCCTTCCCCTGCTGGCCGCGCCTGCATCCGGCGGGACCCGGATGCAGGAGGGCACCGTCGCCTTCCTGTCCATGGTCAAGATCTCCACCGCGATCACCGCGCACAAGGCGGCCGGCCTGCCCTACCTGGTCTACCTGCGCCACCCCACCACCGGCGGGGTGCTGGCCTCGTGGGGGTCGCTGGGCCACGTCACGGTGGCCGAGCCGGGCGCGCTCATCGGCTTCCTCGGCCCGCGCGTCTATGAGGCGCTGTACGGCAGGCCGTTCCCCGAGGGCGTCCAGCGCGCCGAGAACCTGTACCGGCACGGCCTGGTCGACGCGGTGCTGGCGCCCGAGGAGCTGCCCGGCATCGCCGAGCGCGCGTTCAACGTGCTGCTCGCCCGGGGAGAGGGCCGCCCCGCACCGCCGTCGGCCCCGGAGCCCGCACCGGAGGGCCCGGTCTGGGACTCGGTGCTGCGCTCCCGCCGCACCGACCGGCCCGGCGTGCGCAGGCTGCTCCGGACCGCCGCCACCGACGTCGTCCCGCTCAACGGGACCGGCGAGGGCGAGGCCGACCCCGGCCTGCTGCTGGCGCTGGCCCGGTTCGGCGGCGCGCCATGCGTGCTGCTCGGCCAGGACCGGGCCCGGCAGAGCGCGGAGCACCCGATGGGCCCGGCCGGGCTGCGAGAGGCCCGGCGCGGCATGCGGCTCGCCGCCGAGCTGGACCTGCCGCTGGTCACCGTCATCGACACCCCGGGGGCGGCGCTGTCCAAGGAGGCCGAGGAACAGGGCATGGCCGGCCAGATCGCCCGCTGCCTCGCCGAACTCGCCACCCTGGAGGCGCCCACCGTCGCCGTCCTGCTCGGCCAGGGCGCCGGCGGCGGCGCGCTGGCACTGGCCCCCGCCGACCGGGTGCTGTGCGCGCGGCACGCCTGGCTCTCCCCGCTGCCGCCGGAGGGTGCCAGCGCGATCGTGCACCGCACCACCGAACGGGCCGGGGAACTGGCCGAGCTGCAGGGCATCGGCTCGGCCGCGCTGCTCGCCGCCGGCGTGGTCGACCGGATCGTCGCCGAGCGCGGCGACGCGGCCGACGAACCCGAGGCGTTCTGCCTCCGGATGGGCGAGGCGATCGCCCGTGAGCTGGTCGCACTGCCCGCCCTGGGCGCCGCCGAGCGCCTGGCCGCGCGCACCGCCCGCTACCGGGGCCTGGGCCTGCCGGGCTGAGCCGGGGCCGGGGCGGCCGGTCCCCGGTCCGCCGGTGGCTCCGGGTGCGCCCGTCTCCTCCGAGACCGTGGGGTCCTTGGGCGAACCCGCCGCGCGGGGCGCGGAGGGGCGAGAGGTCCGGGGGCGGCGGGGTAAAGAGGGAAGGACCGCCCCGCACCGCCGTCCTCGCGGTGCTCCCGGGCGGCGGTGCGGGGCCGCACCCGGCCGGGTGGGAACCATCCGGTGCCCCGGGTCGTCCCACCTTTCGAGACGGGCCACGTACTCCGCGAACAGGAGACGAGCATGCGGCTGACACGGCGGAACCGGACGATCATGGCGGGAGCGGGCGCGGGGGCCGCGGTGCTGCTCGCCGCGGGCTGCGCGGTGGAGTTCAACGTCGAAGGGGTGCCCCAGGAAGAGGTGGTCGAGCGGGCCACCCAGATCCTGGAGGAGGAGCTCGGCGGCGCGGTCGAGGACTTCAGCTGCCCCGGTGAGCTCCCCGCCGAGGAGGGCGAGTCGATGCGCTGCGAGCTCACCGCCGGAGGGCAGACCGTCGGCGTCACCCTCACCACCACCAAGGTGAACGGCTCCGACGTCGACTTCGACGTCAAGGTCGACGCGGACCTCGCGGACCTGGTGGAGAACGCCGGCTGACGGCCCGGGGGCGGCCCCGGGGCGCCCCCGTTCCCCCTTCCCCCTCCGCAGAACCCGTGCTGACCGGCGGTTTTGCCCGATCTTGGCCTGCCGTGAGTGTGCTGCGGCGCACCCCCGTGTGAGGATCCGCAGGTGCCGGCCGTCGGTCCGCCACCGGCCCCGACGGCCGCGGCCCTCCGAGTCCGCGCGTTCAAAGGGGGAAGCGCCATGATCGACCGCACACCGCCCCGCCTCCTCGGGAGGCGGGAATGACACCGAGAGTCGGCCGCGCACGGATCCCGGGGCAGGCGGCCCGGGAGGAGGGCACCGCCGCCGGGCCCCGCACCGGCGACCTCGGGCCGGGACCGGCCGAGATCGAACTCGCCGTCAACGGGACCGCCCGGCGGCTGCGGGTGGAACCCCGGGTCAGCCTGCTCGACGCGCTGCGCGAGCACCTCGGGGTGACCGGCCCCAAGAAGGGCTGCGACCAGGGGGCCTGCGGCGCCTGCACGGTCTGGGTGGACGGCCGCCGGGTGCTGGGCTGCCTGACCCTGGCGGTGGCCTGCGAAGGCCGCGAGGTCACCACCGTCGAGGGGCTCGCCGACGGGGACGGGCTCCACCCCATGCAGCAGGCGTTCCTCGCCAACGACGCCTTCCAGTGCGGCTACTGCACGCCCGGCCAGCTGATGTCCGCGGTGGCGCTGCTGGAGGAGGGCCACGCCTCCGACGACGCCGAGATCGCCGAGTGGATGAGCGGCAACATCTGCCGCTGCGCCGCCTATCCCAACATCCGCGCCGCGATCCGGCAGGTCCGGGACGGCGGGGGAGGGGACCGACCATGAGGCCCTTCGCCTACACCCGGGCGGCCGACGTGGCGGCCGCGGTGGCCGAGGTCGGCTCCGACCCGGGCAGCGAGTACCTGGCCGGCGGCACCACCGAGGTGGACATGCTCCGGATCGGTGTGGCCCGGCCGCGCCGCGTCGTCGACATCAACGACCTGCCGATCTCCGGGATCGAGGAGCTTCCCGGCGGCGGGGTGCGGCTGGGCGGGCTGGCGCGGATGAGCGACGCGGCCGCCCACCCCGCTGTGCGCGGGCGCTTCCCGGTGCTGGCCCAGGCCCTGGAGAAGGGTGCCTCGGCGCAGCTGCGGAACATGGCCTCGATGGGCGGCAACCTGATGCAGCGGGTGCGCTGCGCCTACTTCCGCGACGGCGGCGCGGCGTGCAACAAGCGCGCCCCCGGAAGCGGGTGCGCCGCGCTCGGCGGGGTCGACCGGGGGCACGCGGTGCTGGGCACCAGCGAGCACTGCATCGCCACCCACCCCTCCGACGCCGCGGTGGCGCTGACCGCGCTGGACGCGACGGTGCACCTGCGCGGCCGGGCGGGGGAGCGCAGCATCGCCCTGGACGACTTCTTCCTCCTGCCGGGGGACACCCCGGAGCGGGAGCACCCGATCGAGCACGGCGAGCTGATCACCGCGATCGAGATCCCCGCCTCGGAGGAGGCGCGCACCTCGCACTACCTGAAGGTGCGCGACCGGGAGTCCTACGAGTTCGCCCTCGCGTCGGCGGCGGTGGCGCTGCTGGTGGAGGACGGCCGGGTCGCCCGGGTGCGGATCGGGCTCGGCGGGGTGGCCACCAAGCCCTGGCGGGCGCGGCGCGCCGAGGCGGCCCTGGCCGGGGCCCCGGCCGAGCGGGCCTCCTACGAGCGGGCCGCCGCCGAAGAGCTGGCCGCGGCCGTCCCGCGGAGGATGAACGCGTTCAAGATCGAACTGGCGCGGCGCACCATGGTGCGGGCGCTGGAGACCACCGCGTCCCTCGGCGCCAGGGGAGGCACGGGATGAGCACCGCACCGCAGATCGGCCTCCCGCTGGACCGGGTGGACGGGCACGCCAAGGTCACCGGCGCGGCGCGCTACTCGGCCGAGTACACGCCGCCGGGGACCGCCTACGCCGTCCTGGTGTGCGCGCCGATCGCCTCCGGCCGGGTCACCGCGGTCGACGCCGGGGAGGCGCTGTCGGTCACCGGTGTCCTGGCCGTGCTGAGCCACCTCGACATGCCCCGGATCGCCGTCCGGCCGAACCTGGTCCCGTCGCTGGCGGGGGCGGCCGCGCACGGGCAGAGCTTCTTCCCGATGCAGGACGACCGGGTGCACTACGCGGGCCAGCCGGTGGCGATGGTCGTCGCCGACACCCTGGAGCGGGCGGGGCACGCCGCCGAGCTGGTCCGGGTGGACTACGCGGAGGAGCCCCCGGTCGTCACCATCGAGGACGGCCGGGACCGGGCCTACGAGCCGGAGCGGATCTTCGGCGGGTTCGTCCCGGGGCGCACCGAGTACGGCGACGCCGCCTCGGCCCTGGCCGAGGCGGAGGTGCGCATCGACGGCGCCTTCCACCTCGCGCCCAACCACCACAACCCGATCGAGCCGTCGGCGACCACGGCGGTCTGGGAGGACTCCCACCTGACCCTGTACGACGCCACCCAGGGGCCCACCGCGACCCGGCTCACCGTGGCCGAGCTGCTCGGCGTGCCGCCGTCGCAGGTGCGGGTGGTCAGCGAGGCGGTGGGCGGCAGCTTCGGCTGCAAGGCGATGATCTGGCACCACCCGGCGCTGGCCGCGTTCGCCGCCCAGTACGTGCGCGCCCCGGTGAGGCTCTCCCTGACCCGGGAGCAGATGTTCCACTCCTGCGGCCACCGGGAGGAGCAGGAGCACACCCTGGAGCTGGGGGCGACGCGGGACGGCGTGCTGACGGCGATCCGGCACCGCAAGCTCTCGCCCACCTCGCACTTCGACGACTGGGCGGAGCCGTCGGTGGGCCCGTCCGGGAGGATGTACGCCTGCCCGAACTTCCAGGGCGTGTACAACCTGTTCCGGGCCGACACGATGACGCCGACGTTCATGCGCGCGCCCGGGGAGGCCTCCGGGATGTTCGTGCTGGAGACGGCCATGGACGAGCTGGCCTACCGGGTCGGGGCCGACCCGTTGGAGCTGCGGCTGCGCAACTACGCCGAGACCGAGCCCGGGACCGGGCGGCCCTGGTCCGGCAAGGGGCTGCGGGAGTGCTACGCGCGCGGCGCCGAGCTGTTCGGCTGGGCCGGGCGCGACCCCGAGCCGGGGATCCGGCGCGACGGGAACCAGCTGGTGGGGACCGGCATGGCCACCGCGTTCTATCCGGTCTACGGCGCGATGAACCCGCAGCGGGCCCGGGCCCGGCTGCACGCCGACGGGCGGGCCGTCGTGGAGACCGGGTGCTCCGACTTCGGCACCGGGGTGGGCACGGTGATGCGGCAGGTCGCCGCGGACGCGCTGGGGCTGTCCGCGGAGTCCGTCGAGGTCCGCTACGGTGACACCGACCTGCCCAACACGGTGGCCGCGGTCGGGTCGGCCGGCTCCGGCGCGGTGAGCGCGGCGGTGCACGCCGCCGGCACCGCGCTGCGCGACCGGCTCATCGCCCAGGCGGTGGCGGACGAGCGGTCCCCGCTGCACGGCGCCGACCCGGCCGGGGTGCGCGTCGGCGGCGGTCGGATGTTCCTCGCCGACCGGCCGGACACCGGGGAGGACTACACCGACCTGCTGCGCCGCGCGATGGCCTTCGACGTCGAGGCGCTGGGCGAGTGGAACCCGCCGGGGCCGCAGGGCGAGTACGGGACGGGGACCTTCGGCGCCCAGTTCGCCGAGGTCGGGGTCGACCCCGACCTGGGCCTGGTCCGGGTGCGCAGGATGACCGGGGTGTTCGCCCCCGGGCGGGTGCTCAACCGCAAGACCGCCCGCAGCCAGCTGATGGGGGGCATGCTCTGGGGGATCGGCCAGGCCCTGCTGGAGGCGACCCACGTGGAACCGGGGCGGGGCCGGTGGGCCAACGCGAGCATGGCCGACTACCTGCTGCCGGTCAACGCCGACGCTCCGGACGTGCAGGTGGAGACGGTCGAGGTGGAGGACCGGGCGGCCCCGCTCGGCGTCAAGGGGGTCGGCGAGATCGGCCTGGTGGGCGCGGCGGCGGCGATCGCCAATGCGGTCTTCCACGCCACCGGGCGCCGCTTCCGCGACCTGCCGATCACCGTCGAGGCGGTGCTGGCCGCGGAGTGAGGCCGGACCGCGCCCGGCCCCGCGCGGCGGGGCACCGGGCGCGGCGCCGGCCGCCGGAAGGACGGCGGGCCGCCCCGCCGCGGGCGGCGGCACCGGGGCTCACCCCCGGCGGTACCGCTCGCCGGGGACGATGCGCAGCCGCTCGGGCGGGCGCTCCCGGCCGTCGGGGCCGACGAAGGCGGTCCGGACCGGCTCGCCGGTGGCGTCGTCGACCAGGTCGAGCGGGCCGCCGTCGGGCTGCAGGTGGGCGTCGCCCCAGGCCATCAGGGCGAGGATCGGGGGGACGAGGTCGCGCCCCGCGTCGGTGAGGACGTACTCGTACCGGGTCCGGCTGCCCGGCTCCTTGTAGGGCTCCCGGCGGAGCAGGCCCGCCTCGGTGAGCCGCTTGAGGCGGCCGGCCATGACCGCCTCGGTGACGCCGACGCGCTGTACGAACATCTCGAAGCGGCGGACGCCGTAGAACGCCTCGCGGAGGATCAGGAAGGACGAGTGCGGGCCGATCGCGGCCAGCGCCTTGGCGATGGAGCAGTCCCGGGGCCGCCAGGTCCGCAGGTCTGCCAGGGCCGGGTCCAGCTTGATCGTCATGGCTCCAGGATAGCGCTCACTTGACATCGGCATAGCCAGCTCCGTAGGTTCTGGCTATGCAAATCCATAGTCAGCTTGGTGCGGGCGCGCCGGCCGGGGCCGGCGGAGCGCACGGCGGACCGGTGCGGAACGGCGCCCCGGACGGCGGCCGCGCGCGTCCCCGGCCCGCGCCCGCCCGGTACCGGGCCGCCCTGGCCCGGCCGGCCCGCCGCGCCGGCCGGACCGGACCCCTCACCGCGGACCGGGGGCCGGCCGTCCCGGGCCGCCGTCCCCTCCGCACCACCGACAGGAGGAACCCCCATGCGTGAGGCCGTCATCGTGGACGCGGTGCGCACCCCCATCGGCAAGGGAAGGCCGGGCGGGGCACTGCACGAGGTGAACGCCGTCGACCTGCTGGCGCACGTCCTCGCGGCGACCGTCGAGCGCACCGGCATCGACCCCGCCGGGATCGACGACGTGATCGGCGGGATCGTCACCCAGGCCGGGGAGCAGGCCGCCAACATGACCCGCAGGGCGCTGCTCGCCGCCGGCTACCCCGAATCGGTCCCGGCCACCACCGTCGACCGCCAGTGCGGCAGCAGCCAGCAGGCGGTGCACTTCGCCGCGCAGGGGGTGATCTCCGGCGCCTACGACATCGCCGTCGCGGCGGGGGTGGAGTCGATGGGGCGGGTGCCGATGGGCGCGAACCTGGCCGGGTCGGCGGACCCGCTGGGCGAGGGGTACCGGAAGCGCTACCCCGAGGGGCACGTCGGCCAGGGCGTCGCCGCCGAGCTCATCGCCGCCCGCTGGGGCCTCTCTCGGCGGCGGATGGACGAGTACGCGCTGAACAGCCACGCGCGCGCGGCGCGGGCCGCCCGGGACGGGGCCTTCGACGCCCAGCTCGCCCCGATCGCCGGGCTCGCCCGCGACGAGGGCATCCGGGAGGGGAGCACCCCGGAGGCCATGGCCGGGCTCCGCCCCGTCTACCACGACCCGGACACCGCCGCCCGCTTCCCCCAGATCACCTGGGACGTCACCGCCGGCAACTCCAGCCCGCTCAGCGACGGCGCCGCGGCGGTGCTGGTGATGAGCAGGGAGAAGGCCGAAAGCCTCGGCCTGGTCCCGCTGGCCCGGCTGCACGCCTTCGCCGTCGCCGCCGACGACCCGCTCTACATGCTCACCGCGGTCGTCCCGGCCACCCGGAAGGTGCTGCAGCGGGCCGGCCTGTCCATGGACGACATCGACCTGTTCGAGATCAACGAGGCCTACGCCTCGGTCGTGCTGGCCTGGGCCGAGGAGACCGGCGCAGACCTGGGCCGGGTCAACGCCGACGGCGGCGCGATCGCGCTGGGCCACCCGCTCGGCGCCAGTGGCGCCCGGCTGATGACCACCCTGGTGCACGCCCTGCACGCGCGCGGCGCCCGGTTCGGCCTGCAGGCCATGTGCGAGGCGGGCGGCCTGTCCAACGCGACCGTCGTGGAGCGCCTCTGACGCCCCGCCCCGGCGGCGGGCGCGGCGGGCCGGGGAGGAGGGGCGCGAAGCCTCTCCCCGGCCCGCTTCGGGCGGTGACGCCCCGGCGGGCCCGCTCCTCCGCCCCCCGGGCGGGTTCCGGTGTCGGCTCCCGACAGGCCCCTCTGTCGGGGTCCGACACCGAAATCAACGTTCTGGAACGTTCTCCCCGGCCCCGGAGCGGAACCGGGGCGGGCGGTTCGGCCGGTCGCGGCCTCGGGTGCTCCCATCCGTGCGCCGGGCGCGGCCGGAGCTCGGGCGGTCGGCGGTCCGGGCGCCGATGGGATGCCGATACGCTTCCGTCCGACCGAACGAACCTCCCGAATCGGAAAGACCTGGCATGCCCTCCGTGTCGCGGCTGTCCGCCGCTCTCCTGCTCCTCCCCGCCGCCGGCGGCTGCTCCGCGATCACCGGCGCGGTCGAGGAGGCCTCCCGCCCCCCGATCGAGAAGCCGGAGGACCTGGCGGCGCTCTGCGAGGACATCGGCTCCGGCTACGAGGGGGCGGCCGCCTATGAGGGCGAGGGGCCGCACTCCGCGGTGATGTTCTTCTCCGGCCCGTCCGACGACACCGAGGAGGACCCCGGCTACCGGATCGCGGCGCCCAACCCGGAGTCCGAGCCGGACGCGACCCCCATCGTCTCCTGGCACCCGGATTCCCCGGATGAGGCTTCGCTGCTGGTCTGCGCGGAGGCCGGGGAGCCCGGCGAGGAGCTGCGCACCTGCGAGTTCTCCGGTTCGGGCGGGTCCACGATGTGGATGTCGCTGCGCGGGCGGGACTACGCCTTCACCGTGTACGAGCTGGCCACCGGCGCGGTGGTGCACGAGGCCGACTTCAGCGCCACCCTCGGCGTCTTCCCCGGCTCCGGGCTGGACAGCGAGTGCCCGACCTGGGTGCAGGCGGAGCAGACCCCCACCGAGCTGTACGCCGCGCCCAGCGCCGCCGAGCTGCACGAACTCCTCTCCGGCGTGGTCGAGGCCCCCGCCGGCTGACCGGGGCCGCCCGGTCGGTCCGGGCGGTCCGCCGTCCACGGGCCCCTGCGGGCCCGGCCCGGGGCCGGGACCCGCGGCGGCTCCGCCCGGAACAGGGGCGCCTACAGGTAGGGCCGGGTGATCAGCTCGATGAGGTGGCCTGCGGGGTCCTTGAAGTAGACGCCGCGGCCGCCGTGCTCGGTGTTGGTCTCGCCCGGCTGCTTCATGTGCGGATCGGCCCAGTGCTCGATGCCCCCCTCCCGCAGCCGCGCGTACGCCCGGTCGAACAGGCCGTCGTCGACCAGGAGCGCGTAGTGCTGCACCTGGATCTCCTCGACGCCGGGGAGCACCGCGAACTGGAGCAGCACCCCCTCGTCGAGCCGGACGTTGGTGAACGGGCCCCAGGACGGCGCCTCGGGGAGTTCGAGCAGCTCGCGGAAGAACCGGGCGGATTCCGCCCCGTCCTTCGCGGCGATGATGGTGTGGTTGAACGTCACGGTCATGTCGTCGTCCTTGCTCTCGGTCGTTCTCTCGTCGGTAGCGTGCCGGGCGGCCGGGCCGGGCGGTGCGGGGGCGGCCGGGCGGTGCGTTCCTCGCGGACCCTCGGCGGCGGGCGGCCCGGCGCGGGTCAGGACAGCAGGTCGGCCAGGGCGCGGGTGCGGGAGGGGCGGCGGAGCTTCTGCATCCCCTGGACCTCGATCTGGCGGATGCGCTCCCGGGTCAGTCCGAACCGCGCGCCGATCTCGTTCAGGGTGCGCGGCCGGTCGCCGTCCAGCCCGAAGCGCTGGGAGATCACCGCGGCCTCCCGTTCGGAGAGCGTGGCCAGCACCTTGTCCAGCGCCGGCCGGACGGCGGCGGCGGTCGCCTCGGCGGCCGGGTCCGCCGCCTCGTCGGGGACGAGGTCGCCCAGTTCCGAGCCGTCGCCGTCCTCGCCGACCGGGGTGTTCAGCGAGACCGGCTCCCGGGTGCAGCGCAGCGCCAGCTCGACCTTGGGCGCGGGCAGGTCGAGCTCGGCCGCGAGCTCGGCGGAGGAGGGGGTGCGGCCGAGCCGCTCCCGCATGGCGCGGCGGGCGCGGGCCACCCGGTTCACCACCGTGGCCATGTGGGAGGGGATCCGGACGGTCCGGCCCCGGTCGGTCAGGGCCCGGCCGATCGCCTGCTTGATCCACCAGGTGGCGTAGGTGGAGAACTTCAGCCCGCGGCGGTGGTCGAACTTCTCCACCGCCCTCATCATCCCGATGGTCCCCTCCTGGATCAGGTCCGGCAGCGGCAGCCCGCCGCCGGCGTAGCGCTTGGCGATCGAGACGACCAGCCGGAGGTTGGCCTCGATCATGTGCTCCCGGGCGCGCAGGCCGTCGGCGGCGAGCCGCTCCAGCGCGTCCCGCTCGGCCGGGGCGAGCCGGCCGCCCTCGGCGTCCAGGCGCTCCCGGGCCTGCGCGCCGGCCTCGATGCGCGCACCGAGCTCCACCTCCTGCTCGGCGGTGAGCAGCGGGGTCCGGCCGATCTTCGCGAAGTGGTCCCGCACCGCGTCGGCGGCGGGGGTGCGGACGTCGGTGTTCCCGGTGGTGTCGATCACGGACCTAAAATTAGGACGAGTCCAAGCTTGTGTCAAGAAAAATTTTTGGACCGACCTATGTATAGTGGCGGCATGAGCACCGAGACGACCGGGCTGCGCGCCATGAAGAAGCGCAGGACCAGGGAGAACATCTCCGACCAGGCGACCAGGCTGTTCCTGGAGCGCGGCTTCGACAACGTGACCATCGCCGAGGTGGCGTCCGCCGCGCAGGTCGCCAAGATGACGGTCACCAACTACTTCCCGCGCAAGGAGGACCTCGCCCTCGACATGCACGACGTGTTCGTGCGGCTGCCCGCCGAGACCGTCCGGGAGCGGGAGCCGGGGGAGTCCGCGCTGGCCGCGCTGCGCCGCGCGCACCTGGCCGCGGTGGCCGCGCAGGACCCGGTGATCGGCTTCTCCGGGCCGGAGTTCGCCCGGATGATCGCGGACAGCCCGGCGCTGGTGGCGCGGCTGCGGGAGTTCCACGACGACCGGGAGAAGGGGCTGGCCGCCGTCCTCGCCGAGGAGACCGGCGCCGGACCGGGCGACATCATGCCGCGCGTCGCCGCCCTCCAGCTCGTCGGCGTCCAGCGGCTGCTGTTCGAGGAGACCCTGCGCCGCACCCTCGACGGGCAGGACGGCGCCGGGATCGCGAAGGCCGTGGCCGCCGACGCCGAGACGGCGTTCGGCGCCCTGGAACCCGTTCTGGGCGACTACGCGGTCCGCCCGGAGCATTAGCGGGCCGGGCCGCGCGCCTCCGGGGCGCGGCCGCCTACGCCCGGGAGCGCCGCCGGCCCCGCCGGGAAGGGGAGAGCCCTTCAGGGCCCGGGGCGGAGACCGGGGCGCGGGCCTCCAGGGCGCGGCCGCCGCCCCGGGAGGAGCGGCCGGCCGGGGCGCGGAGAGGAGGCCGGGCCCTGCCGGAGGACGGGAGCCGGCAGGGCCCGGCCGGTCAGCGGGCCGTGGCCGGCTCCCAGGCGCGGTCCACCACCCGGACCAGGCCCTTGTCGGTGATCTTGACGCTGGGCGAGACCGCCAGGGTCAGCGTGGACAGGCTCATGAACGCGTTGCGGTTGCGCCAGCCCCAGGCGGCCAGCTCGGCGCGGACCGCGCCGGCCGCCTCGGCGACCTCGGGCGCCGGGCGGTCCGACATCACGCCGCCCACCGGCAGCGGCAGCCCCGCCCCCGGGCCGCCCTCGCGGACCACCCGCATCCCGCCGCCCCAGCCGACCACGTCGGCCGCCGCCGACAGCAGCGCCGCCTCCGACGTCGCCACCGCGGTCAGGTTGTGGCTGTCGTGCGCGTAGGTGGTGGCGAACGCGCCGCGGCCCAGCTCCTGGCCGACCACCGGGGCGAACGACACCCCGCCGCGGCCGGTGTGCCGCTCGAAGACCGCGACCACCGCGGTGCGGCCCTCCCACAGCACCGCGCCGCCGCGCACCGGCAGCACCACCTCGTCCGGCTCGGTGTAGGTGTCCACCTCGTTGACCCGCAGCGCGCGGAAGGCGTGCTCCCCGTCGGGCAGGTCGACCCGCCAGCGGGCGGCCTCGGCGCTCGGCGGGCCGATCCGCACCGAGCCGCCGAACGGGTGCCGGGGCACCGGGCCGGGCCCCTCCACCGGGGCGCCGTCCCGGCCGACGACCTCGCCGCCGGCGACCACCAGCACCGGCGCCGGGTCGGTGAGCGAGCGGAGCAGCACCAGGTCGGCGCGCTTGCCCGGGGTGACCGAGCCGCGGTCGTCCAGCCCCAGCCGCCGGGCCGGCCGCAGGGTGAGGGCGCGCAGCACCGCCAGCGGCGGCAGCCCCCGCTCCAGCGCCACCGACGCCACCCGGTCCAGGTGCCCGGTGCGCAGCACCGCGTCCACCGCGATGTCATCGGTGACCAGGCAGAAGTCCGGCAGGTCCGGCAGCGCGAGCAGCGCGTCGACCACCTCGGGGGTCAGGCACTTCTCCTGCAGCATCAGCAGCATGCCCAGCCGGGCCTTCTCCACCGCCACCTCGGGGGTGTTCTTGCAGTGGTCGGAGTCGATCCCGGCCCACAGGTACTCGCCCAGCTCCGCGCCGGACAGGTCGGGGCAGTGCCCGTCCAGCCGGACGCCCCTGCGCCGGGCGGCGGCGATGATCGCGTGCATCCGCGGGTCGCCGGAGACCACCGCGCGGTAGTCCATCACCTCGCCCAGCGTGGTGACGCCCTCCCAGCCGAGCATCTCGTCGATGTCGGCCTCGTCCAGCCGGGCGCCCGCGGTCTCGAACCCGTCCAGGGCCGGCACGCAGGACGGCACCGCCCAGCGCATCGTCTGCCGGGCGCCGCGGCCCTGCTCGATCATCCACGCCTGGCCCTCGCGCCCGGCGACGTTGACGATCTCGTGCGCGTCGGCCAGCACCGTGGTGGTGCCGCGGGCCAGCGTGACCCGGGCGAACTCGGCCGGCGCCAGCAGCGAGCTCTCGATGTGCATGTGCGCGTCGATGTATCCGGGGGCGACGATGAGCCCGCCGGCGTCGACCGCCTCCCGGGCCCGGACGGGCGCCCCCGGCGGCAGCACGGCGCGGATCGCGCCGCCGACCACGGCGACGTCGGCCCGCCACACCTCGCCGGTGTGCACGGACACCACGCTTCCCCCGCGGATGAGCAGGTCGGCGGTTTCCATCGGAGTCGTCTCCCCTTCCCGTGCGCGGCGGCGCCCCTGCGCCCCGCGATGTCGTTCCGTCGTCGTCCCGCCGCCGCCGCGGCCCGGACGCGGCGGCTTCGCGGCGTGCCCCCGGCACGCCCGTACCCCGGTCCTCCTCGGCCCCGCCCGGTCCGCCGCCGAAGGCGGCGCCGGGGCGGCCCGGCCCTGTGCCGGAAGCGGCGCGGACCGCCCGGCCCGCGCGTCACCGGTGCCGCGGCCCGCCGGCGTAGCCGGCCAGCCGGTCGGTCAGCAGGGCGGCGAAGGCGTCGGCGTCCACCGTGCGGGCGATGGAGACGCGCCGCTCCCGGTCCGGGGTGCGCAGGTCGGCGACGAGCGCGCCGCGGGTGAGCTCGCCGGAGCACTCCACCGAGGCGGTGCCCTCCTCCCAGCCGAGCAGGCCCGGGTGGGAGACCGCGGCGACCGCGAGCGCGTCGTGCACCGGCACGGCGGGCACCCCGAACCGGTCCCGGTAGCGCAGGGCGAAGTCGCGCAGCAGGCCGCCGGCGGTCCCGGCGGTGCCCGGCAGCTCCGCCAGGCGCTCCGCGGAGGCCAGCGGGAACAGCGCGGCCCGGGTGACGTCCAGGCCGACGACGCGCACCGGCACCCCCGACTCCAGCACGTACCGGGCGGCCTCCGGGTCGGCGTGGAAGTTGAACTCCGCCGCCGGGGTGACGTTGCCCTGCACGAACGCGGCGCCGCCCATCACCACGACCTCGCGCAGCGCCGGCCCGGCCTGCGGGTGCCGGGCGAGCATCGCCGCCACGTTGGACAGCGGCCCCACCGCCACCAGGGTCAGCCCGCCCGGCTCCTCCAGCGCCCGCTCGGCCAGCCAGTCCACCGCGTGCCCGGCGGAGAAGGGCCGCGGCGGGGCCTGCGGCACCAGCCCGCCCAGCCCCCCGGCGCCGTGCATCGGCTCGTCGCGGATGCGCGCGGCGCGGGCGATCGGCCCGGCCAGCCCGGAGACCAGCGGCAGGCCGGCCGGCGCCCCGGCCAGGTCCAGCACGTGCGCGGCGTTGCGGTCCACGTCGGCCAGCGACACGTTGCCGGCGACCGTGCTCACCCCGCGCACCTCCAGCTCCGGGGAGGCCAGCGCGAGCAGCAGCGCGACGGCGTCGTCGACGCCGGGGTCGCAGTCGATCACGATCGGCACCGGGGCGCTCATCGCGCCACCTCCTCGGTGAAGCGGTCCAGCCAGGCCGACCGCTCCCGGGCGATCATCTCCAGGTCGCCCTGGTGGTACCCGCTGCCGGCCGGGTCCGCGGCGGCCTCGCCGGAGACCTCCTCCATCAGCGGGGTGGGGTCGGCCTCCACCGCGACCGGCTTGTCGTACATGGCCTCGGCGATGCCCTCCTGGACCTCGGGGCGGAGCAGGAAGTCGGCGAAGGCCAGCGCGCCGGCCTCGTTGGGCGCGCCCCGGACCACCTGGACGGTGTTGGCGGTCATCACCCGCCCCTCGTCGGGCACGGCGAACCCCACCGGCTGCCCGGCCTCCACCGAGCCCATCGCGAAGTTGTCCAGGCCCGGCGCCATCGCCACCTCGCCCCGCTCCAGCAGGCTGGTCAGCTCGGTGGAGCGGGTGTAGAACTGCAGCGCCCCCGGCCCGCGCTCGGCCAGCGCCCCGAACCCGGCATCGGGGTCGGACGGCCCGGAGCCGTACCGCTCGCCGGCGGCCAGCACCAGCATCGGCCCGGCCGAGACCGAGATGTCGGGCAGCGCGTACCCGCCCGGCGCGGAGCCCAGGTCGTCCCAGGAGTCGGGGGCCTCCTCCACCATGTCGGTGCGGTAGAGCATGCCCAGCAGCTGGAAGGTGTAGGCGGGACCGTACCCTTCCGGGTCCACCGCCCACGGCTGGATGCCCTCCATCGCGGGCACGTCGGCCGGGTCCACCTCGGCGAACAGGCCCATGTCCGCGCCGATCCGGGCGTAGTAGTCGGAGATCAGCACCACGTCGGTGTCGGGCGCCTCCTTGTTGATCCGCAGCTTGGTGAGGCGCCCGGCGTTGGTGCCGGTGTCCAGCACCACCTCGATGCCGGTCTCCTCCTCGAACGGCTCGCCGACGACCTGCATGAACTCCTCGGTGGCGAACGAGAAGGTGCTCACCACCAGGGTGCCGGGGTCGTCCTCGCGGACGGCGGCGCAGGAGGAGGCCGCCGCGGTGAGGGCCACCGCACCGGCGAGCACCGCGGCGCCCCGCCCCGCGCGGCTCACCGCTGCTCCCCGGCGGGCAGCTCCACCAGGTGGCGGGCGGGCAGCACGATCCGCACCCGGTCGCCGGGGCGCAGGTCGTCGGCGGGGTGCAGGCAGCGCACCGCGGAGCCGGGGCCCTCGGCGCCGTCGATCCCCGCCTCCACCAGGCAGCCGGCGCCCTGGTAGGTGACCGCGGCGACGGTGCCGTCCAGGCCGGTGTCGCCGCCGTCCTCGCGCTCCCCGGCGGGCAGCAGCCGCACGTGCTCGGGGCGGATGGTGGCCGGGCCGCGCCCGGGCAGCTCGGGGAAGTTGTCGTAGCCGAGGAACTCCGCGACGAACCTGCTGGCCGGGCGGGGGAAGACGTCCCGGGGCGCGCCCTGCTGCTCCAGCCGGCCGCCGTTGAGGATGACCATGGTGTCGGACAGCTCCAGCGCCTCGTCCTGGTCGTGGGTGACCAGGATCGCGGTCAGCCCGGTCTCGCGCTGCACCTGCAGCAGCTCGCGGCGCATCTGCACGCGCAGCCGCGCGTCCAGGTTGGACAGCGGCTCGTCCAGCAGCAGCACCGAGGGGCGGATCGCCACCGCGCGGGCCAGCGCCACCCGCTGCTGCTGCCCGCCGGACAGCTCGGCGGGCTTGCGGCCGGCCGCGTGCGAGAGGCCGACCAGCTCCAGCGCCTGCCCGGCGCGCTCGCGCGCCTCGGCGGCGGGCACCTTGCGGGCGCGCAGCCCGTAGCCCACGTTGTCCAGCAGCGTCATGTGCGGGAACAGCGCGTAGGACTGGAAGACCATGCCGATGTTGCGCTTCTCCGGCGGGGTGCGGGTGGCGTCGGCGCCCTCCAGCAGGATCCGGCCGGAGGTGGGGCGCAGGAACCCCGCGATCATCCGCAGCGTGGTGGTCTTGCCGCAGCCGCTGGGGCCGAGCAGGGTGGTGAACTCCCCGCGGCGCACGGCCAGGTCCAGGTCGGCGACGGCGGTGGTGCCGGCGCCCCCCTTCGCGGCGAAGCGGTGGCCGACGCGGTCGAGTTCGACGACGGGTGTCATGTCAGGTGCCTCCTTCTGCGGCGCTAGCGGCCGAAGACCTTGGTGAAGCCGGCCACGCGCTCGGTGGCGAACGCGACCGCGACGCTGAGCGCCAGCAGCAGCACGCTGACCGCCGCGACCACCGGATCGAACGAGGACTGGACGTAGTTGAGCATCTCCACCGGCAGCGTCGCCACGCCCGGCCCGGTGAGCAGCAGGGACAGCGGGACGTTGTTCAGCGAGGTGATGAAGGCCAGGATGGTCGCCGAGACGATGCCCGGCGCCATCACCGGCAGCGTCACGGTGAAGAAGGTGCGCACCGGGCCGGAGCCCAGCCCGCGCGCGGCCTCCTCCAACCGGGGGTCGGCCAGCGCCAGCGAGGCGCCCACCACCCGGACGGTGTAGGGCAGCAGCAGCACGGTGTGCCCGACCACCAGCGCCCCCAGCGCGGTCACCCGCATCCCCACCATCACCTGCTGGAACAGGGCGAGGCTCAGCACCAGCTCGGGGACGATGACCGGGGCGAAGAACAGCCCCTCCACCGCCTTGCGGCCGGGGACGCGGCCCCGGTTCAGCGCCAGCGTCGCCGGGACGCCCAGCGCCAGCGCCAGCACCGTGGAGACCGCCGCGACCAGCAGGCTGGTGCCGAACGCGTCGATGAACGGCGGGTAGTCCAGCGCGGCGGAGAACCAGCGCAGCGAGAGCCCCTCCGGCGGGAAGGCCAGGGTCTCGCCGGCGGTGAAGGCGACCCCGGTGAGGATCACCACCGGGCCGAGCATCAGGGTGAACGCCGCCGCGGCGAGCAGCGACAGCAGCGGGCGGGTGCGGATCATCGCGATCATGAGGAGGTGCTCCCGATCTTGCCGAGCCGGCCGGACAGCGCGCTGACCGCCAGCACCAGGGCCGTCATCACCAGCGCGATCGCGCTGGCCGAGGGCCAGTCCAGGCTGACGTTGACCCGGCTGTAGAGCAGAGTGGACAGCAGCCGCTCCCGGGTGCCGCCGAGCAGCTGCGGGGTGGTGAACGCGGTGACCGCGCCGGCGAACACCAGGGTGCAGCCGACCAGCGCGCCGGGCGTCGCCAGCGGCAGCACCACGGTGCGGAACGCCCGCCCGGGGGAGGAGCCCAGGCCGCGCGCGGCCTCCTCCAGTCGGCGGTCCTGCTGGGACAGGCTGGAGTAGCAGGACAGGATCATCAGCGGCAGGAACAGCTGCACCAGGCCGAGCACGATCGCGGTCTCGGTGTAGAGCAGCTGCACCCGACCCAGGCCCAGGGCCTCGCTGACCTCGCTGATCAGGCCGTTGCCGCCGAGCACCACGATCCAGCCGTAGGTGCGCACCACGGTGTTGAGCAGCAGCGGGAAGATCGCCAGCACCAGCAGCCGGCCGGACCAGCGGGCCGGGGCGCGGGAGATGAGGTAGGCCACCGGGAAACCGAGCAGCAGGCAGATCGCGGTGGTGAGCACCGAGACGCGCACCGTGCGGGCGATGACCGGGAGCAGGTAGGGGTCGGTGAGCAGGCTCCCGGTCTCCCGGGCGACCGTGGCCGGGTCGCCGTCGGGCGGCCAGGCCAGGGTCGCCGCGACCGGGTAGCCGAAGGCGAAGAGCAGGACGGCCAGTCCCGGGATGAGCAGGGCCGCCATGGGGACGCGGCGGAGCATTTCCCCCCTCGGAGAACACCGCCCGTCCGGGCGGATGGGGATCTTTCACGGCATTGAGCGGCGAAGACATCTGCAAGCGCTTCTGCAATCGCTTGCAACAGCGTAGCCTCTGTTCCGGGGCGCGGTCCACACGGGGCCGCCCCGGCGGTCCTTCGAGCGGTGGGGAGTCGTGCGTGGCGGGTCCGGACGACGTGGTCAGGCTGGACGACGTGGCCAGGGAGGCGGGCGTCTCGGCGTCGACGGTGTCGCGGGCGCTGTCCAGGCCGGACATGGTCGCCCCGGCCACCCTGGCCAAGGTGCGCGGCGCCGCCGAGAGCCTCGGGTTCCGGGCCAACCCCGCGGCCCGCGCGCTGATCACCGGCCGCACCGGGTTCTTCGCGCTGCTCGTCCCCGACCTGGACAACCCGTTCTACGCCGCCACCGCCACCGCGGCCCAGGACCTCGCCGCGGAGGGCGGCCGCCGGGTGATCATCGCGGTGACCGGCGGCGACGCGGCCCGCGAGGCCGCCGCCCTGGCCGAACTGGAGGGGCAGGTCGACGGGTTCGCGGTGCTCTCGCCGATGAGCCCGGCGGCCGCGCTGAAGGAGGTGCACCGGCGCAAACCGGTGGTGGCGATCAACCGCCGCGTCGCCGGGCTGACCTCGTTCACCGTGGACACCCCCGGCGGGCTGGGCCGGATCTACGACCGCCTGGTGGAGCTGGGCCACCGGGACGTCGCCTACCTGGCCGGGCCGCCCGGGTCCTGGATGGACCGGCGCCGCCGCGACGAGCTGGTGGAGCACGCGGCCCGGTCGGGGCTGCGGGTGCGGGTGCACGGCCCGGTCCGCCCGGCCTTCGCCGAGGGGGCGGCCGCCGCGCGCGCGATCGCCGCCTCCGGCTGCACCGCGGTGCTGGTCTACAACAGCCTGCTGCTGCTCGGCATGATGTTCGAGTTCGGCCGGATGGGGGTGCGGGTCCCCGAGGACGTCAGCGTCGCCGCCGCCGACGACATCGCACTGGCCGACCTGCCCGGCCCGCCGATCACCGCGGTGCTCGCGCCCGCGGGGGAGCTGGGCCGCTGCGCGGTCGCCGCACTGGCGGAGATGGTCCAGGGCGGCGGCGACCGCCGGGCCCCGGGCCGCCGGCTGCCCACCGGCGTCCGGATCACCGACTCCCTGGCCCCGCCGCGCCCCGGGGTCTGAACCCCGCCTCCGGCACAGGGCCGGCGTCCCGGACCGCTGACGGGCGCCTCCCGCCCGCACCGGGTCCGGGCGGGAACGGGGCCGCTCCCGGCCGGACCCGGCCGCACCGGGGCCGGTCAGGCGCTGGGCTGGAGCTCGCCCTCCCGGCGCGCCGCGCCGGCGGCCTGCGCCTCGGCGGGGGCCGGAGCGGGGGCGGCGGCGCCCTCCTGCCCGGGCAGCGGGACACCGGCCTTCAGGTCCAGCCGGTCCTGGGCCAGCTGGTACACGATGTAGCCGATCCCGCAGAGGAAGACCGCGGCGACCCCGGCCAGCGTGACGGCGAGCCCGGTGTAGATGAGAGCGGTGTCGACCATGGGGGGCAACCTCTCTTCGGAGTGCTCTCGGTTGGGTCCGGGCCCTGTCCGGCAGGGCCCTCGCCAACGAGAGTAATCACCGTTAACTGAAGTTGGCATCGTTTCCTTCAGTGAACTGCGTCATAGGCCCGGCCGGCGGTCCGCGCCCCGATCGCCCGCGGCCGGGCGCACCCCCGCCCACCTGCGGCTCCGGGAGGGCGCCGGCCCTCGGCGGGCAGGACGAGACATGGCGCACGGTCGGGAGGGCCGGGCGGCGCGGCCGCCGGGGAGGGCCGGGCCGCCCTGTGTAGGGTTCGGCCCATGGCCGATCTCACGGACGTGCAGCGGATCATCGACGAGGGCGGGCACCGCGGGGTGGTCTCCGCGGTGCGCGCCGACGGGTCCGTCCAATCCAGCGTGGTCGCGGCGGGCATCGCCGAGCACCCGGTCACCGGGGAGCCGTCGGTCGCCTTCACCACCCCGGACGGCAGCGTCAAACTGCGGCTGTGGCGGGCCCGGCCGCAGGCGACCATCGTGTTCCAGGCCGGGTACCCGTGGGCCAGTGTGGGCGGCCCGGTGGACCTGATCGGCTACGCCGACCCCCGCGAGGGGATCGGCGCCGACCGGCTGCGCGAGGTGCTGCGCGACGTTTTCACCGCCGCCGGGGGCACCCACGACGACTGGGACGCCTACGACCGCGCGATGGAGGAGCAGGTGCGCAGCGCGGTCTTCATCCGCCCGGACCGGATCTTCGCGATGTAGCGCCGGTGCCGGCCTCGGATCGTTGACGGGGGATACCCGCCGCCGGCCTCAGGTGATCGCGAACCCGGCGTAGCCGTCCTCGGCGACCTGGGAGCAGATCTCGCGGTAGGGGCCCACCCCGCCGACGTAGGGCATGAACACCCGGGGCTTGCCGGGGACGTTGGCGCCCAGGTACCAGGAGTCGGCCCGGGGGAACAGGGTCGCCTCGGCGGCCTCGCCGACGTGCGCGGTCCAGGCCTCCTGGGCCTGCGCGGTCGGCTCGATCGCCGCGGCCCCGCGGTCGCGCAGCGCCGCGATGCACTCCGCGATCCAGTCCACGTGCTGCTCGATGGAGACCATCATGTTGCTCAGCACCGACGGGCTGCCCGGCCCGGTGACGGTGAACAGGTTCGGGAAGCCCGCCATGCCCAGCCCCAGGTAGCTCCGCCAGCCGCCGGCCCAGGCCTCGCCCAGCCCGGTGCCGCCCCGGCCGCGCAGGTCCACCGCGGCCAGCGCCCCGGTCATCGCGTCGAACCCGGTGGCCAGCACGATGTCGTCGAAGGGCAGGTCGCGCACCCGGGTGCGCACCCCCTCCCGGGTGACCCGCTCGATCGGCTCGGCGCGCAGATCGATGACGTCCACCCCGTCCCGGTTGAACGCCTGGTAGTAGCCGGTGTCCAGGCAGGGCCGCTTGGTGCCGAAGGGGTGGCCGCGCGGGGTGAGCGCCTCCGCCGCCTCCGGGTCCGCGACGGTCTCCCGGATGCGGTCCCGGACGAAGTCGGCGGCGGTCCGGTTGGCCTCGGCGTCGGTGAGCACGTCGGTGTAGCTGCGGAAGATGCCGAACAGCCCGCCGCGCTCCCAGTGCCCCCGGTAGACGGCCTCCCGCTCGGCGGCGGTGGCCTCCAGGGCGGAGGCCTGCGGCTCGGGCATCGGCACCCCGTTGTGCGAGGCGCGGGCCCGTCTGCGCCGCTCGGGGTAGCCGCGCCTGGCCTCGGCCAGCGCCTCCGGGGAGAGCGGGGCGTTGCGCGCGGGCAGGCTGAAGTTGGCGGTGCGCTGGAAGACGGTGAGCGCCGCGGCCTGCTCGGCGATGACCGGGACGGACTGGATGCCGGAGGAGCCGGTCCCGATGACGGCGACCCGCCGCCCGGTGAAGTCCGCGCCCCCGTGCGGCCAGCGGGCGGTGTGCAGCAGGCGGCCGCCGAACCGGTCCAGGCCGTCGATCTCCGGGGTCTTGGGCACCGACAGGCAGCCGGTGGCCATGATCAGGTGCCGGGCCGCGGTGGCGGCCCCGTCCTCGGTGCGCACCCGCCACACAGCCTCGGCCTCGTCGAAGGCGGCCGCGGTGACCCGGGTCCCGGTCCGGACGCCGCGGTGCAGGTCGAAGCGGTCGGCGACGGACTCGATGTAGCGCAGGATCTCGGCCTGGTCGGGGTAGCGGTGCGTCCACTCCCACTCCTGCTCCAGTTCGGGGGAGAAGGAGTAGGAGTAGTCGATGCTCTCCACGTCGCAGCGGGCGCCGGGGTAGCGGTTCCAGAACCAGGTGCCGCCGATGCCGGAGCCCGCCTCGAAGACGAGTGCGCGCAGGCCGAGGCCGCGCAGCCGGTGCAGCATGTACAGGCCGGCGAAGCCGGCCCCGACGATCAGGGCGTCCAGCGGGGCGGAGGGGGAGGTCGAAGGGGTGGGGGCGTCCGGCATGCCTGCCTCCATGGCCGGTTGGGGTGGTCCCGACTCTCCGCGCAGTCTCCGACCAATCGGTCGCTTGGGTCAATGGGCCGGATGGCGGCCTGCGCCGCTCCGGGTGTATGTTCGGTGGTGATCAGATCATTGCACTAGTTCGTATGGGCAGAGGTGGAGCGGCATGTACATCCCCAAGGCCTTCGCGGCCCCGGAGCCGGGAGCGGTCACCGGACTGCTCCGCGACTCCGGCGCCGCGGACCTGGTCACCTGCACCGCGGACGGGTTCGACGCCACCCCGGTCCCGTTCGTGCACGACCCGCACCCCGGACCGCACGGCCGCCTCCTCGGCCACCTGGCCCGGAACAACCCGCAGTGGCGGGCAGGGCTCGGCGGCGGCGTCCCCGCCCTGGTCATCGTGCGCGGCCCGGACGCCTACGTGACGCCGACCTGGTACGCGTCCAAGCGCGAGCACGGCCGGACCGTCCCCACCTGGAACTACGTCACCGCGCACCTGCACGGCCGGCTCGTCGCGCACGACGACCCGGCCTGGGCCGAGGACGCGGTCCGCCGGCTCACCGAGCTGTACGAGGCCGGCCGGGACGAGCCGTGGAGCGTCGACGACGCCCCGCGCCGCTTCACCGAGGGGCAGCTGCGCGCCATCGTCGGGGTCGAGGTGCTGATCGAGCGGGTCGAGGCCAAGTGGAAGCTGAGCCAGAACCGCTCCGACGCCGACCGGGACGGCGTCGAGGCCGGCCTCCGCGCCGAATCCGCCCCCGGCGCACGGGCGGTCGCCGACGCCATGGCCCGCACCCGCTGACCCCGCCGAGGTAGACCGCCCCAGGGCGATGATCTTGACGCTGCGGTCCTCTCAGAGCGGGTGGTCTCCAGTGCCTGCTGCAACACCGCCCACCAGAGGACAGGAGGGGGTCGGCCGGCCGGCTGGCCGGTCGGGCGCGGCGCCCTACGGGGTCAAGGTTCAAGCGGGCGGCGACGGCGGGGAGGGGGCCGGCCGGTCGGTCGGGCGCGGCGCCCCACGGAGCGAAGGTTCAAGCGGGCGGCGACGGCGGGAAAGGGGACCGGCTGATCGGTCGGGTGCGGCGTCTCGCGGGGCGGAGGTTCAGACGGGCGGCGAGGGCGGTGGTGGGGACCGGCTGGTCGGTCGGGCGCGGCGCCTCGCGGAGTGCAGGTTCAGACGGGCGGCGAGGGCGGCGGGCCGCTCGCCCGCACCCGCCAGGGGGCCTTATCCCCTATGCCTGGTTTGCGGCGGGGGTCGGGCAGGGGTGGGGGTGCCCTGCGCACCGCGAGAGCACCCCGATTACATCTACCAGCGAGTAGTAGCCCCCGAGGGCCCCACCACCCCCTCGTCGGTTACCCAGAGTGGCCAAACGGAGCCTTCCGGGAGAACAAAAGCGGCATTTCGCCCCCGCCCCTGCTCTTCCCGGGTTTCGGCCCCCTGCTTTGCGGCCTTGCGGGCGCCTCGAACCCCCGATCGCCGGCCCGATCAGGGCGATTCGGGCCTTCTGGGGCCTGTTCCGGGCCGGGATGCGCGCCCGGGAATCACCGGGGTGCTCTCGCGGTGCGCAGGGCGCCCCTCCTCGCCATCACCGTGCGTATTCACCCAGGTCGGAGAGGGGCAGCGGTTTCGGAGGCGGCCGCCCTCGGCGCCCGGGCGACGCGGGCACGGCGAACCCGCCGCCCCGACCGCCCCTCCCTGCTCTGCCGCACCCGACTGACCAGCCGGTTCCCACTGTCGCCCTCGCCGCCCGCTTGAACCCCGACCCCGTGGGGCGCCGCGCCCGGGCGACCACCCTCGCCCCGCCCCTACCGGCGCCGTCGCCGCCCGCTTGAACCCCCGCCTCGCGAGACGCTGCACCCGACCGACCGGCCGGTTCCCACCGCCGCCCTCGCTGCCCGCTTGAACCTTCGCCCCGTGGGGCGCCGCGCCGGACCGACCAGCTGGGACGCCCCCTCCCTCCGTCGCTGCCTGCTTGAAGCCTCGCCCCGTGGGGCGCCGCGTTCGGGCGACCGCCTTCGCCCCGCCCCTACCTGCGCCGTCGCCGCCGGTCTGAACCCCACCCCGTGAGGTGCCGTGCTGGACCGACCGGCCGGTGCCCCTCCCGCCTTCGCTGCCCGCTTGAACCTTCGCTCCGTGGGGCGCCGCGCCCGACCGGCCGGCCGACCCCTTCCTGTCCTCTGGTGGGCGGTGTTGCAACGGGCACTGGAGACCAGCCGCTCTGACGGGCCCCGGAGTCAAGAACATCGCGGGCGGCGCGGCGGCCGCTGCAACCGTGATGTGGCCGGTGCCACTTCGATACCGTTCCGGGGGAGGGTTATGAATCCGTCACCGGGCGGAGTGGGCGCCCCGCCCGCGGCCCGGCAGAGCAGCCAAGGCAGCGGAGTCGCCTCATGGACGCGGTGCAAACCGTACTCATCTGGATCGCCGACAACGTCTTCGGCCAAGTCGCCATTCTGATCGGACTGATAACGCTGCTGGGGCTGCTCCTGCAGCGCAAACCGGTGGAGGAGGTGGTCGGCGGGGCGATCCGGGCCACGCTGGGCATCATCATCCTCTTCGTCGGCATCGAGCTGTTCACCGGAGGGCTCACCGACTTCCAGACCATCGTCTCCAGCGCGGTCGGCGCGGAGCCGCCCGCCGCCCGGAACGACCTCGAAGGGTTCCTCGGGACCCACGGCGGCAGCGTCGCGCTGATCATCACCCTCGGGTTCCTCCTGCACCTGGTGCTGGTCCGGCTCTTCCCCGCCGCCCGCTACGTCTACCTCACCGGCCACCTGATGTTCTGGATCAGCGTGGTGATCACCGCCTGCCTGGTGGAGGCCTTCGGCGACCTGCCGCAGTGGACGCTGGTCCCGGCCGGCGCGGTGCTGATCGCCTGCTACTGGACGCTGCAGCCGTTGTGGATCGCCCCGTTCATGCGCAGGGTCACCGGGCGCGACGAGTTCGGCCTCGGCCACACCACCTCGGTGCTCGCGCTGCTCACCGCGGTGGCCGCCAGACCGCTCGGCGACCCGGCGAAGCACAACACCGAGAAGCTGAGGCTGCCCGCGCGGCTCTCCTTCTTCAAGGACGTCAACGTCAGCACGGTGCTGGTCATCGGCCTGATCCTGCTGGTGTCGATGGCCTTCGCCGACCAGCAGGTGGTGCGCGAGGCCGCGGCCGCCTACAGCGAGGACATCGACCCCTGGGCCTGGGGCGTGATCGCCGCGTTCCGGTTCGCCGCGGGCATCGCCATCCTCCTCTACGGGGTGCGGATGTTCCTCGCCGAGATCGTGCCCGCCTTCAAGGGCGTCAGCGACCGGCTCGTCCCCGGCTCCCGGCCGGCCCTGGACATCCCCACGGTCTTCCCCGCCGCGCCGACCGCGGTGATGCTCGGCTTCGTCGCCAGTACCGCCGTCTTCCTGGTGCTGCTGGGCGTCTTCGCGGCCACCGGACGGTTCACCCTCGTCCCGCCGATGATCATGCTCTTCTTCGGCGGCGGCGCGGGCGGCGTGTTCGGCAACGCCGTCGCCGGGTGGCGCGGCGCCGTGCTCGGCGGCGCGATCAACGGCCTGATCCTGGCCGCCGGGCAGGCGGTGACCTGGGGGATGCTCGACGACACCGCGCCGGAGCTGGCCACCCTCGCCGACGCCGACTGGTACGCCATCGTGTTCCTGCTGGCCGGCATCGCCGCGGTGGTGCCGAGCGTGTGGGCGGCACCGGTCCTCATCGGCGTGCTCACCGTCGCCCTGCTGGCCTGGCTCTCGGTGCGGGACCGGCGCAGGCGGCGCACCGAGGAGGCCCGGGAGGAGGAGAAGCGGGAGGAGCAGAAGGAGAAAGAGCAGGAGGAGAAGGGGAGGGCGGCGGGCGGAGATTAGGCCCGGGGCGGCGCGCGCCGGGTGCGAACCCCGGCGCGTTCCGGGTAGGACAGAGCGGGAGAACTCGCGGAGAACACGGAGAAGAGGCGCGGATGACGCGTTCAGATCCCCTGGTGGTGCTGGCGGTCTGCGGAGTCGGCATGGGGTCCAGCCTGATATTGAAGATGACCGCGGAAGGGGCGCTGAGCGACCTCGGCGTCGCCGCCAAGGTGGAGAACACCGACATCACCACCGCGCGCGGAACGGCCGCCGACGTGATCGTCGCCCAGGGCATGCACACCGGAGAGCTGGAGGGCCTGGCACCGGTGGTGCTCACCGTCGACGACTTCCTCGACCGCGACGGCCTGGCGCGCTCGCTGCGCGAGCGGCTGGCCGGGCAGGGGTGGCTGTGACGCAGGGGCCGGAACGGAAGGGGGAAGGCGCCGTGCACGAGGGACCCGACGCCGCGGAGGCGGGCTTCGGCGCCCGGATGCGCGGCCACCTGGCCGAGGTCGGGGAGGAGAACGCCGCCGCCCTGCACGCGGTGGCCGACCTGGTGGTGCAGCGGGTGGTCCGCGACGGCGGGGTGCTGCTGGTCGCCGGGTCGGGGCACTCCATGATCGCGGTGGCCGAGGCGTTCTTCCGGGCCGGAGGGCTGGCCGCGGTCAAACCGGTCTACTCGCCGAAGCTGCTGCCGCTGCACGGGGCCGCCGAGGCCACCGCCGCCGAGCGCCGCACCGGTCTGGCCGCCGAGGTCCTCGCCGACACCGGCTACCAGGAGAGCGACGTGCTGTTCGTCTTCTCCACCTCCGGGGTCAACCCCTACCCGGTGGAGCTGGCCCGCGCGGCCCGCGAGCGCGGCATCCCCGTGGTCGCGTTCACCTCGCGGGCCTGCTCGGCGGCGGCCCCGCGCCGGGCCGGCGGCACCCTCGCCGAGGAGGCCGACCACGTCATCGACACCCTGGTCCGGCCCGGGGACGCCTCCTACCCGGAGAACGCCCCGGTCACCGGCCCGCTGTCCAGCCTGGCCAACACCTACCTGTGGAACCTGCTGCTGGCGGCGGTGCACGACCGGGTCAAGGAGGCCGGGCTGGAGCTCCCGCTGTGGCGGTCGGCCAACATCCCCGGCGGCGACGAGGCCAACAAGCGGTTCTTCAACCGCTACGGCCCGCGCATCCCCGAACTCGACTGAGCCGGCCGGCCCGGGGCGCCGCGCCCCGGGCCGGCCGGCTCAGGAGGGCGCGCCGGCGATCCGGGGGAAGCGGGCGACGAACCGGCGCTGCCAGGGCGTCTCCACGGCGCGCGCCCTGTAGTGCTCGCGGACGTAGCCGACCGCCTCGGCGGCCGGCACCCCGTCGAGCACGGCGATGCAGGCCAGCGCGGTCCCGGTCCGCCCGTTGCCGCCGTTGCAGGCGACCTCCACCCGCTCCTCGGCGGCGCGCTCCCACGCCTCGCGCAGCGCGGCGGCGGCCGCCTTCCGGTCCGAGGGCAGCCAGAAGTCGGGCCAGCGGACCCAGCCGCTCTCCCAATCGACCTCGGGAGGCCGGTGGCCCAGCAGGTAGAGGGCGAACCCGGGGCGCGGGCCGTCCGGAAGCGGGTAGCGCAGCCCCCGCCCGCGCACCAGCCGCCCCGAGGGCAGCCGCAGCACACCGTCCGCCGCGGGGTCCCATGTAGACGTCATGGCGCGAGCCTAGAGCGCGGGGGGCGGAAGATCGATCTGCCCAGAGCAGAACGCCCGCCGCCGGGCCCGCCGGGGTCAGCGCAGGGCGGAGAGGAAGAGCTGCGCCGCCAGGCCCAGGCCGGCCAGGCCCACCGCGATGCGCAGCGGCCGCTCCGGCAGGCGGCGGACGATGGCCGGGCCGATCCGGCTGCCGGCCAGGCACCCGGCGGCCACCGCCGCCGCGGCGGCCCAGTCCACCGGGGCGAGCAGCGCGTACGCCACGGCGGCGACCAGGTTGGAGCCGCCGGTGACGATGTTCTTCAGGGCGTTGGTGACCGCCAGCGACTCGTCCAGGGCGACCGAGAGCACCGCGAGCATCAGCACCCCGGCGGCCGCGCCGAAGTAGCCGGCGTAGACGCCGACCAGCATCACCGCGACCGCCAGCGGCAGCGGGTTCGGCCTCCGGGGGCCGCGCGTCCCGGCGAGCCGCTCGGTCAGCCGCCGGAACGGGCCGCGGGCCAGCAGTAGCACCGACCCCAGCGCGATCAGCCAGGGCACGATCAGCTCGAAGGTCTCCTCGTCAGTGGTCAGCAGCAGCCAGGCGCCGACGGCGCCGCCGGCCGCGGAGATCCCGCAGAAGCGGATGATGCGCTTGCGCTGCCCGCGCAGCTCCGCGCGCGACCCGGCGGCGGAGCCGACGGTGTTGGCGAACAGGGCGACGGTGTTGGTGACGTTCGCGGCGATCGGCGGCAGCCCCACCGCGAGCAGCGCGGGGTAGCTGAACAGGGAGGCCAGCCCGGCCACCGAGCCGACCAGGCCGGCCGCGAACCCGGCGGCCGCCAGCAGCGCGAGCGATCCGATGTCCATGCCGTCCTCCGCCGCTCCGCGGACCCGCTCCCCGGTTCCCGTCCGCATACCGAGACGGACCTTCCGATCATCGGATGACCGCCTCCGCGCAGGCTAGCAACGGTGCGGAAGGACGGCACAGGTCAGGGGGCGGTTCCGGGCCGGACCCCGGTCGGCGCACCGGGGCGCGGCGCCGGCCGACCGTGGCGCCGGTGGACGGGGCGGCCCCGCGCGGCTGCGCCGGGGCGGTTCCGCGGCCGCCCTGCCCGAGGCGGCGGCCTCGGCGAGGCAGGGGCGGAAAAGGAGCGGCGGGCGAGCCTCCCCCCGGGCTAGCGTGGAGCGGTGGAGAACCCCGAACAGCTGCTGAAGAGGATCGTCGACTTCGCCGCCGCCCGGGACGGCGTCCACGCGGTCGTCCAGACCGGGTCGAGGGCGCGGGGGCGGCGCGTCGACGCCTACTCCGACCTCGACATCGAGCTCATCGGCCCCGGCACCGCCGAGCTGGTCGGAGAGGACGCCTGGCTGGAGGAGATCGCCCCGGTGCTGGTCGCGATCCACCTCGACAACGAGGCCGAGGACGAGCCGGACTGGCCCACCTGCCTGGCCGTGTTCGCCGAGGGGCGCAAGGCCGACTTCACCCTGGCCGGCCCCGAGCGCCTGGAGCGGATGGCCGCCGGCGGGCTGGACGAGCTGTACCGGCGCGGCTACCTGGTCCACCTGGACGAGACCGGGGCCGCCGGCGCCCTTGAGCCCTCCGACCCCCGTCCCCCCGATCGGAGCGCGCCGGACGCAGAGGAGTTCGAGACCGACCAGCGCGAGTTCTGGTTCGAGGCGACCCAGATCCCCGTCCACATCGCCCGCCAAGACCTGTGGCCGGCCGCGTCGCGCCTGGTGGAGACCGGGGAACTGCTGCTCCGGATGCTGGAGTGGAACGCCTTCGCCCGCTCCGGCGGCGCGGTGGACACCTGGTACGGCGGCCACCGCATCGCCGAATGGGCGCCCGAGCCCTACCGCTCCGAGATCCCCTCGGCCTTCGCCGGCTACGACCCGGCCGACCAGCTCCGCGCCCTCCGCTCGATCACCGGCCTCTACTCCCGCATCGCGGCCGAGACCGGCGCCCTGCTCCGCCTGCCCGTCCTCGACCTGCACGACCGGGTGGCGCAGCACATCGACCGGGTCATCGCGGCCGCGGCGGACCGCTGAGGACCGCCCGCCCCGCCGTCGCCCGCTCCTCCGCGGCGGCCGGGCCGCCGTCCTGAGCGGCCGCGGGGCGGCGGTGCCGCGGAACGGGGGAGGAGCGGTGCGGTCAGGCCTCGGTCAGCTGCTCGGCGGCGTCGGCGAGGTCCTCCTCGGTGGGCGGGGCGTCCTGGGTGGTGGAGAGGCGCCAGTAGCCGGTGAAGGCGACCGCGCTCTTGGGGAGGGCGTGCTCGCCGACCAGGAGGCGGCGGACGGCGCGGACCATGGACGCCTCGCCGGCGACCCAGGCGAAGCCGGGGCCGGAGGGGAGGCGGGCGCCGCGCACCGCGTCGGCCAGGCCGGTGCCGCGGCCGGGCGGGACGGAGCCCCGGTGGACCCAGGTGACGTCGGTGCCGGGGCGGGCGATGGGCTGCTCCTCGGCGGCGTCCCGGACCTCGGCGAAGACCTGGGCGCGGGTGCCCTCGGGCAGCGACTCCACCAGGGCGCCGATGGCGGGCAGTGCGGTCTCGTCGCCGACCAGCAGCCACCAGTCCTCCGCGGAGGTGGGCTCGCGGTAGCGGGCGGCCGCCGGGCCGAGCATGCCCAGCACGTCGCCGGGGCGGACCGCCCCGGCCCAGCGCGAGGCCGGCCCGGAATCGCCGTGCAGCACGAAGTCGATGTCGACCTCGGCCGCCTCCGGCCGGTGGGCGCGGATCGTGTAGCTGCGCATCCACGGGCGCACGTCGTCCGGCATGGCCAGGTAGGCGGCGTGCCAGCGCCCCACGTCGCCGTCCTCGGGCATCGGCGGAACGGACGGGGCGCCCTGCCCCTCCCGGGGGAAGAAGAGCTTCACCTGCTGGTCGGGGGAGACCGAGGTGAAGGTCCGCAGGTCCCCGCCGCCGAAGGTGACCCGCGCCATCAGCGGGGTCACGAGTTCGGAGCGGACGACCTCGATGAGGGAGAAGGCGTAGGGCTGACTCATGGAAGCCTAGGCTAACCTAACCGCCCTCCGTCCGGGAAGTCCGGCGCCCGCCGATGTGCGGGGCGCCCCCGCCGCCGGCTCTCGTCGGGACCCGCAAGGGAGGCGGGTTCCGGCCGGGCGGTATTTCCTATCTTTTCAGGGGATAATATGGCGGGCGGGCGCTCCGGCCCCCGCTCGCCGGAGGCGCACGCCATCCCCCGTTCCGGTCTGGAGGACCAGTTGGACCAGGTGAACCCTTCCCGCGGCCGTCGGCCGCTCCGGTCGGCCCGGAGGTACGCCGCCCTCGCCGGCGCCGTTCTCGCCGGGGTCGCGGCGTGCGCACCGCAGGACGGAGGCGGGGCGGACGGCGGCGGGGGATCCGCCGCCTGCGAGCCCGGAGCGCTGCCCACCCTGGAGGAGGGCGTGCTCACCATCGGCACCGACACCCCCGCCTACCCGCCGTGGTTCACCGACGAGCCCTCCAGCGGCGAGGGCTACGAGTCCGCGGTCGCCTACGCGGTCGCCGAGGAGCTGGGCTACGCAGAGGAGAACGTGGTCTGGGAGTCGGTGACCTTCAACAACGCCGTCCAGCCCGGCCCGAAGCCCTACGACTTCGACATCAACCAGTTCTCCATCACCGAGGAGCGCCGCAAGGCGGTCGACTTCTCATCGCCCTACTACGACGTGCGGCAGACCGTCGTCGCGATGGCCGGCTCCGAGGCGGCCGGCGCCGAGTCGCTGGAGGAGCTGAAGAAGGCGGACCTGGGCGCCCAGGTCGGCACCACCAGCCTGGACGCGATCGACGAGGCCATCGGGCCGGACACCGACCCCCAGGTCTTCAACAACAACGACGACGCCAAGAAGGCGCTGGAGAACGAGCAGATCGGCGCGCTCGTCGTCGACCTGCCCACCGCCTTCTACATCACCGGCACCGAGCTGGAGGACGCCGAGATCGTCGGGCAGCTCCCGCCGCTGGAGAGCGGCGGCGAGCAGTTCGGCCTGGTGCTGGACAAGGACTCGCCGCTCACCGGCTGCGTCACCGCCGCCGTCGACGCGCTGCACGGGAGCGGGACCCTCGCCGACCTGGAGCGGAAGTGGCTCTCCGAGGCCGCCGAGGTGCCCGAGCTGTCATGACCGCACCCCTTGATGACCCCCGCCGGCATGACTCCGGGGGCGGCCCGCCGGTCCCCGGTCCGGCCGAGGAGGAGTACCGGCCCAGCCCGCTGCAGCGCGAGCGAGAGGCCTACCTGCGCCGGCAGACCGTCCGCTCGGTGCTGATCGCCGCGGCCTCCACCGCGGTCGTCGGGGTCGCGCTGGCCGCCGCCGTGCTCGGCTCGCCCGGCTGGGAGCGGGTCCGCGCGACCTTCTTCGACCCGGACGTGGCCCTCGACGCGCTGCCAGAGGTGGCGGCCGGGCTCTGGCTCAACCTGAGGCTGCTCGTCTTCTGCGCGCTCGGCGCGCTCGCCCTGGGCCTGCTCGTCGCGGTGCTGCGCACCCTCCGAGGCCCGGTGTTCTTCCCGCTGCGCGCCCTGGCCACCGGTTACACCTACGGGTTCCGCGGCGCCCCGCTGATCATCGTGCTCTACCTGATGACCTTCGGAGTGCCGGGGCTGCGCCTGGAGGGCACGCCCAGCGTCCTGGTCCTGGGCGGCATCGCGCTGGTCGTCACCTACGGCGCCTACATCGCCGAGGTGTTCCGGGCCGGCATCGAGTCGGTCCACCCCGGCCAGATCGCGGCGGCGCGCTCGCTCGGCCTCACCTACCGGCAGGCAATGCGGCACGTGGTGCTGCCCCAGGCGGTGCGGCGGGTGTCCCCGCCGCTGCTCAACGACATGGTGGCGCTGCAGAAGGACGTCGGCCTCATCTCGCTGGCCGGGCCGATCGACGCCATCCGCGCCGCGCAGATCGCCACCGCCGAGACCTACAACTTCACCCCTTACATCGTCGCGGGAGTGCTCTTCATCCTCATGGCCGTCCCCTTGGTCGCCGTCACCGACCGGATCACCGTGCGCGCCGCCCGCCGCCAGTCCGCGGACGGTGCGCGATGAGCGGCGCGAACCCGCCCGCAGACGGGGCCGACCGCCCCCCGCTGCTCGCGCTGGACGGGGTCCGCAAGGAGTTCGGCGGCTCCCCGGTGCTGCGCTCGCTCACCCTCGACGTCGCCGAGCACGAGGTCGTGGTGCTCATCGGTGCCTCCGGGTCGGGCAAATCGACCCTGCTGCGCTGTATCAACCTGCTGGAGCCGATCAGCGACGGCAGCATCCGCCTGGACGGCGAGCACATCACCGACCCCCGGGTCGACCCGGACCGGGTCCGCAGGCGGATCGGCATGGTCTTCCAGTCCTACAACCTGTTCCCGCACATGACGGTGGTGGACAACATCACCCTCGCCCCGCGCCGGGTGCACGGCCGCCCGCGGGCCGAGGCCGAGGAGCAGGCCCGGGAGCTGCTGGCCCGGGTCGGCCTGAGCGACAAGGCCTCCGAGTACCCCGACCGGCTCTCCGGCGGCCAGCAGCAGCGGGCGGCGATCGTCAGGGCACTGGTCAACACGCCCCGCCTGCTGCTGCTGGACGAGGTCACCTCCGCCCTCGACCCGGAGCTGGTCGGCGAGGTCCTCACCCTGGTGCAGAGCCTGCGCGCCGACGGGATGACCATGCTGCTCGCCACGCACGAGATGGGCTTCGCCCGGAGCGTCGCCGACCGGGTCTGCTTCCTCGACGGCGGCCGCATCCTGGAGCAGGGCCCGCCGGAGCAGGTCCTCGACGCCCCGGAGCACCCGCGCACCCGCCGCTTCCTGCAGCGCTTCGCCGAGGGCGGGCGGCTGTGACCCGGTGACCCGGCGCCGGCCCCGGAGCGGGGACCGGTCCCCGGAGCACCCGCGCCCCGGAGGCGGCGGCCCCGCCCGCCGGCCCCGGGGCGGCGCCGGGGAGGGGCGCGAAGCGGCGCCCGCGTCCGCCGGACCGCCCCCGCCCGAGGTGCGGAGGGGGCACCGGCCGCCGCGGTCCGGAACCGCTCCGCAGTGCTGCGCCGGGCGGAAATGTGACCTCCGCCTCGCCGCTCGGCGCGCGGGCGGGCGGGCGGCGGTCGGAGCGCCGCGGACGGGGCCGCGAAGCCCCTGCTCCCGGCCGGACCGGGAGCGCGCCGGCCGCCGGCCTTCCGGGGCGGCGCGGCCGGCCGGCGGGAGGTCCGGTACAGGGCGGGGCGCGGGATGTGCGACCCTGCAGGGACCGGACGGTCGGCAGAGGAGGTCGTGCACGGTGGTGGACGCGGAAGGCAGCGGACTCTGGGCCGCCCCGGTGCCGGTGGTGGGGGCGCCCATGGCCGGCGGGGCGAGCACGCCCGAGCTGGTCGCGGCCGTCGGTGCGGCCGGCGGCACCGGGTTCCTCGCCGGGGGGTACGCCTCCCCGGAGGCGCTGGCCGGGCAGATCGGCCGCACCCGCGGGCTCACCGGCCGCCCGTTCGGCGTCAACCTCTTCGTGCCCGGCCCGGACCGCGCCGACCCGGACGCCGTCGCCGCCTACGCGCGCGCCATCGCCCCGGAGGCCGACGCCCTGCGCGCGCCGCTGGGCGAGCCCCGGTGGAACGACGACGACTACCCGGCCAAGCTCGACCTGCTCCGCTCCGACCCGGTCCCGGTGGTGAGCTTCACCTTCGGGGCGCCCGCCCCCGCGGATGCCTCCGCGCTGCGCGCGGCCGGCAGCGCCGTCGTCGTCACCGTCACCAGCGCGGAGGAGGCGCGGGCCGCGGTGGCGGCCGGCGCCGACGCGCTGGTCGTGCAGGGCGCCGAGGCCGGCGGCCACCAGGGGTCCTTCGACGACGCCGAGGAGCGCACCGCGCCCCTGCTCGACCTGCTCGCCGAGGTGCGGGCGGAGGTCCGGCTGCCGCTCATCGCGGCCGGCGGCATCGGCGACGCCGCCGCCGTCCGCAAGGTCCTGGCGCACGGGGCCGCCGCCGCGCAGGTCGGCACCGCGCTGCTGCGCTCTCCGGAGAGCGGGGCGAGCGCCACCCACAAGCAGGCCCTGGCCGACGAGGTGTTCCCGGGGACCGCGGTCACCCGCGCCTTCAGCGGCCGCCGCGCCCGCGGCCTGGTCAACCGCTTCCTCGGCACCTACACCGCGGACGCGCCCGCCGCCTACCCGCAGGTCCACCACCTGACCGGCCCGATGCGCAAGGCCGCCGCCCGGGAGGGCGACGCCGACCGCCTCCACCTGTGGGCCGGCACCTCCTACCGCTCCGCGGAGGAGCGCCCGGCCGCCGACATCGTCCGCGACCTCGCCGAGGGAGCCTAGTGCTCTGAGCCGTCGATCCGCGGAAAACGCGGAGCGGCGGTCCCGGAGGGCCGGAGCGCTCCTTCGCCGCACGATGCGGGCGGTGCCGCCCCGCCCGGATCGGAAGGCGGGAAACGGTGCGGATCGAGTCCACCGGCTCCCGTGTCGTCCGCGAGGCCGGCGCGTGGATCCCGCCGTCCACCGCCTCCTGCGCCACCTGAGGCCGAGGGGCCTCACCCGGGTACCCGAACCGTTCGGGATCGAAGGGGCGGGGCGACGGTGGGCCGCACCGACCTGTACCGGCGCGGCATCGACCACGTTCGGGCCGGGGCCGAGGCGACTCGGGAAGGGCCCGCTCCGCTCCCGTGACGCATGCGGTGCGGGCCCTCAGCGGCCCAGGAACTCCGCGATCTGGGCGTCGAGCCGCCGCCGCGCCTCCGGCGCGGTGGTCTCCTCCAGGAGGAGGGCGTCGCTCAGGTACTCGGTGAGGCCGAGGAGCGCGGCCGCGTGCCGATCGGCGTCCTCCGCGCCGCCGCCGGCCTTCACCAGCAGGTCGGCGAGGAGGCCCCGAAGGTCGGCGGTGCCCCGGCGGTACTCTTCGCTGAGCTCGGGCATCCCCAGCGCGACCGAGAAGAGCGCCTTGCCGGCCAGGGCGTCCACCCGGGCCTCCTCCGCGGTGGGGAGCACCGCGTGCAGGAGGCGGGTGAGGGCCGGCAGCGCGCCGTCCCCGGGCGATTCGGGGAGGAGGCGGGCGCCGACCCGGTCCCGCAGCCGGTGCCCGGTGTGCAGCAGCAGCCGCTCCTTGGAGCCGAAATAGTGCTGGACGCGGCCCTTGGAGACGCCGGCCTCCGCGGCGACCTCGCTCATCGTGACATCGCCCAGGCCGCGGCGGGCGGCGATGCGCAGCACCGCGTCGGTGATCTGGGCGCGGCGCTGCCGGTGGTCGACCTGGCGGGGCATGTCCTCTGCCGATCGGATTCGGGGTGGTCCGGACGGGGCGGAACCGTTACGGTATGAGCGTACCGCAACGCGAGCCGGAGGAGGCCCATGGCGTCCGTCGAATTCCTCGAACCGCGCATCGGGCGCGAATGGAACGCCGAGGGCATCGGCTCCTTCCGGAACCGGGCCGGCTTCGACCGGTTCGCGGCGGTCTACCGGGAGGCGATGGGCGCCCTGGAGGAGCCCGCCGGCCGGTACACCGTGGCGACCTCCTACGGGCAGGTGCGCGCCTACCGGTTCGGAGGCGGCGAGGGCACGCCGCTGCTGCTGCTCCCCGGCCGCAACTCCTCCACCCCGATGTGGCGGCCCAACATCCCGGGGCTGCGGCGCGGCCGCCCCGTCTACACGGTCGACGGGCTGGGGGAGCCCGGCTGCAGCTCGCAGTCGGAGCGGATCGCCTCCGGCGCCGACCAGGCCGCCTGGCTGTCGGAGACGATCGAAGGGCTCGGGCTGGACGGGGCCCACCTGCTGGGGGTCTCCTTCGGCGGCTGGCTCGGCGTGCAGACGCTCATCCACCGGCCCGAGCGGGTGCGCTCGCTGACCGCGCTGGAGCCGATCCGCACCTTCGGCGAGCTCGCCGCGAAGAGCCTGCTGGTCTCGCTCGGCAGCGTGCTGCCGATGCCGGCCCGGTGGCGCGGCGGGCTGGTCGGCATGATCTCCGGCGGGAACCGCCGCTCCCAGGAGACGGCGGCGGGGCGGCTGATCGCCGCGGGCATGGAGCACTTCGACATCCGCCAGCCGCCGCCGGCCCGGCCCGCCGACGCCGAACTCGACTCCATCACCGCGCCGGTGCTGGCGCTCATCGGCGGGCGCAGCATCGTCCACCGCGACCCCGAGCGGGTCGTGCGGCATGCCCGGGCCCGCCTCGGCGCGGGGACCGTCGAGCTGTGGCCGCGGGCCTCGCACGCGATCAGCGCCGAATACCCGGACGAGATCGCCGACCGGGTCGAGCGGTTCCTCGCCGGCGTCGAATCCGCGCCGCCGAACGGTGCGCCGGACCGCCCCGCAGGGTGAACGGGGACGGCCGGCCGCTTCGCTCCGGAGCCCGCCCCTCCCCGGTGAAGGCCGCGTACGGGGCGAACCGGATGAAACTCACTGTCCTGATTGACAAAGGCGGGAACGGTGGTGAGGCTGGGACCGCTCGCCTCCGCGACGGCCCGGTCACCGACGGTCGGCGACGGCCGTGCGCCGCGGCCGAGGAGCGCGATGGAGGAGGCGGCCACCGCGAGGGGGGACCGGAAATGGCGGACGGTGCCGGACTGCCCCCGGTCGCACTGAGCACGGGCGAGCGCGCAGCCGTCGAGCGGCTCGGGCGGTTTCCGCTGCTGGACGCGGTGTTCGGGCGGAGATCGCGCCGGTTCCCGCTCGGCGGGCACGTGCCCGCGGGGCCGCTGGCCTACCGCAGCCGGCACGACCCCGTTCCGCTCAGCGACGTCGAGCGCGCCCTGGTGCTGACGACGGTGGCGGGCGTGACCGGGTGGCACCACGCCATCACCCACCACCCCGGCTACGCCCCGGCCCTGCCGAACTACAGCGGCTCGGCGGCCGGCCGGACCTTCCCCTCCGCCGCGGGCTTCCACACCGCCGACTTCTTCTTCACCGACGACACCGGCACCTACTTCCTGTCCACCCGGGACGCCCGCCCCGAGGAGCACCCCGACACCGAGGGGCGGCTGAACGCGGTGCTCTCCCGGGTCCGCAGGCTCTCCACCGAGCGCCTGCACATCCCCCGCGAGCAGCCCTACATGGAGGGCCACAACACCTGGATCGCCAACCACCCCGGCTCGCTGCTGGTCGCCCCGGTCGCCGACATCGCCCAGCACACCCTGGCCAACCTGGCCTTCTTCGCGCAGAACGGGGTCGCGGTCTACGACGACGTCAACGGGCGGCGGATCCCCGGGATCGAGGCGTTCGCCGACCGGGTGGACACCGGCGACCCGGTGCCGCTCTCCTTCGTCGAGCAGTACTCGCTGACCGAGGCCACCGCCGAGCTGATGACCAGCGTCTACAACGGCCACCTGCTGCTGACCGCGATGGGCCTGGGCGGGTGGGCCTTCGACGGCATCGACCGCCCCACAGTGCTCGGCGCCTCCGGCCGCGCCGACGTGCCCGGCCTCGGCTTCCACGTGCAGACCGACCCACGATGGCCGCTGCCCGACCCGACCGGCCTGCCCGGGGTGTTCGAGGCCTACTGCCGGCCGCACTTCCCGGACATGGCCGCCGCGGTGGAGGCCTACACCGAGCGCAAGTTCGGCCCCGGCGGCCCGTTCCACCCGGACACTCCCGGCCCGTGGCGGGACACGCCGGGCGTGCGCGGCGCGGCCGCCCCGCACGACGCCCGGTTCAAGGAGCTGCTCACCCTGCAGGCCGAGTACGTCGACGCGACGTTCGGAAAGTTCCCCGGCACGGTGCCCACCGTCTGGATCATGAACTACCTGCAGGCCCAGCACATCGACACCGAGTACTACGACGCCCTGTTCACCCCCGGCGCCTACCTGCCGGTCCACGCCGACCACGAATCCGTCTGGCACGGCTGACCGCGCCCCGGCGGCACGCGCCCGCCCGGTCCGCCCCGCCCGGCCGTGCGGGGGCGGGCAGAGCGGACGTGCTCCGGCGCGCCGGAGCGCCCCGCAGGCCCCGGCGCCCCGGAGGGGGAGGGGCGCCGGGGCGCGGGCGTCACCGGGCGAGAGGGGCCAGGTGCTCGGCGGCCCAGGCGGCCAGGGACGTGGGCGTCGTGGTGAGGGGGCTGCGCGGGTCCTCGGGGGTGAAGCCGTCCCTGACGCCCACCGTCATCATCGCGATGGCCTCCACCTGCGCCTCGGACATGCCGGCGGCCCTGAGCGCCGCCCTGACCTCGTCGTCGCCGATCCGCCGGGGCTCCACCGGGCGGCGGAGGACCTCGGACAGGACGCCGGCCACCCGCCGGAAGGAGGTGTCCTCCGGCCCGTGCACCGCCTGGACGCACCGCCCCCTCCAGGATCCGGAGAGCAGCCGGACCGCGGCCACCGCCGCGATGTCGGCCGGGGCCACCCACGGCACCGGCCGGTCCAGGTCCATCGCGGTGCTGAACACGCCGCCGCGGATCGCCTCGGCGTCCATCAGCAGGTTGGTGAAGAAGTAGCCGCAGCGCAGGTGCGTCACCGCCGCCCCGGTGGCGTCCAGGGCGAGCTCGGTGGCGGCGAGCCCGTCGATCTCGCCGGCGCCGGACCGCTTCTCCGCGCCGACGCTGGACTGGAAGACGACGCGCCCGATGCCGTTCCGCTCCACCGCGGCGCGGACGCCGGCCGCGGCGGCGGCGTGCGCCTCCAGCGGGTCCCGGTCGGTCGCGGTCGGGTTCACCCAGTACAGCGCGGTGAGCCCACGGGTGCCCTCGATGACGGACTCGGCGTCCCAGCTGTCCATGGCCACCGCGTCGACGTGCCCGGCGAGGTCGGGGGCGAGCCGGGAGGGGTCCCGGAGCAGCGCTCGCGGGCGCTCGCCCGCCTGCACGAGCAGCCGCAGCAGGTGCGAACCGACGTTGCCCGTCGGCGTGGTCACTCCGATCGCCATGCCGAGCCCCCTTCCGCCGAGGCGTTGTGCTTCGGGGCGCCGCCGGGCGCCCTCCGAACGGCCGTGCCGTGATGGGTCATGCCGCCACGGTAGGAAGAGAAGCGGCCACTTCTCGGCCACAACCGCCGGGCGGCCCTCTTCTCCGGTCCTTTCCGACGCGGATCCGTTCCCGTCCGGGCGGTGCCGGGGGCGTTCCGCGATGCGGGATTCCTGTTCACGGGGCCCATGCCCCGTTTTTCGGGTTCCGGTACGCTGCGGCGGCGGTGCCGCACGCAGAAGGGAGGGGACGATGGACTCCTCGTCCCCCGAGCCTCTCCCCGCCTCCCCGAGGGCGCCGGTGGACGTGCGGTTCGCGGCCGCGGCGAGCTGGGTGCGCTTCGTCGACCCCGGGACGCCCGACGCGGCGCTGATGCCCGAGCCGGTCCTGCCGCGGCCCGCAGGGTCCCCGGTGGTCGCCGCGCAGTGGCGGGGGGGGCAGG